>NZ_JASFXA010000001.1:0-744735 GCF_030766805.1 Nocardia sp. CC213A
GTGTCGCTGTCGCACCGGCGGTCGAGGTGGCGGCGGTCATGCACGCGCTCGCCGAGGTGCGCGATCCGGAGATCAACCGCCCCATCACCGAACTCGACATGGTCGCGGCCATCGATATCGCGCCGGGCAACCGGGTCGGCGTCCGCGTGCTGTTGACCGTGGCCGGATGCCCGATGCGGGCCAGGATCACCGCCGATATCGAGGCCGCTGTCCGGTCGGTGCCCGACGTCACTACGGTGACAGTCGATGTCGGTGTCATGTCCGACGCGCAGCGCGCCGCCCTCCGGCAGCGGTTGCGCGGCACCGACGAGGCCCCCGTCATCCCGTTCGCGCAACCGGGCAACCGCACCCGCGTCTACGCGCTCGCCTCCGGCAAGGGCGGCGTCGGGAAGTCCAGTGTCACTGTCAATCTCGCCTGCGTCCTGGCTCGACGGGGGCTGCGGGTCGGAATCCTCGACGCCGACATCCACGGTCACTCCATTCCATCGATGATGGGCACCAGCGCCGCACCCACGCAGGTCGACCGCATGCTCATGCCGCCGACCGCGCATGGCGTCCGCATCATGTCCATCGCCATGTTCGTCACCGGCAACGAACCCGTGATCTGGCGCGGCCCCATGCTGCACCGCGTGCTGCACCAGTTCCTCGCCGACGTCTACTGGTCCGACCTGGACATTCTGCTCATCGATCTGCCGCCCGGCACCGGCGATATCGCCATCTCCCTCGCCCAACTCCTACCGACCGCGGAGATGCTCATCGTCACCACACCTCAGCACACCGCCGCCCGCATCGCCGAACGCGCCGGAGCGGTCGGGGTGCAGACCGGTCAACGGGTCGCGGGGGTCGTCGAGAACATGTCCTGGTACGAGGGCTCCGACGGCGCTCGCCACCTGCTGTTCGGTTCCGGCGGAGCCGAGGAGGTCAGTGCCAGGCTGTCCGACATCCTGGGCACCGACTGCCCCGTCCTCGCCCGCATCCCCCTCGACCCCGATGTGTGCACCGCGGGCGACGACGGCACCCCCATGGTGCTCACCCATCCGGACTCCGCCGCCGCCCAGGCGATCTCCGCGCTGGCCGATCACCTGCACGTCCACCGAACCCGTCTCGCCGGTCGGCGACTCGCGGTCGCGCCGGGGTGAGGCGGGCTCGGTGCGCGATCGTTCAGTCCTGCTTCCACGCACCCGCCGCGATCGCATCGCGCACGTAGTCGTCGAAGTCCTTCGGCTCACGCCCCAGCAGTTGTCGCACCGTGTCGGTCACCGTGGCATTGCGGCCGTCCAGCAGGGTCGCGAAGATGTCCAGCATGACCGCCACCTCCTCGTCCGGCATGCCGAACTCGGAGGTCAGCACGGCACCGAATTCCGCACCGCTGACCGGGATGTACTGGATCTCGCGACCGGTCGCCGCGCCGATGGCGGCCGCGGCGTCACCGAAGGTGAGCAGTCGCGGACCGGTCAGGTCGTAATTGCGGCCCGCATGCCCGTCCTCCGTGAGCGCGGCGACGGCGACATCGGCGAGATCGCCGGAGTCGATGAACGGCTCCAGGACCTGACCGGCCGGGAACGCGAGCGCGCCGCCGAGGATCATCTCCGTGAACACGCCCTCGTCGAAGTTCTGGTCGAACCAAGCCGCTTGCAGCACGGTCCATTCCGCCCCGCTTTCGCGTACCGCGGTCTCGGCCGCGGCGGCCTGATCCTCGCCCCGGGCCGACAGCAGCACCAGCCGCCGCACGCCCTTGGCGACCGCCAGCTCGCTGAATGCCCGAATCGTCTCTCCCGCACGCGGATCCCCGATATCCGGGGTGTACATCAGGAACGCGGCCGACACGCCTTCCAGCACCGCATCCCAGCCGCTACGGTCCGACCAGTCGAACGGCACCTCCGCTGACCGGGATCCGATCCGGACCGGGTATTCGGCGGCGTTCAACCGCTCGGCCACCCGCCGCCCCACCTTCCCGGTTCCCGCGGTGACGAGAATGGTCTGAGCTGCTGTTTTTTCGTTGTTCGAAGTCATGCCTTCAGTCAAGCCGCCCGGCCGCCGCGCAGCCATCGTCGAGAATCTCGCCCCCATACGTGACCGTCTCTCGGGCCGATCGGCCGCCCATTCCGCCGCACCCCGTGTCGAGGGCGTCATCGGCTACGTGCCCGATGGACGCGTGGCGGGCGGCGGGTGGAGCGCTACGAAACGAGCACGGGTGCACTACCGAGAGTGCGCCACCGCAATCTCGCAGCATCCACTATCGAGGCGGTGGATCAGCGGCACACCGCATCGGCGATGGCCTGGGCGGCGGGCAGCAGCGGACTCTGTGCGCCACCGGTCGCCTCGATCAGCAGGACCAGCGGATAGGAAATGGCGGTGCACTGCGGCGAGGGCGGCGGCGGTGTCGCGCTCGCGGCACCGATGCCGGTCAGCAGGGCTCCTCCGGCCAGGGTTCCGGTGATCGCGGTGGCGGCGAGTAGTTTGCGCATATCGATCTCACGTTCCTTCCGAGTGCTTCTCAGTACCTCTCAGTACCTCAGACAATCTTCAGCAACTATCGAAACCTCTGAGCTGGTCGTTTCGTAACCCGTCAGCACTGTGATGTACGTCTCTCTCATCAGGCGGACCGGCTGTCCACCAGGTCGATCAGCCGTCGCAGAGTCGTCAACTGCTCCTCGAACGGAGTGTCCATTTTCGCCAACAGGGTCGAAATGCCCACCGCGCGATAGCGTTCCACGCGCTCGGCCAGGACTTCGGGGGTGCCGACGAGGTTGGTATGGCCGCCCAGTTCGAGCGGGACCGCGCGGCGGGCCGCATCACGGTCACCGGATTGCCACAGGTCGGCGACGCGGCGCACCGCCGGTCCGAAGCCGAGTCGGGTGAATGCCTCGCTGTAGAAGTTGCGGCCGGCCGCGCCCATGGCGCCGATGGTGAAGGCGTAGCCTTCCGCATGGCGTCGAACGCGTTGTGCCGCATCGGCTTCGTCGTCGGCGAACTCGACCGCGACGGGCACCACCAAATCGAGATCGGCCAGGGTGCGGCCCGCCGACTCCGCGCCCGCGCGCAGCGGGTCGAAGAAGACCTCGGCGGCTTCGGGTATGAAGGCATTGCCGAGCCAACCGTCCGCGGCGGCGCCGGTCAGCCGGAGGTTGGCGGGCCCCATGGCGGCGACGTAGACGGGCACCTCCCGGGGCGCGACCAGCGGCCGCAGGGCGCGGCCCGCACTGTCGGGCAGGGGCAGGGTGTAGACCTCACCGTCGTACCGCAGCGGTTCACCACGGCCGATCAGGCGCACGATATCGATGATTTCACGGGTGGTGCGCACGGGTTTGCGGAAGCGCACGCCGTGCCAGCCCTCCATCACCGCGGGACCCGACACCCCGATACCGAGACGGAAGCGACCGCCCGAGAGTTCCTGCACGCTCAGCGCCGAGGTGGCGAGCAGCGCCGGGGAGCGGGAGCCGAGCTGAACGACGAAGGTGCCCAATCCGATCGAGGTCGTCCGGGCGGCGAGATAGGCCAGGCCGGTCAGGGCGTCGTAGCCCCACACCTCCGGCACCCACAGCGAATCGACGCCGAGCCGCTCGGCCTCCACCGCGAACTCCGCGGCTCCGGGTAGGCGGGGTTCGACGACTACGCCGATCCGTAGCGGATTCCGGCGGGGCTGCGCTGCGACCATGCACTATGTTATACATCATAGAAACCGTTTGATGGGAACCCGAGAGGCCACCGCGTGCGCTACCGCGATCAACCGACCGTCGAAGTATCCGAACGTGTTTCGTGCACCGCCGCCCAGGCGTGGGCGCTGGTCACCGACATCACGCTGCCCTCGCGCGTCTCCGAGGAACTCGAGTCCGCGGCATGGCTCGACGGCGCGGATCGGGTCGCGGTGGGGGCACGCTTCCGGGGCACCAATCAGCACAGCGCCATGGGCACCTGGTGCACGGAGTGCGAGGTGATCGAGGTGGAGCCGGAACGGCGCTGGGTCTGGCAGGTGCACGGACCGGCCGGGGTCAGCGCCACCTGGGGATTCGAGGTGGATCCAGCGCGCTCGGGCGTGATCGTGCGTCAGTGGGGACGCCTCGGACCCGGCCCGTCCGGGCTGAGCCACGCCATCTCCACCATGCCGGACAAGGAATCCCGCATCATCGCCAACCGGTTGGCCGAATGGGAGCGCAATATGCGCGCGAATCTCGCCGCCATCAAGGCGACATTCGAACCGCCGCGGGAGAATCGGTCGTGACGGCGCGCGGCGGTACCAAACGGAAGATGCTGCTGGGCGCGGTGGAATTGCTGCGGGAGCGCGGTTCGGCGGGCGTCACCATCGACGCGGTGCTCACCCGCACCGGCACCCCGCGCGGATCCGTTTACCACCATTTCCCCGGTGGACGACGCCAGTTGCTCAGTGAAGCACTGCAACTCGCCGCCGACGCGATCGCCGACATGATCGAGAGCGCCGCCGCCACCGGCCCCACCGAAGCCATGCACCGCTTCGTCGAGTTCTGGCGGCAACTGCTGCTCACCTCCGACTTCCAGGCAGTCTGCCCCGCCGTGGCGGTCGCCGTCAGCGGCACCGAGGACGACCGCGCCCTCCATCCCGAGGTCGCCGCCATCCTCACCCGCTGGCACACCGCCCTCACCACGTCCCTCACCACCGCCGGATTCCCCACCCCCCGAGCGACCCGCCTCGCCACCCTCACCCTCACCTCGATAGAGGGCGCCATCATCCTCTGCCGCACCACCCGTTCCGTCCAACCTCTCGACGACGTAGCCGCAGAACTGGAACCCCTACTGGCCCAGCGCCACTCGCGGGGGGCGAACTGAAACGGCGCGCGGTTCATCCCATGGCACCACGCGCGCCATGCCGCGGCGGCCGCCGCCCCGACCGGTAGTTGTGCACCAGGCCGACGCCGACACTCGCGGCGCTTACGCCGCGCTGCGCCGATTCGGGCGGTTCGCCTGGCGCGCGGACCGAAGCACCGAAGACAATGCGGCGGTGAAGAAGTCCGATCGGAAGGCCGCCACGAGCGGCGGCGAGTGTGTCGCGCACACCATGCGGCCGACCGTAGCAGCGGCCGCGCTCCTCCTGGAGGAGACCATGAGCGACGACAACCACTTCTTCGCGGTGGAGCTCGATCCAGTGTTCCGGGTGGATGGTGAGCTGCTCATTCGACGCGAGCCCTTCCCGAACCGACTCCGCCGAGTGGTATCGGACCCGATCGTGCACACCGAGAGCATCAGCTCGCCATCGCGCTGGCCCGAACGCTTCCGTGACGCGGTCCGCCGCATGGCCCCGCCGAGCGGCCTGCGGCGCCACGACGCCGCAGTGGACGCCGTCATCTTCGACTGCGCCGACGCCATCGAGACCCTGCTGGGCACAGTTCATTTCGCGGCTCGGGTCCGCATCCAGCCCGAGGGCTACTACGCGTGTGTATGGGACGATTTCGTCTTGATCTCCTACGACTACGCCGCCCGGCTGTCGCTCACGGTGACCGACTGAGAAGCGATCGCGCTCGTCGACTCTGCTGGCCCGCGTGATCGCGACACAGGTCGGTGGTGGGTGTGCCACCGTGGTCGCCGACGCCGCCGTCTTCGGTACCGCCGCCTGCCGAGGCAACCGCTACTCCGCGCGCACCCAGTGCAGGCGGTTGACGAGGATCTGGTCGCCGACCGGGGTGGGTGGGGTGCTGAGCACCAGTCGGTCGTCGGACAGGTCGACGATGCGGCGCTGCTCGGTGCCGACCCAGTTCGGGAACAGACTCATGCGCAGAGTGTGGACAACGGTGTCACCTTCGACGTAGTACTCGCCGCAGTAGGCGATATAGGTCGAATAGGCCTCGGCGCGTGCGGATTCCGGGCCGCCGAGGGCGTTCGGTGTGGACAGGTGCGGGCGATCGGAGCGGGACAGGTGGCCGCTCATCCAACCGCCGGGGGTGTAGACCACGGAGCCTTCCGGGTGGTCACCGAACGGCCGGGTGACAGCGCCGGTGTCGTCGGTGGCGGTCCACGCGGTCAACCGCCACCGCCCCACCAGGTCTCCGGATTCCATGTGGTCGATGCTAGTGGCGGTGCGCCGAGCGGGGTCCCCGATGGCGCGGTCGTACCGCCGCTAGGGGCGAAGGGCCTTGGGTCGCCCGGGTTGCCCGGCTCCCGGTTCGGGGGACGAAATGCCCTGGTTGGGCGGGGCGCACCGGAGATGGAATGGGGGTATGCGCCCCGCCGAACGATCGTATGACCGAGTCGTGCCGCGGGCAGCCGCGGAGATCGCCGTGCCGGACATGTTCGGCAATGCCCATCATGGGCTGTCCGCCCATGAGGTAGTGCTGCTGCTCGAGACCGATCAGCATCGCGGCCTGAGCCGAGGCGAGGCCGCCGAGCGGATGGCACGGTTCGGGCCGAACACCTTGCCGGACGCACGGCGTGCCGGGTGGCCGATGCGCCTGCTGCGCCAGCTGCACAATCCGCTGATCTATGTGCTGCTGGCCGCCGGTGTGGTGACCGCGGCGCTGGCCGAATACGTGGACTCCGCGGTGATTTTCGGTGTCGTGGTGGTCAACGCACTGGTCGGGTTCGTGCAGGAGTCGAAGGCCGAGGCCGCGCTCGAGGGGCTGCGGTCCATGGTGCGCACCCAGGCCCGGGTGGTGCGCGACGGCGGTGAGCGGACGGTGCCGTCCGACGAGCTGGTTCCCGGCGATCTGGTCCTGCTCGACGCGGGCGACAAGATTCCCGCCGATCTGCGGCTGATCCGGGTGGCCGAGCTGCGTGTGAACGAGTCGGCATTGACCGGGGAGTCCGCGTCGGTCAGCAAGGACGAGGTTGTGCTCCCGGCGGGCACCCCGGTATCCGATCGGCGCAATATGGCCTACTCGGCGACCTTGGTCACCGCCGGAACGGGTGCGGGCATCGTGGTCGCCACGGGTGCGGAGACCGAGGTCGGCGCGATCCACCGGCTGGTGGGTGCGGCCGAGGATCTGGCCACGCCGTTGACGCGAAAACTGGCCAGGTTCAGCAGGATTCTGACCGTCGGCATTCTCGTGCTGGCGGCCGCCACCTTCGCCGTGGGCTATCTGCGCGGCCAGGACGCGGCCGAGATGTTCACCGCCGCCATCGCACTCGCCGTCGGAGCCATCCCGGAGGGGCTACCGGCGGCGGTCACCATCACCTTGGCCATCGGCGTCTCGCGGATGGCCAAGCGGCGCGCCGTCATTCGGCAGCTCCCGGCGGTGGAAACCCTGGGCAGTACCACGGTCATCTGCTCGGACAAGACCGGCACGCTCACCGAGAACCAGATGACCGTCACCACCATCTGGACACCCGACGGCCGCTTCGAGGTCAGCGGAACCGGCTACGCGCCGACCGGCATAGTCCGCGAATCCAGCGGTGCGCCAGCGGAATCGGAGACCCATCAAGGCTTGCGCTGGACGCTGCTCGCCGGTGCCGCCTGCAATGACGCCACCCTGCACCACGATGACGGCCGGTGGACGATCGTCGGCGACCCGACCGAGGGCGCGCTGGTGGTGGCCGCCGCCAAGGCAGGTCTCGACCGCGACCGCATCGCACGACTGCTGCCGCGGGTGGCGACCATCCCGTTCAGCTCGCACCGCCGCTATATGGCCACCCTGCACCGCGATACCGGCTCGGCGTCCGCCGCCGACCAGATCGTGCTGGTCAAGGGCGCGGTCGAACAGATCCTCGACCTGTGCCCGACCGCACTGCGCGCCGACGGCACGACCACACCACTGGACCGCGACGCCGTCCTCGCCGCCGCCGACGAGCTGGCCGCACGCGGCCTGCGCGTGCTGGCAACGGCCGTGCGTCCGGTGCGCGCCCCCGCGGAGTTCACCGTCACCACGCTCGCGGACGGCCTGAACTTCACCGGCTTGCAGGCCATGCTCGACCCCGCCCGCGCCGCCGTGCCGACCGCCGTCGAGTCCTGCCGCAGCGCGGGCATCGCGGTCAAGATGATCACCGGCGACCACGCCGCCACCGCCGCCTCCATCGCCGCCCGCATCGGCCTGCTCGACCCCCGCGACGGCGAGAACGCGCTCACCGGCGGCGAATTGGACACCCTGCCCCCGGACCGGTTCGCCGAGACGGTGGACCGCGCGCACGTGTTCGCCCGCGTCTCCCCCGAACAGAAACTCCGCCTGGTCGAGGCGCTCCAGGCGCGCGGTCACGTGGTCGCCATGACCGGCGACGGCGTCAACGACGCGCCCGCGCTGCGCCAGGCCGATATCGGCGTGGCCATGGGCGCGGGCGGTACCGAGGTGGCCAAGGACGCCGCCGATATGGTGCTCACCGACGACGATTTCGCCACCATCGAGGCGGCCGTGGAGGAGGGCCGCGGCGTCTTCGACAACCTGGTCAAATTCATCACCTGGACACTGCCGACGAATATCGGTGAAGGGTTGGTGCTGTTGGTCGCGATCGCGGCCGGTGCGGCGCTGCCGATCCTGCCGACCCAGATCCTCTGGATCAATATGACCACCGCGGTGGCGCTCGGACTCATGCTGGCCTTCGAACCGAAGGAACCGGCCATCATGACCCGCCCGCCGCGCGATCCCGGCCAGCCCCTGATGACCGGTTCGCTGGTGATGCGCACCCTGCTGGTGTCGACCCTGCTGGTCGCGGGCACCTGGTGGCTGTTCGAATGGGAACTCGCCCACGGTGCGACGCTGGCCGAGGCGCGCACCGCCGCGCTGAATCTGTTCGTGGTGGTGGAGGCGTTCTATCTGTTCAGCTGCCGCTCGCTCACCCACTCCGCGTGGCGGATCGGGCTGTTCTCCAATCCGTGGATCACCGGGGGTGTGGCGCTACAAGCCGTCGGTCAGGTCGCCATCACCTATCTGCCGGTCATGAACACCGTGTTCGCCACCGCCCCGATCGGAGGCGATTCCTGGCTGCGCATCGTGGGGATCGCCGCCGTCGCCAGTGCCGTGGTCGCCGTCGACAAGCGGCTGCGGCGGCCCGGCGGCTCGAGTGGAACTACGCGGTCGGTCGGGTAGTCGCGCGCAGGTGTCGAACGGGTTGTGAACGACAGGATCGACAGCATCGTGGTTCCTGGACGGGAGGTCGATGATGAATCGCTCGGTACTGCTTATCGGTCAGGTGTTCGTCGTACTGCTCGCGCTCGGGGTGCGGGTGCTCGCCCCCGGCTGGTGGCTGGTCATCGTGTTCATGTCGCTCGGCACGGTCGCCCTGATCACGCTGACCCCGCTGCTGGTGGCGGTCTCGGTCGCCACTGCGTTCGCGCCGACCCTGCGCCCGCGCAGTCTGCTGGCGCTCGCGGCCGCCGATGTGTCCCTGCTGGTCTTCGCGCTCACCCTGCCGGACTTCACCGATGTGGCGGATCGCTACCCCGTGCCGTTGGCGACCCTGACCACCGGCGACGGGGAGGTCTCGCGGGCCGCGGCGGATACGTTCGGCACCGTCGCCGGGTACGCCGCGCTCGCATATGCGGCGGCTGCCGCGCTCACGGTGGTGTCCGCGGTGCTGGATCAGCGGCGTTCGCGGCCCGGCGGGACGCCACCGCCGGACCGCTTCACCGTCGCGGTCGCGTGACGCCACTCAGTTCACGCATGGAATGCCATCGCCGATCGACCCCGTCACCGGCTCGCCCGCGGCGGGGGTCGACGCGGCCGTGGCGGTCGTTGTCGTCGTGGCCGTGGCCGAAGACGTTGTCGTGCCGGAGGTTTCGGCCGCCTCGTCCGCATCGGCGCCGGGTGTGGTGGTCGATGTGGGCGGTGTGAGTCCGAAGGCGGTGCGGACTTCCCGCTTGATCGCGTCGGGGTCGATGATGTTCACGTCCTGGCCGTTGACGGTGGCGTAGCGCAGCACCGGCAGCGTGCGGAACTCCACCGGGATCGAACCCGCCCGGCCCAGGGTGTGGGCGAACTCGAGCAGATTCCAGCCCTTGGACAGCATCATGTCCGCATGTGCGACGTCCACGAGTCGCTTGAGCTTGCCCAGGTCGGTGAAGGTGCCGGAATCCTGCAGCGACTTCGCCACGGACATGAGGAACGCCTGCTGACGGTGGGTGCGGTCGAGATCGCCGTTCGGCAGGCCGTGGCGCTGGCGCACGAAGGCCAGCGCCTGCGCGCCGTCGAGGTGCTGGCGACCGGCCGGGAAGACCGCGCCGGAGTAGTAGCTGTCGTCGACGGCGTTGTTGAGACAGACCTCCACGCCGCCGACGGCATCGGCGAGATCGTAGAAACCGGCGAGGGAGATCTCGGCGAAGCGGTTGATCGGGACGCCGGTGAGCGAGCGCACGGTCTGCACGATGGAGGCGCGTCCCGCCTCCCGGCCGCGATGCTCGAGCTCGATCGGATCGGTCATGCCCTGTTCCATCAGGTCCTGTTCCACCGCGGCCTTCTTCAGGCCGTACGCCTCCTTGATCTTGACCTTGCTGTAGCCGGGGATCCCGGAGACGTCGACATAGTTGTCGCGCGGGATGGAGAAGGCCACGATCTTGCTGAGATCCTTCGGAATGTGCACCAGGATCAGCGAATTCGCGTTGTAGCCCCCGACGTCGCTGTCCCCGGCGTGCAATGCGTCGAGGACTTCGCGCGGCAGATCCTTGCCGTCGAAGTCCTTGCGGGTGTCCAGCCCGATCAGCAGGATGTTGAGGTCGCCGTCGAGGGCGGCGGCGTCCTCGTCGGTGAGCACGTCCGAGCGCGTGAAGCCCTGATCCAGCCCTGCCGACGCGTACCAGCCCACCCCGGTCACGCCGACTACGACGGCCGCTACCGTCGCGGTGAGCAGTCGCACCAGCCCGCGGGCGCGACGAGCGCGCACCGACCGCACCGGCACCGCACGGTGTCGCGGCCCGCGGGCGTGACGCGGTCCGTAGTGGGCGGACGGGTTGCGAGGTTTGTCGGGCATCACCTTCGAGTGTGTGACGCAATGCTGTGAACAGCCTGAATGAGCAGACCAACCGGTTGGTTATGCCGGACACGGCGACTCCTCGGCAATCCGCCCGGCCCGGCGATCAATCCGGAAGCGTCAACCCGCGCACCGCGGCGGCCGTCGCGCAGCGCAGCGCCCGCCCGGCCAGATCCGCGCAGGCCCGATGGTCCAGCGTCCGCACGGCGGCCTTGACCAGCGGTACAGCCGCGGGCGCGACACTGAGTTCGGTGACGCCGAGCCCCAGCAGGATCGGCACCGCCACCGGGTCGGAAGCCAACTCACCGCAGACAGCCACCCGCGCCCCGCCCGCACCGCGACAGACCATGTCGATCAGCCGCAGCACCCCGGGATCGAGGGCGTCCGCGAGCGCGGCCACGGAATCGTTGCCGCGCTCGACTGCCAGGGCGTACTGGGTGAGGTCGTTGGTGCCGATGCTGAAGAAGTCCACGTACTCGGCCAACTCCGCCGTCTTCGCCGCCGTGGCGGGCACCTCCACCATGATGCCGACGTCGATCGAAAGCCCTTCGGGTGCCACCTCTTCCAGCATCCCGCGCCCGGCCTCGATCTCCTGCACGGCGGTGACCATCGGGAACATCACCCCGATCGGATGGTCCGCGGCCACCCGTGCGACGGCGCGCAGCTGCTCGCGCAACAGGTGCGGATGAGCCAGGGCGAGACGGATACCGCGCTGTCCGAGAAACGGATTCGCCTCCGTCGGCTGGGCCAGATACGGCAGCGGTTTGTCACCGCCCACATCGAGGGTGCGCAGCACCACCGGGCGGCCGTCGAAGGTGTTCGCCAGATCCCGGTACACCTGCTCCTGTTCCGCGGCGGTCGGGGCGTCGGCTCGGTCGAGGAACAGGAATTCGGTGCGCACCAGGCCCGCACCGTCCGCGCCGCCGCGCACCGCGTCCTCGGCATCCGCCACGCTGCCGACATTCGCGGCGACGTGGATCTCGACGCCGTCGCGGGTCACCGCCGGTTGCCGCGCGGACGCTTCGGCCGCGCGTCGACCGGCCCGTTGGGCGTCGGCGCGCGCGGTGAACGCGGCGAGCGTCTCGGTGTCCGGGGCGATGACGAGCTGGCCGGTATCGCCGTCGAGGGCCAGCATCGTTTGCTCGGGCACGGTCAGCACGTCCGGACCGGCCGCGACCACGGCGGGAATTCCCCTGGTGCGAGCCAGAATCGCGCTGTGCGCGGTGGGGCTGCCCTGCGCCAGCACGATACCGGTGACCAGCTCGCGGTCCAGCCCGGCCACCTGCGCGGGTGTGAGGTCGGCGGCCACCAGGACGCCCGCGCGGCTGGCGATCTCGGTGGTGTGCCCGAGCAGAGCCGCGAGCAGTTGATCGCGCACCGCGCGCACATCGGCGGCCCGGGCCCGCTGGTACTCGTCGGGCAGCGCCGCCAACTCCGCGGCGACGCCGTCGAAGACGTCCGCCGCGGCGACGGCGGCCGACCGACCCTGGGCGATGTGCGCGCACACCGATGCGGTGAGGTCGTCGTCGTCCAGCAGCAGTCGATGCGCCTGGAAGATATCCCGGGCGGTGCTGTCGGCACGGGCGCGCGTGATATCGGCGTCGATGCGACCGCGCACGGTGGCGAGCGCACGGTCGAAGTGTTCGGCTTCCACCGCGGGGTTGTCCGCGTGGTGGTCGGTCAGGTCGACGTCGGCGGTATCGAGCCGCCATGCCGGTCCGATTCCGATACCCGAGGCCGCGGCCAGCGGACCTCTCCGCTCGGCCGCGTGGGAACGTCGCCCGGCCGACTGGGAACTACCTTCGGACACCGAGGTTTCGGGCAGCGCACGCTCGGCCGTGGCGCTCTCGGACACCGATATTCGGGCCGAATCGCCGTCGGCCGTGGCGCTTTCGGTCGTCGCCCTCTCGAGTTCCGCGCTCTCGACCATGACGCTCTCGACCACGACGCTTTCGGCCATAGCGCTCTCGGATGCGGCTGTCGCGGGCACGGCGCTGCCGACCGCAGTGCCTTCGGCCGTAGCGCGGTCGGCGACACCTGTGGGCCGCTCGTCGAAGTGGCGCGCCGCCAGCTCCACGACGGCATCGACCACCGCCCCAGCGTCCGGACCGCTCGCCGTGATCTCCACTTCGTGTCCGGCGCGCACCCCGAGCGCCGCGATTCGGCTCAGGCTGCGGCCCGACACCGACGGCGATCCGGTGCTCAGATTGCGGACCCGCACCTGGGCGTCGCGACCACCTACCGCCGCCACCAGCCGTGCGGCGGGGCGCGCGTGCAGGCCGTGATCGTTGGCCACCACGAAGACCGCGCGGACCGGATCCGCCGCCGTCGGCAGGATCCCCCCGGCAGGCGAGAACCTCACCGCTCCCGACCCCGCGTCCACGTTCGCCCTGTCCCCGGCACCGCGCCCGGGAACAACATCCACCCGATCCCCGGCAACTCGTTCAGGCACCGTGGTCGCCTGCCCCCCGGCAGCCGGTGCAGGCACCGTGGTCGTCTGATCGTCGGCAGCCGGTGCAGGCACCGTGGTCGCCTGATCGTCGGCAGCCGGTGCTGGCACCGTGGTCGCCTGATCGTCGGCAGCGCGTCCAGGAACCGTGGTCGATCCGGCCGCGCTCCGTCGATCACTCGCCGGCGACGTATCCGTGCGTCCCCGATCTGCCGCAGCCGACGGGTCCACGGGTTCCTGATTCTCCATCGGCGACACGTCCGCGCGCTGCCGATCACCCGCCACCGAGAGATCCGCGGGATCACCATCGGATGCCTCGAGTGCGGTCGGGCGGTCGCCGTCGGGGCGGGTGTCGCCCGGCGACCGCTCGTTCATCTCCGTCGCCGGGTCGGGTGCGGCCGGTTGGCTGTCGGCGAGCTGGGAGCGCTTGGCCGCGAGTGCGTGTTCCGCTTCGTCGGCGACTTCGTCGAGGTCGGCTCCCCCGGCGGCGGACACGGCCGCGGCGACCAGGCCCTCCACCAAGGGGGCCGCGCACAGCCGCACCCGGTGTGGGCCGTCGAGCAGGTCCAGGGCGAGTTCGGCGGACAGGATGGCGCTGCCGAGGTCCATGAGGATCAGCACGCCGTCGCCGCTGTCGGCCGCCGTGATGGCGGCCGCTACCGCGGTGGCGTCGGTGCCGAGGGTGTGCTCGTCCAGTCCGGCCGCGATCTCGATGCGCACCGGACTGTCGTGCAGCATCTCGGCGGCCAAGGCCACCGCGGCGCGGGCCAGCGCACGACTGTGGGAGACGACGACGATGCCGGTCATCGCACCGCCCGCCGGGCCGCGCGCAGCAGCAGCACCGCGCTGGTGGCACCCGGATCCTGATGTCCGACACTGCGTTCCCCCAGATAGGAGGCGCGGCCCTTGCGGGCCTGCATCGGCACCGTCGCGTCGCGGCCCGCGGCGGCGGCCGTCACCATGGCATCCAAGGCGGCCGCGAAGTCCGCTCCGGCGGCCAGGCCGCGATCGAAGGCGTCGGCGGCCGGAGCCAGGGCGTCGTACATGGTCTTGTCCCCGGCCTGGGCCTTGCCGCGCGCCACCACACCGTCGATACCGGCGCGCACGGCCTTGCCGAAGGTGTCGGCGTCGAGTTCGCCGGTGGTGGTCGCGGCCATCCGCAGCAGGAAGGTGCCGTACAGCGGCCCGCTGGCCCCGCCGACCGAGCGGACCAGCACCATACCCGCCTGTTTGATCGCGGCGGCAGCGGAATCGGGAGCGGCGGAATCGAATTCGGCCGCGATCGCGCGTGCGCCGCGTTGCATGTTGCTGCCGTGGTCGGCGTCGCCGATGGCGGCGTCGAGAGCGGTGAGCTCATCGGCGTGCTCGTCGATCAGCGTGGCGAATTCCCGCATCCAGCGCTGTACGTCGATACTTGTCACGGTGTCACACTCCCCAGTTCAGGGCCGGTGTCCGCACCGGCGCGTCCCATAGCTCCAACAGTTCGTCGTCGACCCGGGTCACCGTCACCGAACATCCCGCCATGTCCAGACTGGTGACGTACGGGCCGACCAGTGACCGGACCACCTCGACGCCGTGTGCCCGCAGCACCCGCGCGACCTCGCCGTACATCACGTACAGCTCGAGCAGCGGCGTGCCGCCCATCCCGTTGACGAAACAAATCACCCGGTCGCCGGACCGATACGGCAGATCCGACAGCAGGGGTTCGACCAGCAGCTCGGCGATCTCCCGGGCGGACGCCAGCGGCAGCCGTCGCCGTCCGGGTTCGCCGTGGATGCCGATGCCCAGTTCCATCTCCGCCTCGCCCAGTTCGAAGGTGGGCCGACCGGCGGCGGGCACCGTGCACGAGGTCAATGCCACACCCATGCTGCGGGTTTCGGTATTGGCGCGGCGAGCCACGGCGGCCACCTCGGGCAGCGGCCGGCCCGCCTCGGCGGCCGCGCCCGCGAGCTTCTCCACCACCAGGGTGCCGCCGACGCCGCGCCGCCCGGCGGTGTAGAGGCTGTCGCGCACGGCCACATCGTCGTCGACGACCACCGACACCACCTCGGTACCGGATTCGGCCGCCGCCAGTTCGGCGGCCATCTCGAAGTTCATGACGTCGCCGGTGTAGTTCTTCACGATGTGCAGCACGCCGGCACCCGCATCCACGGCGGTGGTGGCGGCCAGGATGCGGTCGGGCACCGGGGAGGTGAAAACCTCACCGGCGCACGCGGCGTCGAGCATGCCGCGGCCGACGAAGCCGCCGTGCAGCGGTTCGTGACCGGAGCCGCCGCCCGACACCAGGCCCACCTTGCCGGGGGTCGGGGCGTCGGCGCGCAGGATCACGCGGTTCTTCTCGTCGATGCGCAGCTCCGGATGCGCGGCCGCCATACCGGCCAGTGCATCGTCGACCACATCGGCGGGATCGTTGATGAGCTTCTTCACGAGATCTCCTATCGGACGGTCGAATCGACCGGTTCGGCGGTCGCGCCGAGAGTGCGCGAGGTACGGGTGAGGGCATAGGCGGTGGCGGCCGCGGCCACCCCGGCGAGGAATTCGGCCGCCAGGTAGACCGGGGCCTGGCCCCAGTGCACCTCGCCACCCCACAGCTGCTGCACCAGCATCGGCCCGAGGGTGCGGGCGGGATTGATGGACGCGCCCGTGGCGGGTGCCACCGGGATGATGGCGGCGAAGACCACCAGCCCGATCGCCACACCCGCGAATCCCGGTGCGGCGGCGCGGTGTACGACCAGCAGGACGGTCAGCACCAGGATGAAGGTGCCGACGAATTCGGCGATGAACGCCTGTCCCGCACCCACATCCGTGCCGTAGGCGGCGATGCCGAGCCCCACTTCGCTGGCACGGTCGCCGAGGGTGCCGAGGATGGCCAGCGCACCGAGCACCGCGCCGACCAGCTGCGCGGCGAGGTAGGCGGGGACCTGCCGCCACGGGAACTGTCCGGACACCGCGAGGGCGAGGGTGACCGCCGGGTTGATGTGATTACCTGACACATGCCCGAAGGCGTAGACGGTCGCGACCACGACCGTGCCGAACGCCAACGAGATCATGCCCAGGTCTGCCATGGTGAACGGCGCGTCGCCGTTGACGATGAGTGTCGCCGGGACCGACCCGACGCCGATGAAGACGAGGAATGCCGTGCCGAGCACTTCCGCCGCGAGACGCTGCGGTGTCCGCAGTCCATCCATGAGGTACTCCAGATATGTCGAACACCATTCGATAATGTCGAATAGAGTTCGTAGAGTACGGTGTTGTGGCTCGGGTCACAAGGGCCCGCGAAAGGTGACCGCATGATCCAGTCCGTCGACCGTGCCGTCCGCATCCTGTTCGCCCTCCAGGGCGCGCGGCGGATGACGCTGTCCGAGTTGGCCGCCGAGCTGGGACTGGCCGCGACCACCGTGCACGGCATCGTGCGCACCCTGACCGCGCACGGCGTGGTCGTGCAGGAGCACGGCGGCGGCCGCTACCAACTCGGCCCCGCGGTGCTGCGCCTGGGCAATGTCTACCTCGACACCCTCGAGCTGCGCGCCCGCGCCCTCACCTGGGCGCACGACCTCGCCCAGCGCACCGGCCGCGCGGTCCGCGTCGGCGTGCTCTTCGGCGACGACGTGGTGATCATCCACCACGAACCCAGCCCGGACGGCAGCCGTCAGATGCCCGAGCTCGGCATCGAGATCCCCGCCCACGCCAGCGCGCTGGGCAAGGCCATCCTGGCCTTCCTGCCGCGCACCGAAACCGGCACCCTGCGCAGCATGACCGGCGACACCATCACCGCCGCCGACGACCTCGCCGAACATCTGCGCCCGGTGGCCCACTCCGGCATCGCCCTCGAGCGCGACGAGGCCGTGCTCGGCGAATCCTGTATCGCCGGAGCGATTTTCGACAACACCGGCGCGGTCGTCGGCGCGGTCGGCGTGGTACTGCCCACCGCCGACTGGCCCGCCCCCGAGACCGTCGTCGACGCGGTGCGCACCACCGCCCGCACCATCTCGCGCGAACTGGGCTCGGGCCGCTGGCCGGTACCGTACGGCAGCGGATAACTCAGCCGCGCACTCGACCCGCACCATGGTCGTCACCACCCATGCCTCGGGAATCCTGCCGGTCGAGGACGTCACCGAAGCCCAGCTGGTCGGTCCGGTCCTCGCGACCGGCCACGACCCAGAACCGTCGGCCCGCAACACCTTCGTATGGAAGTTGATCAATGGCTAGAAGACAACCCGACCGTGACCTATACCTGGGGCTGGACCCCATCACCGCCCCCAACGAAGCGAACCGTAACCTTCGTGAGGGGCTGATGGGGTTCCGCATGGCTCGCGGCTTCACCCGAAAGCAGCTCGCCGACGCCCTGGCCATCAGCGAGGAAACACTCAGGAAATACGAGCGTGGAGACCGCGGCATCCCGAACAGTCTCATCGTGAAAGTCGTGACGACACTGGGCATCCCGAAGATGCTCATCCCACGTATCCCGTGGCTGCTGCTGCAGGGCTTGTATACCTACGAGGCGGGGAGCACTTCGCAGCAGCTCACCCGCGCCGACCAGATACAGCTCGAATCCCAGCGGCAGCCAGCGCTGTACAACTCCTTTCCCGCGCTGGATATCCTCGCCTGCAACGCCAGGATGTTGGAGTACGCGCCGTTCCTGCGTCCCGCCGCACCCGGCGGGCGCCCGGTCAACCTGCTGGAAGAAGTGGTGACCAACCCCGCCGCCAGGGAGGTCTTCGGGGATTCGTGGGCCACCGTCGCGGGCGGGCTGGCCCTGTCGTTCCGGACGATGGCGGCGGGCATGGTGCCCCAGGGGCGCGTCGAAGAAATCCTGGCCCGGTGCGGAACCAACCCCGATTTCAGCAGGTTGCTGGTGATCGAGGGGCTGACCGAGGAATCGTTCACGTCCAGCCGTGTCGTGATGCGTGTCCCCGAAACCCGCGAATACAAGGAGCACGAGATCATCTCCTGCGGGCAGGACTTCCCGACACAGGGCTGGAAAATGACTGTGTTCGTGCGGTCCGAGGACTGACGCCCTGCCGGGCCTGTGCGTCGACCGTGCCCGGCGTCAGCTACCGCGCACCCCGGCCGGTGGCGCGTTCACCACTCCACGGGCAGCGCTGCGACGCCGTAAACCAGCGCGTCGTATTTGAACGCGACCTCCGAGACCGGTGTCGTCAACCGCAATCCCGGCAGCCGCCGGAACAGCGTCTGCAACGTGATCCCCAGTTCGATGCGGGTCAGCTGCAAACCGATGCACTGGTGACGGCCCGCCCCGAACGCGACATGCGCGCCCGCGTTCGCGCGCCGGATATCGAGCCGGTCGGGGTCGGCGAAGACCCGCGTATCCCGGTTCGCGGTGGCCAGGTCGAACACGATCGGGTCGCCCGCACGGATCGTCCGGCCGCCGATCTCGATGTCCTCCACCGCGATTCGGCGCAACCCGGTGTCCACGACGCTCATGTAGCGGATCAGCTCGTCCACGGCCCGTTCGAGCACTGCCGGGTCGTCGGTGTCCCGGATGACCGCCAAGTCGTCGGGACGTTCCAGCAGGGCGATGACGCTGAGCCCGATCATGTTCGCGGTCGTCTCGTGTCCGGCCGCGAGGAATCCGACCGCCTGGAACGCGGCCTCCCACGTCTGGAGTTCGCCGTCGCGCACATACTCGGCCAGGTCCGACAGCAGCCCGTCACCCGGCTCACGCGTATAGGTTTCGATCAGCCCGGTGAGGAACGTCAGCATCTGCACCGTGCTCGCCTGCTGGTCCTCAGCGGACGCGTGGCCGGAGAACCCGACCGTGGTGTGGTGCTGGAAGAAGTCGTGATCGGCGTAGGGGACGCCGAGCAGCTCACAGATCAGCAGCGACGGCACCGGCAGCGCGAGCGCGGTGACCAGATCAGCCGAATTGCCTTGCGCCAGCATCGCGTCCACCGTGGCGTCCACATGCTTCTGGATCAGCGGGCGGATCGCATCGAGCCGTTTGGGCGTGAACGGTTTGGCCCACATCCGCCGAAAGCGTGCGTGCTCGGTGCCGTCGGTGTTGAACATCGTATACGGGCTGGCCTGCATCACCGCCGCCATGCCTTCGGTGATGTGCGGGTACTCCGGCCGGTGGTTGTCGCAGCTGACACGCTCGTCGGTGAGCAGCGCGCGGACCTCGGCATGCCCGGTGACCAGATGCGGCGTCTTCCCGTCCCAGATCCGCACCGTGGATATCGGTGCGGCCGCGGCGAGGTCGCTGATCTCGGCGGCAGGATCGAACGGGCAGCGCGGCGACCTGCGCCCCGGGTAGCGGGGCAGATCAGCGGCGGTCGAAGTTTCGGGCATTGCAGTCCTTGCTCAGGTTAGCGTGTTGGGGCACAGCCATTCTGGCGCACTGCGGCACCCGGGGCGAGGCGAGAACGCCCTCCCGGAATGGAGCGCTGCGCGGTTCTTCCCCCGCTTGCTGTGTGGTAGATCATGGGGGACTACTTCGGCCTTGAAGGGAAATAAGTGGCCACGCAGCGCATCTCAACCGATATCGACTCCATGCCTCGAGGTGGGCCGAATGCGCGCTTGGCGGACCGCTGGCTGCAAACCGCTCACCTGGAGTACACCGACCGCTCCGACGTCCCCGATTCGATCAAACAGGCCGTGATCGGCGCACTCGTGCAAATCGGCACCCACTACGGCACGCACGAAGCCAACGCTCGCCTGGTGGCGGACATGGTGGCCGATATCGCACAGCCCCGGATTCTGGAACTCGGTGCAGGTCACGGCCTGCTCTCCCAGCGAGTCCTCGACCTGCATCCCGGCGCACTGGTCACCGTCTCCGACCTCGACCCCGCCTTGGTCGCCGCGATGGCGGCCGGGCCGCTCGGCACTCATCCCCGTGCCACCGTGCGGTGTATCGACGCTACCGCCATCGACGCGCCCGACAACAGCGTGGATGTGGTGGTACTCGCCGCTGGATTCCATCACCTGTCACCCGGCGCGGCCGGGCGAGCGATCAGCGAAGCCACTCGGGTGGGCACGAAATTCCTTGTGATCGACGGGATTCGCCCCGAGGAACCGAGCAAGCTACTGCTGCGCTACCTGTTCCTCCCGCCGGTGGTCGGCGCGGTGATGCTGTTCCGTCTGGGCTCGCGGTGGTCGGCGATCCTGCCGACCGTCCACGACTCCTTCATCACCTGTCTGCGGCACTACAGCCGGGCCGCTCTCGAAGCGCTCGCCGCCACCCACCCGAGCATCACCGTGGAATTCCCCGCGACCGACAGGATCGAGGCCGACGACAAACCCGTCGTCTTCACCCGACTCTGACCGACGACGGAGGCTCGTCTGGTGGCACGCGAGCGGTCAGCGCTCCGCTTCCGCGTCGAGTTCCCTTACCGCACGCTCGATCTCGTCGGCGAGAGTCGCCCCGCCGACCTCCCACGCCGCCGCACGGAAGCGGTCGCGGAAGCGCATGAGGTCGGTGCCGAGGCCCTCGCCGCCGTAGCTGGTGGCGGCCGCGTCGCGGAAGGTGCGCGCCATCTCGTCGGCCAGGTCGGCGATATGCGCGCGGATGAGTTTGCGCAGCGCGCCGCTGAGGGTGATGTCGGTGCCGATGTCGTAGAGGATCAGCGCGCCCTTGAGCATGGGCAGATCCGGCACCCGCCAGCCGTCCTCGCGTCGTTCCAGGTAGCTGGCGGCGATCAGGTCGTCGAGAATCTCGGTACGGCGGTCGCCGAGTAGATCCGACAGCGCCTTGTCGGAGAGGTCCACGACCTGATCGGCGGAGACCGAATGGCGCGGGTCGAACAGGGTCCGCCAGTCCGCGGCCACGGTGTCGGTGGCGAGCACCTCGCGGATGGCGTCGAGGCGCAGGCCGCGCGCCCGCATGGCGGCGATATCGCGCAGCCGTTCCAGGTGGTCGTCGCCGTAGACCACTTCCTTCCCGGCCCGGCCGGGTTTCGGCAGCAGACCGAGCGAGTGGTAGTAGCGGATGGTGCGCGCCGGAATGCCGCTCAGATCGGCGAGTTGGGTTCGGCTGTAGCGAGGCACCGGCCCAGCATAGAGTCAGGACAGACTTCATTGACAGTGGCAACTGTCCGCGTTAGCGTAACGCGCGTCACCGCCGACACCGAGGAGTTCCGCATGTCCCAGCGCGAAACCGATTTCGACGTGCTCATCGTCGGATCCGGATTCGGTGGCAGCGTCACCGCGCTGCGCCTGGTCGAGAAGGGCTACCGGGTCGGCATCCTGGAGGCCGGGCAACGCTACGCCGACGACGAACTGCCCGACACCAGTTGGGATCTCCGCAAGTTCCTGTGGGCACCGGCGCTGGGCTGCTACGGCATTCAGCGCATCCAC
Organism: Nocardia sp. CC213A; assembly: GCF_030766805.1. Taxonomy (NCBI): domain Bacteria; kingdom Bacillati; phylum Actinomycetota; class Actinomycetes; order Mycobacteriales; family Nocardiaceae; genus Nocardia; species Nocardia sp. CC213A. The sequence goes on from NZ_JASFXA010000001.1 coordinate 21,623, forward strand.
CCGCTGCGCAATGTGCTGATCCTGGCGGGCGCGGGCGTGGGCGGCGGATCGCTCAACTACGCCAACACCCTGTACGTGCCGCCGGAGCCGTTCTTCACCGACGCCCAGTGGCGCGATATTACCGACTGGCGCGACGAGCTCATGCCCTACTACGAGCAGGCGCGCAAGATGCTCGGCGTGGTGCAGAACCCGCACCTGACCCCCGCCGACGAGGTGTTCAAGCAGGTCGCCGACGATATGGGCGTGGGCGACACCTTCGTCCAGACCCCGGTGGGCGTCTTCTTCGGCGAGCCGGGCACAACCGTCGCCGACCCGTTCTTCGGTGGCGTCGGCCCGGACCGCACCGGCTGCATCGAATGCGGCGAGTGCATGACCGGCTGCCGCCACAACGCCAAGAACACCCTGGTCAAGAACTACCTGTATCTCGCGGAGCGGGCCGGGGCACAGATCGTCCCGATGACCACGGTCAAGGCGCTGCGCCCGCTGCCGGACGGCACCTGGGACGTCGACACCACCCGCACGGGCGCGCTGCTGCGCAAGCAGCCCAAGACCTACACCGCCGCCAACGTGGTGCTGGCGGCGGGCACGCGCGGCACCCAGAAGCTGCTGTTCGCCATGCGCGACAAGGGTGTGCTGCCGGGCCTGTCCGATCGGCTGGGCGTGCTCACCCGCACCAACTCCGAGTCCATCGTCGGCGCGGCCACCCGCACGGTGAATCCCGACCGCGACTTCACCCGCGGCGTCGCCATCACCTCATCCATCCATCCCACGCCCGACACCCATATCGAACCGGTGCGCTACGGCAAGGGCTCCAACGCCATGGGCCTGCTGCAGACCCTCATGGTGGACGGCGGCGGCCGGGTGCCGCGCTGGCTGCGCTTCCTGTGGACGGTGCTGTTGCATCCGCTGATGCTGGTGCAGTTCCTGAGCGTGAAGAACTGGAGTGAGCGCACCATCATCTCGCTGGTGATGCAGCATCTCGACAATTCCATCACCACCTACACCAAGCGCGGCCTGTTCGGCCGCAAGCTGACCTCGAAACAGGGCCACGGGGAACCCAATCCGACCTGGATTCCGGTCGGCAACGATGTGACGCGGCGGGTGGCCGACAAGATCGGCGGCGTGGCCGGCGGCTCCTGGGGCGAGGTGTTCAATATCCCGCTCACCGCGCACTTCCTGGGCGGTGCTGCCATCGGCGCGGATCCCGACCACGGTGTCATCGACCCTTACCACCGGGTGTACGGCTATCCGACGCTGAGTGTGGTGGACGGTGCGGCGGTGTCGGCGAACCTGGGCGTGAACCCGTCGCTCACCATCACCGCGCAGGCCGAACGCGCGGCGGCCATGTGGCCCAACAAGGGTGAGGCCGACACGCGCCCCGAGCAGGGCGAGGGCTACCGGCGCATCGCACCCGTGGCACCGAAGCAGCCGGTGGTCCCGGCGTCGGCTCCGGCGGCGCTGGTACTGCCGATCGTGGAGATCCGCGGCGGCGGGCAGTCCGAATCGACGCCCGCCTGAACGTGCACGCCGTGCACGCGCGCACCCGATGCCACCCGGCCCCCACGCCGAATACGTCTCGGCACGCGCGCTGGCCATGAACCGCCGCTCGCGCCGGGCACCCACTCCGTATTCGCGCCCGGTCGCCGTTGCGGCGGCCACCCGGTCAGCTGCCGAATACGTGCGCGAAACCCATCGGGGAGGTGGGTGGCGGCGCGGTGCCGGCCGGGGCGCGGAACTCCTGGAGAGCGGACAGCACGTCCACATGCCGCGCCGCGTAGCAGCGGACCTGCGGCAGGGCGTGGGCGACCTCGCTGCGTTCGAGCGGTTCGGCGTCGATATAGCCGACATTGTCCAGGTGCAGTCCGAGGGTCTGGGCGATACGGCCGATGGCGGCGGACTTGCGGCCCCACCCCACCTCGATGACCGCGAAGCGGTCGTGCAGTCCGTGGCGGCGCAGTTCCGCGTCGGTCCACGACCATTCACCGCGGCTGGCGACCGCGTGCAGGATGCCACGCTCCCCCAGTATGCGCAGGGCCCGTACCGCGTCGGGGCGCAGCGCTCCACTGGTGGAATCGCTCACCACCCCGTCCCACAGGGTCTTGTCCACTTCCCAGACAAGACATTTCACAGTCGGTGACATCTCCTGCCTTCATACGTCGAGCAATCATCCGGATACCTCGGTGCGGGACGCCGCGCTCGTGGCGGAGGGCACCCTGCGCGTGACATCGTATGGTCCGTCTGGGCCAGAGCACCAGTGGAACCGAATCGGGGCCGGGCGCGTTGACGCAAAAGTGATGGCGGATTCAACGCTGGTAGCGTCGGTTTCCGCAGCGGAACAGTGTAGGAAGTGGAGGAGCCCATGCGGCGCCGCACAATATTCTCGGGGGTAGTGCTCGCGGGTGCGACAGCGCTCGCCCTCTCGGGTTGCGGTGCTTCCCAGGAATCCGCGCCGGTGGTGATCGGTTCGCTGGAACCGGCAGCACATTCCGAGCCGCCCGCCCCGCCCATCCAGGCGCTGGCCGCGCCCACGCCCGCCGATATCGCCGCTCCGACCACGCTGCCGCCCGACGTGTACGCCGGGATGCCGCTCATCGACCGCACCGAATGGACCGACGCCGTCGACGGCCGTCGGCTGCTCGTCTACCCGACCGACGCGGGCCGCGCCGACCGGTTCCCGACCGCAGCCGACCGGGCCTGGCGGGAGATCCTCACCCTGTCCCCCGACGCCGACACACCCGGCATGTGGGACCAATTCCGGTGTCACTGGGAGTGGGCGCGACTGGTGAACCCCGACAAGCCGAGCTGGAACCTGGAGCCGTGGCGACCGGCCGTCGGCTACCAGGAGACCGTGAACGCGCTGTGCAATCCGGGCGGCCCCGAGCGCTGAACGGCGCCGTGGCGGCCATAACGAGACGGTCGCGGCGAAAGCGGTTGCCCGCGAGAACCTTCGAGTCCAACCTGAAAGTTGCGTATCGTGGGTGTCGTCGAAGCGCATACTCCTCGGAGGGAGCGGCACGGTGCGGTCATCAGCGACTCCGTCCGCCGGGCCGAACCTCGCCCGGGAGACCGCGCTGGCGGGTGCGCGAGAGCTGTTCCCCGCCCTCGACGATACCGCCGTCTACCTCGACAGCGCCTCCACCACGCAGAAACCGCGACCGGTCATCGAGGCCGTCGACCGGTATCACTCCCGGCAGACCGCCAACGCCGGGCGCGGCACCTACCCGTGGGCCACGACGCTCACCCGGGAGTTGGAGCGGGTGCGAGCACGGATGGCGGGATTCCTGGGCGCCCAACCCGACGAGGTGGTCTTCACCGGCGGGGCGACGGCCGCGCTCAACGCGGTGGCGCTGTCCTGGGCGCTGACCAACCTGCGCGACGGTGACGAGATCCTGTACAGCCCGCGCGATCACGGCTCGAATGTGTATCCGTGGCACCATGTTCGGCAGCTGCTGCGCGCCTTCGGGCGGGAGATCCGGCTGGTGCCCTATCGGGTGACCGCGCTCGGGGAGGCCGATATCGACCATCTCGCCGCCGCGATCACCCCGCGCACCCGGCTCATCACGGTCGCGCATCTGCATCACGTCTTCGGGGCGCTGACCACGCTCGAGGAACTGCGGGGGCGGATCGACCCGGGCATCGCGCTGTGCTTCGACTGCAGCCAGAGCGGCGGGCATCTGCCGGTCGACGTCACCGAGCTGGACGCCGACTTCGCGGTGTTCTCCGCCCACAAGATGTTCGGCACGCCGGGTACCGGGGTGCTGTACTGCCGACGCCGCCGCCATCCGGAACTCACCCCGTTCCTGCCGGGCGGCAATTCCGCTGTCGCGCTGGGCGTTTCGCCGTCGCTCGGCGATCCCGAACCCCGCGGTGACACCGAGCTGCGTGCGGGGGCGATGCCGCGGCTGCTGGAGGGCGGCACCCACAATATTCCGGGCATCCTCGCCCTCGGCGCGGCGCTGGACGTGCTCGACGGGTTCGGGCTCGACGCCATCGCCACCCACAACCGGGCGCTCACCCAGCGCCTGATCGCGGGCCTGCGCACCATTCCCGATCTGGAGTTCCTCCCCGGCCCCGCCCACGCCCCATGCGAAACCGGTTACGGCACAGTGTCGTTCACACTGCCCGGCATCTCCGCCACCGATCTGGGATTCGTGTTGAGCGAGTACGGTTTCCTGGTCCGCACCGGCGCGCACTGCGTCCCCGCCGACACCGTCGGGCGGGACGAGGATTCGGTACGCGTCAGCGCGCACGTCTACACCACCGTCGACGAAATCGACCGCTTCACCGAGTGCGTCGCCACCATAGCCACGGAGGTCCGATGACGATGAACGGGCACGACCCCCGCTACGACCGCCGCGCGGCCTCCCGCGTGCTGGCGACACTGGCCCGCCCCGGACTGTTCGCGACCGCCGAGTTGCCGCCGCGGCTGCGGCTCGAATACACCTGCGCGCCGATGCGTTCCGAGCCCGGCTCGCATCTGACGCTGTCACAGCGGCTGTATCTGGGGCGGTTCATGAAGCCGTGCCGTCCCGATCAGGTCACCTCGGCGACGCATCGCATCGCGTGGACCGACAGCGACGGGATCCCGAACACCGGGCACTACCACTCCGGGGGGCTGGGGCCCATCGTGCCCATCGCCGTGCGCGAGACCGTGCTGACGCTGTGGCACGCCCTGGCCGCCGAAGAGGCTCTGGCGCAACGGATCTCGCGACTGTCGGAGCGGGACCGGGCGGTGCTCGACGGCACCACCACCGATCACGACCCCATCGACATCTTCCGGGTCGGCATCGAGGCCACCGGGCGGGCGCTGGCGCAGCATGCGCTGCTGGCCCGGTGGACGCCGTACCGGACCCCCGTGGAGTTCGCGGTCGGCATGCGCGATTCCGGCATCTACGGGGCGGTCGCTACCCGGTGGTACTGGGAGCAGCAGGCGTCGACCTATCGGCGCGGCATGATCGCGGTGACGCTGGCCGCGCAACCCGACGGCACCGTGCGCTACTCCGCCGATACGGTGGCCACGCTGCGCGCCATGAAGGACGCCACCATCGCCGACGCCCACCGGATCATGCGCCGCGCCACCGCGGTCGAGGGGTTGAGCGTGGCGGCTGCCATCGAGAAGTACCACGACGATCTCGACCTCATCTCACGCCAGTACGCGCTGCTGCCGCCCGGCACCCGTCCGGCCTGCCTGGCCGCCATGCCGCATCAGATCGAGGGCGAGCACTACAGCATCCTGCCGACGGTCGTGGACCGGTTCACCGAACTGTTCTGCGCCATCGTCTCGCGGCTCACCATCGCGGAGACGACCGCGGCCGCCGAGACCGGCGATGCGGAGCTGACCGCCGAGGACCGGGTATTCTGGGTGCCGGACATGAACTGCCAGCATTGTGTGCGCACCATCACCGGCACGCTGGAGTCGATGGGAATCGCCGTGCACGACATCGACCTGGTGTCCAAGCGAGTGCTCGCCGACTTCCGCAGCCCGCGCAATCGGCACCGGGCCTTCGAGGCGCTGCGCGACAGCGGCTACAACCCCACCGTCGAGACACCGGCACCGGCCACGACGGAAACGGCCGTATGACGGTTTCCACACCGCCGACGCTGCCGCCCAAGATCCATCCGCTGGTCCGCGCGTTCATCGACGCGCCCGGGGCGGTGGCCGACGCGTTGGAACGGTTCGGTTCGCCCGCGCATCTGGTGTTCCCGCAGGTGTTCGCCGAGAACCTCGGACACTTCCGGGACGTGCTCGACGAACATGTGTCCGGGTACCGAATCTGCTACGCGCACAAGGTGAATCAGTCACGGGCCTTCGTCCGCACCGCCGAACGGGCGGGCATCGGCATCGACGTCGCCTCGGCGGCCGAGCTGGCGAGTGCGGTGGACGCGGGATTCGCGACGGATCGCATCGAGGTGACCGGGCCGAAGGGGGAAGCGTTCCTGCGTGCTCTGGTGGGCACCGGGGTGACGGTCAACGCCGACAATCTGTGGGAGGTGCGGCGACTGGCGGAGCTGGCCGACGCCCCGGTGCCGCTGCTGCTGCGCATATCCGGCTTCCCGGCGACGCCGGTCAGCCGGTTCGGGGTGCCGCTGTGGCAGGCCGAGGAGGCGCTCGCGCTGCTGGCGGCGCATCGGGACCGGATCGCGTTCCGCGGCTTCGCCTTTCATATCGACTCCGGAGAACCCGCCGAACGGGTGCGAGCGGTGGAAGCCTGCCTCGCGCTCACCGAACGCGCCTACGAATGCGGCCTCGTGCCGACGGTGCTGAACATCGGCGGCGGCTTCCGGCAGGTGTTCACCTCCGACGCCGACGCCTTCGACCGCTACGTGGTGGCGCTGCGAGCCGGTCTGCTCGGGCGGGGTGCGGCATTGACCTGGGGCGGCAACACCTTCGGCTTCCACCTCGACGGCGGTGCCGTGCACGGGACGCCGGTGTTCCACAAATACGCCAATACCGTGCCCGCGACCCGGATGCTCACCGATCTGCTCGGTGCGGAACTCGAACAGCACGGTGGACGCGCGATGGCGCGACTGGCGGCGGAGAATCTGCTCGACATCTGGTTGGAGCCGGGCAAGGCGCTGGTCGATCATGCCGGAATCACCGCGGCCCGGGTGGAGTTCGTCAAGGATGTGGCCGCGGACACGACCCTGGTGAATCTCGATGTCAGCCGGGACACCGTCACTCCCGCCGATCAGGAGGTGATGGTGGATCCGGTGCTGCTGCCCAGCGGCGGCGTGCCGGACACCGACCCCGGCGACGCACCGGTCGGGGTGTTCCTGGCCGGACGGCTGTGCCTGGAGCGCGATCTCATCACCAATCACAAGGTGTGGCTGCCGCGGCGGCCGCGGCCGGGCGATGTGATCGTCTTCCCCAACACCGGGGCCTATCACATGGATCTCTCGGCGGCGAACGCGTCCATGCATCCGAGGCCGCCGAAACTCGCTGTCGTACAGCGGGGTGACGGCTTCCGGGTGTGCCGGGACGAGGAGTACGAACCCGTGGCGGCCGTCGGACCGAGGCAGGCGTGATGCGCTACGACCACATCACCGAACTCATCGGCGATACGCCGCTGCTGCGGCTCGACCCCGCCGTACACGGGCTCGAGCATGTCGAGCTGTACGCGAAACTCGAATCCTGCAACCCGTTCGGGTCGGTGAAGGACCGGGTGGCGTGGGGCATGATCCGCGACGAACTCGACGAGATCGTGGCGCGCGGACAGAGCCTCATCGAGGCGTCCAGCGGCAATACCGCGAAGGCGCTGCGGATTCTCGGAGCCGTGCACGGGGTGGGGCTGCGGGCGGTCACCAATCGGATCAAGGTCGACGAGGTGCGGGAGCTGCTGCGGCTGTTCGGCACCGAGATCGAGGAGCTACCCGGACTGTCGGAGTGCCCCGATCCGACCGCGCCCAATGACGTGTACTCGGTGATCGAGGCGACGATGGCGAAAGCCCCTGGCGCGTACCATCATCCGTCGCAGTACACGAGTGAGAAGAACATCGAGGCGCACTATCAGGGCACCGGGCGCGAGATCCACGACGACCTCACCCGTGACGGCATCACGAGGGTGGACTATCTGATCGGCGGGCTCGGCACCACCGGCTCCACCCGGGGCGCGGCCAGCTATCTGCGCAAACACAATCCGGAACTGCGCACCATCGCGGTGGTCTCCGAACGCGGCGATTTCATCCCCGGTATCCGCTCCGAGACCGAGATGTGGGATGTGGGCCTGTTCCAGCCCGAATTCTACGACCGCATCGTGCCCGTCGACTCCGCCCGCGCCATCACCGGAACCCTCGCTCTGGCCACCGAATACGGCGTCCTGGCAGGACCCACCAGCGGTGCCGCCTACACGGCGGCCCTGGACGCACTGCGCGACTCCCCCGCCGAGGACTCGCGTCCCACCGTGGCCGTCTTCATCGTCTGCGACCGCCTCGAACCGTACCTGTCCTACATCCACAAACGCCGCCCCGACCTGTTCGGCGCACCCGCCCGCCACCGCACCCCGCCCACCCCGGAGGAACTCGCCGCCACCCCCACCCTCACCCCCGACGAACTGGAAGAACTGGACCGCACCGCCCGCCCCACCCTGGTCGACACCCGCGGCGCCATGGCCTACCGCATCGCCCACGTCCCCGGCGCCATCAATATCCGCGACGACCAACTCGACGACATGCTCACCCACACCGTCCCCTTCCCCCGCTCCCGCCCCCTCGTCTTCCTCTGCCCGATCGGCGAGGTCTCCCGCCACTACGCCGCCCTCGCCCGCCGCGCCGGCTACGACGCCGCCAGCCTGGGCGGCGGTGTCACCGCGTGGCGCGACAGCGGCAAGCCGATGGAATCGGCACCGAGACTCGATGTGTGATCACCCTCCGCGACCCGAATCGGCTACTGGGGTGTCAGGGTCATCCGTGTGGCACCGGTGGGGGGACTGGTCGTCGTTCCGTCGAATCTGAGCTTGGTACGGCCGTTCCATTGGATTTCGGTGATCGGACCGGTCGCACTCCAGGGGTAGCTGTCGCCACCCACCGATGAGGTGCAGTCCATGGTGGCCGTCTGTCCCGGTAGACCGCCGAGGTAGCAGTTCCAGCCGATGTGGTCGCTGGTATCCGGCGTGTAGTACCGGAACCCGTCACCTTCACGAGTCAGCGTTCCCTCGACACCGCTGTGCTCGGACGCCAGGATCCACACCCCGGACACATCCACCTCCCGACTGGGTTCTGCGGTGGGAGGTGGGATCGGAGCGGCGGAAGTGATGGTCGAGTTCGGCAGGACGGATGGTTCCGGTCCGCTGCCGACGACGTCCCGGTCGCCGGTCGTGCCACAGGGACGCTGGAAAGTGCTGTCGGTGATGAAGTCGAACAGGACCAATACGGTCAGCGCCTCGTCCGCGGGCCGGACCTCGAAGACCCGGCCCGGATCGAATCCCGCCCATTCGTCGCCGGTGAAGCTCACCTGCCGATCGGCCACCACCTGTGGCCGCGTCAGCGGCGTCCCGCTGATACCGCGCAGCCGCGGGACGCCGAAAACATCCACCAGCACAACGGTTCCCGCCTCCAAGACGGCCTGTTGCGATACGGCGCGCCCCGTCCGCAGCAGATGGTAGGTCACCCGCACGTCCACGCGAAGGACCACCGGTGTCAGCTCCGCCAGGTAGGTCCCCAGGGTGTCGACGGACAATCGCTCGCCGTCGCGCCAACGCAGTCGGTCGTCGGAGTTCAGCGCCTCCACCGCCGCTTCCGCCGCCGTACGGTCGGCGTCGAAGTGCGCGATCGTGGCCGCGCGTCCGCCTACGGGTTCGTTGGGCACGCCTCCGTAGAGCCCGGGTTCCCTACCTTGGAAGCTCCTGCCCGACGTAGGACCGCCGGGGGCGGTATTCGGCATCGCCACGGCGGCGGTACCGGCCGGTGGTCGGGGAATGAACGGATCGTCGCCGACCGTATCGCCGCCGTGGCGATAGATCTCGGTCAGGCCGGATCCCGGCGAGGTCGGAACCTGCTGCGCCGCGCGGAAATCAACTCCGGCGGTCGTCAACACGAATGCGGTGACCACGACGACGGCGAGAACTCCCAGGCCGATGACGAGCGGCGCGACGGACCGGCCCCGGTTACCGTCGCGCCGTGCCGGTGTGTGAGCTGTCGACCTCCTCCGGTGGTGGCGCCGTCGCACCGGACGGCCACTGCTCCTCGATCACGGCCAGTGCGGCGCCGACCGCTGGATCCTGTGCGGCGAAGGCCCATTCCACCGAGACGATCAGCGCCTCGCGGCCGGTCTCGCCGAAGGCGGCGCAGATTTCCACCAGCGCGGCCAGTTCCAGTCGCGGGTTGCCGCCGCCGTGGTGCATGCGCTGTCGAATGTAGAGCGGCATGCTCATCACATACTGCTGCCGGGCCGTGGGATCGGTCAGGTCGGCGATCTGTGCCAGCGCGGAGGCGATGCGCCGGACGGCCTCTTTGGGCAGCTTCTTCTCGACGGGCCGCTGGATTCGCTGGGTGCGGAGTTCACTGGCGATGGCCCGGTCGAGCCGATCCACGCGCGCGGCCTCCGGTGATTCGGGTGCAACGTGATCGTCACGTTGCACCTCGTGCAGCAGACGTGTTTTCACGATCCGGTACACCAGATCATCCGCCGAGGTCGGCCGGATGATGGTCGAATGATCTCCGGGCAGCACGCCGCCCGCGGGGAACACCGAGTTCGCCGACTGCGGGAGCACGATCGGATCGGCCAGTCCGGCATACGCCTCCACCGGAATCGGCACGCTGTGCATGGTCGCATCGCTGGCATGGACGACGCGCTCGAGCATCATCCGCTGTGTCTGGATGATCTTCTCGTTGAGCGGCCGCAGTTCACGCTCCTGCGGATTCCGCTGCCAGCGCCTGCGCAGCGGCAGCAGGTACTCCGAACCCGAGTTGGGCGTCGCGAACATCAACACGCGGCGCACACGGCGCAGCGCCGAACCGCGACCCGCGGTCAGCTCCTGTATCAGATAGCGCTGCACGATCAGACCGCCCTGACTATGCGCGGCGAACACCACCGGCTCGTCGGGAACCAACCGTTCGGCGAGTTCGGTGCCCAAGAACGCGGCGACCGTATCCAGATCGGGCAGCGTTCTCCGCGGCGCCAACTCGACGATTTTGCTGGGGTAATCGACACGCACGACACGGATGCGCCCGGCGAGATCGGCATCGCGCTCGATGAGCTCGCACAGCGGATCCCACGCACCGCTGTCGGACAGGATGCCGTGTACCACAACGAGAGCCACCTGTGTGGGCACCGTGTTCACCCCTGATTCCGAACTCGAACCTGATCGAGCATCAGCAATCCTACGAGCCCGCGTGCCGCCGCGACCACGGAACGCGCGACCCGCCACGATGCCGGGCGAATTCACGGACACCACCACGGACGACCGGTGCGGGTTGAGCCGGCTGGCCGGCCATCGTCCGGTGGGGCGAACGCCTGACATGGGAATGCCGACGCGCCGGGACGGCGGGGACACGCTACTCGAGTGGGGGCGACGCGGCTGGCAGGATGTTCGCGTGGAGTTGGCGTTCGGACTGGTCGGGTTGATTGCGGTGGCGGTGGCGCTGGCCGCGTTCGCGCGGCGGATCGGGGTGGCCGAGCCGCTGGTGTTGACGGTGGCCGGGGTGGTGGCGTCGTATCTGCCGTTCATTCCCGAGGTGGGGTTGGATCCGGAGCTGGTGTTGCTCGGGTTGCTGCCGCCGCTGCTGTACACGACCGCGATCAGCACCTCACTCATCGACTTTCGACCCAAGAAGGTGTCGATCACGCTGCTGTCGGTCGGGTTGGTGCTGTTCACGACCTTCGCGGTGGCGGCGGTGGTGATGGTGCTGCTGCCGGTGCCGTTCGCGGCGGCGGTGGCCATCGGTGCGGTGGTGGCGCCTCCGGACGCGGTCGCGGCCATCGCCATCGCACGGCGGGTGGGGATGCCGCGGCGCATCGTCACCCTGCTCGAGGGCGAATCGCTGTTCAACGACGCCACCGCGCTGGTGACGCTGCGCACCGCCATCGCGGCCATGGCGGGGGCGGTGAGCCTGTGGGAGGCGGGGGCCGATTTCCTGCTGGCCGCGGTCGGGGGTGCGGTGATCGGCCTGGTCGCGGCGGCGGTGCTGGCCTTTCTGCGGCGACGCATCACCGATCCGGTGCTCGACACCAGTCTGTCGCTGCTGGCGCCCTTCGCGGCGTATCTGCCCGCCGAGGCGGTGCACTCCTCCGGGGTGATCGCCGTGGTGACCTGCGGCCTGATACTCGGACACGGGGCCCCGGTGTGGCAGAGCGCGGCCTCGCGGATCGCCGAGCGCACCAACTGGCGCACCATCCAGTTCATTCTGGAGAGCGGGGTGTTCCTGCTGATCGGATTGCAGGTGCGCCATATCGTCGAGGACGCCTGGAACAGCGGGCTCGCACACGGCACCCTGCTCATCGCGTGCGCCGGGGTGCTCGCGACGGTGATCCTCGCCCGGCCGGTCTGGGTCTTCCCGGCCACCTACGTCGCCTGGTGGATGGAGGGCAGACGGCGCGGCAAACCCACGCCGCAGCCGACCGGCGCGGCCGTGGTGTCGTGGGCGGGAATGCGCGGCGTGGTGACACTGGCCGCCGCCATGCTGTTGCCCGCCGACACCCCGGAACTGGCGACACTGCGCCTGCTCGCGCTGGTGGTGGTGGGCGGAACGCTGCTGCTGCAAGGGGTTTCACTGCCCTGGGTGGTGCGCGCGCTGCGGCTGCGCGGACCCAGCCGCGCCGAGGACCGGCTCCAGGAGGCGGCGCTGCTGCAACAGGCCACCTCGGCCGGGCTCACGGCCCTCGACGCGCACGTCACCGACGCCACACCGGCGCAGATCGTCGAGGGGCTGCGGGGGCAGGCCGCCCAGCGGGCGCAGGCCGCGTGGGAACTGTTGGGCCGCTCCGAATCCGACCGCATCACCCCCGGCGGGGAGTATCGGCGGCTGCGGCTGGCCATGCTGGCCGCCGAACGCGACGTGGTGCTGCGGGTGCGCGATACCGGCACCCTCGATCACGAGGTGCTCCAGCATGTGATGGCACTGCTGGATATGGAGGAGTCCACGCTGGCCCGCGTCACCGAGGCCGGGGACGACGGTCCGGACACCATGGTGGCCGGGGTGGGCGGCGGCGACTGCGAGCACCTGCGCGACGCCCCGGAGACCGCCCGGCCCGACACTCCCGACAGCTGTGCCGAATGCGTCGCCGCGGGACTGGTGTGGGTGCATCTGCGCATGTGCCTGGCCTGCGGCCATATCGCCTGCTGCGAGTCCTCGCCGGGCAACCACGCCACCAGGCATTTCGAAGCCACCGGGCATCCGGTGATCCGCAGCGTGGAACCGGGTGAGAGCTGGCGCTGGTGCTACGTGGACGAACTGCTCGGGTAGCGGCGCGCTGAGCGGGGACGACCGTGCCCGCGCACCGGGCGGACGCGGCCGTCCCGGCCGGGCACTACGCTGTTCCCGGTGCAGACAGGTCAGCAGCCCTCCGACGCCGAGCCCCGCCTCTGGGGTGGCACGACCCTCACCGAACGCCGTGAGGCGCGCCGCGCCGCGCTCCTGGACGCCGCGCTCGATCTGATCGGCGAATCCGGGGCGGGTGCGGTCACCATGCGCGCCGTATGCCGCAAGGCCAATCTCACCGACCGCTATTTCTACGAATCCTTCAGCAGCCGAGACGAACTGCTCGACGTGCTGTACCGCCAGATCGCCGACGAATTCCTCGAACCCATGACCGCCTACGCGGTGGCCGACGATCCGGCCCGCGACCGGGCGCTGTCGGAGATGCTGGTGGACAAGGTGCTCCAGGATCCGCGCAAGTCCCGGCTGTTTTTGGTCGAGCCGTACTCGAGTACCGGGCTGGGCGCGACCACCATCTCGGTCATGCCTGCCTTCACCCGGCTCATCCAGGACCATCTGTTCAGCCATATCGAGGATCCGGTGCGCCGTCGGCTGGCCGCGGTGACCATGGCCAGCGGCAATGCGGGCATGTTCTCGGCGTGGTTGAACGGCACGCTGCGCGCCAGCCGCGAGCAGATCGTCGACCATCTGGTGGCGACCATCTGGGCCTACCGGCGCATGTACCGCGACTAGATCCGGCCCGAGCCGCGCGTCGAGGGCGTAGCGTCGCGGACATGGATCGCGCGGCAGTGCAGCAGTGGCTCGAGGGCTACGAATCGGCTTGGCGCACACCGGGAACCGCGGCCGTGCGCGAATTGTTCGCGGACGCGGCCGAATACTGCGTGTCCCCGTGGGCGGCGCCGATCACCGGCCGCGCGGCGATCGCCGCCTTCTGGGAAGCGGGGCGGGACGGACCCGACGAATCCTTCACCATGACCGCCGAGGTGATCGCGGTGGACGGCGACACCGCCGTGGCACGCGTCGGCGTCGAGTACCTGCGCGCCACCCCGGCCTCGTGGCGCGACCTGTGGATCCTCCGATTCGACCCCACCGGTCGGTGTGTTCATTTCGAAGAATGGCCCTTCGCCCCGGATCAGCCGGACGGACAAGATCATTCGGCACCCCCCTCGACGCCGAAATGATCATGACCAATTGTGCGAATTCGGGCATTTCGGACCCAACCCGATACCGCTGGTAGCGCGTGTTTCCCCCGCGCCGCACCCACAACCGCTATGACCTCGCGCGCCAATCCCACCCCCGCCCATTGTGCCCACCCCCTTTTCCTGGAAGCGTCTCGGACCACGCGACCAGGAGGCGAGACTCCGCCGCCTCCTAGTCGCGCCCAAACATTTCGCTCGTGCGGCGGCGACTCTCGCCCGGCTGCCCCCGTCACCGCTGACCCGGATCTCGCCCCCATCGACCCCCGCGATCGACGTCCCCACCGGAGCCCGCCGACGATGAGGTACGCGCCCGGAGATCGGTCCGATGAACTGTTGCGCCGCATGCGCGACGCCATGACGGATCTGCTCGGCCGCCAGACCGGTGGCCATCTGAGTGGCACGCTCGGCGAGCTGGCCGCCGAGGTCGCCACGGCACGTCGTAACCACGTCGATACCGACAGGGCCGGACACGATCGGGTCGCGTCCGCGCGAGACACGGGCGACATTCCCCGCAGCGGTACGCCTTCCCTCCCGTCGGGCACGCGGACACCGATCACCGACCTGTCACATATGCCGCCGCTCGGCGAACTCTACGACCGTGCCCGCCGTGGCGAACTCGACGACGACGATCTGACCCAGGAGCTGCGCGGGCTCCAGCGGCGGTACGGCCCCTATCGTGTCGAGAACATCACTGCCTGGTACGAGCGGTCCTGGACCCGCGACGACGGCAGCACCAGCCCGGCGAACATGACCTTCACCGGCGAGATCCGCGACGACGCCGGGAACGACGCCGGGACGCTTCTGTACGGCGTCACCCGCGACACCGACGGAAAGCTCGTGGTCACCAACGAATTCACCCAACTCCAGCAGGGATTCACCGGCCACGGGTTCTCCACCGCGTTCTCCGCGTCGACCGAGGACTACTTCCGACGATCGGGGGTGGACAGAATGCGGGTGACCGCCTCCATGACCGACGGCGGTGTCGCCTGGGCCAAGGCCGGCTACGACTGGGACCTCGACCCCGAGAAGCTGTACGAGTCCGTGCGGAAGATGCAATCTCGTCTCGATCTGTTCATCGCCGGCGACCGCGGCCCGATGAGCCAACATGATGTGGGACTGTTGCGGGAGATGCGTGCACGATTCGATGGACGAGTCGTGGATTTTCCCTCACCCCAGGAACTGGTCATGCTCGGCGGAGACAACCCGAAACTCGGCGAGGAACTGATGAGAGGATCGTATTGGCACGGGATGAAGAAGCTGTGACTCCGACGCCGGAGGAGAACGAATTCATCCGGGCGCGCAGCAAGGCCACGTCCACCCACTTCCTGCGGTTCGTCACCGAGCGCGGTCTCGATACCGATCCCGACACCTGGCCGGCCGCCGACCGGCAGGAATTCGATCGGCAAGCCCGTCGGCTCATCGAGGAGTGGAAGCTCCGCGCCCGCGATACCTTCGGCACACCGTGAACAGCCAGCCCTGATGTTGCGCCGCGCACATCCGGTGGCGAAACCGGGATGCCGGGTGTTTACTCGCTGGGGCGAGGTGCCGTCGTTCGCTGAGGCTCCTTCGCGGATACAGGCTGGCGATCGTAAACGTCGAGAGACGCCACCGATCAGGACAGGTCTCCCCGAATCAAGGGGTGATCCCGACCAGCTCCCGTCGGACGGGTTACGCCGCGAAGTGCCAAAGGTCTTACGAGGAAGGAGGTGGTGGGTGTGCCTGGTGGACGTGATCGATATCGGAGTCGATATCAGGTGGCCACACGGTGTTTCGGTGCCCCACCCGCGCTCGTTCGGAGGATTCCGCTCTCCCGGTAGCGCGCGGTGCGCCGACCTTTTCTCGGGAGTACGTCATGACCATGGTGGAAATGCTCATTCGGCTGTCGGCCGGGGTGGGCCTGGGTGCGGTGATCGGGTTCGAGCGGCAGTATCGGGCGCGGATGGCCGGGCTGCGGACCAACGCGCTGGTCGCCGCGGGCGCGACGCTGTTCGTGCTGCTGTCCGCACACGGCTTCAGCGGCGGTACCGCCGACCCGACCCGCGTTGCGGCACAGATCGTTTCGGGTATCGGATTCCTCGGCGCGGGCGTCATCCTGCGCGACGGGTTCACCGTGCGCGGCCTCAACACCGCCGCCACACTGTGGTGTTCGGCCGCGATCGGCGCGCTGGCCGGTGCGGGCATGCTGCCCACGGCGCTGGCGGGCACGGTCGTGGTGGTCGTGGTCAATACCGCGCTGCGGGCCGCGGGTCGCCGGGTGGACCGGCGTCCGGAGGCAGGCGACGAACAGCACACCCGGTACTCGTTCGTCGCCTGCACCGATGACGCGCACGAGGCGCACACCCGCGCGTTGCTGGTGCAGTCGTTGACCCGCACCGATTTTCAGCTGGTGTCGGTCGCCAGTTCCGATATCGGCTCCGGCAAGGTGGAGGTGCGCGCCGAGCTGGTCTCCGATCGCCGCGACGACCGGCAGATGGAGTCCGCGGTCAGCCGTCTGAGCCTGGAACCGCATGTGACCAGCGTCGGCTGGCGCACCCTGGACCAGCTCAGTGCGCCATGATCGGCGAGTCCGCGCATCCGGCGCGGCGGGTTTGCGCCGCGGCAGCAGCGACGCCGGGATCAGCGTGCACAGCACAGGCGCTACGCCATATCCGTACGATTGTCGGCCGGTCGGCTTCCCCGGTCACACTCTCGGCGAACGTGTCTGCCGGTACGGCCCATCGGGTAGCTGCCCGGACCTGTCACCGGTACCGAGGGTGGTCGCGCGCGGCGTTCAGAGAGGGTGATTCGCCGCGCCGACGACTCGCCGGAACAGTGTTTGTACCGCGGCGGTAACGTCCTGGTCCAGGTGGTGGTGGCAGGGGCCGATGTAGGCGTGGGTGAGAAAGTCGGCGGTGAGTTCGGGGTCGGGGACGTCGAACTCACCGGCGGTGGTGCCATCACGCAGCAATCGCACCAGCAGGTCGCGGGCGGCATGCATCGGTTCGTCACCGCCTGCCGCACCGAGTTCGTGGAAGAGCAGGTGGTAGAGCTCGTGGTCCTCGCGCTCGGCGGCCAGCCAGTGGGCCACCAGCGCGTCGAGCCGGTCGGTCCAACTCAGCTCGGCGTGTTCCAGAAGTGCGGCGGGTTCGGTGAGCATGCGCTCCCAGATGCGTGACTGCAAAGCCGCGAGCAGCTCCTGTTTGGAGGTGAAATACAGGTAGACCGTGCCCTTGGCAACCCCGGCGCGGGCGGCGGCCTTGCCCATGGTCAGCGCGTCGTACCCGTCTTCGAGCAGCAGGTCGGCGGTCGCGTCGAGGATCTGGCGGCGGCGCACGTCCGGGGGCTGGAAGCGGCCGGTGGGGGCGGGCCTGTCGGCGGGCACGATCTCTCTCCTGTGGATCGACTGGCGTTCGGTCAGTTCTCGGCTCCCAGAATGTCATGCTGCGCGCGGGCGACGACCACCAGCGCGGCTTCCTCGTTGGAGGCGTGTTCGTCACCACGATGCCGGTGTGCGAGGACCCGCACTCGATCGAGCCGTTCGATCCGCAGTCCGGCCGCGGTGATCCCGGCGCGCAGCGTGGCGGCGGTCAGCAGTTCACCCGGACCCGGCCAGGAGCGTCGGTCGCCGTCCCATTCGCCCAGCACGAGTGTTGCGCCCGGGGCGAGGGCGGCTGCGATGGTGGCGTAGGTGGCGGTTTGCGCGGCCGGGTCGATGGGTATCGCGTAGGAGCTGAGCACCAGGTCGTAGCGGAGCGCGGGCCGCCAGGCGGCGCTGTCGCCGAGGGCGAGCTCGAGGTCCAGCCCCCGCGCGCACGCACTCGCACGGGCGCTGGCCAGGGCTCGCGGGGAGATGTCCACCCCGGTAACTCGCCATCCCCGGCGAACCAGTTCCAGGGCGTTGCCGCCCGCGCCGCAGCCCAGATCGAGCGCGGTGCCCGGCGTCAGGTCGTCGGTGTAGGCGAGCAACAGCGCATCGGGGGCCATGGTGTCGCCGCTGTCGCCGCGATAGACCGAGTCCCAGTCGAAATCGAGGTGGTGATGTTGCTCTGACATGGAGCGACCTCCGTCAAGTTGAAATGAATGACCGTCAGTCAGTAGTATGACCTTTGGTCAGTCGATTGTCGAATCGTTCGGAGGCACCATTCATGAACCCCATCCACTACGACACCGTGATCGTCGGCGGCGGCCCGGCCGGGCTCGCCGCGGCCATGGCGCTCACCCGCTACCGCCGCCGCACCCTCGTGGTCGAATCGCCCGAACCGCCGCGCAACGCCGCCTCCCAGGGCGTGCACGGACTGATCGGACTCGACGGCATCAGCCCGGCCGACTTGCGCGCCCGCACCTGGAAGGACCTCGACGCGTACGGCCTGGCCACCCGCGCCGACACCGTTGCCGAGGACATCACCCGCGACGACGACGGCTTCACCGTGACCCTCGCCGACGGCACCCAGGCCTGGGCCGGGACGGTGCTGTTGGCGACCGGCATGGTCGACATTCACCCCGACATCGAAGGGCTCGCGGCCTGCTGGGGCCGCACCGTCATCCACTGTCCGTTCTGTGTCGGCGAGGAGAACGCCGACCGTGCCTGGGCGGTCATGGCGGCCGAACCCGACTTCGCCCCTATGGTCCCCGACGCCTTCCGGGCCTGGACCTCCGATGTCGTGGTCATCGCCCCACCCGAATTCGACGGCGCGGCCGAGATCCGGGATCGGCTGCGCGAGCAAGGCAGCGACCTGGTGCAGGGCGAGATCGCCCGCTTCGTGCACAACGACGGTGAGCTGTCGGCGATCGAGTTCACCGACGGTCGGGTGCTCGAACGACAGACGCTGCTGTGGCATCTACCGCAGCGACAGGTTCCGCTGATCACCCGGCTCACCGAAACCCTCGGCCTGACACTGGATTCCGACGGCTACGTCGCCGTCGACAAAGACCGGAAAACCAATATCGCGGGCCTGTATGCCGCCGGTGATCTCACCACCCTCTACCAAGGAGCCATGAACTCCGCCGGCGCGGGCGCGGCAGCCGCCGACGCCATCCACTTCGCCGACTTCTTCTGATCGGCCCCGCACCCACCCGTCCCGGACTCGGCCGGCACTCACAGACAGTGCGGCCGAGTCCACCCCGCCCTCCGGAGCCTCCCCATGTCGCGTCTGGCCACATTCCCCGACTACCTCCAGCGCATCGGCGACCGCACCCCGCTCTACGCGGCGGTCGCCGAGCACACCCGTGCACAGCGGGTCATCTATCCCGGCAGCTACCTCGACCTCGCGCCTTCCTTCGTATGGTCAGACGTGACCTACCTGGACTCGGACGCGCGCGCCCGCAAAGCGTTCGCCGACCCGGACCGGCCGTTGTCGCTGGTCCGCGCCCAGCGCCGCTACACCACCGAACCCCGCATCGCCTTCATTCCCGGCGACTACACCCGCACCCTCACCGAACTGCCCGCCTGCCGGTGGGACCTGGCTATTTCCCTCTACGCGGGACCGATCTCCGAGCACGTCGCGCGGTGTCTGCGTCCGGGCGGATGGCTGCTGGTCAACAACAGCCACGCCGACGCCGGACTCGCCCACCTGAACCCGCGCTTCGAACTCGCCGCCGCCATCCACCACCGCTCCGGCCTATACCGGCTGATCATCGACAACCTCGACCGCTACTTCCAACCCGCCCGCCCACCACACCCCACCCACGAGCAACTCCGCACCCACGGGCGCGGCACCCGATACACCCGCCCCGCCGACTACTACCTGTTCCGCACATCCAGATCCATCTCGCGCTGACACTCACGCACAACCACGACACGGCGCTAACCCCAGCAGTTTCGTGACGCCGAATCCGATTTCGGACTGGCCGTGCGTATCGACATACGAGGATTCAATCTGCGTCTCGGTGCAGTGGTGGATCGCGCCGTCGACCATCGCGTGAACTTCCGAAACGGAGCAGTTGAGCAACTGGGAGTGCACCACGACCGAGCCGTTGCGCTCGACGCTCCAATAGATCAGCACGCCACGGCGGCCGTAGCGGGAATGGTGCTCGGTGAAGATGTTCTGGTCGTAGGCCCCGAAATGTGTTGAATCGGAGGCGATCGCGGTCGACGACTCGCCCCCAGATCGTCGACCGCCGTGCGGAGAAGGTGGCGTTGGCGTTGAGGTAGCGGCGCCGCGCGTAGCGGATCTCGTCCTCGGTGTGTCCGGTGCCACCGGACACCGACTTGATCCCGGTGTTCGTACCGTAGGCGTAGATCGCAGGCAGAAGCCGTTGCGCGAGTACGTCTTCGGGCATGGAGCCTCGGTCGGCCACGGAGGTGATGCCGCGCAGGCAGCCGGTGCGCAGCACCGCTTCCTTCACCATATCGATCAGCGGCACTACACCCCATCTGGTCTGGACCTGGGATTTGAGTTTGCGCAGGTTGCGCGGCTCGGTCGCAGGTGTCAGCGGTGCCAGCTTGATCGCACCCTGCTTGCGTTCGGCGATCTCGAGCCAGCTGCATTTGGCGGGCGGCGCGACGGGAAGGCGCTGACCTGCACCCTGTGGGTGCCGGTGCAACCGACCCGGCAGACGCGGGAACCGACACTCACCCGGTCGCGGGGTGAGTGGAGAACGCCCGAGAAGGGCGCTGTCGAACCATCCCGACAACCAGGGTCACTCGACAGGCTGTGTCGGACGGGACGACGATCCGGTTCAGCCTGCCAGGCAGCAAGCCGGAGAATCAGCAGCGGCTTCCGGGGTCGGCGATCCAGGGGCGCGCCGCCGAATGCGGTATCGCCACGGATGGGAAGGCTGGCTGCGGGGCATCGAGACGACGACGGACCCACCCCGACACGCCACCGGTCGCGCACAGCGCAACCGGACTTCATCGCCTGCCTAGTCACGCGAAACCCACTGCGCCCCAATCAGACCGAGAATTGTTCGGGCAGTCGCCACCCGCCGCGCGAACTGCGCGGCGGCAGCACCGTTCAGCCGTGCGCGGCAATCGAAAATTAATCCCTTTCATCCGACATCGGGCAGTTCGCGGGTTACAGTGACCCGCAGAGGGACGCGGCGACGAGGAGCAGGTGTTGGTGTCCATCGGGAAATTGGTGTCGTTCGACAGTTCACGGGGGTTCGGATTCATTCGGCCCGAAGACGGTGGCCCGGACGTTTTCGTCCATGTCAACGACATCGGCCTGGACGAGGACGAGCTGCGCCAGGGGCGGGTGTTCGAATTCGATGTGACCGAAGGTGACCGGGGGCCGAAGGCGATCAACCTGGCGCTGGTCGGGGGGACGGGGCCGGTGCGGCACAAGAACAAGGAACGCGGCGAGCGGACGGCCGGACAGCTCAGCGCCGAGGAACACCGGCGGCTCATCACCGAACTACTGCTCGACGCCAGCCCGGCCCTGACCGCCGGGGAGATACTGACCATCCGCGAGCGCCTCACCGCCTTCGCCGATCAGCACGGGTGGATCGACGGCTGAGGGTATGCCGGTCTCGAAAAACTGACCGGTACGGCCTTACGATCTTGGGAGCCGCCGTATCCGACCGATGAGTTTCGATCGGGCGCGGCGTCTACCTGGGTAGGTAACCCCGAGGAGGTCGCGTGGATCTGCCCGTCATGCCGCCGGTCAAACCGATGCTGGCGAAATCGGTGTCCGCCATTCCGGAGGAGCCCGGACTGCTGTTCGAGCCCAAATGGGACGGTTTCCGCTGCATCGTCTTCCGTGACGGACCCGAGATCGAACTCGGCTCCCGCAACGACCGCCCGCTCACCCGCTACTTCCCCGAACTGGTGGAACTGCTGGCAAGGGCACTCCCGGAGAAATGCGTGGTCGACGGTGAGATCGTGGTGGTCACCGAACACGGCCTGGACTTCGACACCCTGCAACAGCGGCTGCATCCGGCGGCGTCGCGGGTGAACAAACTGGCCGTGGAGACCCCGGCCAGCTTCGTCGGCTTCGACCTGCTGGCGCTCGGGGACCGGGATCTCACCGAGGAACCGTTCGAACAGCGGCGGCGACTGCTGGAGACCGTGCTCGACGGCGGCTTCTCCCGCACCCACCTCACCCCCATCAGCGACGATCCGGAACAGGCGCGGGACTGGTTCACGCGGTTCGAGGGCGCGGGGTTCGACGGCGTGATGGTCAAGGCCAAGGATCTGCCGTACCTCCAGGACAAGCGGGTCATGCTGAAGGTCAAGCACGAACGCACCGCCGACTGTGTGATCGCCGGATTCCGCTGGCACAAGGACGGCGAAGGCGTCGGCTCGCTGCTGCTGGGCCTGTTCGACGACGACGGCCACCTGCACCACGTCGGCGTGGCCAGCAGTTTCACCGCCGCCCGCCGCAAGGAACTCGTGACTGAACTGGAGCCGCTGCGCACGAACGCCCTGGAGAACCACCCGTGGCGGGAGTGGGCCGACGCGGCCGCACAGGCCAAGGCCGAGGGCAAGATGCCGGGCGGGGTCAGCCGCTGGACCGGCGGCAAGGACCTGTCCTGGGAGCCGCTGCGCCCGGAACTGGTCGGCGAGGTGCGCTACGAGCACGTCATGTCCGGGCGGCTGCGGCACGGCGGGCGGCTGGTGCGCTTCCGCACCGACCGCACCCCCGAATCCTGTACCTACGCCCAGCTCGACGAGGTCGCGCCCGCCGAACTGGCCGATATCTTCACCGAGGCGAAAGCCGGCAAGGGAGCACGGTCGTGAGCGGTTCCGTCGAGATCGAGGCGAACGGGCACACCGTCACCATCACCAATCCGGACAAGATCTACTTCAGCAAACGCGGCGACACCAAACTCGACCTGGTGCGCTACTACCAGGCCGTCGCCGACCCGATCATGAACACCATCAAGGACCGGCCGGTACTGCTGGAGCGGTATCCGGACGGAGCGAGCGGCAAATCCTGGTTCCAGAAGCGCGTGCCCGCCTCGGTGCCCGACTGGTTGCGGACCACCGTCGTGTCCACCCCCAACGGCACCACCAGCGACGCCCTGGTGGCCGCCGACCTCGCGCACATCTTGTGGGCGGTCAATCTGGGCTGCCTGGGCTTCCACGTGTGGCCCACCCACGCGGGCGCGGAGGCGGCCGGCACCGCACCGCCGGTCTTCGACGCCGACGGCAACGAACTGCCGCCCACCGGCATCACCGACGAACTGCGCATCGACCTCGATCCCTCCCCCGGTATCGGTTTCGACGACCTGCGCGCGGCCGCGCTGGCCACCCGCGACCTGTGCGAGGAACTCGGCATCGACGTGCGCGTCAAGACCTCCGGCTCGCGCGGCCTGCACCTGTACGCCCTGCTGGAACCGCGCTGGGACGGCTACCAGGTGCGCGCCGCCGCCGTCGCCCTGGCCCGCGAGCTGGAACGCCGCCACCCCGACCGCATCACCGCCCAGTGGTGGAAGGAGCAGCGCGGCAGCCGCGTCTTCGTCGACTTCAACCAGAATGCCCCGCACAAAACGGTTTTCGGCGCCTGGTGCGTGCGCCCCAAGGTCGGCGCGCAGGTCTCCACCCCCATCGCCTGGTCGGATCTGGACACCGTCGTCCCCGACGATCTGACCATCGCCACCGTCCCCGACCGCGTCGCCCGCCACGGCGACCCCTGGGCCGACCGCACCCCGCAATCCCTCGCCCCGCTGCTCGAGATGTCCGAGCGCGATATGGCCGACGGCCTCATGGACGCACCCTGGCCCCCGGTGTATCCGAAGATGCCCAACGAACCCCCGCGGGTGCAGCCGAGCAAGGCCCGCCGGAACAGCGAGTAGCCGCCTCACGGGAGCATCGCGAAAAGCACTGCGGCAGCGATCGTTTCGATCCAGAAGAACAGCCAAACCGGATAGAACGGCACCGGCTGGTCCACCAGGCGGGAGATGAGCCGACCCACCGCCATGCCGGCCAGGGCCGCGGCGGTGGTGGCGATGACACCATCGCGCAAGCCGCCGGGACCGAAGGCCGCGAGAGCCAGCATGACCGCCACGGCGAGACCGAAACCGCCGTAGACGGCCCGGATCTCGGAACGGCCGTCGGGAGTGTCGACGCGGGTGCCGAAGGGACGAGCGATGGCGGCGGGAGCCACCAGCGCGTAACCGCCCATGGCGAGAAACGCGGCGGCGATGACCAGAACAACGGCTGTGTGCACGGGCGGGACCCTTTCGCGTGGAATGTCACATGCGATGATCACGGGCATGGACAGGGTCGCACTTCCGGAAACGTGCTGTCCGGGCGAAGTGGCGACGATCTGGATCCGATCCGGGTACGCCGCGTATCTGGGGCCGTCGCTGCGATTGGATCCGCATTCGGGGTCGGTGCACTGCGTCGCGGTCGGGATCGACGCGCCGTTCACGGTGCGGGTCGACGCCGACCAGCGCACGGTGCGCAGCGCGTTCATTCCGGCCCGCACGCGGCATCAGGTGGTGGCGGAGTCGGGGCGGATGCTGTTCTGCTACCTACCGACG
The DNA here is from genome assembly GCF_030766805.1 of Nocardia sp. CC213A. Classification (NCBI taxonomy): domain Bacteria; kingdom Bacillati; phylum Actinomycetota; class Actinomycetes; order Mycobacteriales; family Nocardiaceae; genus Nocardia; species Nocardia sp. CC213A. The sequence goes on from NZ_JASFXA010000001.1 coordinate 46,099, forward strand.
CTCCTGAGCGGCGTCGAACGGTGCACGACCGACACACTGGGCGCGATCGGGCTCACCCACCGTCACGAATCGGCGCTCATCGACCAGATGCGGCAGGCGAATCCGCTCGACCCCGCCGCGCTGCTGCGCCGCATCGCCGACACTGACACACCGGCGATCACCGACGCCCGCATCCGCGCTACGGTCCGGACGATCCGCGCCGATCCGGCCGGAACGCTCGGCGCGCCCGCCCTCGCCACCGAGGTCGGCCTGTCCACCTCACGGTTCCTGCACCTGTTCTCCGCCCAGACCGGCACCAGCCTGCGCCGCTACCGGCTGTGGTCACGCATGATGCGGGTCGCGGCCGCCGCCGAACGGGGACACGACCTCACCACCGCGGCCAGTGACGCCGGGTTCGCGTCGCCGAGTCATTTCAGCGATGCCTTCCACGCCATGTTCGGCCTCACCGCGACGACGTTGCTGGCCAACGGGACCCGCCTGATCGTCGGCAACCGTAGCGACGGACCTATCGCTCGACCGCCAGTGCGGTGCGATTCAGGATAATCCATTCCTGGCGGACGCCCGCCTCTTCGGTGCCGCCGACAGAAAACGCATCGTAGCCTTTGATGGCGGCGAACTTCCCGCGGTCATACACCTGCCAATACCGCGATTCCAGTTCCTCTTCTCTTTCCAACGTGTCGTGCGACCGTTCCCCCCTCCGAAGCTCCTCCATCTTCTCGCTGATCGACCGCAATTCCGCTTGCTGCTCGTGGTACAGGTCGAGGTAGTCCACGACCTTCGCGTCGGGCTTCAGCGCCATCCTCAACAATGTTTCCGACCGGTGGTCCGCATATCGCAGCGCCATTCCCACGTCCGGCGTCGCATAAGTACCCTCCCCGTATTGTCCGGTGCCGGGAAAGTACAAGCCCGATTTGAACTCCGCGACGAAACGCGGGTCCGATACGCCGCGGAACAACTCGACACCTCCCGCCGCGACGACCTGGTCCAACTCCTCGCGGGACACCAGGGTGGGCGGGCCGTCGAACCCCTGGCGTCGGTTCACCTCACCCAACGCGCGCCCGCCGTGGTTGGTGCCGTATCCCGCGCGATCGAGCGCGCGATAGTCGAGATCGTCGATGAGGTCGCGCCCACGGGTAATGCTCCCAGGTATCGAATATCCGAGCGCGGATTCGCTGTCGCCCGATGGTCCCGGCGATGCCGTGGACGGCTCGTGGTCCGCTTTCACGGTCGCCGCGACCATCGGTCCGATTTCGCGGTCTTCGTGCACGATCGCGTCGACCGCGTCGTGTGGTCCATCGCCACCGACCTGTCGAGAGGTGTCCGAAAAGGCCTCACCGGCCTCGCGGAGCTTCAACACACGATCGCAAATTCCCCTGCACAAATCGATCAAGGCGCTGCTGATGAACACGTGAAACCCCGCCCGAAGCGCATACTCCGCAGCCTAGCGGGCTCCCGCCACTGAGAATATCTCCGTCGAAAGCATTCCCACCGGCATTCCATCCCACCGTCCGCCCCGTCGTCCGCGGGACAGCGAATTCCGGACGCGGCCTGCCCGGCTCGACCGGCATCGGCGGGTAGGGTCGGCTCAGTGCTGACCAGGACACGACTATTCGCGCTGTTCGCCGTCCCCACCCTGACGTTGACCGGATGCGGGCTCTTCGACGACGACACCACCGAACGGATGACCTCCGTCGCGACCAGCTTCGCCGACGCGCTCACCAATGACGATCCGAGCGCGGCGGCCGCGGTCACCACCGATCCGACGCAGGCCGCGGCCGCCCTCGGCGCGCTCTACGACGGGCTCGGCACCGATGCGCGGTTCGAGGTGCGCGGGGTCGACACCGACGCCGGGACGTTCACGCTCGCCGCGACCTGGAAGCTCGGTGCGAACGAGTGGAGTTACACCACCACCGGCAAGGCCGCCGACACCGGTGACGGGGTCAAGGTCGCCTGGGATCCGGCCGCCGTCGCACCGGGACTGGACACCGGACCGCTGAGCTACAGCCCGGTCTATCCGGATCCCGCGCGGGTGCTCGACAGCACCGGCGGGGAGCTGATGACGCAGCAGGTGGTGACCCTGGTGAATCTCTCGCCCGGAGTGGACACCGCCGCGGTGGCGAATCTACTGTCCCCCATCGCCCCCGGCATCACCGCGCCGGCGCTGCAATCGGAAATCGATGCGGCACAAGGTAACCCGGTCACGGCGATCACTCTGCGGGAATCCGACCTCGCCCCGATCCGGGACGCGCTGACGGCCCTGCCGAATGTCACCCTGGCACCGCAGACCCGCCTGCTGACCACCGACCGGGACCTGGCCTCCCCCACCCTGTCCGGGCTGTCGGAGCTGTGGCAGCAGCAGGCCGACGCCGCGGCGGGCTGGGCGGTGCGCGCCCGCACCCCGCAGGGCACCGAGCGGGTCGCGGGCCAGGACCCGCAGCCCACCACCGATATCCGCACCACCCTCGACCTCGGTCTGCAACGCGCGGCGGAAGCGGCGCTCACACCCATCACGCAACCGGCCGCCATCGTGGCCTTGCAGCCCTCGACCGGGAATGTGGTCGCCGTGGCACAGAATTCGGCCGCCGACGCGGAAGGACCCATCGCGTTGACCGGCCTGTACCCGCCCGGCTCGACCTTCAAAACGGTGACGGTGTCCGCGGCGCTGCAGGCCGGATCGGTCACCCCCGACAGTATTGTCGCCTGTCCGGGTTCGGCGAACATCGAGGGCCGCCGCATCCCCAACGACAACAACTTCGACCTCGGCGAGGTCCCGCTGCACACCGCCTTCGCCCGCTCCTGCAACACCACCATGGGCCGACTGGCCGTCGATCTGCCCCCGGACGCCCTCACCACCGCCGCCGCCCAACTGGGTCTGGGCATCGACTACGTCACCCCCGGCCTGACCACCGTCACCGGCTCGGTCCCCACCGCCGACACCCCCGCCCTGCGCGTCGAGGAGGGCATCGGCCAAGGCAAGGTCACCGCCTCCCCGTTCGGCATGGCGTTGGTCGCCGCCGCCCTCGCGCACGGTTCCGTCCCCGCCCCCACCCTGGTCGCGGGACAGCCCGGCACCCCCGACCGCACCCCGCCCGCACTCCCGGCCGGTATCGCCGACCAGGTGAAAACCATGATGCGCGAAACGATCACCGACGGCACCGCCACCCAACTGCGCGACATCCCCGGCCTGCTCGGCAAGACCGGCACCGCCGAATTCATCGACGACACCCACGCCCACGGCTGGTTCGTCGCCATCGACGGCGACCTCGCCTTCGCGGTCTTCGTCTACGACGCCAACAGTTCCGGACCGGCCGTCGACGCGGCGGGCCGGATGCTGCGGCAGCGCTGAGATTCCGGCGCTGCCGCAGCGCGGTGGTTTAGGCGCTGCCGCAGCGCGGTGGTTTCGGCGGTCCGCGCACCGCACCGCCCGCTGTCCACTACCTGCGACGGCAACGGACAGCGGGACGGGTCTCGCGGCGGCGCAGGCTCACTCCCTGATCGGAGCAGTCGCGAACCGCTGGGGTTCGCGACTGCCGACTGCCGGGGCCGCCGGCTGCCGGACGCTGCGTCTACCCGGAGCGGCGAGCATCAGTGCACGGCGCTGGGCGTCCGCGATGTGTCGCCGGTGGCGGTGGGCAGCGCGGCTCGCGGGCGTTCGGTCAGCAGCAGTACCGCGGTCAGAACCACGAGCCCCATCGCCGAGCCGTGCACGGTCAACGCCGTCGCCGCGGTGCCGCCGTGCGTGACGACCGCCAGCGCGTCGCCGAACGGTATCGCGGCGTTGATCAGCACGACCCAGCCGAGCAGCCGACGGTGGCCGAGGACGAGCAGCAGGAACGTGACGGCGGCGACCGCGATGTCACGCGTGCCTTTGACGACGAAGTAGCCGTCGGCGTTGCCGGTCGGCCACGGCTCGATACCGAAACCTGGTGGGGCGCCGGCGGGATCGAGCAGGAAGCTCAGCCCGAAGTACAACGGTGCGGCCGCGCAGAGCACGGCCATCAGGGTGGTCCAGCGATATCTCATCATGATCGTTTCCTCGGTTTCTCGGATCAGGCCGCGCGGACGCGGCGGATGTGACGGGCGTAGCGGGGGCGGCCGACGGTGTGCCAGATGGCGCGCACCGGTGCGGGAAGACCACCGAGCAGCTTGGCTCTCTCGCCGCGGTCGGCCTCCTCCAGGACGAGACCGAACAGCGTGAGCAGGGTGAGCTTGGGCGTATTGGCCACCAGGTGATCGCCCAGCGACGCCCATTCCCGTTCGGTGATGTGGTCGGCCGCCAGCGGAAGCAGCGTCGTCTCCTCGTCGTCGAGGTGTTCGAGCAACACCGCCCGGTGATCGACCATTACCGCCACGACCGTGTCGCGTTCGTCGGCTCCGGCCGCGGCCTCCCACGCCGGGACCGCGGTGTCGAGCGCGGCCAGGGTGGCTTCCACCCGCTCGTGCTGCGCCTGCATGCGCAGCACGACGTCCGCTTCCAGATCGACCCGGGCCAGCAGCGGTGGCCACAACAGCTCGTCCTCGCCCTCGTGGTGGTTCTTGAGCCCCAGCCGGTAGTCGCGGAAGTGGTCGGCGATCACCTTGGCGCGCACCGTATCTCCCGGGGCGACCGCCGCGACCAGTTCCGTCAGCAGCCGTGACTCGCGCCGGAAGGCGCGGTGCACGATCTTCATGTCCTGAGTGTCGACGCTCATCTGTTCCTGTCCTTCGACCGTTGTGTTAGACGGGTTCGAGACTGCGCCCGGCGGTTTGGAAGGCACTAGCAGCCGACTTGGAACCCGTGCCCCGGCCACGCGTACGATGAGCCCGTCATGGTCTTGATCCGGGTATTGGGTTCGTTCGCGGCCGAGACCGACGACGAATCCCTTCCCCTCGGCGGGCCGCGGCAGCGCGGCGTACTGGCCCTGCTGGTGACCGCGCACGGTCAGGTCGTACCGGTCGACCGGATGGTCGAGGACCTGTGGCGCGGCGAACCGCCCGCGCGCGCTCTGGCGTCGTTGCAGGCGTACATCTCCAACCTGCGCCGCCTGCTCGAACCCGGCCGCGCGCCGCGGGCACCGGCTCGCTCGCTGGTGAGCGCGTCGCCCGGCTACGCGTTGCGGCTGCCGCGAAAAGCGGTGGACGCGTGGCGATTCGAGGAACTGCTCGACCAGGCCCGCGCGCTCACTGACCCCCGTGACATTCGCGCCCACCTGGACGAGGAGTTGGCGCTGTGGTGGGGGCCGGCGTTCGCCGAGGTCGCCGACGAGCCGTGGGCGGTCGCCGAGATCGCTCGCCTCGACGAGCTGCGCCTGATCGCCCGCGAACTGCACATCGCGGCGGGACTGCGGCTCGGCCGTCCCGCGACGGTGGTTCCCGACACCGAACGCCTCACCCGCGACCATCCGCTGCGCGAGGAGGGCCGGCGCCTGCACGCCCTCGCCCTGTGGAGCAGCGGCCGCCAAGCCGACGCCCTGGCCGCGCTGCGCCGCGCCCGCACCCTCCTCGCCGACGAACTGGGCCTCGACCCCGGACCGGACCTGGTGGCGCTGGAAGAAGCGATCCTCACGCAACGCACCGACGTGCTGCGCCGGGCCGTCTCCCCACCCGCCGCCGACGGGGCCCGACCCCCGGTGGCCACGCCACCACCGCCCTCCGGTGACGCCCCGGAGGCGACCACGTTCGTGGGCCGCGACGCCGAGCTTTCGGCCTTGCTGGCGGCCGCCGATGCGACTACCGGCGGGCTGCGCGTCGCATTCGTCACCGGGGAAGCCGGACTCGGCAAATCGACCCTGCTCGAGCATCTCGCCGCGCGGCTGGTGCGCCACGGGTGGCTCGTGGCCGCTGGACGCTGTCCCGACGTGGACAGCGCGCCGCCCGCGTGGGCGTGGGTGGAGGTGCTGCGGTCGGTGGCCGGAAGCATCGCGCCGGGAGCGTTCGCCGCCGACCTCGCGCCGCTGCTCCGCGATTCCGCGGCGGCGGCCGGTGACGCGGCGATGGCCGGTGACGCCGCCGTCGGACGGTTCCGGCTGCGGCAGGCCGTGTGGTCCTGGCTCGCGGCGTGCGCCGCCGACCGTCCGGTCGCCATCGTCCTGGACGACCTGCACTGGGCCGACGCCGCCACCCTGGAACTGCTCGGCGGCGTCGTCGACGCGCGGGGGCCGATCCTGGTCGTCGCGGCGTACCGCGCGGACGAGAGCGAGCGGCTCACCGCAACGCTGGCATCCCTCGCCCGTACCGCACCCCTGCGGCTGGACCTGCCCGGACTCGATCGCGCCGCCGTCGCCGAACTGGTACGCGCCGAGTGCCGCGCCGACGACGCGACCGTCACCGGCATCGCCGAACGCACCGGCGGCAATCCGTTCTATGTGCGCGAGACCGCGCGGCTGCTGAATGGTGAGGGCGCGCTCATGGCGCTGTCCGAGGTCCCCGAGGGTGTCCGGGATGTGCTGCGACGCCGGTTCGCGCGGCTGCCCGAAAGCGGTGTGTCCGTCCTGCGACTGGCGGCGGTGGCGGGCCGGGAAAGCTCGGTGGACGTGCTCGTGCGCGCCGCCGACACCGACGAGGACGGCGTCCTGGACGCACTCGACGCGGGCGTCATCGCCGGATTGCTCGACGAACCCGCGCCCGGGCGCGTCCGGTTCGTGCACGCGCTGGTCAGGGACACCCTACTGACCGATGTGAGCCGGCTGCGGACCACCAGAATGCACGCCCGGATCGCTGCGGCCCTGGCGGGCAGCGGCGACATCGCGGCCCTGGCCCATCACCACGCGCGTGCGGGATCGGCGCAGGCCGTCGGCTATTGCGTGCGGGCCGCCGAACTGGCCGAGGCGCGGTATGCCCACGATGTCGCCGCCGGACTCCTCACCGACGCCGTCGCCAACTCCACCGACCCGGACGAGCGCGTCGACCTGCTCGGCAGGCTGCTCCGCGCACAGGTCAGGGCCGGGGCCTTCGCCGCGGCCCGGGACACCCGGCAGCAGGCCGTGGAGTACGCCGAATCGCTCGGGCGCGACGATCTGATGATCGCCGCGTTCACCGCCTGGACCGAGCCCACCCCGTGGCAGTCCCGCCCCTACGGCACGGTCGACCGTCCGATCGTCGACCGCCTCGATCGTCTGCTCGCGCGCGCCGATCTCGCCCCCGAGGTGCGGGCACACCTGCTCATCGCGTACTCCCACGAGCTGGTGGGCGAGGCCGATCCGACGGTCATGGCGGCCGCGCGGGAAGCGCTGGACCTCGCCACCACTGCCCGGCTGCGCGCCGCGGCACTGCTGGTGCTGGCGCGTGACTCCGGGCGGCAGGAGTACTCCCGTGCGCTGGTGGAGATCAGTGTCGAGCACGACCTGCCGGTCTACCGCGTGACCGGGCTGCTCGACCAGGCCGCGAGCGCCGCCGTGGCCAACGACCCGGCGACCATGCATGCGCCGCCTGACCGAGGAGGCCTTGGCTCTCGCCCGCGCCTACCGGATGCCGGAAGCGATCGGAGTGGCCGAGGTCGCGCTGGCGACGCTGGTGCTCATCGAGGGCCGGTCCGCCGATGCCGAACGCCGCTATGCCGAGGCCAACGAACGCATGGAACGCGCCGGATCGGTGCACGCCACCGGCTTCCTTCGCCTCGCGCTGGCGGTGATCCGGCTCAACGACGGCACGCTCGGCGACCATCTGGACGAGGTGCGCGCTCTGCACGCGGCGTACGGTCCGATGGCCGCCGATCTGCTCGTGCTCGCCCTGCACGCCGCCGGCCGCACCGATGAGGCCCGCCTCCTCCGCACCTCACGGCATCCGATCCGGCCCGACTTCTTCTACACCTTCCTGACGAGTCTGCGGGCGATGGCGGCGGTCGCCCTGAACGACCGCGACGCCGCCGCGCGGATCTACGCGGACCTGCTGCCCCACCGAGACGGTCCTCCGGCTGGTGCGGCGAGCCTGTCGCTGGCCGTCCGTCCGGTCGCCCACACGCTCGGTGAACTCGCTCTGCTGCTCGGCCACACCGACGTGGCCGCCGCCCACTTCACCCGGGCTGCCGTCATCGCCGACCGCTGGAACGCACCGCACTGGTCGACCGCCGCCCGGATCCACGCCGAGGGTGCGCACGGCGGCCACGATTCGCGGCCGCGGCAGCGCTGACGGCGCGAACCTCGTTCGGCCCCTCGGTCGGTTTCCTGTTCGATGCCAAGCGCCTTCCGATCTCCAGTGCCTTCCACTTCCCGGACCACTCCCGTTCTGTCGCACACCCTTTGGCGGTCGGCTGTCGACTCGTGTGCGTGCCAGCCGCCGGGAAACCGGTGGACTCGGCGGCATCCCGCCTGATAGTCACTGGATCCATGCTGGTGACCTCACGCTCCGCGGCCGAGTACCGCGCCATGTTCGATCTGTCGGACGCGGACCTGAACGGGTGGGTGCTCGACTGCTGCGCGGGCGGAGCGAGTTTCGCCGCCGAGACCGGACAGCGGGTGGTGGCCGCCGATCCGGTGTACGCGGTCGGGGTGGATGAGGTCGAGGCGCGCGTGTCGGCGGGGCTGCGCGAGGGTGACGACATGATCGACGCGCACGCGGAATGCTTCGAATGGGGGTGGTACGGCGATATCGAGAGCCGTCGGTCGATGCGTCACGTGGCGGGAGCGCGCTTCCTCGCGGACCTGCGCGCGCGACCCGGACGCTACGTCGCGGCGGCGCTGCCCCGACTCCCGTTCGCCACCGCCGCTTTCGACCTGGTGCTCTGCTCACATCTGCTGTTCACCTGGGCCGACCGGTTGGGCGAGGACTGGCACCGGCGCGCCCTCGACGAACTGCTGCGGGTCAGCCGCGGTGAGGTGCGGGTGTATCCGCTGGTGGTGCAGGCGACCGGGGAGCCGGTCGTCTTCCTCGACCGGCTGCGCGAGGAGTTGCACTCCCGCGGCCACCGCACCGAGTTGCGGGAGGTGACCTACCGGTTCCAGCGCGGCGCGCACCACATGCTGCGAATCCAGGTGGCGCAGCAGCCGAATCGCGCACGACGCCGCTGATACCGCTGCCCCGGCACGACGACCTGCCCCCGGCACGACGACCTGGCCCGCGCCCGCCGCTTCCACGGTCGGGCGCAAACGTCGGTGCACCGCCAGCCCACCAGGTCCGCCGCCCGCCGCCCGCTGAGCGATGGCCTTGCCGAGTTCGGTCCGGATTCAGTTGTCGCCGTGCACGTTCGGGAACGTCTCGGTGATGAGGGTGCGCAGCATGTCGGCGAGCAGGTTGTGCACCTGCTCGCGAGTCAGGCTGCCGCGCACGATCCATTCGCGGCCCGCGGCCTTCACCAGGCCGCCGTAGCAGCGCACCAGGGCGCGCAGCTCGTCGCTGTGCAGCGATTCCTCGAGGCCCATCATCCGCACCACCCGGTCGGCGGCGGCGGTGTCGGCCTCGTCGAGGATGCGCTGCACTTCCGGATCGTCGCCGATGCCCTCGTGGCCGGTGACCTTCACCCAGGTGTGGCCGTGCTCGCCGATGGTGTCGAGCAGCCACGCCACACTGGCGTCCACGCGGTCGCGCATGGTGCCGGTGGGCACGGTCATGGCCTCGGGCCGCGGCAGGGTGACCATGCGGCGCACCACCGCCAGGTACAGGTCGCGCTTGTTCCCGAAATAGTGGTTGATCAGGCCGCGCGCCACTCCGGCGCGCTGCGCCAGTTCGGCGGTGGAGACGGCCGCGTACGGCCGTTCCCCGAACATGTCGATGGCGCAGGCGAGGATCTGGGCGCGGCGTTCGTCGGGTTCGAGGCGACGGCGACGCGAGGGCGCGTCGGAACCCTCGGCCGCCGTGGCGTCGAGCACCGTCGCCTCGACCGCGGACGCAGTGCCGGTGTCGCTGCCGGGCGTGGGCCGCGACTCGTTGTCAGTGTCGCTGCCGGGCGTGGGCCGCGACTCGGTGTCAGTGTCGCTGCCGGGCGTGGGCCGCGACTCGGTGTCAGAGTGAGCGGGCAATGAGATCCTTCATCACCTCATTGGCGCCCGCCAGGATCCGCAGCACTCGGGCGCCGGTGTAGAGCTGGGAGATCGGGTATTCGGTCATGTATCCGTAGCCGCCGAACAGTTGCAGACAGCGGTCTACCACGATACCCAGTTGGTCGGTCAGCCAGTACTTCGACATGGCAGCGGTGGGAATATCGAGTTCCCCCGCCACGTGTTTGACCAGACAGTCGTCCAGGAAGACCCGGCTCACGGTGGCGATGGTCGCGCATTCGGCGAGCTCGAATCGGGTGTTCTGCATGGCGAACAGCGGTTTGCCGAACGCTTCCCGGCCCTTGGTGTAGTCGACGGTCAGTTCCACCGCCTTCTCCATCATCGCCACCGCCATGATGGCGGTGACCAGCCGCTCCTGCGCCAGCATCTGCATCATCTGGTAGAAGCCCTGGCCCTCGGCCGAACCCAGCAGATTCGAGGCGGGCACCCGCAGGCCGTCGAAGAACAGCTCCGCGGTGTCCTGGCCCTTGCCGCCGATCTTGGACAGGATGCGGCCGCGCGTGAATCCGGGTGTCTCGTCGTTCACCTCGGCGAAGATGAGCGAGACGCCGGCCGCGCCCTGGGTGGGGTCGGTCTTGGCGGCGATGATGATGCCGTCGCACAGCCAGCCGTTGGAGATGAAGATCTTCGACCCGGTGATGACGTACTCGTCACCCTCGCGCACCGCGCGGGTCTTGATGTTCTGCAGATCCGATCCGGTGCCCGGTTCGGTCATGCCGATGGACAGCACCATCTCGCCGCTGGCAGCCTTGGGCAGTACCCGCCGCTTGAGCTCCTCGGTGCCGAATTCGTGCACGTAGGGCGCGATGATGGAGGAGTGCACCGGCATGCCCATGGCGCCGTCGCCGCAATGGCACTGCGCTTCGATGATGGCCGCCTCGTGCGCGAAGGTGCCGCCACCGCCGCCGTACTCGGCGGGGATGGCCGCGCACAGCAGCCCCAGTTCGCCGGCGCGCCGGTACAACTCGCGATCGGGATGTCCCTGCTCGACGAATTTCTCCTCGTGCGGGATCACTTCCTTCTCGAAGAAGGTGGTCGCCAGTCCTCGTACCGCCTCGACTTCGTCGTCGCTCCATGCGGGCCGTGCCATCGTCGCGTTCCTCTGCTCTCGCGCGCCGCCTGTCCGGCGCGTCGAGACAAGAGTGCAGGGTTATTGGCGAAGTGTCAACAACCCGGGATTGCCACGCGTGGCGACCTCACGACTCCCCACCGCGCGACTGGTTCACCTCCGCCAGCGTGGCGAAGATCGGCACGTCCGGATCGGCGCGAATACCCTGCCGTCGCAGGAAACCGTCGATCAGATCCCACACCAGTTGTGTTGTGCGCTCGATGAATTCGGTCGTGTCCTCGGCGGACGGGGTAGCGGAGTCGGCCAGCCACAGATCGCTGACCGACACCACGACGCCGATCAGCGCCCGGGACAGATACTCGATACCGGTGGTGTCCAGCGGGATCGCCTCGGCGACCGTGATCGCCATCTTGGTGAGCTTGCGCGCGGCGTTGCGGCCCAGATCCACCTGGAGCACCGCACCGTCGGCCTGCTGCAGCATGGGGGCCTGGCCGAGATAGCGGAACACATTGGGGTGCTCCAGGATTCCGTTGGCGTATTCGGTGAACACCCGCCGCAGCGCCGCCCGCGGCGGTTGCAGCACGAGGGTCATATCGGTGCCCGCCGAGGCGAACGCCAGCCGCGTGGTGCGGTCGGCGATCTCGGCGTACAGATCGGCCTTGTCCGCGAACTGGCGGTACAGCCGCGGCTTGGTGATCCGGGCCTCGCGGGCGATGTCGTCCATGCTGGGGCGGGGGCCGTCACGATCGATCACACGGATCGCGGCGTCCACGATCTCGTCACGGGTGATCGAGCGCGGGGCCGATCCGGAACTGGTGCGCGCCACGGTGAGAACTGTACACGTACCACCGGTACGGCCGTGGGTCACGGCCACCGCCCCCGTTTTGCCCGCTCGTAACCGGGCATACCCGTGACAGAGGCCACACCCTGGGTGTCGCAGACGGGATTGATTTCGCCGCGACCGTACTGCCAGTATCGATAGGCGTACCGGCGGTACGGTCCGGGGCGCGAGGGGTCGCACCCGGCCCCAACGCCGGAACGCTCCGCGACACCGAACCGGAAAGAACCCGATGTCCGACGCAGCACGCCAACTCGGCGACACCCTCCGAGCACCGCTCCCCGCCGCCTTCGAACGGCTCACCGACAGCGAACTCACCGAACTCGACCGGCTCCTCCACGACGCCCTGCGCCGCCACGCCGCCAACCTCGACGCCGCCATCGACACCTCCCTCGACTACGTGCCGCGCCTCATGCGCCCCGCCGTCAAGAAAGCACTCGGACTGTGAGCCACCACCTCGTCGCCGTCGCCGAAACCACCAAACTCGCCCGCGTCCTCGGCCTCACCGACCCCACCGAACTCGACTTCCTCGTCGACCTGCCGCCCGACGCCCTCCGCGAGTTCCGCGAACGCGTCACCGACCTGCTCTTCGACCGCGACGCCAAACGCCTGCACCGCGTCGCCGCCGCCAGCACCCTCGTCCCCGCCACCATCAGCGGCAGAATCGCCGAACGCGCCTTCGGACCCGTCCTGTGCGCCGCCACCGCCTCCACCGTCGACCCGCGCCGCGCCGTCGACATCGCCAAAACGCTGCCGCCGCGCTTCCTCGCCGAATGCGCCGTCCAACTCGACCCGCGCCGCACCGGCGACATCATCGCCGCCGTACCACCCGCCATGGTCGCCACCGTCGCCCGCGAACTCCTCGCCCGCGGCGACCACATCACCATGGGACGGTTCGTGCACGTCGTCCCCGAACCCGCGCTGCGCGCCGCCGCGCCCATCATGAGCGACACCGACCTGCTGCGCATCGCCTTCCTGCTCGAGGACAAAACCGCCATCGACGAGGTGCTGCACGTGGTCGCCGACCGCGTCCCCGGGGTCATCCGCGCCGCCGCCGAACAGGACATGTGGGCCGAAGGCATCGACCTGCTCGACTCCATCGCACCCCAGCACCGCGCCTGGATTGGCGATATCGCCGCCGGACTCGGCGGCGACGTCCTCGACGCCCTCATCACCGCCGTCCACCGACTCGACGCCTGGGCGACCCTGCTGCCCATCACCAGCGCGATGAGCCACGACAGTCTGCGCCTGTTCGCCGAACGCGACGCCGTCCACGACCAAGCCGTACTCACCGCCATCATGGACACCGCACTCGACCACGGACACTGGCGCAACCTGCTCCCCCTCGCACCACACCTGCCCGCGCCGCAACTCGCCTTCATCGCCGCCCGCGTCGCCGCCGAATCCGACGAACGGCTCACCGAACTCATCCGCGACGCCGACGCCGCCGGACTCTGGTACGCCATGATCCCCCTCGCCCTCGCCATGACCGACGAACACCGCCGCCGCATGGCCGCCCTCCCGGTGATGCACGAACCCGACCTGTTGCGTGCCGTCATCACCAGCACCGCCGAACACGAACTCTGGTCACAGGCACTGCCACTGGTCGACGCGCTCCCCGACCACGCCACCCCCGCCCTCGCCGCCTGCATCGGCGAGCTCACCCGCGACCAGATGCTCGCCGGGCTGCTCGCCGCCGCCCGCGGCGACAACATCCATACCCTCGTCGACATCGCCCTCGCCCAGGACCAGGACGGCCGCGCCCGCGTACTCGACATCATCGACGGCATGGACGACCTCGAGGACTTTCTCGCCGCCCTCACCCCCGACACCCCGAACGTGGTGTGGGACGCCCTCGTTCAGGTCCGCGACGAAATCCCCGCCACCCTGCTGCGTCTGCTCGCCGAACGCGCCCGCGAACTCGGCCAGCACCACACCGCCGCGGCCCTCGACATCGTCCCCGCCACCCCCGACTGACCGCTACCCCGACAACACACGCACATCGGCGACGTCGTACTCCGCCACCGCCGCCGACAGCATGGCCGCCCCCGGCTCGAACTCGGGACCGCTACGCCGGAACGCCTCCACCGCCTCCCGCGACTCCCACCGCTCGAACACATTCACCCGGCCGGGGTCGGTCAGATCGGCGCAGATCGCGAAATCCAGGCACCCCGCCGCCGCCCGCGCCTGCTCGACCACCGACACGCACGCATCCAGATACGCATCCCGATCCCGCGCCTCGACGGTGATGTGGCCAGCCACGATAACCATGGGTCACTCCTTCTCCAGAGGTTTCGCAATAGCGACGACATGGACCCGCCGAACTCATCGCCCCCACGGCCGCGGGCCGTCAGCCCACCTCGTAGTCGAACCAGATCCGATGCGTTCCGTCCGCGTCCACGGCGAGACCGCCACCCCCGCTGATGCCCGCCAACTCACCCGTGCCGCTGCCCGGCACGATCGTGAAGAACTCCCCGCTCCGATCCGCTCCGGTAGTCGACGCCGAATGCAGGAAATTGAACGTCCCCACCCGCCCGTTCACACTGCCCTCGAAAGACTCCATCGCCACATACGTGCCCACCCCGGACTCCTCATCGAACGCCGACGTGAACAATGTCGCCGCCCGCCCCTCGACCTCACCATCGAACACCTTCTCCATCCGCGCGACACCCACCCCCAACGCCGTCCGAATCGCCGGATCGGGAACCACATCGGTAGGGGTGAATGACTTGACCTCGAAAGTTCCAGTAGCTCGCATGATCAGATCCTCACACGCGCCGCGCTCGCACCTCTTGTAAGAACGCGACACCGATGACGACACGCCCTGCAGTCGGTGAGCTTGCCGACCAGTAGCGAGCCACCGCCGGATAATCGTGCGGTGTCGTATTACGGCATCCCCGGATACCGGCCACGCTGGCTTGGCCGTAAGTACGAATTCCGAGACCGGCCATCCGCGAATCCCGGCGTCACTCGGGGTCGATCCGTGGTGGGTGTATCCACGAATTTCAACGTCACCCGCGTCGGCGTGTCCGGTCGGCGGGCGTGTCAGAACGGTAGCGTGTGAAGGTCTTCCACGGGGATCCTGACGTTCTGAACAACGGTGATGAACCGATTCAAGTCGGCCCGCAGGCCAGCAAGCGCGTAGCTGCCCGCGCCGCCGAAGGCGTGGAAGGACTGCGCGGCAACCAGTGGCTGCCAGTTAGCCAGTTGCCGCTCAGGGCACTGCCATGCGTGGTCTGCCCCAACGTTGTTTGTGGGCAACGAAACTGGCACAGGCTTTCCGCTGCCGATGTCATCGTCGGCAAGCGCTCTTCCCATCACATGGAACAGGTACCTGAGTATCCGTCATAGGCTCGGGCATAACGCGAAGAGGACCGATGAGGAGACTGCGTGTCAATGGGTGTCCCGGAGTGGCAATCTATCGTCGACTCTCCTTCGGAAGCACTCCGCGAGGCTGCGGACAGGCTCACGGAGAGCGGGATCGTCGGAGTCTCGGCGGCATACTCCACCACATTCGGCATCGTCACCGGCGACTTCGTCCTGACCGCGAGTGGATACGCGACCGGAACGATCAAGGACGACTACGGCTTCGACCAAGCGGAATTTCTCGCGTCGCCGACCATCAGCGCTGTGCGTGGCGACGTGGACTGGTGGGCGCGGCGAGCGTCCCGTCAGATCAGTCAGCTCGCGGACCGGTGGATTCGTCTCGACCGAGACATCGACTGGACCAACCCAAAACGAAGCGGAGCGTTCGCGGTCGACATCGTCGAAACATTCAGTCCCAATGCCCTCGCCGACGCCATTCGGGCTATCGCGCCCCTGGCTTCCGTCGATACCTCGGAGTCCGACGACTACGACATCTTCGGCCAAATAGCTGTTACGGCGGGCAAATGGACCGTCCAACTGCACGGGAGTGCGCCACACGATGTGTTGGGGATCTGGATGCCAGTCGCCGACGGCATCGTCGACCGATCCGCAGCCCAACACCTCGCCGCCGATCCGCAATCCGACGATGACGACACACCCCTGTGGGACGAAGCGGGAAGGCCACTGGGAATCAACGTCTCGATAACGACCCGCTCCGGCCACGCTGGCGCGCTTCAGATCCGAGCTGACCGCGTGCTCGCAGACGACACCCGACTCGCTACCGAGGCCACCGCCCAAGTCGGCCTCACCGAACACGCGAGCCGCGTCGGCAACTTGCTCCTGGAAACGGCGACAGCACTCGGCGACCCTGACAATCCAGGACAGGCGCTCAATCACGTTCTTGCCGGTCTCGACGATCTGACACCAGTGATCGTGACAAAGCCACCGGATGTCAGTGTCGGAATTGATGTTTCACCAGTTCTCACGCCTGCCATATTTCTGGTCAATGTACTCACCGCCCGCGTCGCCTATCTCGAAAATACGTCCCGGGACGCGGTGATCTCGACCCTTCGCGATCAACTCGAGGCCGCCGCCCGACTGGCACCCCCACCCAACGGCTCAGCCTCCGCGGTGTAGACCCCGCTCGCGCGATGACGTCACGCGCGAAACCCGCCGGTTCCTGCGCCACTGCCACCGCCAATCCGACATCGTGCCCGGTCCTTCCGTGTCGCACACGCCGTGGGTGTGGTCACGGGTCGCGCCTTCCGAGTTCAGGGCCTGGCTCGCGGGCATCGGAGGTGATCTCGTCATTCGCGGATAAACAGGTGTTCAGGGCACGATTTCCAATGGCTGCTGCGGTGCGGGTGTGGCAGCGGTGCCTCCAGTGTTGTTGAGGGCGGTGCGAGTGAGCCGGTAGGACTGGGTGCCGGTCTCGATCTTCCAGTACAGCCCGGTCCATGGGCTGTACCGGTCCGGCCCACCACCGTGGCCGGCCCCCAGTTCTGCTCTGCGATAATGGGCCGTCAACCCGACCCCCGCACGAAGGAACACCCAGCCTCCCGATGGCCGCGCACACCACCCCGGACAACGCCGACACCACGGCCATCGACCCCGACGAACTGGCGATCTGCCTGCGGGTGCTCGAACGGGCGGGGCAGCTCGAGAAGGACCATCCCGACTCCATCGCCGTGCAGCGGGCCGTCGGGCACATGTTCAAGAAGCTCAAGCAGCGGCGGCGCATCGAAGCCCGCGAGGCCGTGGCCAATGCCGACCGTGAGGTCATGGCCGCGACCGCCACGGCGTCGCCGAATCGGATCGACGACGAGACCGCCGGTATACCCATCAGCTCCAACGCGCCCGGAGCCTCCGCCGGCACCCTGCTCAAACCGCGGCCCTGCTACATCTGCAAGCAGCGCTACACCCGCGTGGACGCCTTCTACCACCAGCTCTGCCCCGACTGCGCCGTCAAGAGCCACGCCAAACGTGACGCGCGCACCGACCTCACCGGCAAACGCGCCCTGCTGACCGGCGGCCGTGCCAAGATCGGCATGTACATCGCGCTGCGGCTGCTGCGCGACGGGGCGCACACCACCATCACCACGCGATTTCCCAATGACGCCATCCGCCGCTTCAGCGCCCAGCCCGACAGCGCCGACTGGCTGCACCGGCTGCGCATCGTCGGCATCGACCTGCGCGACCCCGCGCAGGTCGTCGCGCTCGCCGACGATGTGGCGGCGCAGGGTCCGCTCGACATCATCATCAACAACGCCGCCCAGACCGTGCGGCGGTCCGCCGGTTCCTACAGCGCGCTCGTCGAAGCCGAGAACGGGCCGCTGCCCGCAGGACAGCTGCCCGAGAAGATCACCTTCGGCAAGACCATGCAGGCGCATCCGACGGCGCTCACCGCGTCGCTGACGCCCGATCTCACCGCCGCGGATATCACCGAACTCGCACTCGTCGCGGGTTCGGCCACCCCGGAACGCATTTCGCGCGGCGTCGCCATCGACGCCGGGGGGCTGGTGCCCGATCTCGCCCACACCAACAGCTGGGTGCAGACCGTGGCGGAGGTCGACGCCACCGAACTGCTCGAGGTGCAGCTGTGCAACTCGGTCGCCCCGTTCATTCTCATCTCGCGCTTGCGCCCGGCCCTGGCCGCCTCCCCCGCGCGCCGCAAGTACGTCGTGAACGTCTCCGCCATGGAGGGCGTCTTCCACCGGGGATACAAGGGTCCGGGGCACCCGCACACCAATATGGCCAAGGCCGCGCTCAATATGCTCACCCGCACCAGCGCCCGCGAGATGTTCGAGGCCGACCGCATCCTCATGACCGCCGTGGACACCGGCTGGATCACCGACGAGCGGCCGCACTACACGAAGATCCGACTGGCCGAGGAAGGATTCCACGCTCCCCTCGACCTGGTCGACGGCGCGGCGCGCGTCTACGACCCGATCGTCCAGGGTGAGGCGGGCACCGACCTCTTCGGTGTGTTCCTCAAGGACTACGAACCCTCCAACTGGTAGCAGCCCTTCCCCTCTTGGCTTCTTTCTGGGTCCGGAGGGTTTCGTCGGTTGTCTCGTCTGGTGAGGATCTTTCATAGTTAGATGCGCATATTGCCGTATAGATATCGCCTGCTGCACACCCTGTCCGTGAGCCACCTGACCGGTCGGCCGAGTTTCGCAATACTCCCTGCCGATCCGACGAGGTCAATCCAGGGTTCGCGGGGCTCCCCTCCCCTTACTGCGCCGCGCCGCGAGACGGCCGACTCGTTGTTGCGGCATGACGCAGTAGGGATGGAGCTAGCGGGCACCGCTCCCCCTCACCGTCGGATATGACGCGCTATTTTCCATTCATGGAGACGCATATCCGCATGTTGGTATGGCACTACAGCATGATGACGGTCCGCTCGCCGGGTGCGTCGTCGTGGACCCATGCCTTTTCGACCTCCGCCAGCGGGACCGGGCGCGGGCGCACGAGCAGACCACCGGCGGCGATCGCTTCGGCGACCTCGCACAGCACCTGATGCAAGGCTTCGTGAGAGACCGCGCCGAAGCCGCTGCCGAGGATGCGGAATGCGTTGGAGCGCAATGCATGGCCCTACAGGGTGATCTCCGGGCCGCCCATGCCGCCGATCTGCACCCAGTCCAACAGCCGGGTGTGCTGGGTGCGGGCGTCGAGCACCGCCCGCATGGCGAGCTGGGTCGGCGGTCCCCACAGATAGTCCAGGACCACATCGACCTCGGCCGCTGCCGCGGCGAGCGCTGCCGCGGTTCGATCCTCGTCGGCGGTGAGCGCGACGACTTCGTCGGCGTGGGCCTGCAATTCCTCCAGGCGGGCACGATTGCGCCCGGCCGCCACCACCCTGTCCGCGCCGAGATGGCGCGCGACCTGCACCGCCATCGATCCGACATTGCCCGTGGCCCCGAGCACCAGGACCGACTTGCCGGGCTCGAAGGACACCCGCGTGCGCAGCGCGCCCCACGACGACATGGCCGGATTCATCGTCGCGGCGACGACCGCGGGGTCCGCGTCGGCGGGCACGGGGATCGCGGTGGTCGGGTCGATGAGCAGCCGCTGCGCGAGGCTGCCCGCGCCCATCGGCATCACATAGGCCAGGCTCCCGTCCGCCCGGCGTACCACGGCGTCGGCGCCGGCGAGGGCCGGCAATGTGGTCGGACTGGTGTAGTGCTTGCCCGCGGCAATGCCTTTCGTGGCCGGGTGCAGGCCGACCGCGAGGACGTTCACGACCTCGCGCCCGGACTCGGGCCGCGGCTCGGGAATCGACCGATAGCGCGGTGGTTCATCGAACGATTCCACGAGTGCGGCATTGATCGTCGACATGAGTGCTCCCCCTCTCGAAGCAGCTTTAGATACGGATTAGTTTCTTATGATCACTACGATAAGACCGCAGGATAAGATACTCAAGTGGATCTAAAGGCGAGTAGTGTCACAGCGGACGACAGCCGCGCCGGGAATCCCGCGCCGAGCGGCCGGGAGGGCGCCACGCGTCGGCGCGGAGCCCGCCTGGAAGAAGCCATTCTCGCGGCCGCCTGGTCGGTGCTGACCGACAGCGGTTACGCCGGATTCACCTATGATGCTGTCGCGACCCGGGCGGGCACCAGTAAACCGGTGCTCTACCGACGCTGGCCGCAACGCGAGGAGCTACTGCTGGCCACCCTCGCCGCGCACTGGCCGCGTATCGAGATACCCGATACCGGAAGCCTGCGTTCGGATGCGATCGATTTCCTGCGAGCCGTCAACTCCGACCGCGCGCGCACGATCGTGTTGATGAACGCGCTCCTGGCGGACTACTTCCTGGCCACCGGAACCAACTTCGGCGAACTGCGCGCCGCCCTGCGTCCCGACCAGCAGCCGCCGTTCGAGCGCATCCTCGCGCGCGCCGTCGAGCGTGGCGACCTCCCCGATAGACACTGGCCGCCACGCATCGTGAACCTGCCGTTCGACCTGCTCCGCCACGACCTGCTGATGACGCTCCAGCCGGTGCCCGACACTGCGATCACCGAGATCGTGGACCGGGTGTGGCTCCCGCTGCTGCACAGCCCGCCGATCGGCGACAAGTGCATTCGCTAGTCGGCGGACAGCGCGGTTGCGGCGAAGCGGCCGACCGGGTCGGGCTCCGTGGACAGGGCGTCGTCGAGTAGGGCCGTGAACTCGGCGACTTCGGCTCCGAAAGCCGCGATCAAGGCGCGGAACGCGCGGGCCTTGTGGTCGCAGTCGGCGAAACGGCCGGTCTGATGCGCCTGGAGGGTGTGACGGGCGAGCTGGTACTCGCCCCATGCGGGGCAGGGCGCACGGTCGGGCTCGCTCACAGCCGTCACCTGACCCCGAAGCCTCGGTCGCCGAACGCGATCCGCGCCGGGAGGCGATGCCGAGCCCGCCCCGCGCGATGCAGTCCGTGCGTCGCCAAGCGGGGAACCTCTACCGCCCCCTTCGCCTCTGACGTACGGGAGCACGAAAGGGGGCCGCTCCCGGCCCTCTCGGAGATCGTCGCGAATGCCCCACATCGCCCAAATGAATACGGCGATGCCCACCAGCATCAGCCCCACAGTCCATACGTTCCAAGACATTCGGCCCACTCCCCTACCTGTGCACTGCGCTCGCTTCCTGCCGCCGATCGACTTGTATCGAACCGCGATCGCAGACCTCGACGCTGTAGCGTTGGACGAGAACGGCACCCGAGACATGGTGTCGCGCGTGGCAAAGGAGTTCGCGGAGTGAGCAATCCGCCGGTCAGCAAGTGGTTCAAATCCACCCGCAGCGAAACCTCGAAGCAATGCGTCGAGATCAAGTTCGAGGACGGCGGGGTTGCGGTGCGCGATTCGAAGAATCCCGGCGGACCCGTGCTGAACTTCGACGGAGTGGCGTGGGACCGGTTCGTGGACAGCGGGATTCGGGAGCGCTGACAAGGGGATGACCGAGCCGGGCGGCCGAGCGGCGGCTGCTGCCGCGCGTGAGATCGCCGAGCGGACGGCGCGAGCGCTGGCGTCCGGCGCATCGGGTATCAGCAGATCCTCGCATGAACTGGGGGGGTGGGAGCCGGGAGACTGCCGGGGTACTGGTTCACGCCGACCACCGCAGCGCTATTCCCGTCGATTCCTCCGGTCGTGCTCTGATTCGCGATGATCAGGTCATCGGGGGGCGCAACGACGACGTGCACACGGCGTGGTGGGAGGAACTGCGGGCTCGGGGCGTCGACACCGACCGGACGGTGTCGGATCTGAGAACCGTGTGGGACTACCTCCGGCACGACCCCAAGTGGGCGTTCGACCCCGAGCGGAATTACGGCGGCATCATCTTCTTCGGCAGCCGTGACATCGGCGGGTCGTCGGTGATCGCGAACCTGGTCCGCGACCGTGGCCTCGGCGATGTGCCAGTCGTCTTCTCCGGATATCGGGGCGAGGCAGCCAAGTTCCGGCTGGCGGCGGAAAAGCTGAACCTCAACCCGAACCAGATCATCGAGGAACCACTCGCTCAGAACACCGGCCAGAACGCGGTCTACTCGGTCCGGATGCTCGAGCAGCACGGCCGCGACGTCAGTTCGGTGATCGGAGTGTGCACTCCCTTTCACGCCCGACGCGTGTGGGGCACGCTCATGAAACAGTGTCCGGACGTCGAGCACGTCGCCATACCCGCCGCCGACGTCTCCCTCGAGAACTACATGAAATACGGCAACCGCCCCGACGCCACCACGGCCCCGCACCCGAAGTCGATCGTCGCCATCACCATGGGCGAGATCAAACGCCTCGACGAGTACCCCGATGAAGGCCACATCGTCCGAGAACACATCCCCGACAACGTGCGCAACGCCTATGACAGACTGAGCGAGACCTTCCGCCCCGCTGAACGCAGGTTCTGACACGTCGGACGATCGGTGATCCGTTCATCAGCCGTAGGCGACGCCGCGTCCGTTCGATCAAGTTTCGGAGTGGGAGGATCAGCCAGCTGCTGGGATACGACGTAGTTGTTGGATTTGCTCGAGGCGGCTCAGCGCTCCGCTGATGGCGCTTTCGTCGAGGTCGAGATCTTCGAGTGCGGCACGGACGTGTTCGGGTCGCACTGCGTCGACGCGCGGAGCACGCTCTCGTCGAGGGGGTCCACACTGCCCTGGTGGAGCGTGACGAAGTCGGAGTTCAGGATGAATTCCCGTCCTCCGCGCGCGGGGTCGGGGGTTTCGGGCAGCGAATAGCCATGATCGAAGGCCACGAGGTCGCCGTTGAGATCCGGCCGGTAATTGGCTCGGTGTCCGTCGGAGTTCCCGATGACCCAGTGCAGAACAGCGACTTGCTGTTGCTGGATGGGGTCGTATTCATCCCATCGCTTTCCGCGGTCGAGCTCGACGAACTGTTGCACCGATCCGGGGCCGTTCGGGCCGTCGATCAGGGCGGTCGGGGGTACTCTTCCGAACCCGAACAGTTGATCGATACGGTAGGCGGCGACTTCACGCCGGGCCAGTTGGCCCTGCTCGTGGGTGATCCAGTTTCGCTTCCCAAAGGATTCGCCGGTGAAAGGTTTGTAGACGTTGAGGGTTCCGGCATCGTCGGACGGCAGGATGCGCACCGTGTTCGAGGTGAACACCAGGTCTTCGTCCTGTGAGTCCTGGTCTCGCAGTTGCCGCCGCCGCATCTCCAACTCACCGGCAGGCGGCGTATAGACCCCACCGCGGCCACCCGCCGCCGTCGATCCACGCGTAGCGACTGCGGTGTTCTGCTCGTTCAGAATCTGGCCGATTGTTCGGTCCGTGCCCGACAACGTGCCCGTAGAGGAATCCAGCTGAGTCCGTGTACCACGGTAATATCCGACCAGGCCGCCTTCGAGCTGCTTCAACGCACTCAGCAGCCGACCATAGACATGCTCCCACGACTCACCTAACGGGCTGGGCATCGAGGATTACCGAACCGGACGGTCCTCGCGGTGGCCCGGGGGGTCCGATTCCCTGGGCGACGCAGCATGGCTCTCATCGACCAACCGGCAGTAGCCCATCCGCATCGGTTGCAGCAGCGCTCGCATGAAGGCAGGACCGGCAGTCGGCATCACGTTCGGTCCCTCCTGGACCTCGACACCTTCGTCGTACCACTGCTGAGCCTGCGGGCAGCCTAGATCATCGGTCAAGGTCAACACCACCGTGTCATCGGTGGTCAACCGAAACTGGGCCACCCGTTGCGGTCTACCCGCGACGTATTCGTACACACCGAGCTGTGTCGGCGTCGCCGAGCCAGCCATACCGAACCTCCCTTCGCTCCCCATACGATCTTTCCATGGGGGACGGCAACCAAGCTTCTCAGCACGGAGGCCCGCCCGTCCGTTCGATCCGAATCCACGGCGGCGGAGCGACACTCATGTCAGGCGGCTGGTGACGAATTCGGCCAGGGGGCGGAGGTTCTCGGGGAGGTCGAGGTAGAAGTGGCGGCCGGGGAAGGTTGCCGCGGCGAAGTCGGCGGTGGTGTAGGTGGCCCACTCGTGTGCTTGGGTGACCGTGGTGGTGGGGTCGTCGGTGCTGACCAGGGCGCTGATCGGGGTGCGCAAGGGGATGGTGGGTTGGTGGCGGTAGGTTTCGACGGCCTGGTAGTCGGCGCGGACGGCGGGGAGAACCAGGTCGGCCAGGGAGGGTTCGGTGCGGAGGATGGCGACCGAGGTGGGGTCGTTGGCGAGGCGTTCCAGGTCGGCGATGAGGGCGGAGTCGGGGGCCAGGTGGAGGCGGGCCGATTCCTCGTGGGCGGGGGCCGGGCGGCCGGAGACGAACAGGTGGGCCAGGTCGCGGCCGGCCGCTTCCAGGGCGCGGGCGGTCTCGTAGGCGACGGTCGCGCCCATGCTGTGCCCGAACAGGGCCAGGCGGACGGTGGCTGGCCAGCGCAACAGGTCGGCGGCGGACTGTTGGGCGAGGGTGGTCAGGGAGGTGACGAGCGGGTCGCTCAGGCGGTCCTGCCTGCCCGGATACTGCACCGCGTAGACGGCTGTGCCGCTGCCGAATTCCTGCGCCAGGGCGCGATAGGCGGTGGCCGCTCCCCCACCCGGCGGAAAGCAGACGAGCACTGTAGTCGCCTCGGCGTCGGGCCGTAGCTGTCGTAGCCAAGCGGTACCGGTGAGATTCGCCACCAACGAGGTTCTCCTTCGCGCAGTACTGTCGAACGGGTGGATACGTGTGCAGCGCTGGTCCGCGACTACGAGGCCGGGATAGGCGTCACCGCGTCGAGTATGCCCGCCCCACCCGATCCGGAGTCCAATCTGGCTGCCACCCTGCCCGTCTGGTCGCTGGCGGGCGGTGCGGTGGCGGCCTTCGAGGCGGCGACCGACCGGCGGCGTGAAGCCACCGGGTTCGCCGCCCTGCCGCAGCGGCTCGAACCGGCCCGGGTGGCGGCGTCGTTCTCGAGCGAGAAACTGCTCCGGATCGACGGCGCGGGCGTCGACCAGTTCGCGGAACTGTCCGGCTTCTTCGAGGCCGCGGACGGGTGGGTGCGCACGCACGCCAACTATCCGCATCACCGTGCGCGCCTGCTGACCATGCTGGACCTGCCCGCCGATGCCGACCGTCCCACCGTCGCAGCGCGCATCGCCGCACTGCCCGCCGCCGAGATCGAGTCGCGGGCCGACGAATTCGCGGCCATCGCGGTGCGGGTGCGCACCGAACACGAGTGGGCGGACAGCCCGCAGGGCAAGGCCGCGGCGGACGGTCCGCTGGTGGCCGTCGACGTACGCGCCGACAGCGGTGAGTTCGACACCGTCGGCGCGGCCACGCAGATGCTGCCGCTGCGCGGGGTGCGGGTCCTGGATCTGACCCGGGTGATCGCCGGACCGGTGAGCACCCGGTCGCTGGCACTGCTGGGCGCGGACGTGCTGCGGGTGGACCCTCCGTTGCTGCCGGAGATCGGATGGCAGTATCTCGACCTCTGCCAGGGCAAGCGCTCCACCCTGCTGGATCTGCGTACAGACCGCGCCGTCTTCGACGAATTGCTGTCCACCGCCGATGTTCTCGTCACCGGCTACCGGCCCGGCGCGCTGGAGGCCGCCGGGGTGGATGCGGCGGGTACCCGGCCGGGCATCGTGCACGCGCGGGTCAGTGCGTGGGGTGAGTCGGGTCCGTGGGGTGCGCGGCGCGGTTTCGACAGCATCGTGCAGGCCGCCTCGGGTATCTCGCTCATCGAAGGCGCGCAGGCGAACCCCGGCGCCGTGCCGGTCGGCGCGCTGCCCGCGCAGGCGTTGGATCACGCCACCGGGTATCTGCTCGCCGCCGGGGTCGTGGACGCGCTCACCGCCCGCGATCGCGACGGAATCGGACGCGATGTGCGGGTCACGCTGGCGCGCACGGCGTCCTGGCTGCTCGCCGCATCCGGCCGCAACCCAGAGCACGGCCCGGCGACACCACCGAGCGCGGCGTACACGGCCGTCCACGACACGCTGACGACGGCGGTCCCGGCGCTCGCGGACTACCCGGACTACTCCTGGCCCGCCCGCCCGTACGGCGGTGACGCTCCCGACTGGCAGCCGCGCCCCGACGACGGGGTCTGATCCTCGGCTTACGCTGCGCTATCACCCGATCGCGTGCTCCGCAGGCGGCCCGGGCCATCCGTCACGCACCGGCACGGCAGCAGACCGGTCGCCCGGTCTTGTTCTGCCGCCCGGCTTTTCACGCCTGCCGGAACGTTGCCCGATCAAGATCGTGCAAGTGCACCTGTTCGTACATCGCAGAAAATCTGAATTCCCTTTCCCCACCAGGCATTTGTGGCGTTAATAAGTGAGATGCTGAAACCGACATCGTGAGTACCGACAGCTGCGCCGGCACGCGTATGGAGGAACGTCATCGTGGACACGCCCGGGCCCTTGCTCACCGCTGCGGAAACCAGCACCGGCAAGGGAGGTGGGCGTGAGTGGGCCGGACTGGCGGTGCTCGCGCTCGCCTGTCTGGTGTACTCCATGGACCTCACCGTCCTGCACCTGGCGGTTCCCCAGATCAGCGCCGAATTGCGGCCCACCAGTACGCAATTGCTCTGGATCATCGACGTCTACGGCTTCTTCGTGGCCGGGCTGCTGCTCACCATGGGCACCATCGGCGACCGAGTGGGGCGGCGGCGACTACTCATGGTCGGCGCCGCGGCCTTCGCCGCGGTGTCGATCATCGCCGCCTTCGCCCCCACCGCGCCGGTGCTCATCGCCTGCCGTGCCCTGCTCGGCGTCGCCGGGGCCACCCTCGCACCGTCCACACTGTCGTTGATATTCACCATGTTTCGCGATCCCGCCCAGCGGTCGGTGGCCATCGGGGTCTGGGTGGGGTCCTATTCGGTGGGCGGCGCGATCGGCCCGCTGGCGGGTGGACTCGTACTCGAGCATTTCTGGTGGGGCGCGGTGTTCCTGCTGGCGGTGCCCGTCATGGTGCTGCTGATCGTGCTCGCGCCGCGCATCCTGCCGGAATTCCGCGATCCCGATGCGGGCAAGTTGGATTTGATCAGCGCCGTATTGTGCACGGGCGCGGTGCTGCTGGTCGTCTTCGGTATGAAACAGGCCGCCCAGGACGGTCCGGGCCCGCAGGCCGTCATGCCGCTGCTGGCCGGACTCGGCGTCGGCCTCATCTTCGTGCGCCGCCAACTCTCCTCCCCTGAGCCCATGTTGAACCTGCGCCTGTTCCGGTTGGGGAGCTTCCGCACCGCCCTCACCATCAACCTGCTCGCCATCTTCGTGGCCTTCGGGTACTTCCTGTTCGTGGCGCAGTATTTGCAGCTGGTGCTGGAGATGTCACCGCTGCGGGCCGGATTGGCCACCATTCCGGCCGGACTCGGATTCATGATCGGATCACAGTTGGGTCCGCGGATCGGGCGGGTGGTGCGTCCGGCGTACATGATCGGCGGCGGCATGGCGATGGCGGCGCTGGGTCTGCTCCTGCTCACCCAGATCAGCGTCACCGGCGGTGTGGTGCTCACCATCATCGCCTCGCTGCTCGTATCGTTCGGGCTGGCACCCGTATTCGGCATCACCACCGAACTGATCGTCGGCACGGCGCCGCAGGAGCAGGCCGGCGCGGCCTCCGGACTCGCCGAGACGGGCGCGGAATTCGGTGGGGCGCTCGGCATCTCGATACTCGGCAGTGTCAGTATCGCCCTCTATCGAACCCAGCTGGCCGACACCCTGCCCTATGGATTGCGTGAGCCCGATATCGCCACCGCGCGGGACACCCTCGGGGCCGCCATACACCTGGCCAATGCCCTGCCCGGCAACCTGGGGGCCACGGTCGCCGACGCCGCCAAGCACGCCTTCCTGACCGGTATGCACGTCACCGCCGCCATCGCGGCGGGCGCGGCCCTGGTGCTGTCGGCGCTGGCGCTCTCCCGGCTACGGCACATCCCGCCCGGCTGAAGCGCTAGCTCCGTCCCAGAACGGCCGCGACGCGGACGAATTCACCGCTGTCGCAGACGGCGGCCGTCGGCGCGACCAGCGACAGCAGCGCCAGTCCCTGGAACTGGACGAGTTAGAACCGGGCGACCGCGCGCGCCGCGGCCGCGTCGAGGTCGGGGGCCTGCTCACGCAGCGTGGCGGCGAGTTCGTCCCAGGCGTTCCCGACGGCCTCGGACATGACCCGCTGCTGGTCGGGATCGCGAGCGACGCGCACGCCGTTCTCGAGACTCAGCGGCAGGATCTCACGACTGCGCCGCACCACACCGTCGGGTATCGAGCCGGGGTGGATGACCATGCACGCGGTGCCGAAGGCCTCGGTGGGGCTGCGCCCCGATGCCGATCCCTCGACCTGCAAGGCCATCGTCACGCTGCGCACCGATGCCGATCCCGCGCTGCGCCGGGACGCCGCCGCCCAGCGGCGGCTGATTCGCGACATGCTGTCCGGGGCGGGCTGGCTCGCGCCGACCGTCGTGGCGGGTATGGCCGACGCCTCGGACTTCTACTTCGACGAACTCGCCCGGGTGGATATGCCGAGCCTGACGTCCGGACGGATCGCGCTGCTGGGCGATGCCGGCTTCTGCGGATCGCCCCTGACCGGGATGGGGACCGCCATGGCGCTGGTCGGGCCCTACATCCTGGCCGGGGAGATCGCGCGCACGCCCGCCGACCCGATGGCCGCGCTGGCCCGCTACGACGCGGCCGTGACGCCGTTCCTCGACAGGGCCAAGCAGCTGCCGGGCGGCGGCATCGCCATGATGCTGCCCCGCAGCGAGATCGGGCTGAAGGCGGCGCAGACCATGGGCAAGCTCATGACCACCCGGATCATGCGACCTGTCATGACGCGCATGCTGAGCGGCACGGAGGACTGTGTGCTGCCCTCGTATTGAGCGGCGTTAGTCTCGACTGGTGCGGCAGAAGATCATCATGGACGTCGACACCGGTATCGACGACTCGCTTGCCCTGCTCTATCTGCTCGCCTCGCCCGAGGCGGAGATCGTCGGGATCGCCGCCACCGCGGGCAATGTGGGTGTCGAGCAGGTGGCGGCCAACAACCTGGCCTGGCTCGAGCTGTGCCGGGCGCCGGAGATCGAGGTGGCGCTGGGTGCCGCGGAGCCGCTGGCGATTCCCCTGCGCACCACCGAGGACACCCACGGCCCGCACGGCGTCGGCTACGCCGAACTGCCGGTGTCGGCGCGGGAGCTGTCGCCGCGCTCGGCGGCGCGCATGTGGGTGGAGTTGGTACGCGAACATCCCGGGGAGATCGTCGGGCTCTGCACGGGGCCGCTCACCAATCTCGCGCTCGCCCTGCGGCTGGAGCCGGAGCTGCCCCGCCTGCTGCGCCGGTTGGTGATCATGGGCGGCGCGTTCAACCATCCCGGTAACACGACGCCCACCAACGAATGGAATGTGCACGTCGACCCGGAGGCCGCCAAGGAGGTGTTCGACGCCTTCGCCGCGGCACCGGCGGATCGGCGGCCGCTGGTGTGCGCGCTCGACATCACCGAGACCATCGAGATGCGGCCCAAACACCTGGTGCTGCTGGCGGAGCGGGCGGGCAGCACGCCGGTGGAGACGGTGACCGAGAGCGACCCCCCGCACGCCCGGTCGGCGGCGAGCAACCCGATCATCCGGTACTTCACCGACGCGGTGCGGTTCTACTTCGACTTCCACCGCATGCACGACCAGGGGTACCTGGCGCATATGCACGATCCGTTCGCGGCGGCTGTGGCGCTGGACCCACAGCTGGCCGTGACCCGGCCCGCCGCCGTGGATGTCGAACTGGTCGGCACCCTCACCCGTGCCACGACGGTCGCCGACTGGGCGGGCATGTGGGGCCGGGAACCCAATGCCGACATCGTGGTCGGCACCGATCCCGAACTGTTCTTCGACCGGCTGGTCACCCGCGTCGGCGATCACGCCCGCACGCTCTATCCGCCGACCGGACAGGAGAACCGGTGACCGACCCCGACTACCCCGCCGAACTCCGTACCCGCCTGGGCCTTTCGCATCTCGTCGACATCCACACGCATTTCATGCCCGATCAGGTCATGCGCAAGGTGTGGGCGTACTTCGACTCGGCGGGGCCGCTCACCCGCCGCGAATGGCCGATCGTCTACCGGGACGAGGAGCAGGTGCGGCTGAAGACCCTGCGCGGCTTCGGTGTTCGCGCCTTCACCTCGCTGGTCTACGCGCACCGTCCCGATATGGCGGCCTGGCTCAACGAATGGACCGCCGACTTCGCCGCCCGCACCCACGACTGCCTGCACACCGCCACCTTCTACCCCGAACACGGGGTGGACAGCTATGTCGAGGCCGCCGTCGACGCCGGAGCCCGCATCTTCAAGATCCACCTCCAGGTCGGCGACTTCCATCCCTGCGATCCGCTGCTCACCCCGGTCTGGGGGCTGCTCCAGGATGCCGCCGTCCCGGTGCTCGTGCACTGCGGATCCAGTCCCGCCCCGGGCGCTTTCACCGGCCCCGAACCCATGGCCGAACTGCTGCGCCGGTTTCCCCGCCTGACTCTGATCATCGCGCACCTGGGCTCCCCCGAATACGTCGAATTCCTGGACCTGGCACAGCGGTACGACAACGTCCTGCTGGACACCACCATGAACTTCACCGACTTCTTCGAGGCCGACAGCCCCTTTCCCGGCGATGCCCTCCCCCGCCTGCGCGACGTCTCGCACCGCATTCTGTTCGGCAGCGACTTTCCCAATATTCCCTACCCCTACGCTCACGCGCTGCACGCCCTCGACCGTCTGAACCTCGGCGACGACTGGCTGCGGGCGGTCTGTCACGACAATGCCGCCCGCCTGTTCGGCCTGCCCTGATACCAGCGCCCGGATACCAACGGCCCGCCACGGGGGTCCGTTCGACTCTGGTACGGGGATGCCCGGAGCCGGACGATCGGGGGACCGAGTGGGAGGAGAAGGATCATGAAGGCTATGACGGCGGCGGGCATCGCCGCGGCGACGGCCGCGGCCGCGCTGGCGGCCGGGTCGCGGGTACCCGTGGTGCGCGACGCGGTGCTGCACTGGGGAGCCACCGCCGCGGAGGTGGCGGGCGCCATGCCGGGCGACGAGTTGGCCCCGCGGGCGGATGTGGTGGCCACCAGGGCGATTCGGATCGCCGCGCCACCGGCAGCGGTCTGGCCCTGGCTGGTGCAGATGGGCCCCGGCCGGGGTGGGGCGTACACCTACGACTGGATCGAGAACCTGCTCGGGCTGGATATGCACAGCGCGGACCGGATTCTGCCGGAGTTCCAGGAGATCTCCGTCGGCGAGGTGATCGCCCTGGGGCTGTCGGGGCCGCGGATGCGTGTGGAGGTAGTCGATATCGGGCGGACCCTGGTCTTCGCCGCGAAGGATCGATCGTGGGTGTGGGCCTTCGCCCTTATCCCCGACGGCGCGGGTACCCGGCTGGTCAGTCGCAACCGCATCTCGCGTCCGGGGTCCACCGCACTCGGACGGTTCGCGTATCGGCTGGTCATGGAGCCGGGCAGTCTGGTCATGGAGCGGAAGATGTTCCTGGGGATCAAGGAGCGCGCCGAACGGCTGGCCATCGCGGAAGGGACCAACGGCTCTGCCGACGGTGCGCAAAGGCGGTATGCGGGGGCGAACGCGGGGCGAACACTCGATGTATGACCGCTATGGAGCTTCCTCCCGTACTGCCGGATCACCGGACGATCACCGAGGCGATGCGGCTGGCTTCCCGCGCGCCCTCGGTGCACAACACGCAACCGTGGCGCTGGGTGTTCGACGGCGCGCGGCTGCACCTGCACAGCGACTCGGATCGGCTGCTCCACTGGGCTGATCCGCGCGGACGGCAGTTGGTGATCAGCTGCGGGGCCATGCTGCACCATGTGCGTACCATCTTCGGCGCGTACGGCTGGCACACCGATACCGTCCGCCTGCCCGCACTCGAGCGCCCGGACCATCTGGCGGAGATCCGATTCCGGCCGTGGGCGGACCCGCCCGCCGGACTGCGCGCCCGTGCTCGGGTCATCGACCGGCGGCGGACCGACCGGCTGCCGATGGCGGCGCCGCGCGGCTGGGATGTGGTGCTGCCGCGGCTACGCATGCTGGTCTCTCCCCACTATCTCGAACTCGACGAGATCGGCGAGGGGATGCGGGACCGGCTCGCGGCGGCCTCGGAGCAGGCGGCCGCACTGCGCCGTCACGATCTCGGGTACGCATCGGAATTGAACTGGTGGGCGGGGCATTCCGGTCCGGACGGCATTCCGCCGGCGGCGCTGCTGTCGCAGGCGGAGGCGGGGCGGGTGCGCGTCGGGCGGGCCTTTCCCGCCGGGTCCCCCGGGCTGCGCCGCGCCGAGGTCGAGGACCGCGCCCGCCTGGTGGTGCTCAGCTCCCCCGGCGATACGCTGGAACACTGGCTGCGCACCGGGGAGGCGCTGTCGGCGGTGCTGTTGGAATGCACCGCCGCCGGGCTGGGGACCTGCCCGCTCACCCATCTCACCGAATTGCCGTCCGGCCGTTCCCTGTTGAGCGGGCTGAGTCCGCGGCCGGGACAGCCGCAGCTGGTGATCCGCATCGGCACCGCGCCCGAGGACGAACCGGAGGTGGCGCCCACCCCACGACGACCGCTCGCGGACTTCTTCACCACCGTGCGTGACTGAGGCCACGTGGCCGACCGGTCGGTCGTGTATTGGAGCGGCAACGCGATCGTGGCGGCGAACGGGTTTGCCGCAGCCTCCCGGGGGAACTCCGCCCTCAGCGAAGCGGACCAAGCATCCGGTGCGGGAAGGCGGATCGCCCGACAATGAGCAGCCCCGAGGCCGCATCCAACCACCGATCGTCCGACAGCCGACAGGGCGCGCCCATCGCGGCGGACGCCGCACCCCTCACCGCGCGCCCCCTGTCGGAGGCCGCCTGCCTGCGACTGCTCGCCGAGGTCAGCTTCGGGCGAATCGTGTACTCCCGCTACGCCTTACCCGCCATCCGCCCCGTCGACCACATCATCGCCGACGGTGCGATCATCACCACCACCGACGCCACAACCGTCCCGCCGTACCGGCAGGTCGTCGCCTACGAGGCCGACACCCTCGACCGGCACACCCAGTGCGGCTGGTGCGTCATCATCACCGGCACCGCGGAACCGGTCACGGACCCCACCGACCTCGCCCGCTACCGCGCGGCCCTGCGGCCCCGCCTCGCCGGCGGACGAGAACACCTCCTCCGCATCCGGCCCGAGGTCGTCACCGGCATCGAGTACCTCGGCCCGGCCCGGCAGTGATCTGCGGAACCACCTGTCCCGCCGCGGGACCGTCTGGCTCCCATACCCTTCCGGCCACGCCCGATCGCGTTCCTGCTGCGAGGAGCTGGGCTGGACCGGCTACGCCACCGATCCCCTGCTGCGACGCGTGGGCATCGCCGGTACCGGATAGACCCTCGGCGCGGTCTGGGCCGTCCGGCATCTGATACCGCTGTTCCAGGTCGGTCATGCGCGGCCGTGGCTCCTGGGTCGGATCGTCACCACCATCGTCGTGCGGATGATCATCGTCGCGCTCTACGCGATGTCCGGCAGCGTGGTGGTGGCCATCCTGCTGCACGCCGCTGTCACCGTGACCCAGGCGTACAGCCCCGGTGTCGACGAGGCGGCCGGTCCCGTCGCCACCGCGGTCGTGGCCGTACCGGTGGCGACGACCCTCACGTGGGGCGCGGTGCGGTGGTGCGCGGCCAGCACCAGTCGGTGATCTCCGGGGGATCATCGCCCACCCGGTGGATGTGAGCTCGGATGCGGGCGAGTCTGCCGAGCAGTTCGTCGCGCAGTGGATCGCGGCGGGCGGCCAGGCGGGGGACCTGCTCGATGGCGGCCAGCGCCACCTGAAAACGGTCGATCCCGTTGCGGACGCACATGTCGAACGGCGTCGTGGTGGTGCCGTTGTCGATGAATCCGCGCACGTGCAGGCGGTCGTGACGCGGGCGGCGGTAGGCGATGCGGTGGATGAGCCACGGGTAGCCGTGGAAGCTGAAGATCACCGGGGCGTCGGTGAACATGCGGCGGTAGTCGTCGTCGGAGATGCCGTGCGCATGCCGGTCCGGCGGGAACAGCCGCGCCAGGTCGACCACATTGAGCACGCGAACGGCGAGGTCCGGCACCAGTTCTCGTAGCAGTGCCGCCGCGGCCAGGGTTTCCTGGGTGGGCACGTCACCCGCACAGGCCAGCACCACCTCGGTCGCACCGTGCTGATCGCTGCCGGCCCAGTTCCACACGCTCAGGCCGCGCTCACAATGCGCGCGGGCCGCGTGATCGCTCAGATACTGTGGGGCGGAGTGTTTTCCGGCCACCACCACATTCACCATGCCGCGCCCGCGCAGGCAGCGCTCGAACACGTGCAGCAGGCAGTTGGCGTCCGGCGGCAGGTACACCCGGCTCACCTCGGGACGTTTGCTCAGCACATGGTCGATGAAGCCCGGGTCTTGATGGGACGCGCCATTGTGGTCCTGCCGCCACACATGTGAGGTGATCAGGTAGTTGAGGCTGGGAATCGGCGCGCGCCACGGGATCTCCGACGCCGCGTGCAGCCACTTGGCGTGCTGCACCACCATCGAGTCGACAATGTGCGCGAAGGCCTCGTAGGTGGAGAAGACGCCGTGCCTGCCGGTGCGCAGATAGCCCTCCAGCCAGCCCTGGCACAACTGTTCGGACAGCACCTCGAAGACCCGGCCGTCCGGTGTGAGACCGTCATCGCTGTCCAACCGCGTGCCACGCCAGCGGCGCGCGGTCACCTCGAGAATCGCCTCCAGACCGTTGGAGGTGTGCTCATCGGGCGAGAAGAACAGCAGATTGCGCGGATTGTCCAGCAGCGCGTCGCGCAGATAGCCGCCCAGGACGCGCGTGGCCTGCGCACGCACGATACCGGGAGCGGAGAATCCGACCGTGTAGTCGGAGGCGGGTGGCAGCCGCAGCCCCACGGTGGTGTGCCCGTGCGCGGCCGGGTGCGCGCCCATGCGCAGTTCGGCACGCGCCAGCGCGGTGATCCGCTCCACCGGCCGCCCCAGCCCGTCGAACAGCTCCTCCGGACGATAGGAGCGCAGCCAGTCCTCCAGTCGCGCACGGTGTTCGTCGTTCTCGCGCACATCGGTCAGCGGAATCTGATGCGCCCGGCAGGTGCCCACGATGGCGACGCCGTCCACCGTGTCCGGACCCGTCCAGCCCTTGGGGGTGCGCAGCACGATCAGCGGCGGGCACGGATTGCGCGGCCCCAGCCCGCGCCGGGCGAAGTCGCGAATCTCCGCGATCCGCTCCATCGCCTCGTCGAGGACGGCCGCGTAGCGCTGGTGCACCCGCACCGGATCGTCACCCTCGACGTACATCGGCTCCCAGCCGTGGCCGCTGAGCACCGCGTCGAGTTCGGTGCGCGTCATCCGCGCCAGCAGGGTCGGGTTCGCGATCTTGTACCCGTTGAGGTGCAGGATCGGCAACACCACGCCGTCGGTGGCGGGATTCAGGAAGGCGGGAGCGTGCCAGCTCGTCGCGAGAGCCCCGGTTTCGGCCTCGCCGTCGCCGATCATGCACGCCACCACCAGATCCGGATTGTCCAGGGCCGCGCCGGTGGCGTGGGCCAGCGAGTAGCCGAGCTCGCCGCCCTCATGGATGGAGCCCGGCAGATGCGGCGTCGCGTGACTGGGCACACCGCCGGGGAAGGAGTACTGCCGGAACAGCTCTCGCATTCCGGCCGCATCCCGGCTCACCTCGGGGCGGCGTTCGGAGTAGGTGCCCTCCAGCCAGGTCGCCGCGTTCGGCGCCGCCGCGCCGTGTCCCGGGCCGAGCACGAACAGCATGCGCTGCCGGGTCCGCGCGATGGCACGGGTCAGGTGGGCGTAGGTGAGCGTGATCCCGGGCACGGTCCCCCAGTGGCCGATGAGCCGCGATTTGAGGTGCTCGGGCCGCAGCGGCTCCCGCAGCAGCGGATTGTCCAGCAGGTACAGCTGGCCCACGGACAGATAGTTCGCGGCCCGCCACCAGGCGTCCACATCGCGCAGTCCGGGGGTGAGCGCACCGGGCTCACCGGCCAGCAGGGTCGTCATGCCCGCCCCTACTTCGCCGGGTGGACGACCATGACCGGGCAGGACGCGTGCTGCACCAGAGCGTGCGAGGTGGAGCCGAGCAGCAGACTGGTGAAACCGCCGCGTCCCCGGCTGCCGACCACGACCAGCTGGGCCGTGCGCGACCATTCGCGCAGCCGCCCGGCGGGATCGGTGGCGTAGACCTTGCGCACCACCTCGACCTCGGGGTACTTCTCCTCCCAGCCGGCCAACCGCTCGGCGAGAATCGCGTGCTCGGTGACGTCGAGATCGTCGGTGGACATCCACACCGGATCCGCGCCCGCGAACTTGCCGCCCTTCCAGTCACTCCAGACATGGACCGCGACCAGCTTCGCGCCCCGCTCGGCCGCCTCGGCGAAGGCCGCGCCGATCGCGGCCTCCCCCGCCGGGCTGCCGTCCACGCCCAGCACCACCGGACCGGAGGTGTGGATGCGGTTGCCCGCCTCCGAGTCGGTGCGCACCACGATCACCGATCCTTCGGCGTGCGCGGTCACCGCGAGCAGCGTCGACCCGAGATGACCGAAGGTGCCGACGGTGCCGGTCGCGCCCAGCACCACCGCGTACGCGTCCGCGCTGTGCGCGATGAGCAGTTGGGCGGCGGAATCGGCCGACAGGTTCACGGTGATCGGGACGTCGGGGGCTACCGTCTTCGCCACCTCCTCGGCGCGCGCGATGACCGCCTTGCCGTTGTCGCGCACCGTGTCGACCACCGCCGGTACCGAGACCTCGTAGACGCCGAGCACATGGGTGAGGCCGACCAGGTCCATGCCGTGCAGGATGTGCAGCGGGCGCTCCCGCTCGGCGGCCAGTTCGGCCGCCCAGCGCAGGGCCGCGTCCGAACCCGCCGATCCGTCCACGCCCACGACCACCGGTGCGGAGACCAGATGGTGCGGATCCTCGAAGCGCTGCTGTGTCATGGCGACCTCCCGTACGGGGTTGACGGTGCCCGGCCGGGCACTCACCCTCACGGTAGGAATCGGCACCCGCCACGGGATGCTGCCGATCGTCACCGACTGCCGGGACCGAAGCCACTGCCGGAGGACACTTCTCGCAGCTCCGGGTCCTGGGTCCCGAACCCGCGTGACCTTGGTCCCCGGCGGCGGGGCCGCACGCCCCTCACAACGGCGGAGCGTGGCGCGAAAGCTTGCGGCATGCGAACCGACTCGTCGCCCGATGACGCGATACTCGCTGTTCCCGCCATGGCACTGGGCATCGTCATGCTGGCCGTGGCTCTGGCCACCGCGCCCCTGCTACCGGGTTGGGCCGACGACTACGGCACCATACTCGTAGCGCTGGCGGTGGCCGAGTACCTCGCGGTGGCGACGGCCTCGGTGTGGTGGGGATGCCGCGCCCTGTGTGCCGCCCGGTAGCCGGTGCCGCGCGCAGCGACGTCCGCAATGCCCATGGACCACGTCGGAATAGGGACTTTGGACCATCGCTGTGCCCCGCGCTCCCGCGTATGTTTGTTCGCATTACTCACCACAGATCGGATGCCGCCATGATCAAGGTGTTTCTCGTCGACGACCACGAGATCGTTCGCCGGGGACTCGTCGACCTCCTCGAGGGCGATCCGGAACTCTCGGTGGTCGGCGAGGCCGGGGATGTCGCGCAGGCCCTGGCCCGGATTCCCGCGCTGCGACCGGATGTCGCCGTGCTCGATGTTCGCCTGCCCGACGGCAACGGCATCGAACTCTGCCGCGAGCTGCTCTCGCGACTCGACGATCTGCGCTGCCTGATCCTCACCTCGTTCACCGACGAACAGGCCATGATGGACGCCATCCTGGCCGGTGCCAGCGGCTACGTGGTCAAGGACATCAAGGGCATGGAATTGGCGAAGGCCATCAAGGAGGTCGGCTCGGGCCGATCCCTGCTGGACAACCGGGCCGCCGCCGCGCTCATGGAGCGGCTGCGCCGCAGCACCCAGCCCGACGGTCCGCTGGCCGGGCTCACCGAACAGGAACGCCGACTGCTCGATCTGCTCGGTGACGGCCTGACCAACCGACAGATCGCCGAACGCATGTACCTGGCCGAGAAGACCGTGAAGAACTACGTCTCGCGACTGCTGGCCAAGCTCGGCATGGAACGCCGCACCCAGGCCGCGGTACTGGCCTCCAAACTGCGCTCCGGGTCCGC
This sequence comes from Nocardia sp. CC213A, assembly GCF_030766805.1. Lineage (NCBI taxonomy): Bacteria > Bacillati > Actinomycetota > Actinomycetes > Mycobacteriales > Nocardiaceae > Nocardia > Nocardia sp. CC213A. The sequence goes on from NZ_JASFXA010000001.1 coordinate 83,944, forward strand.
CGCGACGCAGCAGGATGGGTGATCCCGAGACCGGTTCACGCTCGGTGCGCGAGGCACTCTCGCAGCTGCGGCTGCGAGAGCTGCTGGCCGAGGTCAGGGACCGGGTCGAGCAGATCATCGACCGCCGGGACCGGATCGACGGCCTGGTCGAGGCCATGCTGGCCGTCACCTCCGGACCGGATCTCGACCACACCCTGCACACCATCGTGCACACCGCCATCGAACTGATGGACGCCCGGTACGGCGCACTCGGGGTGCGCGGGCCGGATCGGCGACTGAGCCGGTTCGTCTTCGAGGGCGTCGACGAGGCGACCGGGCGGCGGATCGGCGATCATCCGTCGGGTCACGGCGTCCTCGGCCTGCTGATGAGCGAGACCACGCCCATTCGCCTCATGAACATCGCCGATCATGCCGCCTCCGTGGGCTTTCCGGAGCACCATCCGCCGATGCGCGCCTTTCTCGGTGTGCCGGTGCGGATTGCTCTGGTCGGCACCGCTACGCTGAGAACCGATTCTTCCAGCTCTCAGCGCGATTCCCACCACACCGAGTCCGATGGGGCCGCGCTGACTTCAATTGCGCCGCGCTGAGTTCGATCGGGCTGTGGCCCACTGCGCTGAAACTCGATTCCGCTGTGCTGAGTGCGATTCGGCTGTAGCTGGTTCCCTTGGGCTGTGCCCGGTTCGATTCCGCTGGGCACAGCGCGATTCCGCGCCCTCCGCCCCCGAATCGGACAGATCTGCCGGACAGTGCGCCGCTCCCCCGGGCGCGCTCACTCGACTCAGCCTTCGCGGACCACCAGCACCGGGCACGGGGCCAGATGCAGCAGGGCGGTGCTGGTCGAACCCAGGTTCATCCCCGCGAAACCGCCGCGGCCACGCGTGCCCACCACGACTAGCTGCGCGCCGTCGGCGTACTCGAGCAGGGCGCGGACCGGGGTGTCCCGAGCCACCACCCGCTGCACCTCGACCTCGGGGAACCGCTTGCCGAATCCGGCCAGGCATTCGGCGAGGACGGCGTCCTCGGTCTCCTGAATGCCTTCCCACGGGATGACGGGCAGGTCGTGGCCGGTGTCGTCGCTCCAGGCGTGCACCGCCACCAGGCCGACCTTGCGCCGCGAGGCCATCTCGAAGGCCATGGCCACCGCGGGCATGCTGTTCTCGCTGCCGTCCACGCCGACCACGATCGGGCGGTGCGCGGCGGTCGGATCGGTCTCCTCCGGCATGGCGGGGACGACCACGACCGGGCAGTGCGCGTGCCGGGTGAGTGAGGTGCTCACCGATCCCAGCACCGCGCGGCGCAGCGCGCCACGACCGCGATTGCCCAGCACGACCAGCCGCGCACCGCGCGACCGGCCGATGAGCGTGGTGGTGATGGGCTCGAAGATCAGTTCGGTGGTGACGGTGAGATCGCCGGGCGCGGTATGCCGCGCGATGGCGGCGGCCTCGGTGAGCACCCGATTACCGTCCTCGCGCACCCAGGCCAGTTCCGCCGCACCCAGCGAGGTGACGGGCACCTTGGAGACCGGAATGGCGTACGAGGTGATGATGTGCAGCGGGCAGCCGCGCAGATCCGCCTCCGCCGCCGCCCAGCCGACCGCCTGGTAGGAGATCGCCGAGCCGTCGACGGCGGCCAGGATGGGCGCGGGTCGCGACGCCTCGTGCGCGGTATCGGCCATGATTCCTCCCGTGGTCGGTTTGTTACACCCAGCATGCCCGGCGGGCCGGGGTGTTCCCAGGGAACAAGGTCATTCGGGTCCGGGGTCGTCCGGCCTCGTGGCCCCGGTCGCGGCCCGGTACGCCTCCAGGGCGGTCGGCAGGGTCGGGAAGATCCGGTCCGCGCCGATCCGGTCGACCAGACCCGCGGCGTCCAGGGCGTCACGCAGATCCTGTTTCACCCGCGCCATGGCGAAAACGATGCCGCGCGAATCCAATTCGGCGCACAGCTGGTCGACGGCGTCGAGCGCGGTCAGGTCGACCTCCACATTGGCCTCGGCGTTCAGCACGAACCATCGCACCGGTGTGTCCCGGCCCAGTAGCGCCACCGCCTCCAGCGCCCGGGTCCGGAAGTCCTCGGCATTGGCGAAGCACAGCGGGGCGTCGTAGCGGTAGATCACCAGTCCGGGAACGGGTTTCGCCTCCGGATAGTCGTCGATGTCGTGCATGCCGGCAAGACCGGGCACGAAGCCGAGGATGGCGTCGTGGGCGCGGGCCACGCGCCGCAGCAGATCCAGAATGGACAGCGCGATGGCGATGCCGATCCCGTAGAGGACGCCGAAGATCAGCACCGCGGCGGTGGTGCCCAGGGCCAGCACCAGCTCACTGCGCCGGAATCGGGCGAACCGGCGGAGTTCCGGATGGTCGATCAGGCGCAGCGCCGCGAACACCACGAGCGCGCCGAGTGCGGCGGTCGGGAACTCGGCCAGGATTCCACGCGCGCCGAACAGCACGATCAGCACCGCGGCCAGGGCCACCAGCGAGTACGCCTGGGTCCGCGCGCCCGCGAGATCGGCGATGGTGGTGCGCGACGCGCTACAGCTGACCGGGAAACCGTGCATCACCCCGGCGGCCAGATTGGTCGCCCCCATCGCCCCGAGTTCCCGGTTGGCGTCGACCCGCTGACCGTGCCGACCGGCGAATGCCCGTGCGGTGAGGGCATTGTCGGAGAAACCCACCAGGGCGATACCGATGGCGGGCAACACCAGCTGGGTGAGGTCCGCGGCCGCCACCCCGGCCACGCCGGGCACCGGAACACCGGGTGGGATCGCGCCCACCACCCCGATGCCGTGCTCGCTCAGCGAGAACACCGCCACCACCACCGATGCCGCCAGCACGGCCAGCAGCGGCCCGGGCGCACGCGGTGCCCAGCGGCCGAGCAGCAGCAGGGCCGACAGCACCACCGCGGCCAGAATCGTTGTCGGCCAGTGCAGATCGGAGAGATTCGCGAAGAAGGAGCGCAGCTGGCCCGGAATGGTCTCCCCGTCGACCCGCACCCCCGTCACCTTGCCGAGCTGACTGGCGATCATGATGCCCGCCGTGCCCGCGAGGTAGCCCACCAGCACCGGTTTGGACAGCAGATCGGCGAGCACCCCGAACCGTGCCAGCGATCCCACGAGGCAGATCGCGCCCACCAGCAGCGCCAGCATCGCCGCCAGCGCGGCGTATCGGCCCGGATCACCCGCCGCCAGCGGGGCCAGCGCCACGGCGGTGAGCAGTGCGGTGGTGGATTCCGGTCCCACCGACAGCTGCCGCGAGGTGCCGAGGAAGACGTAGACGGCGAGCGGCCCGAGTATCGCCCACAGTCCGGTCACGGGCGGCAGCCCGGCCACCGTCGCGTACGCCATGACCTGCGGGACCAGATAGGCCGCCACGGTCACCCCGGCCACCACGTCGGGGCGCAGCCAGGCGCGCTGGTATCCGCGGAACTGCTCGAGCCCCGGGAGGAAACGCGCCGGACCGTTGATCATCAGGGTCCGACAGTACCGCGCGGCGCGCGCGCCCGTCCCGTGTGCGCGGAAGGTGTCTCCGCGTCAGGTTCGGGCGCGATCGACGGGCTCAGCGCCGATTCCGGCCGTCCCCGTCGGCCGGGGCGGTGTGGTCGCGGGCCAGGCCGACCATGGCCAGCCCGGCCTCCCGGATCACGGTGTCGAGCTCGTCGAGAATGTCGGCCACGGTTCGCCCGGCCGCGTCCAGCCGCTCGGCGGTGACGTCGGGACGGCCCAGTTCGGATCGCATCGCGTGCAGGCGCAGGCCGATGTCGAACATCCGCCGCACGAGTCGGTCGTTGGCGTCCGCATACGCGGCCTGACTGTCGGCCAGCCGCGCCGGATCGAACTCCCCGGACAGTGGCGGTGGGATCGGGAGGGCGGCATCGGCCATCTCGACTCCTGGGTCGCGAGCGGGATCCCCCAGCCGCGCCACGGGACTCGGGAAAACGTCACGAGTATCGTACGCTGTCACCGTCTCGGACAGATGGAGTCTCGAAACGCAATTTCTTTCGCGCGCAATGAAAATCGTGCGTTTCGCCATTTTCCGGATCGGGTACGCCACAGTCCCGGGAAACGTGGAATACTTCGTGTCCCAGCAAGAATGCGTTCGCAGTTCGATGGCCGACAGAGTTTGTGGGGTATGGCCGTGCACGAGGAACTCCAGCCGCGGGAGCTGTCCACATCGGATTCGCTGCGACTGTTGAGCGGTATCCGCTTCGGCCGGGTGGTCTTCTCCCGGTACGCACTGCCCACCATCCGCCCGGTCAACCATGTCGTGGACGGCGGGATGATCGTCATCCACGCCAGTCCCGGCACCACCCTCAGCGCGGACCGCCAGGTCGTGGCCTACGAGGCGGACACCATCGACCAGGCCACCCAGTACGGCTGGTGCGTCATCGTCACCGGCACGGCCGAGGAGGTCACCGATTCCGGCGACCTCGCCCGCTACCGCCGCCTGCTGCCCACCACCCTGCCGGGTCCCCGGCACCGCATCGTCCGCATCCGCCCCGATTTCGTCACCGGCGTGGAATACGTTCCGGCCGCTCTGCTTCCGGAAGATGCCCGGCCGACCGAGGACCGCTGAATTCGGCCGCGAATTCCGACTACGCCGTGGACGGTCCGTCGAACGCGTCCAGGATCTCCTCCGCGGCCAGGGCCGGAGTGAGCGATCCGTCGCGGACCTGCTTTTCCACCTGCGTCCGGATGGCGCGTACGGCCGGATTGTCGGTCAGGCGGCGCAGCAGTTGGTCGTGCACCATATTCCAGGTCCAGTCCACCTGTTGGCGACGGCGCTTCTCGGCGAATTCCCCCGCCTCGGTGAGCACGCGGCGGTGTTCGAGCACGGTGTTCCAGAAGGTGTCGAGCCCGTTGCCCTCGAGTCCGCTCATCGTGATGACCGGTGGGTGCCACAGCGATTCGCGCGGATGGATGAGCCGCATGGCCCCGCTCAGTTCGCGGGCGGCGGCCTTAGCCTCCACCTCGTGCTTACCGTCGGCCTTGTTCACCGCGACCAGGTCGGCGAGTTCCAGCACCCCCTTCTTGATGCCCTGCAACTGGTCTCCGGTGCGGGCCAGGGTGAGGAAGCAGAACACGTCGACCATATTGGCGACGGTCACCTCGGACTGGCCGACGCCGACGGTCTCCACCAGGATCACGTCGTAGCCCGCCGCCTCCAGCAGCACGATGGTCTCGCGGGTCGCCTTGGCCACCCCGCCCAGCGTGCCCGCGGTGGGCGAGGGTCGGATGTAGGCATCGCGCTCCACCGCCAGTCGGCCCATCCGGGTCTTGTCGCCGAGGATGGAGCCGCCGGTGCGGGTGGAGGACGGGTCGACCGCCAGCACCGCCACCCGGTGCCCCTGACCGATGAGATGCATGCCCAGCGCGTCGATGAAGGTGGACTTGCCGACGCCCGGCACCCCGGTGATGCCGACTCGGTTCGACACCACCGCGTCGCTGTCGGGCGTGACCCGCAGCAGCAGTCGCTGCGCCAGTTCCCGATGGTCGGTGCGGGTGGACTCCACCAGCGTGATGGCCCGCGCCAGCGCCGCGCGCTCACCGGCGCGCACCCGGGCGGCCAGGTCGTCGACATCGATGACCCGGCGCGCCGCACCGGCCACCCCCGGTGCGCCACCGCGCGGACCCACTCCCGCCGTGGTGCCGAGCCGAGGACGCTCGGCGCCACCCTCGTTCGCGTGTGCGGCGTCGCTCATTCCGCCGCGCCGGTGCCGATCTCGTGGCCGAGCGACGCGCCCAGCTTCTTGATCAGGCCGATGGCGGCATCGGCGATGACGGTGCCCGGCGGGAAGATGGCGGCGGCACCGGCCTCGTAGAGTTCGTCGAAGTCACCGGGCGGGATGACACCGCCCACGATGACCATGATGTCGGGGCGGCCGACGTCGGCCAGCGCCTGCCGCAGCGCGGGCACCAGCGTGAGGTGACCGGCCGCCAGCGAGGAGACGCCGACGATGTGCACGTCGTTGTCCGCCGCCTGCCGGGCCACCTCCTCAGGGGTCTGGAACAGCGGGCCCACATCGACGTCCATGCCGAGGTCGGCGAAGGCGGTGGCGATCACCTTCTGTCCGCGGTCGTGGCCGTCCTGGCCCATCTTGGCGACCAGGATGCGGGGGCGGCGGCCCTCGGCCTCGGCGAACTCCTCCACCAGTGCGATGGCATCGCTGATATTGCTCACCTTGCCCGCCTCTTCCCGGTAGACGCCCGACAGGGTGCGGATCTCGGCCTGGTGGCGACCGTACACCTTCTCCAGGGCATCGGAGATCTCGCCGACGGTGGCCTTGGCGCGGGCGGCGTCGATGGCCAGGGCGAGCAGGTTGTTCTCCATGCCGCCCTCGGATGACGCCGCGGCACGGGTCAATTCGGCCAGTGCGCGTTCCACCTCACCGGAATCGCGCTCGGCGCGCAGCCGCTGGAGTTTGGCGTTCTGCTCGGCGCGCACCCGCGAGTTCTCGACCTTGAGCACCTCGATCGGAGTGTCCTCGGTGACCTGGTACTTGTTGACGCCGATCACCGGCTGCTGGCCGGTGTCGATGCGGGCCTGGGTGCGGGCGGCGGCCTCCTCGATGCGCAGCTTCGGGATGCCCTCCGAAATCGCCTGTGCCATACCGCCGTGCGCCTCGATCTCGGCGATGTGGGCGCGGGCGCGCTCGGCCAGCTGGTGGGTCAGCCACTCGACATAGTACGAACCGCCCCACGGATCGGCGGGCCGGGTGGTGTTGGACTCCTGCTGGATCAGCAGCTGGGTGTTGCGTGCGATGCGGGCCGAGAAGTCGGTCGGCAGGGCGAGGGCCTCGTCGAGGGCGTTGGTGTGCAGCGACTGGGTGTGGCCCTGGGTGGCGGCCATGGCCTCCACACAGGTGCGCGCCACATTGTTGAACACGTCCTGCGCGGTGAGCGACCAGCCCGAGGTCTGCGAGTGGGTGCGCAGCGCAAGCGATTTCGAGTTCTTCGGCTCGAACTTCGCGACCAGTTCACTCCAGAGCAGGCGGCCCGCACGGAGTTTGGCGACCTCCATGAAGAAGTTCATGCCGATGGCCCAGAAGAACGACAGGCGCGGGGCGAACTTGTCGACCTCCATACCCGCGTCGATACCCGCCTTGATGTATTCCACACCGTCGGCGAGGGTGTAGGCCAGTTCCAGATCGGCCGTCGCACCGGCTTCCTGGATGTGGTAGCCCGAGATCGAGATGGAGTTGAACTTCGGCATCTTCGCCGAGGTGTAGGCGAAGATGTCGGAGATGATCCGCATCGAGGGCTTGGGCGGATAGATGTAGGTGTTGCGGACCATGAACTCCTTCAGAATGTCGTTCTGAATGGTTCCGGCCAGCTGTTCGGGCTTGACGCCCTGCTCCTCCGCGGCCACCACGTACAGCGCCAGAATCGGCAGCACCGCGCCGTTCATGGTCATGGAGACCGAGACCTGGTCCAGCGGAATATGATCGAACAGCTCCCGCATGTCCAGGATGGAGTCGATGGCCACACCGGCCATACCCACGTCACCGGTCACGCGTGGGTGATCGGAGTCGTAGCCGCGGTGGGTGGCCAGGTCGAAGGCCACCGAGAGGCCCTTCTGCCCGGCGGCCAGGTTGCGGCGGTAGAAGGCGTTGGAGTCGGCGGCGGTGGAGAAGCCCGCGTACTGGCGGATCGTCCACGGCTGATTCACGTACATGGTCGGGTACGGGCCGCGCACGAACGGGGCGACACCGGGCACGCTGTCGAGCGGGTAGCCCGCCGCCTCCACCGCGTCACGGTCGGCGCGGGTGAAAACCGGTGGGACGTCGATACCTTCGGGGGTGGCCCAGGTGAGTTGTTCGGGCGCGTACCGATTCGCGGTCGCCGCGGCCTGGACGAAGTCCCGCACCTGCTCGCCGGTCACGGCGGCGTCGGTGGTCGATTCGAGGGGGACGTCGGCGAAATTGCCGATCAGATGCTTGATGTCGCTCATGCTGTGTCCTTTCTGGCCTGAGCGGGGCGCTGCGTGGTTACGCTGCGCTGCCTCCTCCGCGCCTGACCGCTCACGCCGGGGCTCCCAGCTTCTCCAGCAGGCCGGACAGTGCCGTCACCGCATCCATCCGCGCCGTCAGGAATCCATCCGGCCGCTGCGCGCCGGCGGCGTCGGCCACCGCTTTCTCCGCCCCGGCCAGCAGCACCGTGGTCACACCGGCCGCGCGCAGCGCGTCCACCGCCGCCGCGGCCTCCGCGCCGTAGCGGTTGTCGGAACCGCACAGCACCGCGAGAGCCACACCGGATTCCGCCACCGCGGCCGCGATGCCGTCGACGGCCAGCGCGCCCGGATTGATCGTCTCGATACCGCCAGAGGCGAGCAGGTTGGCGGCGAAGGTGACCCGCACATTGTGCTCGGCCACCGGTCCCAGCGGCACCAGCAGGGCGCGCGGACGCGATCCGTGCGCGGCCAGATAGGCGTCGGAGCGGTTGCGCAGCGCCTCGAACGCCGCGCCGTAGCTCGTCTGCGAGGTCATGGCGCGGGCCGCCTCGGACAGCGGCTGCTCGGCCAGGTTGGGGAATTCGTTCACGCCGGTGACGGCCGACCTGCGGTGCGCCACATCACCGTCACGGCGCGCCTTGGTCTCACCGACGCGCCGGGCCAGCAGACCGGATTCCAGGGCGGCCAGGTAACCTCCCGCGGCCTCCAGCTCCCGCATGAATTCCCATGCCTTGGCGGCGAGTTCGTCGGTGAGCGTTTCGACGTACCAGGAGCCCGCGCCCGGGTCCTGGACGTGGCCCAGGTGCGATTCCTCCAGCAGCAGCAGTTGGGTGTTGCGGGCCATGCGCTCGGAGAACGCCCTCGACACCTCGAGTTCCCCGGCGGGCAGCGCGTGATCGAAGGGCAGCACGGTGACGGTATCCGCGCCGCCGACGCCCGCGCCGAAGGCGGCCAGGGTGGTGCGCAGCATATTCACCCACGGGTCGCGCTGGGTCATCATGGCGGGCGATGTCACCGCCTGCTGCGGGGCATTGCCGAAGGCGGGCGCGCCACAGACCTCGGCGACTCGGGCCCAGAGCCGCCGGGCCGCACGGAATTTGGCGATGGTGGCGAACTGGTCGTCGGTGGCGGCGAAGCGGAATTCCAGCTGGCCCAGCGCATCCGCGATATCGGCGCCGGCGTCGGTGAGGGCGCGCAGATACTCCAGACCCGCCGCCACCGCCGCACCGAGTTCCTGCGCGTCGGAGGCCCCGGCTTCATGAAAGGCCACGCCGCACACCGTGATCGCACGCACGTTCTCGGGCCGCGCCACCGCGTCCTGGGCTAGCGCGATCGCGCTGTCCAGATCGAGGGCAGGGGTTCCGGCGAACAAGCTCGTCAGCGGAGACGCACCCAACCGGACCTGAATGTCCGCGCGCTCCTCGACCTGGTAGGCGTCGAGCGTCGCGTAGACCCGCGCTGCCGCCTCGGCCAGCACCGGGCCGGCGTCCAGGGTGAGCGGGGCCAATTCGAACAGCAAACCCGACAGCGCGGCGGGCAGCTGTGCCACGGGCACGCCGCCCTCCCCCACGCGGAGCCAGACGGCGCTGACGCCGTTCTCCAGTCCGAAGAGGATCTCGCGATTGGTCTCGGCCGCGTCGGTGCCGCCGAACCGCGCACCGACGTACCAGCCGCGATGCACGTCGCGGGTGCCGTCACCGCCGCGCACGAACGGGAACTCGCCCGGCAGCGGCTGCTCGGGCAGTTCGTCGCGGCGCGTGTAGAGGGGGTTGACGGTCAGACCGTCGTACGTGGTGACCGCGAGCAGCTTCTCCGGCTCGTCCGGCAGTTCCGAGACGTCCACCCTGCGGGCCTTGGCCAGCACGCCGGCGACACCCTTGCGCCAGGCGGCATACCCGGGCACCGGTCCGGTGTCCGAGTCTGAAGCGATCGGCATAGCTGCTGTTTCCTTCTCCCACACGTGCCCCGAAAGGGACCGCCCCAGCAGCGCCGAACGTCTCGTTCGCCCTGCTCAGACAGCGTTTCGGTTAACGAGCATTCCTCGTCTTGCCTTCTGATGCTAGCGGCAGGGTTGTGATTCCCGTCGCCGGGCATTCACTACCAGCCGGTAACCTGGCGCGGTGCCAACAAGCCCGCGGACCCTCCTCAGCCGACTCGGTGGATACCGAATGGTCGTGTTTGTGGTGGCCGTCGTCGCGCTCTTCGCCGTGGTCGCGCTCATTCCGCTGCCGACCGCCGCGCAGATTCGGGCCTGGGCCGATTCCTGCGGGCCGCTGCTGCCGCTGGTGTTCTTCGTCGCGCACGCCCTCGTCTGCGTGGCCCCGTTCCCCCGCACGCTGTTCACCGTCAGCGCGGGCATGCTGTTCGGGCCGATGCTCGGCCTCGGACTTGCCCTGTCGGCGTCCACCGTGAGCGCCGTACTGGCCCTGCTGCTGGTGCGCGCCCTGGACAAGGAGCGGTTGCGCGCCCGGCTCACCCATCCGACGGTACGCGCCGTCGACGCCCGGCTGGCCCGCCGCGGCTGGCTGGCGGTGGGGTCGCTGCGGCTCATCGCCTTCGCACCGTTCTCGGTGGTGAACTACTGCGCCGCACTGTCATCGGTGCGACTGACGCCGTATGTGGTGGCGAGCTTCATCGGCATCGTTCCCGGAACCGTCGGCACGGTGCTGCTCGCGGACGCGCTCACCGACCACACCCACCCCGCCCAGCTCATCGTGTCGGGTGTCTGCATCGCCGTGGGCATTATCGGACTCGCCGTCGACACCCTGCTGGCCACGCCCGAGGAGCGGCCGGACCCGGTGGCCGCTACGACTCCCCGCTGAGCGCTCTCCCACTCCGTTCGTCTGCGCCGATTGCCTTGGCGCGGCACGATATTCGGATAAGGGAGACAGCGCAGGGAGATACACATGGCACCGAGAGTCTGGCCGCTCGAGCGCGGCCACATCGTCACCTCGCCCTTCGGCCCCCGCGGCGGCGGCTACCACTGGGGCGTCGACTTCGGCTTTCCCGGCGGCTCGGCCAACCGCCCGGTCTTCGCCATGCAGGGCGGCTATGTCACCCGATCCGGACCGGCCTCCGGCTTCGGGCGCTGGGTGGTGATCGACCATCCGACCGCCGACGGCTCGGGCACCACCGTGTACGGGCACATCATCCCCGAGGTCCGCGTCGGCCGCCGCATCGAGGCGGGCCAGCGCATCGGCCTCGTCGACCCCGACCGCCGCACCAACGGCAATGTGCCCCCGCATCTGCACATCGAATGGCATCGCTCGGTCTGGACACCCCCCGGCCCCGACCGCCTCGACCCACTCCCCCTCCTCGTCGGCGCGGCCCACCCCCTCGCCGACTGGCAGCACGTCCTGACACCCTGAGCCAGGCGACGCGCCGAGATTCGAGCCGGGGCGAATCAGCTGGCCGAACCCGTTGCGCGACAGCCACACTGCGGCTTTCATCGGCCACACCGGCAGCGTGACGTAGGAGTATCCATACACCCATCCGCCCCGCCAGACCTTCCCCGACTGCGCGGTCGGGCACTGACGGCATCGATCGCCGTGTTCGTCGCCCTGATCGGCCCGGCGTGCCTGGCCCTGGCCACCCTCACCTTCGGCTCGAGCCGCCATTCGACGGGGGGACAGGCTGGTATCGCCGTACTCGGCGGCGGCGTGGTGTACATGGCGCTCGTGTGGCCGATCGCCGGGATTCGCCGATGCCACGCACAGCGCGGACTCAGGAGTGTTCATGACGGGAATGACGGCGGGGCGGCGGGTGCTGGTCGTGGGGGCGGGGATCGCCGGGTTGGCCGCGGCATTGCGGTTTCATCGGGACGGGTGGGAGGTGCTCGTCGTCGAGCGGGCCCCGGCGCGGCGTAGTGGCGGGTATCTGGTGAATCTGCACGGACCTGGGTACGACGCGGCGGAGCGGATGGGATTGGTGTCCGCGTTGGCGCAGCGCGATGCCGGGTTCTTCACCACCGTGCTCGTGCACGCGGACGGTCGCGAGAAGCTGACGGTGCCCGCGGCGATCACGGAGGCCGCGGTCGGCGCGCGGGCGGTGAGCGTGCTGCGCGGTGATGTGGAATCGGTGCTGTACGAAGCGGTGGCCGACAAGGTGCGGATCCGGTTCGCCACCACCGTGCGGGCCGTCGACGGGCACGCCGACGGGATCCGCGCCGAGCTCAGCGACGGCACCCGGATCGACGCGGACCTGTTGATCGGCGCGGACGGCGTGCACTCGGGCATTCGCGACCTCGTATTCGGCACGGGGAACGACCATCTGGTGGATATGCGCACCGTGGTCGCGGCCTTCCCGCTCGGCGCGCTGCCCGATCAGGTCCCGGCCGGTGTCGGCACCACGTACATCGGGACGGGACGTACCGCGGCGGTCATGAATCTCGGGTCCGGACGGTCCTCGGCCTTCTTCACCTACCGCAGCGCCGACCCGGAGGCCGAGGTCGCACGCGGCCCCGTCGCCGCGCTCACCGGAGCCTTCGGCGATCTGGGCGGCGGCGTCGCCGAGGCGCTCACACAACTCGAAAAAGATCCGGGCAGCGCCTATTTCGACTCCATCAGCCAGGTCACCCTCGCGGAGTGGAGCCGCCGGCGCGTGGTTCTGCTCGGTGACGCCGCCTGGTGCGTCACCGTCTTCGCGGGGTACGGGGCGGCACTGGCCCTGGACGGGGCCGACCGGCTGGGCGCGGCCGTATCCGCCCCTGGCACCGATATCGATGCGGCACTGGCGGCCTGGGAAGCCGAGCTGCGGCCCGAGGTCGTCAAACGGCAGGCACTGGCCCGCCGTGGCATGGTCCGCTACCTTCCGCCCACCCGCGCTCACGTCTGGTTGAACGAGGCGATGATGCGGGCCATCCAGCTACCCGGCCTGCGCGGCCTGGTCCGCAACGCTGTCGGCCGCGCGAACAACTAGACCGGGCACCGCAACCCACGTCTCACCCCGCGTAGGCGCGCCGTGCCCGGGATCGGCGGTCCCGGCGGCGAGCGCCCTGGGACCCGCACGCCGACGGGGGTCAGTATTCGGGAAACTGGGACGCGGCCGAAGGGTCGGCACCCTCGTCGCCGCCGATGGCACCGTGTGCGCCACCGACGCGCTGCTGCCGGTCGTGTACCGGATCTCCGACACCGTCGAGGTGTCGCGGATGGAGCCCTGGCCGGATGTCACGTCCACGCCCATCGACCGGAGCGCCGAGTGGTGCGAACGGAATTCGGCACGGTCGCGGGCCGATCGGGGCTACGGCTCGCCCCAGCGTTCGGCGTCGTTGGCGGCGAGGACGCGACGTAGCAGGTCGGTGAGGGCCTGCTGTTCCGCCGAGGTGAGGGCGTCGAGGAAACCCTCCTGGGACTGCGCCGCCACCGGCTGAAGTTCCCTGACCATGTCGGCGCCCGCGTCGGTGAGCGCGATCTTGTTGCGGCGACGGTCGGCAGGATCCTGTGCCCTGGTCACCAGGCCGCGACGTTGTAGTTCGTCGATGTGGCCGACGAGGTGGCTCTTGTCGAGGTCGAGCGCATCGGCGAGTTGCTGCTGGGACAGCGGACCGAAGTCGTCCAGGGCGCTGAGCACGGCCTGATGGCCCAGCCGCAAACCCCGTTCGGCCAACTCGGCCTCCAGCCGCTGCCGCCCGAACTTCGATACCTGCGAGGCCAGATACGACGGCTGGGCGAGCAAGGACGGCGGACGCTGCCGATGGACTGCCATTCAGCGATCATAGCGACGCACATACTGTTGCATGACGCTACTATTGCATCAGTCCACGATAAAGGAATGCTCATGAACAAAACCGCCCACTCGCCCGACCGATCGGCCCGCACCCTGCTGACCGGGCCAGCACCCCGCCCCCTCGTCGACGGTGCGCTCCTCCTGCTCCGCCTGGCACTGGCTGTGATCTTCTTCGCCCACGGCTGGGACACCCTCACCAACCTCGGCGTTGCGGGCACGATCGAGCTGCAGCGCGCGTCCGGAATCCCCCTGCCGGAACTGACTGGCCCATACACGGTGTTCGCCGAACTGATCGGCGGCCCCCTCCTCGCGCTCGGCGCACTCACCCGCACCGCCGCCGCGGCATTGACCGTCGTCATGCTCGGCGCCATCGCCTTCGTCCACGCGCCGTACGGACTCTTCGTCGAGAACGGCGGCATCGAACTGACTCTCGTCCTCGCCGCCGCCAGCCTCCAGCTCACCGTCCAGGGTTCCGGCCGCTTCGGCGTCGACGGCCTACTCGCGCGGCCCCAAACCCCGGCATGATCCCGAACCGCCGCACCATCCTGACCGCACTCGGCATCGGCCTGGCGACGACCGCGTGCGGAACCAACCGCCCGACCGTGGCGACCCCCGCCTGCGTCCTCACTCCCGAGAGCACCGAGGGTCCCTACTACGTCGATACCGCTCCGGTCCGCACCGACATCCGCGACAACCGACCCGGCGTCCCCCTGACCCTGCGTATCACCATTCTCGACGCGACCACCTGCACCCCACTCCCGACCGCCACCGTCGACATCTGGCACGCCGACGCCCACGGCACCTACTCCGGCATCACCGACACCGGGAAATTCCTTCGAGGCGCCCAACCCACCGACCCCACCGGAACCGCCACCTTCACCACGATCTTCCCCGGCTGGTACGACAACCGCACGGTCCACATCCACGTGAAGGTGCGCCTGGCAACCCGCGAGATCCACACCGGCCAGCTGTATTTCGACGATGAGATCACCCAGACGATCGCCACCGTTGCCCCCTACGCGGACCGCGCCGAACCCCGCACCCGCAACACCGAGGACTTCCTCTTCCGTCGCGGTAACGCCCTGGTACCGACAAGCGGTAACACCACCACCGGCTACCGAGCCGAGATCATCCTCGGCGTCCAGCGCTGACGCCGGTTCGACGGGCGGGTGTGGCCCGCCCGTCGAACGTGCGGGGGCGCGATATCCAGGTGTTGGCGCGGGCGCTCGATGATATCGCTTACGCACTGCGGCTCAGCGCGCATGGACCCGCGTCTCGCCCCGCGTAGGCGCGGCATGCCCAGGATCGGCGGTCCCCGGCAGTGAGTGCCCTGGGACCCGCGCGCCGACGAAGTCAGTATTCGGGTAACCGAGACACGGCGGAAAGGTCGGCACCCATGCGAATTCCCCTGCGCTATCTATTGATCGCCGCGACGGCGACCCTGACCATATCGTGCTCCGCGCAACCGGCGGAACGAGAGGTATTCGATCGGTATGTGGTTCCGGGTGACCGGGCTTTCCCATCCGGACTCGCCTACGACCGCGCCTCCGGGCACTTCTTCGTGGGCAGTGCCGCAGACGGGACGATTTACCGGGGCCATGTGCACGAGCCCCGGCTCGAGGTCTGGTCGCCCGCCGGCGTCGACGGCCGCAGCGCCACCGCGGGGATGGTCCTCGATCCGGCCGGTCGTCTGTTCGTCAATGGCGGCGGTACCGGCACCGCCCGGGTCTACGACGCCGTCGACGGCCGACTGCTGGCCGAATTGCGCGGACTCGACGGCGGTTTCGTCAACGAGGTCACCATCGCCGCCGATGGCACCGCCTACGCCACCGACTCGCTGCTGCCGGTCGTGTACCGGATCACCGACACCGGCGGATCCTGGCGCATGGAGCCCTGGCTGGATGTCACGTCCACGCCCGTCGACTGGATCGCCGAGCGGCACAACCTCAACGGCATCCTCGCGATCGGCGACCATCTGCTCACGGTGCAGAGTTCCACCGGGCAGTTGTGGCGCATAGACCGGCACAGCGGACGGACCGTCGAGGTGGACCTCGGCGGGCAGGCCCTGCCCAGCGGGGACGCGGTGGTCTCCGACGACGGCCGCCGGATCTACGTCACGCAGGGAAATCTCTACGCCGACAGCGCCGCCCAGCCACGGGTGGCGGTGCTGGATATGAGTCCCGACCTGTCGAGCGGCCGGATCGTCGACGGCCTGGTGCCATCGGACGGATTCCTGCACCCCAGCCAGGCCGCGCTGACCGAGCGGGGCCGCCTGCTGGTGGTCAACAGCCAGTACAACCGGTTCGCCGCGGGCCTGCCGCCCACGGCGCTGCCGTTCACGATCTCCAGCCTGGACCTGCCGGGCGCGGACTGACGGATGGACCCCTCTGCTCGCGGTGCACCGAAACCACCTGCGGCAGGGAGAAACTCGGCGATGTCCCGCGGGCCCGGCGAGCGCGCCGACTCCGGCAACCGGGGCTCGCCGGATGGCGGCGGTGGCCGGAACCTCGGCACCGGCCACCGCCACGCGCTCACGCGCGGATGACACACTCCAGGACGTCGGGCACATCGGTCATGATGCCGCCCACTCCGACATCGATGAGCCGCCGCATATTCCGCGTATCGTTCACCACGTAGGCGAAGACCTCCAGTCCGCGGGCGCGGGCCAGTGCCAGATAGTCGGCGTCCACATCGTCGGCGGAGATGTGCACCATGCCACTGTGTTCGGCGAGGGCATCCAGTTCGTTCGCCGTGGGCCGACGCTGGCTGAGTCCGCCGAGCGGGATATCCGGTTCCAGTGCGCGGAACTCGCGCAGGAATTCCCAGTCCAGGCTCTGCACCATGAGACGCCGCCGATCCGGGGCCGTTTCCGTCCAGCCCGGCACCGCCCGCAGCTCCCGCGAGACGAGTTCGGCAACACCGTCTTTCGCGTCGGTGAGTTTGACTTCGAGCAGTAGTCCGGCGGGCCCGCCGCCGAGCGTGCGCAGCACCTCCCCGAGTTCGGGAACGGGTTCACCGGCATAGGCGGGCGCGAACCAGGAGCCCGCGTCCAGCGTGCGGATCTCGGCCAGGGTGAACTCCGCCACCCGCCAGGGCGCGCGGTCCGGATACCGTGCGGCGGCATCGGTGGTGCGTTCCAGGGTGTCGTCGCGAATGACCACGAGCCGGTCGTCGGCGGTGCGGCGCACATCGAGTTCGACCATGGTGGCACCCTGTTCGGCGGCCAATCGCGTTGCCGCCACGGTGTTCTCGGGTGCGTACGCGGACGCGCCGCGATGGGCGACGGTGGCCGGGGGCGTGTCCTGCGCGGCCGCCGGCGCTCCGGTCGCGGCGAGCGCCAAGCCGGTGACCAGCGCCAGGAGATGTCTGTACATGGTGGCGTTCCTCGGCTCGGGTTACAGGGAGGTGGTCAGTCCGCCGTCGACCAGCACCGACGTGCCGGTCATATAGGCGAGATCGTCGGAGGCGAGGGCGAGGGCGAGGGCCGCCCGGGCGAGGTCCTCCGGCTCGCCGATGCGCTTGATCGCGGGCAGGTTCCGCTGCGCCCAGTCCCGCTTGTACGCGGCCCAGTCCCGCTGCGGATCGGTCGGCTGCACCGCCCGCCACAGGCGGGTGTCCACCGCCCCGGGTGCCAGCACATTGATCCGAATCCCCTGTGCCGCATAGTCCATACTCGCGGCCTGGGCCAGCGCCAGCACCGCGCGCTTGGTGGCGGCGTAGGCCGATCCGCCCGGTCGGGTGGCCACCTCGTGCAGCGATCCGGTGATGATGATGACGCCGCCGCCGCGCGCCAGCAGATGCGGGATCTGCGACCGCATCGCCAGATAGACGCCGCGCACATTGGTGTTCTGCATATCGTCCCATTCGGCGGGATCGGTCTCGTGCAGCGGCCGGAACCAGTTGATTCCGGCATTGTCGAATGCGATGTCGAGCCCCCCGTACCGGTCCACCACGGCGGTGGTGAAGTTCTCGACCTGCTCGGCCTCCCGCACATCCGCGCGCACGTACAGCGCCTCCCCGCCCGCCGCGCGAATCTCGGCCTCCACCTTGGCCCCTTCCTCGGTCCGCCGCCCGCAGAAACCGACACGCGCACCCTCGCGCGCGAACGCGATGGCGGCCGCCCGCCCGATTCCCGAGGTGGCCCCGGTAATGGCAACTACTTTTCCGGCGAAGCGTCCCGGCCGCTCCCCGGTCGCATCGGCCGCGGCCCAGCCCCCCGCCACCCCCGCCACTCCGGTACCCGCCGCCGCCAAGCCGTACAGCATGGACCGCCGACTGACCCCTGTCCCCCGCTGCTCATCCGCACTCATATCAACCTCCAGCTCGTTCCCGCCACCGGCTCCGGCGGCCACCCCATGGTGTGGCAGCCCGAATCCCGACGGCAGGGCGCGAACTGGCGAGGACCCCCGGTCCTGGTCACCCCATGACCAGGTAGGACCGATGACCGAGACAGCGGCAGGACCACCCGGGCGACAACGGCCGCCGACGCGCCGACCGGGTACGCGAACGCGACGATCATCCCGGAGCCGCGGCCGACGGGCACGGCTGGCGCGTGGGAATCCCGAGCACAGCACCGGACCCGGTCACCCCCGCGCGTGGGAATCCCGAACACAGCACCGAGCCCGGTCGCCCCCGCCGCGCGCGGCAATCCCGAGCACAGCACCGTACCTGGCCGACCCCGCTGGCGGGATGACATACGCCGACACCCCTCCGGCGCCCGTGACCGTGCCGGTACCGGAGCATCCGTGCGCGGCGGCCCCGAGAGCCGCCGCCGATGGACCGCGCCCGGCGGAGGGGCCGGTCGAACTCGTCACGGCCGACGAGCGCATCCGCGGGGATCGGGTGCCCGGTCAACGCCGCGAACGGCGCTGCCGCATCGGCCGTCGGCTGTCAGTCGCACACCGCCCCGTTGGACGCCGAGCCCACCAGCTTCGCGTACTTCGCGAGCACCCCACGCGTATACCGAGGCGGCAGCGGCTCCCATCCCCGTGCCCGCTGCCTCAGCTCGGCGTCGTCCACGAGCAGGTCGAGCCGGCCGTCCGCCACATCGAGCCGGATGCGGTCGCCGTCGCGCACGAAGGCGATCGGCCCGCCGTCCACCGCCTCCGGAGCGACGTGGCCCACGCACAGCCCGGTGGTGCCGCCGGAGAAGCGCCCGTCGGTCAGCAGCAGAACGTCCTTGCCCAGTCCCGCGCCCTTGATGGCCGCGGTGATGGCCAGCATCTCCCGCATGCCCGGACCACCCTTGGGGCCCTCGTAGCGGATCACCACCACGTCGCCCGCCGCGATGGTGCCGTCCTCGAGGGCGTCCATGGCGGCCCGCTCCCGATCGAAAACCCGTGCGGTGCCCTCGAATACGGAGGAGTCGAACCCGGCCGACTTGACCACCGCCCCGCCCGGGGCAAGCGATCCGCGCAGAATCGTGATGCCGCCGGTGGGATGGATCGGAGATCCCATGGCCCGCACCACCTTACCGTCCGGGTCCGGCGGCGCGATGGCCGCCAGATTCTCCGCCACCGTCTTCCCGGTGACGGTCAGGCAGTCCCCGTGGAGCAGCCCCGCGTCCAGCAGCGCCTTCATCATGACCGGCACCCCGCCGATGCGGTCCACGTCCGTCATCACATGTCGGCCGAAGGGTTTTACGTCGGCCAGATGCGGCACCCGCCGCCCGACCCGGGCGAAGTCGTCCAGGGTGAGGTCCACATCCGCCTCGTGCGCGATTGCGAGCAGATGCAGCACCGCATTGGTGGATCCACCGAACGCCATCACCACCGCGATGGCGTTCTCGAAGGCTTCCCGGGTCATGATGTCGCGGGCGGTGATGCCCCGCCGGATCAGATCCACCACGGCCTCGCCGCTGCGCCGCGCGTAGCCGTCGCGGCGGCGGTCGGTCGCGGGCGGGGCGGCGCTGCCGGGCAGCGACATGCCGAGCGCCTCGGCGGCGCTCGCCATGGTGTTGGCGGTGTACATGCCGCCGCATGCCCCCTCTCCGGGGCAGATGGCGCGTTCGATGGCGTCCACGTCGGCTCGGCTCATGAGTCCGCGCGAGCAGGCGCCCACCGCCTCGAAGGCGTCGATGATGGTGACCTCGCGCTCGCTGCCGTCGGAGAGTTTCGCGATACCGGGCAGGATCGATCCGGCGTAGAGGAAGACGCTGGCCAGGTCCAGCCGCGCGGCGGCCATGAGCATGCCGGGCAGCGATTTGTCGCAGCCCGCCAGCAGGACCGAGCCGTCGAGCCGTTCGGCCTGCATCACGGTCTCCACGCTGTCGGCGATCACCTCGCGCGACACCAGGGAGAAGTGCATGCCCTCATGGCCCATGGAGATGCCGTCGGAGACCGAGATGGTGCCGAACTGCATCGGGAAACCGCCGCCGGCGAAGACGCCGTCCTTGCAGCCGCGGGCGAGACGGTCCAGGGAGAGGTTGCAGGGCGTGATCTCGTTCCAGGACGACGCCACGCCGATCTGGGGTTTGTCCCAGTCGTCGTCGCCCATGCCCACCGCACGCAGCATGCCGCGGGCGGCGGTCCGTTCCAGCCCGTCGGTGACGTCGCGACTGCGGGGTTTGATGTCCGGGGTGTTCTGCTGATCGGCCACGGTTCCCCATCATCCACCCTGCGGCCGCCGAGTCGCGCCAGCACGCCCCGGTGCGCCGACGACGAAGGTCCCGCCGCGCCACACCGCGCGAAACGGGACCTCTGTCGATGTGTCGTGCCCATCGGCACCACGCTGCCGGTCGGCGCTGGTGCCGACCGGCCGTAAGCGGGGCCTACCGATCAGAAGTACGCGCCGCAGACCGGCCAGGCGCCGATGCCCTGGGTGGCGAGCACGTTCTCGGCCACGCGGATCTGCTCCTCGCGGCTGGCGTTGTGGGCGTAGCCGCTGCCGCCGTTGGCGAGCCAGGTGCTCTGGCTGAACTGCAGGCCGCCGTAGTAGCCGTTGCCGGTGTTGATCGACCAGTTGCCGCCGCTCTCACACTGCGCGACGGCGTCCCAGTTGCCGCTGTAGGCGGAGGCGGTAGCAGTCGAAACACCGAACGGGACAGCGGCGAGCGCGCCCAGCACGGCGGTGGTACCAGCGATACGGGTGAACTTGCGGTTCCGAAGCATGTGATATTCCTGCCTGCGCCCAGCCGCCCGGTGAATTCGCACTACCGGGTCCCCGTCCCCAGGGAATGTCTTGGTGAATCTCGACCGCGGGAGGGGGTTACCGGTGTACGGCGGTTCGAGTCCGACTCAGCCTTCGCCCGAGCCGTCGACGACCATAACGGAACAATCACGATGGATCACGGACCGATAACTCGCATTTGACTTGCGTGACGCTCGAACCTGATCTCCGTTTATGCAGATGATCGCGCGGGTCGCGCTTAATTACATTCCCGTAGTTAATAAACCACAATGTGTTCGAGGTCACCGAAATGCGGTGATAACGATCTCGAGGTCAACCCGCGGAGGGCTTCCCAACAGCCGTCTCAGACGCTATCGTACTGGCAGTACCGCATACCGGCGGTACTCGCTCAACGAGGTGCGCCATGACCACCACATATCCCCAGACCAGGCGGATCAGGTTCCGCTTCGGCGATCCGGAACCGATGTCGAAGTACTACGCGGGCGGCGACATCGTGTTCAGCCACTTCATCGCAGGTCTCTCGGCGGGGTTCCCGCCCGGCGAGGAATCGTTCATCCGCTCGGTCCGCAAGTTCGCCGACCACATCACCGACCCGGGCCTGAAGAAGCGGGTAGCCGGGTTCATCGGCCAGGAAGCGATGCACGGGCAGGAACACCGGCGGCTCAACGGCAAGCTCGCCGAGCTGGGCTATCCCGTCGAGTGGTACGACTCCCCCGCCGCCGTCGAGCGCCTGCGCCGCATCGAGCAGCGGCTGCCCGACCTGGTACATCTGGCGAGCACCGCGGCGGCCGAGCACTACACCACCGTGCTCGCCACCCGGGTGCTGACCCGGCCCGAACTCCAGGAGCTCGCGGGCGACCCCGAGGTGCGCAACCTGTTGAACTGGCACGCGGTCGAGGAGATCGAGCACAAATCGGTCGCCTTCGACGTGTACCGGGCCGTGGGTGGCAGCGAACGGATGCGCATCGCCACCATGGCCACCGTGCTGGCGCTCACCCTGCCGCTCACCACGGTGGGCCTGATCCTGTCGCTGCGCCGCGACGACTACGCGCGAGCGCATCCGGCCCGGCTGGCCCGCGAGGCGTACACGCTGTTCACCGGGCCGCTGCTGCGCGGTCTGGGCCGCGAACTCGCCCAGTACCTGCGTCCGGGCTTCCATCCCGACGACAACGACACCACCGCACTACTGGATCGCTGGCGGGCCGAATTGTTCGGCGACACCGGCGTTCTCAGCGATCACCTGCGCTAGCGGGCTCGGCGGACCGCTCGGAACACCGCCGCGAATCAACGGAGATTCATCATGAGCAGATCCACGCTTCCCACCCGCACCACCGGTGCGCCCCCGGTGCGCCGCATGCGATTCCGGTTCGGCGAGCCCGAACCCATGAGCAAGCATTTCGCCGACGGCGATATCGTGCTCAGCCATTTGACGGCACTGCTGTCGGCGGCCTTCCCACCCGGTGAGGATTCCTTCGTGCGTTCGGTGCGGCGGGTGTCCGGACGGATCGACGATCCGGCGCTCAAGAAGCGCGCCGCCGGCTTCATCGGTCAGGAGGCCATGCACGGACAGCAGCATCGGCTGCTCAACGACCAGTTGGTCCGGATGGGCTACGTGCTGGTCCGGGTGCCGAACTTCGCGCCGGGCAGCCGCCGGGAGCGAGCCCTGATCCGCGCCGAGCGGCTGCTGCCCGCCCACGTCCACCTGGCGGCCACCGCGGCGGCCGAGCACTTCACCAGCATGCTGGCACGGCGCGTGCTGACCAGCCCGGAACTCCAGGAGATCGCCACCGCGAGTCCGGAGGTGCGGAATCTGCTGAACTGGCATGCGCTGGAGGAGCTCGAGCACAAGTCGGTCGCCTTCGACGTCTACCGCGCCACCGGCGGCGGTGAGGCGGTGCGGATCGGCGTCATGACCATCCCGTATGTGGGGATCATCCCCTTCATGGCGCTGGCGGTGGGCCTGTCCATCCTCACCGACCCGCAGGGCTGGCGGCCGGTCACGGTCACCCGCCAAGCCGTCGGCGTGCTGCGCGGCCCCCTGGTCAAAGGGCTGCTCGCCGAGATCCGGGAGTACCTCAAGCCCGGCTTCCATCCCGACGACCTCGATACCGAACCCCTGGTCCAGCAGTGGCAGCGGGAGCTGTTCGGCGACGACGGCCTGCTGCTCGACCGGGTCCGCTGACCCACCGAACGCCGGAGAGGATCCATCATGAACGCACATCCGGAGATTCCGCGCGCCGACCACGAGGTCGTGGTGGTCGGCGCCGGATTCGGCGGTATCGGAGCCGGTATCGCACTGCAACGCAAGGGCATTCACGACTTCGTGATCGTGGACAAGTGGGACCGGGTCGGCGGCACCTGGCATGCCAACACCTATCCCGGTGTGGCCGTGGACATTCCGTCCTTCATCTACAGCTTCTCCTACGAGCAGCGCGGCGACTGGTCACGCATCTTCGCCCCCGGCGACGAGTTGCGCGACTATGCCGACAGCATGGTCGACAAGTACGGGCTGCGCCGCAAGCTGCTGCTCGGCACCACCATCACCGGAGCCGAGTACGACGAGGACGGCGGGCTGTGGCGGCTGCGCACCGACGGCGACCGCACCCTCACGGCACGTTTCGTCGTCATGGCGGTGGGCGGCCTGGAGCGGCCGAAGATGCCCGATATCCCGGGGTTGCAGGACTTCGGTGGCGCGCTGGTGCATACCGCCCTGTGGGATCACGACCTGGCGCTGGCCGGTAAGCGGGTGGCCGTGATCGGCACCGGCGCGACGGCGCTGCAACTGGTCCCCGCCATCGCCGCGGAGGTGGACCACCTCACCGTCTTCCAGCGCACCCCCATCTGGGTGTTCCCGAAGACCGACGCCGCCGTGGGACCGTGGGGGCGGGCAGTGCTGGGCAATCGATTGCTACGCTCCGGCATTCGCGCGGTCGGCACCCTGGCCACCGAGATCGGGATGGGCGGCATGGTCGTGGGCCCCGCCTGGCTCACCGACACGGGACGGCGGCTGGCCGAGATTCCGGTACGCCGCTGGATGCGGTCGCAGGTGCGCGACCCGCGCGTGCGCGAACAGCTGATCCCCCGCTACGGACTGGGCTGCAAGCGGCCGTCCATGTCCAACGACTACCTCGCCACCTTCAACCGACCGGATGTGCGCCTGGTGACCGACGCGATAGAGCGGGTCGACGAGCATGGGGTGGTCACCGCCGACGGCACCCGCCACGACTTGGATGTCATCGTCTGCGCCACGGGATTCAAACTGTGGGAGAAGGATTCGGTGCCGCCGTTTCCGGTGATCGGTCGCGATCGGCTCAGCCTCGGCGACTTCTGGGATACACATCGATTCCAGGCGTATCACGGGGTATCGGTACCCGGCTTTCCCAATATGTTCGCCATAACCGGCCCATACGGTTTCGTGCTCGGCTCGTATATCTGGATGATCGAAGCCACCGCCGCCCATCTGAGTCGCGCCATCGCGGAAACGAAACGGCGCGGTGAGACCGTCTGCGAAATACGTCGATCCGCGCACGATGAATATTTCGCCGCATGTCTGCGGCGACAGGAGAAGAATTTCCTCTTCACCCCGGCCTGCCACGGTTCGAATACGTATTACATCAATAGTCACGGAGATTCGCCGTTCCGGCCGTCCACCCACGGCGAGATGTACTGGCAGAACCGTCATTACGACCTCGACGACTACCGGTACAGCACCCCGGCCGGCACGCCCCGGCCGCACCGGATCCTGGAGGAGTCGGCATGAAACTCAACGACATCCGTCCCGAACTCGTCGTGGTGACCGGGGCGGGCAGCGGGATCGGCCGGGCGGTGGCGCTGCGCTTCGCCCGGCGCGGAGCCCACGTGGTGGTCTCCGATATCGACCTCGACAGCGCCCGCGCCACCGAGGCCATGATCCACGCCCGGGGCCAGCACGCCAGCGCCGCGCGCCTCGACGTCACCGACCCGTGGGCGTGGGAGGAGTTCGCCCGCGACGTCCTGGCCGACTACGGGCTGGCCGACGTGCTGGTCAACAATGCGGGCCTGGTGGTCGGCGGGGCGTTCCTGGATATGGCGCCCGCCGACTGGGACACCCAGCTCGGGGTCAATCTGCTCGGGGTCGTGCACGGGTGCCGGGTGTTCGGACGGCAGTGGGTCGACAGCGGGCACCGTGGGCATATCGTCAATATCGCCTCGGCGGCCGCCTTCACCCCGACCCCGGTCATGTCGGCCTATTCGGTGTCCAAGGCCGGAGTGAAGATGCTCACCGAATGTCTGCGACTGGAGCTGGGCCCCAAGGGCATCGGCGTGAGTGCCATCTGCCCCGGATTCATCAATACCGGCATCGGTGCACACGCCGTGACGGTGGGCCTCGATCCGGCCGTCGTCGAGCGGGGCAGGGAACTCGCCCGGCACGCGCAGGAGGTGGCCGAGCGGCTGCCGTTCTCGCCACTGAGCCCGGACCAGGTGGCCCGTGCGGTGGAGCGGTCGGTGCGCTACGACCTCGCCGTGGTGCCGGTGCGGCCGGAGGCGTGGCTGGGCTACGCCCTCATGCGGATCGCTCCCGGTGTCAATCGCCGCATGACCCAACCGTTCTCGACCGAGCGCCTGGAACGGCTGGCGGGCTGGGCGATGCGACGCTTCGACCGGCAGGCGGTCACCGCCGACAGAGCGCCGACACCCGCGGGGGTGGGGCGGTGAGCGGGCGCGCGCATACCCTCGAGATCGCGGCGGTGGTGCGGGAGACCACCGATGCCCACACCCTGGTCTTCAGCGTGCCGTCGCAGCTGCACGGTCGGTTCACTTACCGGCCGGGGCAGTTCCTCACCCTGCGGGTTCCCAGCGAACGTACCGGATCGGTGGCGCGCTGCTATTCGCTGTGCAGCAGTCCGCATGTGGACGATCGGCTCGCCGTGACGGTGAAGCGCACGGCGGGCGGCTACGCGTCGAATCTGCTCTGCGATACGGCCCGGGCCGGGGACCTCATCACCGTGCTGGAGCCGGGTGGCAGCTTCGGGCCGCGCGGGCTGGACGGGGAACTGCTGCTCGCCGCCGGGGGCAGCGGGATCACACCGCTGCTGTCGATCGCGAAATCGGTGCTGGCGGCCGGGCGCGGCAACATCGTGCTGTTCTACGCGAACCGGGATCGGCGATCGGTGATCTTCGCGGCCGAACTGGCGCGGCTGGAGCGCCGGTATCCGCGGCGGCTGCGGGTGCTGCATTGGATCGAAGCCGAACGGGGGCTGCCGAACGCCCGGCGGGTGGGTGAGCTGCTGCGGCGGCATCGCCGCCGGGAGTGGTACATCTGCGGGCCGCAAGGCTTCACCACGGTGCTGCGGTCGGCGGCGGCCTCCGTGCGGGTACCCGCGGCCCAGGTCCATCTGGAGGAGTATCGGTCGCTCACCGCGAATCCGTTCGAGGACCCCACTCCCCCAACGCATCTCACCGTCGCCGCGCTGCCATCTCCCGCCGCCGGGGCGGGCGACGACAGCGCCGCCCTGGAGGTCGATATCGACGGGCGCACCCATCACCTCGGCTGGCCGCGCACCGCCCGGCTGCTGGATGTGCTGCTGGACAACGGCATCGACGCTCCCTACGTGTGCCGGGAATCCGCGTGCGGCACCTGCGTCTGCGCGGTGCGGCGCGGGCGCACCCGCATGGTGCGCAACGAGGCGCTCATCGACGAGGAACTCGCCCAGGGATTGACGCTGGCCTGCCAGACGCTGCCGGAATCGGCGGACGTCCACGTCAGCTTCGACCGGTAGCGCCCGCGTGTCAGTTCGCGGCGAAGGCGAGATGCGGGGGTTTGCGCACATCCACCGCCACCTCGTTGAGCCGGGCCACCGCGTCCAGCACCGCCGCCGCGATGGTGCTGACATGTTCGGCGAACTGTTCGGCGGTCATGATCCGAGCGCGCGAGCGGTTGACGCCCAGGTACCACTCGGTGGCCGAACCCACCGCCCCGAAGATGGCGTAGGTGGTCAGTTCCAGGCTGCCGGTGTCCACCTGCTGACCCGAGAGCCGTTCCTCCACCAACCGCGCCACCCGCAGGGCCGAGCGCTGCGCCACATCGAGCGCGCGCTCGGGCTGCTCGGCCTGCTGGGCCATGCGCCCGTGCACCAGGAAGCGGAACACCTCCGGGCTCTCCTCGACCACGGCCACGTATTCGGTGATCCCGATCCGCAGCAGGTCGGCGACCGAGTCGGCCATGAGGTTCACCCGCTCCAGGAAGCGGTCCCACAGCATGCTCTGCACCCGGTCCAGGATGGCCAGGTACAGGTCGGTCTTGTCCTCGAAGTGGCGGTACAGCTTGGGTTTCGCGCAGCCCGCGGCGCGCGCGATATCGTCCATGCTCACGTCGGGCCCGTGTTCGGCCAGCGCCCGCAGCGCGGCGTCCACGAAGTCGGCGCGCACCTGTTCGCGATGTTCGCGCCACCGCTCGGTGCGCGCGTCCGGACGGGATCCGGCCGCCGCGGTGCGTTTCGCCCCACGGGTGAGCCTCTTCTCGGCGGCCGACATGACGTCATGATATGCGATACCGCCGGTACGCGAAGGCCGGTGCGGTGGGTGATCGGGTCAGGACGGCGCGGCCGGTCCCGGCCCCTCGGGCACCGGGACGGTATTCGCACGGCAGGGTTGCTGGGCCGTGGTCGCGCAGTCGGGCAACCGCTCGGCGTGCGGATACGGGGTGTGGCCGACGACGATGCTCGACGGTCGTCCCGGCTCGAACCAGACGGTGTTGTCCGCGGGCGTGGGGAGGGTGCCGAAGACCCAGTAGCCGGTGGGCGCGGGGGTGTCGATGGTGACGCGAATGCTGGAACCGGCACGGAAGACATGCGCGAACTTCTGGATCTCGATGCGCAGCGGGGTCGGCTCCCCCGGCACCAGCGGGGCGGCCGCGGCGGCGGTGAAGTCGCCCCAGGGGCGCAACTCGGTGGAACGAGACGGGTCGAGGGCGCGCTGCGAGGCCCGCAGCCAGCCGCGTTGGACGTACATCTCCTGCCCGTCGGGCCGCACCTCGGACACGGTGATCTGCACGTCGGTATCGGGTGCGGACGAACTCAGCCACAGGTCCGCCGATCCGGGGCCGTAGAGGCTCAGGTCCTCGGGCAGCGCTCCGGTGGTGAAGGTGAGCTGCCCGTCGCCGGTGGCGGGCGGATTCCAGCCACCGTCGCCGGGAACGTTCACGGCGGCCCCGGCGTCCGGATAGCGGTAGCGCGCGGACGCGCCGGGCAGGGCCGGTGGCGTGGCGTCGAGCCGCCCGTCCGGCTGGAGCCACAGCCGCATCGGTGTCACCGGGACCGGCAGCCGGTCGAACTCGGCGACCGATGTCGGTGTCAGCCGGGGCTTCTCACCGTCGGCGGCGACCTGCATCTCCTGGAACAAGCGCACGTGCGGCTCGCGATCGAATCCGTTGTCCTCGCCCTTGACGAAGTGAGCCAGGAATCGTTTCAGCACGGCGTGGATGTCCGGTGCGGTGAGGTCGGTGTGGTGGTCGCCGTTGGAGCTGATCAACCACATCCGCTCCGGATCCATTGTCTCCTCGTAGTATCCGGCCCGCGGCCCGACCTGCTCGTCCTGCCAGGATTGGGTACCCAGCGCCGGTACCTCGATGCGGCCGGTGTGCAGATACGCGCTCTTGCTCGCGTAGCGGTCGCCGAAGTACGGGTCGTTGTCGAGCCATTCGGTGATATCGATATCGGGTCGCCGCGCGTTGGCGGTGTTCGCGGCGGCGACGGCCGCGCATTCGGTGTCGCCGTCGAGCAGTTCGGCCTGCCGGGCGGCGTGCTGCCAGGTGCCCGCGAAACCGTTCCACCAGTCGGCCGGGAAGCCGACGTTCTGGATGCCGCCCGGATAGCCGACATCACGGTAGGGATCGGCGACGTTCTTGCTCGGCGTGATCGCCCGCAGACCCTCGGGGCGCTGCGCGGCGGTCCACAGCTGGTTGTAGCCGGAGTAGGAGTAGCCGATCATGCCGACGCGGCCGTTCGACCACGGCTGCCGCGCCGCCCATTCCACAGCGGCGGCACCGGCCGCGCCGACGGTCTCGTCGAAGATGTGGTTCACGCCGGTCGAACAGCCGGTGCCGGGAACGTTCACCCCGACGATCGCGTAACCCTCGGCGAGCCAATCCCTTCCGATATCGGGATCGGAACCGGCGCTGTAGCCGTCGTACTCCACCAACACCGGATGCGGCCCGCCGCCGCCGGGCAGCAGCACCGAGTATCGGATGCGTTCACCGCCGTCGAGGGCGAGATATCCCCACAGTCGGGATGCGGCCGGATCGGACGAATCCGGTTCGGACCGAGCGCATCCCGCGCAGAGGATCGCCATGACCGCCGCCGCCCGCCTGCGCCTACCCACCATGGTCGTATCTCCTCACCGTCACGTCCGATCGACAGCTGCGACAGTACGAATCCGATCCTGGACTGTCGTCGCACCAGCGGATGATCCGCACCGGCACCGCGGGTGGACATCACCCCGACACCTCCCTGAGGAGTACCCCGTCACCCACTACCACCGCGGGTCGATGTGCGGCGCCTGCCCTCTGCCTAGCCTCGAATCGGTGATCAAGACAGAATCGGTGCGCGAGACTTCGCGTCGCACCGTCGCCATACTGGTCGCGCTGGTCGCGCTGGCCGCCTGCGGTTCGGCTCCCACCGTCGAACAGCCGACCTCCGCCACCGGGTCCGCGCCGCGATTGCCCGCTCCCACAGGTCATTTCACCGTCGGGCGTACCGTGCACCACCTCGTCGACGCAACCCGCCGTGACCCCTGGACGCCGGAGCGCGACCGTGAGCTCATGGTCAGCGTGTATTACCCGGCGCAGCCCGGAACCGGCACGCCCGCACCGTACGCGACCCCCGGGGAAGCTGAGTTGCTGCTGCGCCGCGAGGGCGCGCCCGCGGACCCGGAGGCCGCCCGGCTGCTCGGCGCCACCCGTACCAACAGCGCCGCCGATGCCACACCGGTCGACGGTTCCCACCCGCTGGTCGTGCTGTCGCCCGGATTCGGCGCACCCCGCTACACCCTCACCGCCCTCGCGGAGGACCTCGCCTCGCACGGCTATGTGGTCGCGGCGGTCGACCACGTCAACGAGGCGTCCGGAACCGAACTCCCGGACGGACGGATCGCCACCTGCGTGGTCTGCGAGACGGTGGACGCCCCGGGCACGCTCGACACCCTCACCGCGGCACGGGCGGCCGATGTGTCCTTCCTGCTCGATCGGTTGGCCGCGACCGCGCCGTCGTGGCCACCGGCCCGGTACGTGGCCGCGAGCCGGATCGGTATGGCGGGCCATTCCATCGGCGGTGCCGCGGCCGCCGCGGCCATGGCGCGGGATCCATGGGTGCGCGCCGGAGCGAATATGGACGGCGCGTTCTTCGGTGCTGCGCCCGCGGACGGGTTCGGCGACCGCGCCTTCCTGATGCTCGGCACCGATGACGAGACGCACCGGCCCGGCGGTGCCGACACCACCTGGGACGCCATGTGGGCGGCACTGCACGGCTGGAAGCGGTGGCTGACCGTCACCGGTTCCGATCACTTCACCTTCAGTGACAGCCCCGTGCTGGTCGAGCAGTTGGGCGGCGGGGCCGACCTGCTCGGCCTGCCCACGACGAGCACCCTCTCCGGGCCGCGTGCGGTGGAGCTCACCCGCGCTTACGTCCGCGCCTTCTTCGATCGGCATCTGCTCGGTGTCGCACAGCCGCTACTGGACGGCCCGCACCCGGCCTGTCCGGAGGTGCGCTTCCAGCACACCTGAACCGTGCCGGGTCGCCGCGGCGGGCTGGGCGGGGATCGTCCGTATCGTCGATGTGGACATGTTGATCTTTTTACTGGTCCTCGCGGGCTTCGCGTTCCTGGACTCGCTCGACGTGCTGATGGTCGGCGTCACCACGGCGGTGATCTACGACAGTCGGCTCGGTCGGCGCTCGCCGGTGCCCGGGGTGCTCAGCTTCCTCGCCGGAGTCTTCGCCGTCACAACGACTTTCGGCATCTGCACGGTACTGGGGTTGAGCTTCGTCACCGACCTGGTGGATTTCACGGTGACGCCGACGCTGCGGTACTGGGGTGAGCTGATCGCGGGAATCGTACTGCTGGCACTCGGGGCCGTCCGTATCTCCGGGAGTACGACGGCGACGGTGCCGACGTGGGCGCTGGAGGCGCGGCGACGGCCGTGGCTGCTCGGGCTGGCGGGGATCGCCATCGGTCTCGGGCAGGCCCCCACGGCGGTGCCCTATCTGGCGGCCCTGGCCATGCTCTCGGCACGCGACCCCAGACCCGCGCTGTGGCCGCTGATCATCATCGGATACTGCGCCATCGCGCTGCTGCCGCCGGCGCTGGTCCTGCTCACCGCCACCCGCGAGACCGCGCGGGCCCGGCGGTTCCACCGGAGCCTCGTCCGGGGCATGCGCCGGTTCGGCCCGGCGTCGGTGCGGGTGCTCTTCCTGATCTTCGGAGCCGTCCTCGTGATCGACGCGCTACGCCACCACGCGGTGCTGTGGTGAGATCCGACGCCGCTCACGCACCACTACCCGGCGACGGATCCGTGGGGGATTCGGCACGGTGCCGGGCGAACTCACGGCCGACGGCGGTGATCGGCGGGTCACCGTAGATCCACTCGCGGGCGATGCGGTGCCAGTTGTTGGTGGCGGTCAGGCTGCCGATGGTGCCGAAGGTCATGAGTTCGGCGCGGCGGGAGAACAGGTGTTCGGCGGGCAGGTTGTCGACGCGTTGCACGACGGCGTCGGCGCGGGGGTCGACGGCGCGGGCGAAGGCGGTGGTGGCGATATCGCCGGTCACCGTGACCTCGTCGTCGACCAGACTCCACCACGCGGTCGCGGCGATGTACTCCAGGCATTCCTCGGCGGGGACGGGCGTGGTCGGGTCGATGACGCCGCGGCGCACCAGCAGGGTGCGCAGATCCTCCGCCCGTCCTTCGACGGCGGCGCGGACGCAGTCGATTTCGAAGCGCACGTATTCGGGACGCATGCGGTGGAACAGCCCGAAGTCGACGAATGCCACGCGCCCGTCCGCGCCGAGCAGGACATTGCCCGGGTGCGGGTCGCCGCAGTACTCGTTGTCGCGGTAGAGGGAGCCGACATAGAAGCGGTAGACGATCTCGGCGATGCGTTCGCGGTGCGACGCGGGCAGTTCCGCCCCCGTCACGAAGGGCCGGCCGTCCACGAGGTCGCTGACCAGCACCCGGCGAGTGCACAGGGGTGCGACGACATCGGGCACGTGTACGAGGGTGTGATCGCGGTAGCGATGGGCCATATGCCGCTGTGCCCGCGCCTCGGCCAGGTAGTCCAGCTCGCCGGTGATGGCGAGCGAGACTTCCTCGAGCACCCGGGAATCGGCGAGGGCGGGCAGCATGGGCCGCCAGAAGGCGGCGAACAGCCGTAGATTCTCCAGGTCGGCGCGCACGGCCTCCTCGATGCCCGGGTACTGCACCTTCACCGCCACCGCGCGGCCGTCCCGCAGCGTCGCGCGATAGACCTGGCCGATGGACGCGGCCGCCAGCGGCTCGGTGTCGAACTCGGCGAACACCTCCCGCATCGGCCCGAGGTCGGCCTCCAGTACCGAACGCAGCTGTGGGAAGGGCATGCGCGGCGCTTGATCGCACAGATCCGCGAGGCGTTCCCGGAAACGCTCCCGGTGCGATTCCGGGAACATGTCCAGGTCGAGCAGCGACATGGTCTGCCCGACCTTCATGGCCGCGCCCTTCATCCCGCCGAGAATCGTGAACAGCTGATCGGCGGCCCGCAGCGTCTGCTTCTCCGCCAGCCGCGCCCGCAACTCCTCCGACCGCCCCACCATGGACAGCCGAACCCCGGTGTCGCGCAGCACCTCTCGCGCCACCGCCCGACCGAGTCGGTGGGCGCGAGCGATCCGGCTGGTCGGGATGCGATCGGCCACCCCACCATCGTCACCACCGGTGCGGCGCACTGTCAAAGGTCGGCTCGCACCCCGCTGTCCCGGAACACCGACCGAAAGGGCACCCGACGCGAACGCACGCCGAGTCACACACGGCAAGTACAGCGCGCGACGCCGCGCGTTCTGCGCGCGAGATGCCCCTTCGGCCCCGACCGCGAAGCCGGTCACCGCGGATGCGAGCGGAGCGGCCACGTGGGGTGGTCGCCGCTCCTCGAGCCGGTGCTCAGTGTTGTTGCGGGCCGGGCTGTTGGGGGCCCGGGCGCTGCGGGTCGTAGTAGGTCGGCTGCTGCGGGTAGGACACCTGGTGCGACGGGTCGGGGAGACCGCGCTGACCGGAGTCGCGCTGACCCGCGTCGCGCTGGCGACCCAGTGCGGCGGCGGTGGGATCCTCCACCGGCTGCCGGGCATCGGCCTCGGCGGCGCGGACCGCGCGTTCGGCGGCCGGGTCGGTGGCCATATCGAACCAGTCGGCGACCTCGTCGGAATCGTCCTCGGGACGTTCGCCGGTGTCTCCGTCTGGGGCCGGTTCGTAGCGGAAGACGCCGTCCTCACCCTGGGTGGCGAAGTTGCGGGCGAAGCCCTCCAGGGCCTTGCCGAAGTCGCTGGGCACCATCCACACCTTGTTGGCGTCCCCGCGCGCGACCAGGGGCAGGGTCTGCATGTACTGGTAGGCCAGCAGCTCCGGCGTCGGCTTGCCGGACTTGATGGCCGCGAACACCTTCTCGATGGCCTTGGCCTGGCCCTGCGCCTGCAGATAGGCGGCGGCGCGCTCACCCTGGGCGCGCAGGATGCGGCCCTGCCGTTCACCCTCGGCGGACAGGATCGCCGATTGCTTGGAGCCCTCGGCGGACAGGATCTGCGCCTGCTTCTGACCTTCGGCGGTCTTGATCGACGCCTCCCGCTGACCTTCCGCGGTGAGAATCATGGCGCGCTTCTCGCGGTCGGCCTTCATCTGCTTCTCCATCGACTCCTGAATCGACGGCGGCGGATCGATGGCCTTCAGTTCGACGCGCGAGACCCGCAGCCCCCAGCGGCCGGTGGCCTCGTCGAGCACGCCGCGCAGCTGGCTGTTGATGAAGTCACGGGAGGTGAGCGTCTCCTCCAGCGTCATGCCACCGACCACGTTGCGCAGCGTCGTCACCGTCAACTGTTCAACGGCGGCAATGTAATTCGAGATCTCGTAGACCGCGGCCTGCGGGGTGGTGACCTGGAAGTACACCACCGAGTCGATCTGCACGGTCAGGTTGTCCTGCGTGATCACCGGCTGCGGCGGGAAGGACACCACCCGCTCGCGCAGATCCACCTTGGCGCGAATGCGATCGGCGAACGGCACCAGGAAGGTCAGCTGACCGGACACGGTGCGGGAGTAGCGGCCGAGGCGTTCGATGACGGCGGCCTCCGCCTGCGGCACCAACGCCACCGATTTGAACACCACCACCACGACCAGCAGGACGAGTACGGCGGCAACGATGAGTACAGCCATAATTTACGGCCCTTTCCACACGACGGCGGTCGCGCCGTCGATCTCCGCGACGTAGACGGTCGCGCCTTCCTCGTAACGATCGGACGGGTCGAGCGGCCGGGCGCTCCACACCTCGCCCTCCAGTTTGACCCGCCCGCCGTGCTCGTCGACGGGCTCCAGCACCCGCGCCGTCTTGCCCGGCAGCGCCTCCATACCCATGGGCTTGGCGGGGCGAACCGCGTAGCGGCGCAACAGAACCGGACGGACCACCAGCATGAGCGCGACGGCGGAGATGCCGAACACCACCGCGTCGACGATCAGGGAGGTGTCCGTCAGCCCGCTCACGCCGGCCGTCACCAGCGCGGCACTTCCCAACATGAGCAGGGTCAGATCCCCGACCAGTACCTCCGCCGCCGCGAGAAGCAATCCCGCGACCAGCCAAATGATTGCGGCCACGCCTCCACCCTAGTGCTTTTACCGCTACGTCGGCGGAGATCGAATCCGAACGTGACCTGATACCGGTGCGTGATCCCTCACCGGCGTCGAGGACCCGCACACCCAACCGGTCCGCGGCACGGCCGGTATCGCGGCCCAGCTGGTGTGGCGGCACGGCGCGGTATCCCGACGCAGCCGGCATCCCAGCGCAGCCGGCATCCCAGCGCAGCCGATATCGCGCGACGGCGCGGTGTCGCCGCAGGGTGCGGTGTCGCGGCGCGGCCGGTGTCGCGGTTCACTCCCGTAGGACGCGGGTCGCTGCCTCGCGCGGCACGCTCGGACCGGTAGCTTCTATGCGGTGAGCGGGCGTGACATGTACGGCGGTGACATCTACTCGGGCCATACCCGGAAGCAGCGGCGCGAGGTGCCGAAGGTGGTGGCCGAACGCGATCTCGTCGCCGAGGACGCTGCCACCGGATTCTGCGGTGCCGTAGTGGGTTTCGACCGCAGCTACGACGGCGAGTTCGTGAAGCTGGAGGACCGCGCCGGTCGGGTACGGCTGTTCGCGCTGCGCGAGGCGGCCTTCCTCATCGACGGTCGGCCGGTGACCCTGGTGAAACCCGCGGCCACCGCGCCCCGGCAGCCCACGCGGTCCGCCTCCGGGTCCACCCGGGTGGACGGGCTGCGCGCCCGGGTGGCGCGGGCCAGCCGGATCTGGGTGGAGGGCGTGCACGACGCCGCCCTCGTGGAACGGGTGTGGGGGCACGACCTGCGGGTCGAGGGCGTGGTGGTCGAGCATCTGGAGGGGCTGGACAATCTCGCGCAGCGGCTGGGCGAGTTCGGCCCGGGGCCGGGTCGCCGGGTCGGCGTCCTGGTCGACCACCTGGTAACCGGTTCCAAGGAGACCGGCCTCACCACCGGGCTCGGCGAGCACGTCCTCGTCACCGGACACCCGTACGTGGACGTGTGGGAGGCGGTGCGGCCCGCCGCGCTGGGCATTCGCGAATGGCCGCGGGTGCCGCGGGGCGAGGATTGGAAGACGGGCGTCTGCACCCGGCTCGGCTGGGGTACACCGCAGGACGGGTGGCGGCGGGTGTACAACGCGGTCAACGGTTTTCGCGATCTGGAGAGTCCGCTCATCGGCGCCGTCGAACGACTCATCGACTTCGTCACCGAACCCGCCTAGGACCGCGCGACACAGCAGCCTTCGCCGGGCGCGCCCTGCGGCGTGCCCCGCCGCCTGGCCACCTATGGCCACGAACCGCCGTACGACGTGATAACACCCGCACCGCCGGACACCTGGCACCGCACTACGCCGTCGGGTACCGCTCGTCGACCGGAACCCGCGGTCGTCGAAGGCCATCGCACGCCACAACCGTGTCATGCGCGCTCGCGCCTCAACGCCGAGTGCGCTGTCGGATCTCCGGCGTGCGGTGGCCATGCCCGCCGCTCCCGGACCTCGGCCGCCCACCGGGCTTCCCGCTCCGCGCGCCCGGTCCGCAGCCCTCCAGTTATCCTCGAAGAATGAGTACCCCGAGCGCCACGCTGACGGTCTGGGCAGGCTCCTGGCTGGCCGGGCACAGCGCCCCCGACGACGTGCTGGACGCGCTGCGCGCCTGGGCGCCCCGGCAGACCGTGGCCGCCGGGGACCCCGTCACGGGCGGTCACACCGGGCTGCCCTGGGCGTCCGACGACTCGCTCGACGCGCACGGCGCCGGAATCATGGTGCTGCTCAAGTTGATTCGGGAAGCCGTGGCCGGCCCGAGCGCTCGGGCGCGGCTGGTGCTGCCGGTCCCCGGCGATGTGCGCGGCCTGCCGAGCGGTACCGAATTCGCGTCCGCCGCAATGGAGGTCGGCGAGGGGCTGCTCTTGGGCGCGCCGGGCGGCCACGGCACCGGCCTGGTGCCGACGTGGTCCGACGACGACACCCTGCGGTGGACCGTCTACGCGACCCCCATACCGCCGACCGCCGAACCCGATATGCCCTTGGGCGAGGCGGAATTCACCATGCGGCAGGCGGTGCGCGAGGCCGCCGACGCGCTGCAGCGACTACAGACCACCCGACTCGGCGCCGGTACGGCGGGACCGCGCGAACTGGTGGAGGCGGAATTGGCGAGTCATTCCAAACACCGCTACCCGGACTCCATGCCGCTGCGGGCCCGGCGCATTCTCGACACCGCCGACCAGGTGGCCGCCATTCTGACCGTGGCCGAACGCGAGCCCGCCTCCGCACCCACCTCCGCCAGTGCGGCCGCCGCGCAGGAGACCCTGCTGCGCCCGCTCTGGAACGCGATCCGCGGTGCCCGGCTGGCGGCGGTCCATGCTGCCGGGTCCTGACCCGGACGCGCCCGCCGTGCGGGAAGATCGAGCCATGAACGACGCCCTACGGTTCGTTTCCACCGTCGACGAGCTCGACGCGCTCCCGCTGCTCTCGGTCATCATGGCCGCCAAACCGTCCCGCTCGGTCTTCCAGAAGTGGATCGACCGCCAGGAGGGCGGACCCATCTGGGTTCGCATGATGAGCGACGACCGCTACACCTCCGAGGAGCTGAGCGTCGGCCCGTTCCCGCTCTCGGCCCCGCAGCGGTTCTGGTTCGTCGTGCTCTACGACCCGTCGGTGCAGGGCCATCCGAACGATTGGGAGATCGTCGACGAGCTGGCGCGCGACCGCGCCGAATAATCGGATGCGCGGGCCCACGACCCCGTCCTACCGTGGTTCGGGTGGAGGTCATGTTCAAACGCACCGGCCAGCGTCGCTATGCGACGGTGGTGACCGATGCCGCGCACGGTGCCCGCGAACTCGATCCGGCTCCCGGATATCACGATGACGTCCCGCACGATCTGGCGCACTACCTGGTGGAATGTGAGCTCGGCCTGACCGCTGGGGTGTTCGGTCGCGCCGCCCGCGGTGGCGGCGCGTTCCGCCCGGTGTCCACCGGCGCGCAGGATGCCCGCGCCGCCCGCCGCCATTCCCGCAAACAGCGCCAGCGCGAGGACCGGCTGCGCCTCACCGATCACGACGGCGACAACGAAATGAACCTGTCCGAGCGACTCGCCGGGCTGTGCCTGGTCTACTGGGCGCGGCGGCACGACCCCACGGCGCGGCGCCCCTCCTGGGCCGCCGCCGAGGCGGAACTGGACGACTCACACCGCGCCGCCCTCGAACGGATCGTCGATCGCCTCGATGTGCTGGCTCCGCGCTGGCGGGCGCTCCGCGTCGGCGATGCGATCGGCTTCACCTGGCCGTATCCGGAGCCGACGACACCGTAGACATCTCCGATGACGCGCACGGGACGCGGGCGGGATTCACCGCCCGCGTCCCGCGCGGCGAGCGGTCGTCGGCCTCCCGACGTGCCTATACTCCTGCACCGAATCGCACCGCCGCGCTACCGTCCGGCAGTCCGCGGCGGCTCATATCGCTCGGTCCCCGCATGTCTGATCGAATCCCGCCTGCCCGTGGACGAATCTCGGAGGTACCGCATGAGTCGACACACGCCCTATTTCGCCGATGTCCAATCGCACTACGACCTCTCGGATGAATTCTTCTTCCTGTTCCTCGATCAGACCCGCACCTACAGCTGCGGATATTTCGAGCGCCCGGACTATTCCCTCGAACAGGCACAACTGGCCAAGATCGACCTCGCGCTCGGAAAGCTCGACCTGCGGCCGGGAATGACACTGCTCGATATCGGCTGCGGTTGGGGATCGACCATGGTGCGGGCGTTGGAGCGATACGACGTGAACGTCATCGGCCTGACCCTGAGTCGCAACCAGCACGCCTATGTCGAATCGCTGCTCGACCAGCGGCCCTCGGGTCGCCGCGCCGAGGTCAGGGTGCAGGGATGGGAGGAGTTCGACGAGCGGGTAGACCGGATCGTCAGCATCGGCGCGTTCGAGCACTTCCGGCGGGAGCGCTACGCGGACTTCTTCGACTTCGCCTATGCCGCGCTGCCCGACGAGGGTCGAATGCTGTTGCACACCATCGTCATGTACACACAGGGACATCTGCACGATCACGGCATCACCTACACCCGCGACGATGTCGATTTCCTGAAGTTCATTCGGAAGGAGATCTTCCCGGGCGGGTGCCTCCCGTTTCCGGCCAGCTCGGCATTCGGCGGCGTCAAGGAATTCGCCGAGGCCGCCGATTTCACGGTGGAGCGGATTCACCCGCTGCAACCGCATTACGCCAAGACCCTGGACCACTGGGCCGCGGCGCTGCGGCAACGCCGCGCGGAGGCCATCGCGCTGTGCGGCGAGGAAACCTATGACACCTACATTCGGTATCTGACCGGTTGCGCGGCCCGATTCCGCTCCGGGCTCATCGATGTCATGCAGTTCACCTGCGTCAAATAGCGGACGGCGGCCGGTGGATCGGAACGTCCCGATCCACCGGTCCGCAGGCCCGAGGCGTCACACCCGCTGCTCCTGCTGCTCGTAGTAACGCTTCATGGACGGGTAGTAGTCGTCGAAGCTCGGTTGCGCCGCACCGTGTTCGGCGGCTACCCACGCATCCAGGTAGTACTCCCAGCCGGGGCCGACGTCCGCGGCGGCGACTCCCGGTGCGAGGTGCTGGGTGAAGGTGAGTTCGGTACCGTCGGACCGCGCGGTGAGCACCGCTTCGAGCACCCATTCACCGAGGTCGTCGGTCGTGCGCAGGATCAGGTGGCGGGGTGGTTCGCAGGTGTCGATGTGCATGTCGAAGATGGGCTGGTTCTCCTCGAAGAGCATGCGCACCTTGATGGTTCGCCCCGGCCCGGCGTCACCCTCCCAGGAGCCGTACCAGCGGGCGGTG
Organism: Nocardia sp. CC213A; assembly: GCF_030766805.1. NCBI lineage: Bacteria > Bacillati > Actinomycetota > Actinomycetes > Mycobacteriales > Nocardiaceae > Nocardia > Nocardia sp. CC213A. The sequence goes on from NZ_JASFXA010000001.1 coordinate 123,362, forward strand.
CGTTCGGATTCGGTGACGCTGGCCCACACGTCCTCGATGGGCGCGCGGAAGTTCCGGGTCAGAACCAGGTCGCGGCCCGCTGCGGTGCGGAGCAGGCGACCGTTCGGTTGGGGTGTCATGCGGTGTTCTCCTCGGTGTCGGGCTCGGCCGGGCGGGTGCGCCGGTCGCGCCGGGTGCGGAAGACTTCGGTCTCGAGTGCGTCGAGACGCCGTTCCCAGGTGTCGACGCTGGCGAGTTCCGCGATCCAGTCCGCGATCTCGCGCAGCGGTGCGGGATCGAGGCTGTAGTAGCGCTCCCGCCCCACGAGCTCGTCGTGCACCAGTCCGCTTTCCCGCAGCACGCGCAGGTGACGGCTGATGGCCGGGCGGCTGATCGGGAAATGCGACGCGATCGCACCGGCCGTGCGCCGCTCGGCGCGCAGCAGGTGCAGGATCTCCCGGCGTACCGGGTCGGCTATCGCGGCGGCCACCTCGTCCACCCCTGAAGCGTAACCGATTGGTTACGCGTTTGACCAGGCCCCGGCATCATACGACCGGAGACACGCCGATCCCGGCGTTCGCGGCGATCCCGCCGTTCGCGGCGATCCCGCCGTTCGCGCCGTTCGCGCCGTTCGCGCCGTTCGCGCCGTTCGCGCCGTTCGCGCCGTTCGCGGCGAAGGATCCGCCCGAAGTGCGTTACGCGCGGGCGATGGCGTAGAGGTCCCGGGCCGGACCGGTCGGGCGCTGCCCGCGCGGCCAGACCGCACGCAGCGGCCGTTCCAGCTCGAGCCCGGCCACGGTGGGCGACAACAGGATTCCCTCGGCCAGTTCACTCGCCACGGCCAGCGAGCTGAGCACGGCCGGACCCAGCCCGGTCGCCACGGCCGTCTTGATGGCGGTGGTCGAGGACAGCTCCAACAGGACGTCGGGCTGCCAGTCCGGGATGACGCGCCGCATGGCGCGCTCGAAGGAGATACGGGTGCCGGACCCGGACTCGCGGTAGATCAGCGGGGTCGCCGCGAGATCGTCGACGGTCAGTGCGGTGCGCCGAGCCCACCGGTGTCCGGGCGGGATCACCACCACGAGGCGGTCACGGCACACGATATGCCCCTCCAGATCGCGCGGCACCGTCGGACTCTCGACGAAGCCGATATCGACCCGCCCGTCCAGCACCGCGCGCACCACCTCGGCGGAGTTCCCGGATTCCAGGGCGATCGTGGTCGCGGGCTGCCGCGCGCGCAGCGACATCAACCACTTCGGGAACAGGTACTCGGCCGCGGTCTGGCTGGCCGCCACCTGGAGCCGGGAATCCCGCTCGGCCCGCAGCGAGTCGATCCCGGCGTCCAGGCGTGCGGCCGCGTCCACCACCTCGCGGGCCCAGGTGGCGATGAGCGATCCCGCGGCGGTCGGACGCGACCCCAGTGAGGTGCGCTCCAGCACCGGCACACCGACCAGTCGCTCGAGGTAGCGAATGCGGGAACTCGCCGAGGGCTGGCTGATGCCGTGCGCCTGCGCCGCACGCCCGAGACTGCCCAGTTCGATCACCGACAGCAACAGGTCGAGGGCGGCCACATCGGGCACTCGCGGCGACAGGGGCATAGAACGAGTCTATGGACCCATCGGCGGGCGACCGCTACCGGGGGCGCTGTGCCGGGCGCACGCTGGAGCCATGACCAGCACACTCCCCCGCCCCGCCGTGTTCCGCCCCCGGCACCGCACCCGGTCGGTGCGATGGACGCGGGTCGAGCGCTCCGACGCCTTCCGGCATATCGGGCCGAACTGGTTCGCCGCCGTCATGGGCACCGGCATCGTCGCCACCGCCGCGGTGACCCTGCCCTGGCAGCCGCACGGGCTGCGCGGGGCCGCCACCGCCGCCTGGGCGCTGGCCGCGGCGTTGCTCGTCGTGGTCGCCGGTGCCTTCGCCGTGCACTGGATGCGGCATCCCGAGGCGGCGCGGGCACACGGTCGCCATCCGGTCATGGCGCACTTCTACGGCGCACCGCCCATGGCGCTGCTGACCGTCGGCGCGGGCACCCTGCTGCTGGGTTCCGACGTGATCGGAATGCGGGCCGCGGTCGCCGTCGACTGGGTGCTGTGGTCGGCGGGGACCGTACTCGGTCTGCTGACCGCGCTGGTCATCCCCTATCGAATGATCAGCGGACAGCCCAGCCGCCCCGAGGCCGCGTTCGGTGGCTGGCTCATGCCGGTCGTGCCGCCCATGGTCTCCGCCGCCACCGGCGCGCTGCTGATCCCGCATCTCCCCGCTGGCCAACCGCGGTTGACCATGATGTTCGCCTGCCTGGCCATGTTCGGGCTGAGCCTCATCGCCGCCGTCATCACCATCACCCTGATCTGGTCGCGGCTGCTGCACCACGGTCCGCCCGCCGCGGAATCGGTGGCCACCGTGTGGATCGTGCTCGGCCCGCTGGGCCAGTCGGTGACCGCCGCCGGGATGCTCGCCAATGCCGCTCCGGTCGCGCTGCCGGATCCCTACGCCCGGGGCCTGCTCGTCTTCTCGGTGGTATTCGGCGTCGCCGTCTGGGGATTCGCCATGCTGTGGCTGGGTCTGGCGCTCGCGGTCACCCTCCGGCACCGCACGGTCATGCCCTTCAACCTCACCTGGTGGGGCTTCACCTTCCCGGTCGGTACCTGCGTCACCGGCAGCAGTGCACTGTATGCCCATACCGGGGCCGATCTCTTCGCCGTCGCCGCGGTGGGACTGTACGCGTTGCTGGTGGGCGCATGGGTCGTGGTCGCCGGACGCACCCTCGCCGGAATCCGCGCGGGCGAACTGCTCCGGCCGCCCGCTCCGGTAGCCGCCTGACCTGCGGCACACGGTGATTCGACAAGTGGCGATCGCGCCGGAACCCAATCGTTTCGGCGCACCACGCATTTCCGCACACTCTGCCGCCTTGCACTCGCTGCATCATTGCGGCGCGTGCCTTTCGGACCGGGCCGATGCGCCCGGCGGCATCCGCGCTCAGGCGCGGCGCGTCGGGCGGTTGTGGCTGTTCGGCCGCGGGCGCGGCTGCGGGCGCGCCGCCACCGTCGGGCGGTTCGCCCAGGACTCGAAGACGACCAGCGCCACGGCCGCCGCGATCAAGGCCAGCGCCACCGCCGTCGACTGCAAGATGACCACACAGATGGCGGCCGCTTCCAACAGCCCCAGCACCGGGGCCCACACGAAGAAGTCCGGCGTCCCGAAGGCCCGACCCTGCATTGATTCTCACCCACCATCCGGCTCGTGGCGGCGCGCCGCCGATTGTCCCGAGATGCTATCGGTGGTGCGGCGGCTTCACAGCGCTGGGGAATCCAGTTCGCTCACCAGCCACCGACCGTCCGCCTGCTCCTCCAGCGTCACGACCATCGGCAGGGTGAGGCTCTCCGACTCGACCGTCGCATTACCGCGCGTCTGCTTGGCGATGGCGATCGTGCGGGCGGTCGTGCCCGCCATCGATACGAAGCCGCAGTGCACCTCGTCGAGACGGCTGCTGACCTGAACATTCACCATCGCGTCGCGCAGCGCCCCGCTGCTTCCGGCGAACGACTCGTGCCACGATCCCGTGGTCGCGGCCAGCACGCTGTCGAAGTACGAGTCGAGATCGGTGTGGTCGTAGGTGCTCACCAATGTCACGAAGGCGCGGGTCGCCTCGACCGCCGCCTGTTCCCGGTCATCGACGTACTGAGCCTCGAGTACTTCCTGGCGCAAGGTGGTCGCGCTGTCCCGCTCGTCGGCGTACCGCGTGTAGGCCAGACCGGCCGCGCCGATCCCCGCGACCGCGACCATCGCGCAGACCATCGCCGTGACGATCGCGCCCACGGAACGCCGCGACCCCGCACTCGGCGGCGGGTACTGCCCCGGCCGCGCCCCTACGGGCGACCGACCGCCATCGTGCCCCATCCACCGCGTTGCCCCCGGATTCGGTTGCGGCGGTTGCGGAATCCGTTGCTCGTGCTCGGGTGTGGACATGCGGGGCTCCCCTCCGGTCGATAGTGGCGACATCGTAACCGCCGCCACCGACCGGCGACCCCCGCCGCTCCCCTCGCACGTAACACGTTGACCGCCAGTCCGATTCAGCAACCACAGAACAACGACGGGACTGTGCGATGAACGAGCCGCGCCCCTGGCCACGCTGGCTGCGGTGGGCGAGACAGCTACTGGGAGCGGCGGCCGCCGTGGCCCTGGTCACCGGCGCGTTCGCCATCCTCGCCCCCACCATCGACCACGATCGCCCCCAATCACCGATGTACCCGCTGCCACCGGTCGTGTCCAAGCCCCTCGACACCGGCCAATGGCCCGCCCATCGCAGCCCCGGCACGGAACTGCCCGAAATATCGGACGAAACCGAACGCTACCGCCGCCCCGCCCCCGCGCAACGCCCCACGGGCAGCCAGCCTTAACCATCCGGCACTCGGTACGGCGTCCGACGCAGCCCGTTCAACACCAGAGCGAACGCACCCTCTCCTACAGCGATGTCGCGCGCAAGGCATCGATCAGGATCGATATTCCGGTACAAGGTGGCAGCCTATCTCGAAGTGCCGGGTTCCGATATCGAAGGAAGCGAGAGTGAATGCCCTGAGTCTTGCTCGCCAACGCACGAATCGAAATATGACGAGCAGGCCGAAAGCACACGGAAGAATTGGATTCTCATGTGAAGCTGTTTGATTCACATTCTCTTTTCAATTCTGCCGCAATAGGTTTCGCGGTAGAATAGCTGTATGAATTCGGAGGGGGAAATCCAGCAGTGCGATTCCGCGCTCGCCGCACTGGCGACCGCGATCGACACACTGCTGGCCGAGGACCTGACCGGATTCACCGACACCGCATTCGCTGCCCGCATCCAGGGATTGGAAGCGTGTCGCCGTCGCCTCGAGACGGTAGGGCATCGACACGTGATCGAGATCAACGACCGACAGTTGTGGACCACGACCGGATCGGTGGGGTTGTACCGGTACCTGGTGGAAACCCTGCGGCTAGCGAAGGCCGATGCCGTCGCGCGGGTGAAGGGTGCCGCGCAGTTGGGAGTGATGACCAGTGCCTACGGGGAGAAGTGTGAACCCCGTTTGCCCGCTACCGCGGCCGCCCTGGCTGCGGGGGTGATCTCGGGGGATCATGCGCGGGCGGTGATGCGGGTGATGGACCGCATCCCCGACGCGGTCGACACCGAACACCGCGCGGTCGCCGAGGAACACCTCGCCGACGCCGCCCGCGCCGGGACGCCGGAGATAGTGGGCAAGGTCGGTGACCGAATCCTGGGTTATCTCGACCCCGACGGGACACTCACCACCGCCAAGGACCGCGCCCGCCTGCGGGCGGCGACGTTCGGGGAACAGCGCCTGGACGGGATGAGCCCGTTCCAGGGCTGTTTCGATCCCGAACTGCGGGCCATGGTCGACACGATATTCGCGAAATGGGCGCGGCCGGGCATGTGTATGCCCGACGACCCCGACAGCCCCCAACTCGGCGTGCATGATCCCGACGGGTTCGACCCGAACCGGTTGGCGGCCGCGGTCGGGCGTGATGTGCGCACTCCGGCGCAGCGGCGCCACGACGCATTGACAGCGTTCCTGTCCGCCAGCGGGCCGGACAACCTGGGCGCACATCGCGGCCTGCCGGTCTCGATCGTGCTGACGATGTCGGTCACCGACCTGCTGCGGGGTGCGGGGGTGGCGCGGGCGGCGTCGGGGACGACGATCCCGGTGCGGGAAGCGTGGCGGATGGCGCAGGGCTCGATCCCGCTGCTGCTGCTCTTCGACGAAACTCAAGGCAAGCCCCTGTATTTGGGAGAAGGCGCAAGGATCGCGTCGTCGTGGCAGCGGTTGGCCGCCATCGCCCGCGACCGTGGCTGCACCCACCCCGACTGTTCGGCTCCGGCGACGATGTGCGCGATGCATCACCTGATCCCGTGGGCGGCGAACGGCCCGACCGATATCGACAATCTCACTTTGGTGTGCGATGCCCATCATGCGCAGATCACCGCCGACCCGGAGGATCCGAGCGGGTGGGCCACCCACCGTGTCCCGGCTGGTGGCGTGGATGCGGGGCGGACGGCGTTCTGTCCACCGGTCTCGGTGGATCCGCGACGGCGACCGCGGGTGAATCGGTTCCATCACCCCGAACAGGTACTCGCCGTGAGCGTGAACCGCCGCCGCGCCCGGCTACTGGCCGACCGCACGAGCGTATCCCGCCGCCGGGAGTCTTACCCCGCGTGCGAGCCGCATGGTCGCGAATCCCTGCACCGCGAACCCGGTGGTGGTCGCGAGCTCGGCCACGGCGAACCCGGCGGCAGTCGCGAGCTCGGACACCGCGAACCCGGCGGCAGTCACGAGTACGGACACCGCGAACCCGGCGGCAGTCACGAGTACGGACACCGCGAACCCGGCGGCAGTCACGAATCCCAGCACCACAGATCCCGCCACGGCCACGAGTCCAGGTACCACGAATCCGGCCACGACCGCGAAGCCCGGCATCCTCGCGAACCCCAGCGCGCCCGCGAATAGTGCCGCCCCGCAAGGCCCTGGGTTCTCAGCGATTCGCACACCAGCAGCGCACCCGCACGGCGAATACCCGTGCCGCGCGGCGGAATTGGCCCTGCAACCAGGACCATCCGCCCTCTACACGCCCTGCGGAATCGCGAACACCACCTGCACCCGCTGCATGGACCACTCTTCATCGTGTACCAGGGCGGCCGTTCGCAGTGAGCGTCAGCGGTTCACCCCAAGGCGACCAGGAGACTCGTCACCGTCAGCGCCAGCGAGACGGGCGTCATGACGTAGCGCTCCGGCTTGCTTCGGGAGGCCGCGTACAACAGCGGACTCATGCCGCTGGCGATCCGCAAGCGCGCGGGGAGAACTCGCCGACCGCCGCCCCACGCGAACGCTCCACAAGGAGCCCCGCACGCCAGCGCGACCTGGCACACCGCGAGAACACTCAGCACGACGACGAAGGACACTGCCGCGATCACGGATAGCAGTGTAGTAACGAACCGAACCGATAATGAGGTTCGGCAAGAAGGAGGGATGGACGTGCGGGTCGACGGAACCATCGGCGTGCGGGCCGTGTGGACGGTATTCGCGCTCGTAGTGTGCGGCTACGGTTTCTTCGTCGCATCCGAGCCCTTCTATCAGGTGAGCACCTGCGAAATCATCAACGCCGATACCGCATGCACGAGTTCACTATTCGCCCATTACGGTTGGCGACTCGGAATTCTGATCGCCTGTTCGACCGCGATATCCGCGTTGCCCGCACTCAACCCGACCCGCACGGCAGAGTGGAGCGCTGCGGCCCTGCTGACCGTGGGGCTGATATCGCTGTCGGCAATTCTCGGCCTACCGGTGGCCTTGTACTACGCCCCCATCGTCGTCACGGCGCTGCTCTTGGCAGCCCTGCATGTCGGGGGCCGCTTTCACCGGTTGCGCGGGCCATGATCGACCGCGTCGATCTGTTCGCGCAGGATATCGCCGTGGCCCGCGTGCCGGGCGAATTCCTCGATCATGGCGAGCAGGGTCCACCGGAGGCTGATCGTGCCCTCCTGCGGGATGTCCCTTATGTCGTCGAGGTCGAAGTGGGCGGCGATCTCGCGGGATCGCTGGCTGGCGCGTTGGAATTCGGCGATGACGTCGGCCAGTGACTCGTCGGCGGTGACGGTGAAGGTGCCCTCGTCGCGGTGCGCGTAGCCGTCGCATTCGGATGCGTCGAGTCCAGCCCAGAAACGCTGGAACCAGATTCGTTCCGCGGCGGCGGCATGTTTGAGCAGGGAGATCGGCGTCGTCAGCGAGGTGACGAGTCGGCGGCGGGCGTCGGTGTCGGACAGGCCGCGCGCGGTCGCGATGAGTGCTTCGCGGTTGCGGTCGAGGGTGTTCTCGAGGAGCGTGCGTTCGACGCCATTCGTGATTCGGTGGGTGGTCATGGGTTCTCAACTCCGTTCTGTGGCAGCAAATGGCCCTCGATGGCGCGGCGTGACCGCTCAGCGGCCGATCGGGGGAGAAGGGAAGCATCCGGCGCTGGTGAACGACCGGGAGAGAGTTGCTCGCCGCGGATGGCGGACCGAGCGTGGGCGATATGCCTGCCTGAACCATACCTGGTTCCCAGCCTCGGTAGGCGCGAACCACCCACGAACCCCCGCTCTGCAACATGTTCTAATACATAAGGTTCGCCCGTAGAAGGAGTTGAGCGGATGACGGCGTTCTTCACCGTGGTCGACGGGCGTTATCGTGCCACCGAGATGGCGGAGAGCGCGTGGTCCGCTCGACAGTTGGCCGGGACGGCGGTGTGCGGGCTCTTGGCCCGCGAAGCCGAGTTCCATGCTCCGGCGGGGTTCCTTCCCGCGCGGTTCACCGCGGATCTGTTCCGCCCGGTGCTCAACGAACCGATCGACGTGCACGCCGAGGTGGTCCGCGACGGGAATCGGGTGCGAGTGGTCGATACGTCGATCGTGCAGCACGGCACCGTACACGCACGGGCGAGCGTGATGTACCTGGCGGTCACCGAGCCGCCGCCCGGGCAGGTGTGGGAACCGGTGCGGGATCTACCGGTTCCGGCGCGACGGCTGGCGGGTGAGCACGGCGATCCCCCGTTGTTCAAATCCGGATCCGCCGACTGGACCGGCGATTTCGCCTCCGGCCGCAACAGCGACCGTAAGAGCGTCTGGTACAACCTCCCCGCCCTGGTCGACGGCGAGCCCATTTCCCCGTTCCAGCGCGCCGCCTTCGTCGGCGACGCCACCAACCTCGTGTGCAACTGGGGCACCGACGGTGTCGGCTATATCAACAGCGATGTGACCGTCACCCTCGCCCGCCTCCCCGAAGGCCACGAGGTGGGACTCCGGGCCCGCGACCACGTTTCGGCCAACGGCATCGTCGTCGCCACCGCCACCATGTACGACCGCCACGGCCCCCTGGGCACAGCCGTCATCACCGGAATCTCGAACGCCCGCCGCCAGGTCGACATGGCCGCCTTCGCCGAATCCAGATCCATCCCGGCCCCGACCCTGCACTGAGTTACCGGACGAATTTCCGAAATTCGGTGGACCCGATGTCGGTCTGTGCGGATCATCGTCGGGTGACCATGAATCCGCAGGAACGTCTTCGGTTGATCGATCGGGTGGAGAACGCCGGGTCGGTGGCCGATGCGCTCTCGTGGGTGATGAATCTCGACGACTCCGATTCGCCCCGCGATGTGATCGACGCGTTGGGGCTGGCGCCGTTTCTCGGTGGGGAGCAGCCGCATGCGGTGTCGGTGCAGTTGGAGCATGTGAAGCCGGATGCGCCGTTGCGGCCCGAGGATGCGCGGGTGCTGCGGACCAGTGATGACGACGGCACCGAGGCGGTGCTGTCGGTCGGGACGGGGTGGACGCTGCGGGTGGTGCGGCGCAAGACCGGGAGTGCGTCGCTGGATGTGTGTGCCAGCAGTGCGGAACTGGCGCGTGCGGTCGTCGCGGCGTGCAGCGCCGACGCCACCGTCGAGCCGGAGCCGGATGCCAGTCGGGTGTCGATGGGCTTCTGGCACAACGGTGCTCATGGGCCGCAGCGGCGGGAGCGCACCATCACCGCCGACGCGTGGGCGGAGGTCGATCGCAACTACAGCGCCGATGTCGCGGCCGCACTGGGCCGACTGATGGCGATGCGGGCCGAGGAGGTCAGCGGGCGGCTGTTGCTGCTGCACGGGCCGCCCGGAACCGGGAAGACGTCCGCGCTGCGGGCATTGGCGCGGGAGTGGGCGGACTGGTGCCAGGTGGACTGCGTGCTCGACCCCGAGGTGCTGTTCTCCAATCCGGGCTACCTGATGGAGGTCGCCATCGGCGTGGACACCTACGACGAGAACAAGCGGCGCTGGCGGCTGCTCGTTCTCGAGGACTGCGACGAACTGATCCGCGGCTCCGCGAAGGAGACCACCGGACAGGGACTGTCGCGGCTGCTGAACCTGACCGACGGCATGCTCGGACAGGGTCGCGATGTGCTGGTGGCGATCACCACCAACGAGAACCTGTCCCGCCTGCACCCGGCCGTGGTGCGGCCGGGTCGATGCCTGGCCCAGCTGGAGGTCGGCCCGCTCGGGTTCGCGGAGGCCACCGCGTGGCTGGCGCGCGAACTCGGTGACCGCCCGCGGCCGGTGGTCGGCTCCGACGGCATGACCCTCGCGGAACTCATTGCCGCACGCGATGATACGGATCGCATCCAGGCCGTTCCCACAGCACCGACGGCGGGCGGCTACCTGTGAGCAGGTGTTGATCTTCCGCCTGTCGGCCCACCCGCCGCGCCGATCGTGGCACGGCGCGAACGCCCGTACCGCTCAGCGGCGCGCGGGCGGCTCGCAACAGCCGGGAACGCACGGTGCGCCGTTCGTAGTGCAGCCCAGGGCGGTCATCGCGCTCGAGCGCACGGGCTCGGCCCCACTCCGGTACTCCTCCACCAGCGCGGCGACCATTTCCGCGAAGCGCGGATCGGTACCGGGTGTGGCGGCCCGCGCGAACGCCATAACGTATTCGTCCGCGCGCGCCTTGGCCTCATTGTCCAGATCCCAGATCACCTCGAGGTGATCGGACACGAACCCCACCGGGCACACCACCACCGCGTCCGCCCCGCGTTCGTGCAGCGCATCGAGGTGATCGACGATATCCGGCTCCAGCCACGGCACCTGCGGCGGCCCGGACCGCGACTGCCACACCACATCGAATTCGTCGATGCCGACGGCCGCCGCCGCCAGCCGCGCCGCCTCGGCGACCTGCGCGCTGTACAGGCCGCTCTCCCCCGGCGGACCGGCGGCACGGTCGGCCGAGACCGGAATGGAATGCGCGGTGAACACCAGCCGCGCCCGATCCCGCCGATCGTCCGGCAATTCGCCCAGCGCCGCGCGAATTCCGTCGGCGACGGCCGCGATGAACAGCGGATGGTCGAAGAACTGACGCAGTTTCACCAGCTCCGGCGCATCCGCCACCGCCGCCCGCGCCCGCGCGATGTCCTCGTGATACTGACGGCACCCGGAATACCCACCCCATGCGGAGGTGGGGAAGACCAGCGCCGACCGGACACCGTCGGCGCGCATGCGCTCCACGGTCTCCTCGACCATCGGATGCCAGTTCCGATTGCCGAAATACACCGGCAGTTCGATACCGCGCGTGGCGAATTCGGCCTCGATCGCCTTGATCATGTCGCGATTGAGCGCATTGATCGGCGATACCCCGCCGAAGTGCATATAGTGCTCGGCGACTTCGGCGAGGCGTTCGGGTGGCACTCCCCTGCCCCGAGTGACGTTCTCCAGAAACGGCATCACGTCCTCGGGGCGCTCCGGGCCGCCGAAGGACAGCAGTAGCAGTGCGTCGACAGCCACGGATCCTCCTCGCCTATCGCAATCTCGCCTATCGCAATCCGGACTAGTCGCCGAAACCGTTCTCCGGGAACCAGGTGTTGTGCGACGCGCCGCCGTCCACGTAGATGATGGAACCGGTGGTGCCGGGCAGCCAGTCCGAGAGCAGCGCCGCGATGGACTTGGCGACCACGGTCGGATCGTCCACGTCCCAGCCGATGGGTGAGGCGCCGTCCCAGTAGGTGTTGAGCATGTTCAACTGCTTGGCGTCATCGGTGGCGGTGCCCGCGATGGCCTTGGCGGCCAGGGTCTTGATCGGGCCCGCGGCGATGAGGTTGGAGCGAATCCGCTTGGCCTCGCCCACTTCTCGCGCCACATACCGGTTCACCGATTCGAGCGCGGCCTTGGCCACGCCCATCCAGTTGTAGTACGGCATGGCGGTGCGCGGATCGAAGTCCATGCCCACGATGGAGCCGCCCTCGTTCATGACCGGCAGCACGGCGCGGGCCAGGGAGGCGTAGCTCCAGGCCGAGATCTCGAACGCCTTGGCCGCGTCCGGGCCGGGGCCCTGCAGGAACGGCACGGCTTCCGGACCCATGAGGGTCTTGGGCGCGAACGCGATGGAGTGCAGCACGCCGTCGATGCCCTCGGGAGCCAGTTCGCGCAGCTTGGCGGGCAGGTCGGCCAGGTTCACCTCGTCGGTGACATCGAGGCCGATGGCCGGGGGCACCTCCTGGGGCAGGCGCTTGGCGATGCGGTCGATCAGCCGCAGTCGCTCCGGAATACCGGTGATGATCACCTTCGCGCCCTGTTCCTGCGCGACCCGGGCCGCGTGGAAGGCGATCGACGAATCGGTGATGATGCCGGTGATGAGGACGGTTTTTCCGGCGAGCAGTCCACTCATGGGTTGGTCGGTTCTCCTCGTTGACAAGTATTGCGGGCCTGTGGGATCGGGAGCGGGCCTCAGTGGCCCATGCCCATGCCGCCGTCGACGGGGATGACGGCGCCGGAGACGTAGCGCGAATCCTCGGAGGCCAGAAAGCTCACCACCGCGGCGACATCCTCGGGCTGGCCGAGACGCTGAAGCGGAATGAACTTCTTCGCCATATCCCGCAGATCGTCCGGCAGCTCCGAGGTCATATCGGTCTCGATGAACCCGGGCGCGACGACGTTCGCGGTGATGCTGCGCGAACCCAGCTCACGGGTAACCGACCGCGCCAGACCGATGACGCCCGCCTTGGACGAGGCGTAGTTGATCTGACCGGCCTGACCGGCCATGCCGACCACGGACCCCAGGAAGATCATCCGCCCCCACTTGGCCCGCAGCATGGCGCGATTCGCGCGCTTGGCGCAGCGGAACGCACCGGTGAGGTTGGCGTCGATGACGCGGGTGAACTGTTCCTCGCTCATGCGCATGAGCAGCGTGTCGTCGGTGATGCCGGCATTCGCGACCAGCACCTCCACCGGACCCTGATGCTGTTCCACCTCGGTGAAGGCGGCATCCACCGACTCACTGTCGGTCACATCGCATTTCACGCCGAAGAGACCCTCCGGCACCCCCGACCCACGATGCGTGACGGCCACCTTGTGTCCGTCGGCGAGCAGACGCTGGGCGACCGCGAGTCCGATGCCGCGGTTACCGCCGGTCACCAGTACCGACCGGGAAGTGAAGTTCGACATATGAGTCAACCTATCTGTTCGTAGTGATGGCTCGGCGCGCGGTAGGCGAATTACGGCAGGCGCTGACGATAGACCAGAGCCGTCACGACGCCGGCGGCGGTCACCAGCATGCCGAGGATCAGCCACGGTCGGCTGGCATCGCCCATGGTCATCTCGTAGCCGATCTGCTGCTCCAGGGTGTCGTACACCTGGTTCAGTTCCTCCAGGCTGGACGCGGAATAGAACTCGCCGCCCGACAGCGTGGCGATCTCGTGCAGCGAATCGTCGTCCACGGGCACCCGCACCCGCTGTGCGCCCGTACCGTCCTGGTCCGGGATCTCGACCGTGCCCCAGGTGGTGCCGAAGGAGATGGTCGAGACCGGCACGCCCTTCTCCTTCGCCAGCCGCGCCGCGGTGAAGGCGTGCCGGGGATTGTCGACGTCCTTGTCGTCGGGCACGGTCTGCTTGCCGTCGGACATGAGCACGATGCGCGCGGGCGGCGGCGTCTCCGCGCCGCCCAGCACCGCAGCCAGGGTGTCGATGGATTGCAGCGCGGTGAGAATGCCCTCACCGGTGGCGGTGCGCTCGGACAGCTTGATGTTGTCGATGGCCGCCTTCACCGCCTCGCGCTTGGTGGTGGGCTGCATCTGCACCGAGGCGGTACCGGCGAAGGTCACCAGGCCCAGATTGATGCCGGGGGTGAGGCCGTCGGCGAACTCCTTGGCCGCCTGCTGCGCCACCTGGAGGCGGCTCGGCGGCACGTCGGTGGCCTCCATGGACAGCGAGACGTCCATGACCAGCACCACGGTCGCCCGGTTGCGCGGCACCTTCTGCGCCGCGGTGGGTCCGGCCGCCGCGACGGTCAGCGCCGTCAGGCCGACCAGCAGCAACGCGATCGGCACATGCCGCCCGACCCCGGGCCGTTTCGGCGCGACCTTCTCCAGCATCTCCATATTGGAGAAGGTCATGAGATGGCGTTGCCGCCGCCGCTGCGCCACCACATAGCCCAGCGCGAACGCCGCCACCACGAGGAGGAAGAACAGCCAGCCGATATGTTCGAAATTCGAGAGTGAGAAAGTCACTGGCGCGGCACCCGCCCGGAATTCGGGGCGCCGAAGGTATGGCGCCGGGTGGACACGAACCGGACCACATCGGCGATCCAGTCCCGATCGGTGCGCAGCGGCATCACGGGCGCGCCGCAGCCGCGCAGCGCGGTCTCGACCTGCTGGCGGTGTTGCTGCGCGGCGCGCGCGTAGTCGGCGCGCAGCGTGGGAGTCACGCTGAATTCGCGGGTGCGCCCGGTCTCCGGATCGTGCAGCACCACATCGCCGATATCCGGCAGTTCCAGGTCGCGCGGATCGAGGATTTCGACCCCGAGCAGATCGTGGCGGGCCGAAATGGCGCGCAGGCTGCGCTGCCAGTCGATATCGCCGAGGAAGTCCGAGATCACCACGGCCAGACCGCGTTTGCGCTGCGGTCGGCGCAACGACTCGATGGCGCCGCGCAGATCACCGCGCACCCCGTCGCGGGCGTGCGGGGTGGTGGCGATGGTGCGCAGCATGGATTGCGCGTGAATGCGCCCGGTGCGGGCGGGAATTCGAATGAGCCGCTCGCCGTTGGCGACCACCGCGCCGATCCGGTTGCCGCCACCGCTGGTGAGGTGGGTGACCGCCGCCGCGGCGGCGACGACGAGATCGCGCTTCTGGCACAGCGCGGTGCCGAAGTCCAGGCTGGCCGACAGGTCGATCACGAGCCAGGTCTCCAGCTCACGGTCGGCCACCATCTGGCGGACGTGCGGGTGGGTGGTGCGGGCGGTCACCGACCAATCCATCTGCCGCACATCGTCGCCCGGCTGATACATCCGGGCGTCGCCGGGTTCGGATCCCGGGCCGGGGATCAAGCCCAGGTGGTCGCCGTGCAGTACGCCGTCGAGGCGGCGGCGCACGGTGAGCTCGAGGGTTTTCAACGCCGCCGCGAGCTTCGGGTCGTCGAGACTGCCCGACCGGAACGAGGGCGGGGCATGGGAGCTGCCGCTGAGGTTCGACATCGTCACGGGCGCAACCGGTTCCGTGGCCACCTACTTCGGCTGCGGCTGGCCCGCGCCCGACATCTGGCCGTTGGGCGGCTGCGGCGCAGCCGGATGCTGCTGCGGCGCGCCGTGCGGAGCCATGCCGGGCTGCGGGGCGGGCATGGGGGTCTGCGGGCTGCCCGGCGCGACCGCCTGCGGGGCGACCTGCGGCAGGCCCACCGTCTGCAGCACCCGGCGGATCACGTCGTCGGGGCTGACCTCGTCGGCGAGCGCGTCGTAGGACAGCACCAGGCGGTGACGCAGCACATCCGGCACCACCTCGACCACATCCTGCGGCACCACGTAGTCGCGGCCGCGGATCAGGGCCACGGCGCGGGCGGCGGCGATGATGCCGAGGCTGGCGCGCGGCGAGGCGCCGTAGGCGATCCACCCGGCCACATCCTGCATACCGAAATCGGCGGGTTTGCGGGTCGCCGCGATCACCCGGACCACGTAGTCGACCAAGGCGTGGTGCACGAAGGTGTTGGCGGCCAGCTGCTGCAGGCGCACCAGTTCGGTGGGTTCGAGGATGCACTTGGGCTCCGGCGGGGTGACGCCCATCCGGTAGATGATCTCGCGCTCCTCCTCCACCGACGGGTAGTCCACGACCACCTTGAACAGGAAGCGGTCGCGCTGCGCCTCGGGCAGCGGGTAGACGCCCTCGCTCTCGATGGGGTTCTGCGTGGCCATGACCAGGAACGGGTTCGGCATCGGGTAGGTCTTGCCGCCGATGGAGACATGCCGCTCGGCCATCACCTCGAGCAGGGCCGACTGCACCTTGGCGGGTGCGCGGTTGATCTCGTCGGCGAGCACGAAGTTGGCGACGACCGGACCCAGCTCGGTGTCGAACTCCTCCTTGCCCTGCCGGTAGATGCGGGTACCGATGAGGTCGGTGGGCACCAGGTCGGGGGTGAACTGCACCCGGGAGAAACTGCCGCCGACCACCCGGGCGAAGGTTTCCACGGCGAGGGTCTTGGCGATACCGGGCACGCCCTCGAGCAGGACGTGTCCGCGCGCGAGCACACCGACGAGCAGGCGTTCGACCAGCCGATCCTGACCGACGATCACCCGCTTCACTTCATAGATCGCCTTTTCCAGGGTCTGGACATCGCGCTCGAGGGTGCTGGGTGCCGACGGCGACTCCTTCACCGTACTTACCGCGTTCACACCATCACTCGAAGTCACCAACATCCCCGCTTTCGCCTCGGTCTTGTGCGTGCTGGTCCCAACTATTCCAGGTATCGCGCGCCGGTGCCGCACCCGGTTCGGGAAGAGTCGCTGTTTTTTGCGAATCGACGGCTTCACTAGTGTTCGGATCGGGCGCCGATCGACGGCCCGTCCCGCCCGCAATTCGGTGTGCGATGGTTCTCAGGCCGCCGAGCGGGTGGCTTCGACGCGGCCGGTGATCCGAATGCGCGAGCCCGCCAGGACACCCGTATACGTGCGGCGGCCATGGGTGCGCTCGACACCGGTGGTGGATTCGGTGAGGCGCAGCGCGGCGGCCCACTCGCGCAGGTGCCGCTCGGTGGATTCGGGTTGGTCGCGCGGCGCGACCCGGCCGCGGAACTCCACCTCCTGATGCTCGGCGCAGGGCAGCGAATACACGCCCTGGTGCCAAACCCACACCAGCGGAGGGAGTTCCACGCCGGTCTCGGCCACCGCACGCGCGTTCACCGCCGCGGAGATCGCGTCGGCGACCTCCATCGTGAGCGAAATCGTCTGCGTCTCGGTCGGATAGCACGTCATACCGGGCACGGTCTCACCGATGCGCGCGAAATGCCTGTCACCGCAAGGTGCGCGTGTCCCGGCGCGGGCGGCACGGGGTCAGTCGGCGCTCTCCTCCACCGACACCACCATGCCGGTGGTCGCGTCGATCTGCACCTCGTATTCGGCGCCGGTGCGGGTCGCCACGTCGACCTCCCACGTCGGCGTTCCGTCGGCCATCTCCAGTTCGATGGACTGTACGGTCGCGCCCATCAGCGCGTCCTGGGCGGCCCGCAGCGCCTCCTGATCGCTGACCGCGGGCTGCACCGCGGGTACCGCGGCGGCGGGTGCGGCTGCCGCGCCGAGCGCGGCGGCGGCCAGCACCACACCGAACGAGAATCGGCGCAGGCCGTCGGTGCCGCGAGGAATCGTGACCGTCACGATGATGCTCCTTTGCTCGTACTCCGGGATTTCGCAGGCGCGGCGGGATCGATCTTTCGCGCCCTCGCGGACGGAACTACCACCGTCGCGGCGGTTCATGCGCGAACGTTCGGGAGGTTCGGCGGAAGCATCGTGGAAAGAAACATCGAGAAACGGCGACAGAACGGTCACGCGTGGGTACAGTTTTCGACACGTTCCCACACCGGACCGCCAGCGTCGGCGACTCCGGAGTTCGGGCGCTGTCGCTGATCTACCGAGGACGTGCTGTGTCGCTGCATCGAGAGACCTCCGGTTCCCTTTCCGTCCAGGACCTGCTCGGTGCGGTCGAGGCCGGAACATCCACCAGTCATCGCGCCGACTCCGGTTCGGGCGGATATGTCAGGGCCGTCGCGGGTGTGGCGGTGGCGGCGGGAGCGCTGCTCACCACGGTCGCCCAGCTGGCTCCGGCCGCCGCGGTCGCCGCTCCCCCGACGCCCGTCGACGAGGCCGATCCGGTCGCCGATCCGGTGCCGCTGGACATCCCGTCCGCACCCGAGCTGCTACAGGCCGCGGTGGACGCCACCGTCGCCGCGGTGACCAACCAGATGCCGCCCACCCCGACCGAGATCGCCCCGCCCGCGCAACCCGCTCCGGCACCGGCGGCCACGCCCTTCGGCCTGGCCGGGCTCCCGGCCGAGATCGCCGCACCGCTGGCGCAGGCCGAGCAGACCATCAAACAGCTCCAGCAGCAGTTCGCCCCCGCCGCGCCCGCTCCCGCACCCTTCATCGCCGCTCCTGCCGTACTGCCGGTGGGTGGCCAGATCAGCTCCGGATTCGGCAGCCGCTGGGGCGCGTTCCACTACGGCGTCGATATCGCCGACGCGCTGGGGACACCGATCCACTCGGCGCTGGGCGGCACCGTCGTGGAGGCCGGACCGGCCGACGGCTTCGGACTCTGGGTGCGTGTGCTCCAGGACGACGGCACCACCGCCGTCTACGGCCACGTCAACGACATCTACGTCGCCGAGGGCCAGCGGGTGAACGCGGGCGACGTGATCGCCACCGTCGGCAACCGCGGCCAGTCCACCGGCCCCCACCTGCACCTGGAGATCTGGGACCAGCACGGCAACAAGATCGACCCGGTCTCCTGGCTCGCCGCCAAGGGCGTACTCATGGAACAGCGCTGGGGCGCACACTGACCACACCGGAAGTGTCTCCCCTGCCCTGCGCCACTCCGCCCGCTCGCACGGAGTCATGCAGCCGCGCCAGCGCAGTAGCGCCGGGCGCCCACACACCTGAACTATGACCGAGGCGAAACGCTTTCATCTCGGTGCGCGGCACTACGGGTCGAAGAGATCGCGGGCAACTGGGACGGACTGTCGGACAGGGCCAACCTCACGGTTCCGCTTGGCCCGGCGGGCTGGATCTTCGTCGTAACTCCTCTCGGATGGGCCGCCCGTGGCAGCCGGACAAAGGGAAGCCAGGGACGTCGACGCGCTACCGATGGCGTTAATCGATGCCGGGTTCACGGCACGCCGTGTTCGCGGACGAGTTCCCGGAGATCAGCGGCGATGAGCTGTCGGGCCTTGCAGCGATTCCCCTGATCTATGGCGACTGCACAGCCGCCACGTGAACAGTAGAATACAGAACCGATCGCCTTCACCGACGAAGGTTCTGACACCGTCGCCCAGCAAAGCCGGTGATACACAGTGTCCACTGCACGCGCCCTGTGCTCTGTCTAATGAAATGGAGTTGTCATCCATCAGCATCGGCTGCCGGAGCTGTGTGCCCAGTTGACACGTACCCTCGAATCCTGCGTATTCCGGATATCCGATTGGGTCGATGGACGGTACCGGGGCGACACCATTGGCGCGCGGTCTCTCGCCACCGTCACTCGGATATACCGAGGAATCGACGTGACCAGCGCTGCTGCCCTCCGCGGTATCAGGATCTCCGCGATGGACTTCCCGATGCCCGGCCGTATGCAACATCGAGCCTCGCCTGTAACCAAGGAGGCCGCCGCCGACATTGCGGCCAAGCGCGAGTTCGTCGTCCGCCAGGTCGAGATGGCGAAGGTCGGTGTCACCAACCTGCTCCTTCTGGGCAGACGGCCCACCGCGGCGGACTGGGCCGCGGAACATAGACGCATTATCGTGCAGCGTGCGAATCTGCCGGCAAACGGGCGGCCCGAGCATCTGCGCACGCCGTTGACCGATGCCGATCGGATCGCGTTCAACGATTTCTTCGGTAGGAATATCCGCACTGAAGGCGGCGAACTCGATCCCGAGACAGGGTATTTCGTTGGTGGACAAGAGACCCCGCTCAGCATCACCTACGCGGAGGCCGGGCGGCGAGCCCACGCCCGATTCGGGGCTGGAAACGAGCACATCGAAGAACTGCAGAACACCGTTCGGCTGTCCGACGGGACGGTAATAGACTCGAATCGACTGGTCCGGGGTGAACGCTGGGAGGAAGTTTCGCGAGCGAAGGCCGCCGCACAAGCCGCGCTCGGCCAAGACGTGTCTACCTGGCGTATGACGCGGAATAGCCACGACATCGTATCGATACCAGCGACACAGGCCGATCGGGAACGAATGCGCCAGGATGCCTATACACAGCTGGCACAACCCGATTTCACCATCAGAAACTGGGCAGACGTCCAATACAAACTGAGCCTGGGGTGGGAGATGAGAGGCGGGACCGATGGGGCGGCCAGAACACTTGCGGCCGAGGCCGGAATGTTTCATCTGAATCGCGTGCCTGTCTACCCACACGATATCGATCTCCTCGCGATGACCATGGACCAAGACAAGTTCATCGACTACATCGTCGAGCACGACCGCAGCATGCGGGATCCGGCAGGAGAACCCGTGCTGAACCCTTAGAGCCAGATTCACCAAAGGCGACCACCGAGGTGTTGACGAATGTGGTCTACGAGGTCACCGGGGTTCTCGATGCCCTCAGTGGGGCGTAGCAGCGCCGCACCGCAGGGCTCGGCGTGGCGGAGACGCGCGGTTCCGCTATATTCACGGTCGCAGCTGGTTCGCCGGAGGTGGAGTCGAGGAGCCCCTTATCCGCCCGATGGCGTCGAGCCGAGGGACGCGCGTCCGCGCGGACCGAGGTGAAGAGGGAACCCGGTGGAATTCCGGGACTGTCCCGCAGCGGTGAGTGGGAACGACGGCCGTCACAGGCACTGGGCGCGCGCCCGGGAAGCGACGGCCGGTAGGTCCAGCCCCGGACTCCGACTCCGGGGTCGACCCGGGTCGGGTCGTCGCCCACGAGTCCGAAGACCTGCCGGTTGTGCCGGATACGCCGTATCCGGCGGCCGTCGCCTCGTGGATCGGGCGCTGCGCCGAGTGGGACCCGGGCACGGGAAGATGCTGCAGGGGCTCCGTCGGTGTGCGTTCGGTGCGGGTGGCGGCCATCGGCTGTCTACCTCACGAGGCGACTATGTATTCCCCCTCCGAACCGGGGCTCTCAGACGCGGGGCGTCCGGCCCGGATTTCGCCGATCACATCCGGTGTTCCCTCGGTCGTGCGGAGTCTGCGGCGGCATTCCGGGCCGCGGGTGCCGTTCTCGGTCGAATTCAATCCACCCCGTGACGCCGCGGGCGAGGCCCGGCTGTGGCGGGCGGTGCGCGAATTCGAGCGGATGCACCCGGCTTTCGTGTCGATGACCTACGGTGCCGGTGGCTCCACCAAGGACCGCACCGCGCGCATCACCGGCCAGTTGGCCCAGCAGACCACCCTGCTGCCGGTGGCGCACCTGACCGCGGTCGGCCTCAGCGTCGCCGAACTGCGCGCGCTGGTCGGCTCGTACGCCGATTGCGGAATCCGCAATATCCTGGTGCTGCGCGGGGATCCGCCCGGCGACCCGCTCGGCGAGTGGCACCGGCATCCCGACGGCGTCGAGTACGCTGAGGAGCTGGTGCGCATCGTGCGCGATCTCGGTGACTTCCACGTCGGCGTCGCATCCTTCCCGCAGGGGCACCACCGCTCCCCCGACCTGGACACCGACACCGCCTTCCTGGCCGCGAAACTGCGTGCGGGCGCGGATTACTCGATCACTCAGATGTTCTTCGACGTCGAACACTATCTGCGCCTGCGGGATCGGGTGCTGGCGGCCGATCCCGTGCAGGGCGCGAAACCGATCATCCCGGAGCTGATGCCGATCACCTCCATGCGCACCGTCGCGCGCGCCGAGGAACTCAGCGGCCGCGCGCTGCCCGCGGCCGTCCTGGACCGGCTGCGCCGGGCCGCGGGCGACGGCCCCGAGGAGAACCGCGCCGCGGTCCGCAGGGTCGGCATCGAGATCGCCACCGAGATGGCCCAGCGCCTCATCGATGAGGGCGCACCCTGCCTGCACTTCATCACCCTCAACTTCGCCAAGGCCACCACCGAGGTGCTGACGAATCTGGGCTACGAGGTCACCGCCGCCCCGCTGAGCGCCTGACCGTCCCCCGGTCCGCTGATCACCCGACGGTGGACGGCACGTACGGAATGTGCTGCGAGCTGTTGTCGTCCACCCGGATCGGGCGACCCAACTGCGGGAAGGCGCGCTGGGCGCAGTCGGTGCGCTCGCAGACCTTGCAGCCCGCGCCGATCGGCACGGCCGCGCTCGGATCGTCCACCGGCAGCGCGTGGGAGTAGACGAGCTTGTCCGCGTACGCCAGATCGCAGCCCAGCCCGATGGCGAAATCCCTTTTCGCGGAGAGGTATCCGGGCGTCTTCTCGTCGGTGGTGCGGGCCAGCCACAGGTAGTTGCGGCCGTCGGGCATCCGCGCGATCTGGGTGCGGATGCTGCCCGGGGTGGCGAACGCCTCGTGCACGACCCACAGCGGACAGCTGCCACCCACCCGGGAGAAGTGGAATGCGGTGGCGGACTGGCGTTTCGAGATGTTCCCGGCGCGGTCGGTGCGGACGAAGAAGAACGGCACCCCGCGTTTGCCGGGCCGCTGCAGGGTGGACAGGCGGTGGCAGACGGTCTCGAAGCCGACCTCGAATTGGGCGGCGAGCAGTTCGATGTCGTAGCGCAACGCTTCGGCGGCCGTCCAGAACCGGGTGTAGGGCAGGATGAGCGCACCGGCGAAGTAGTTGGCCAGGCCGATCCGCAGCAGTCCCCGCGACTGCTCCGGCATGGCGTCGGCCTCGTCGATGAGGTCGGCGATGACCGCTCCCTGGGTGAGGAAGGCCAACTGCGTGGCCAATTGGAAGGCACGCTGGCCGGTCGAGAGCCGACGTGCCAGGGTCAGCACGCGGTCATTCGGGTCATACACCCGTTTGGGGCCGGGATGATTCGGATCATCGGTGCGGATCGCGACCGTGATGCCGAACTCCTCTCGCAACAGGCGGGTCAGTTGCAGGTCGAGCCCGCCCGGCTGGAAACCGTTGCGCGTGAACAGTTCCTCAGCCGCGGTGTCGAGTGCGGGGATGTGATTGCGCCGGTCGTAGAAGTAGTCGCGCACATCCTCGTAGGGCATGGCCGTGGCGGAGTCGCCCCGGCCGCCGTCGATTTCGGCGGAGAAGCGCTCCATCTGCTCGGTGGCCCCGCGCAGGCGACGATGCAGGGAGACGAGCAGACGCGCCGCCGCCGGCACCCGGGCCACCAGATCGTCCATCTCGGCGGTGGTGATGGCGGCACCGTCGGGGTCCTCGGCGAAGACGTCCTGGAGGTCGGCGATGAGCCGGGCGTCGGTGTCGGCGGCGAAGAAGCCCATATCCAGATCGAAGCGGGAGTTCAGGCGCAGCAGTACCGGCACGGTCAGCGGTCGTTGATCGTGCTCGAGCTGATTGATGTAGCTCACGGATAGCTCCAGGGCCTTGGCCAGCGCCGACTGGGAAAGTCCCCGCTGTTCCCGGAGCGTGCGCAGTCGCGCGCCCGCATACATCTTCTGCATGCCCTCAATTTAGCAGCCTCGCTTTACACAACTTTCACACTTTCACCGCCGCGCTTACACAAAAATAGGCATTTGCGGGGGATTTCCATGTCCGCGCTGCCTGTATAGCGTGCGAAATATCCCGATGAACCTCGATGCCTGGGAGGCCCCGACCGTGAAGAACCATCTCGTCCGCACCCACCGCTCCGCGGAGAGCTTCCCCCGGGAGGAACATCTCGCATGGCGGATCGCCGAGGTGGCCGCCGATGCCGTGGAGGTTGCCCCGGAGACGGAGGAGATGATCGTCAACCGGATCATCGACAATGCCGCCGTGGCCGCGGCCGCGCTCACCCGCCGCCCCGTCGCCAATGCCCGCGCCCAGGCGCTGGCCCACCCCTACCGGCCCGGTGCGGCCGTATTCGGGGTCGACGGCCGTTTCTCCCCGGAGTGGGCGGCCTGGGCCAATGGGGTGGCGGTGCGCGAACTCGACTTCCACGACACCTTCCTGGCCGCGGAGTACTCGCATCCGGGCGACAACATCCCGGCGATCCTCGCGGTGGCGCAGCACGCGGGCCGCTCCGGCCGCGACCTGATCCGCGGTCTGGCAACGGGTTACGAGATCCAGGTCGACCTGGTGCGCGCCATCTGCCTGCACGAGCACAAGATCGACCACGTCGCCCACCTCGGCCCGTCCGCCGCCGCCGGTATCGGCACCCTGCTCGGACTCGACACCGAGACCATCTACCAGGCCATCGGCCAGGCGCTGCACACCACCACCGCCACCCGCCAGTCCCGGAAGGGCGAGATCTCCAGCTGGAAGGCCTATGCCCCGGCCTTCGCCGGGAAGATGGCCGTGGAGGCCGTGGACCGGGCCATGCGCGGCGAGGGTGCGCCGTCTCCCATCTGGGAGGGTGAGGACGGTGTGATCGCCTGGCTGCTGGGCGGCCCGAAGGCCGAGTACAACGTGCCGCTGCCCGGTCCGGGCGAGCCCAAGCGCGGCATTCTCGACACCTACACCAAGGAGCATTCGGCCGAGTACCAGAGCCAGGCCCCGATCGACCTGGCGTTCCGGCTGCGCGAGCGGATCGGCGACCTCGATCAGATCGCGTCGATCGTGCTGCACACCAGCCACCACACCCACTATGTGATCGGCACCGGTTCGCGCGACCCGCAGAAGTTCGACCCCCGGGCGTCGCGCGAGACCCTGGACCACTCGATCATGTACATCTTCGCGGTCGCCCTGCAGGACGGCACCTGGCACCACGAGCGTTCCTACGCACCCGAGCGTGCCCAGCGGCCCGACACCGTCGAACTGTGGCGCAAGATCTCGACCGCTGAGGATCCGGAGTGGACGCGCCGCTATCACTCCACCGATCCGAGCGAAAAGGCGTTCGGCGCACGTGCCGAGGTGACCCTGAAGAGCGGCGAGGTCATCACCGACGAGTTGGCCGTCGCCGACGCGCATCCGCTGGGTGCGCGCCCCTTCGCCCGCGCACAGTACATCGCCAAGTTCCGTGCCCTCGCCGAGGGCGTGATCGAACCGGCCGAGCAGGACCGCTTCCTCGAGGTGGCCCAGCGCGCGGGCGAATTGTCGCCCGCCGAGCTGCCCGAAATCACCTTCTCCGTATCCACGGATGTGCTCGCCCGCGCACCCCGGTCGCCGCGGGGGCTGTTCCGATGACGGGTCTGCTCGCCGCCGCCACCTCCGCCCCCGACAAGCGCGCCGCTTTCCGGGCCGGACTCGCCTCCGGGCGGATCCAGCGATTCCCGGGAGCCTTCAACCCGTTGGTGGCCAGGCTGATTCAGGAGATCGGCTTCGACGGCGTGTATGTCTCCGGGGCGGTGCTCGCGGCGGATCTGGCCCTGCCCGATATCGGTCTGACCACGCTCACCGAGGTGGCGGGACGCGGTCAGCAGATCGCGCGGGTGACCGACCTGCCGGTGCTCATCGACGCCGATACCGGGTTCGGCGAGCCCATGAGCGCCGCCCGCACCGTCACCGTCATGGAGGACGCCGGACTCGCGGGCCTGCATCTCGAGGATCAGGTCAACCCCAAGCGCTGCGGCCATCTCGACGGCAAGGCCGTGGTATCGACCGAAGAGATGGTCCGGCGGCTGCGAGCGGCCGTATCGGCCAGGCGTGACCCGAATTTCGTCATCTGCGCCCGCACCGACGCCGCCGGGATCGAGGGGATCGACGCCGCGATCGAACGGGCCCGAGCCTATGCGGACGCGGGCGCGGATGTGATCTTCACCGAGGCACTGCACACGGCCGCCGATTTCGAGAAGTTCCGGGCGGCGGTGTCGATTCCCCTGCTGGCCAATATGACCGAGTTCGGCAAGTCCGACCTGCTGACCGCCGAGGTGCTGGAGTCGATCGGCTACAACGCCGTCATCTATCCGGTGTCGACGCTGCGCCTGGCGATGTACGCCGCCGAGGCCGGGCTGCGGGAGATCTTCGAACAGGGCACGCAATCCGGGCTGCTGGACCGGATGCAGCATCGCAGCCGCCTCTACGAGCTGCTGCGGTACCAGCGATACAACGAATTCGATTCCGAGATATTCAATTTCACTCTGGGAAGGAATCAGTGATGGGGGATATCACCGTCCCGACCATCTACAAGGGGCTCGCGGGCGTTGTCGTCGACACCACCGCGATATCCAAGGTGGTGCCCGAGACCAACGCGCTGACCTATCGCGGCTACGCCGTGCAGGACCTGGCGGCCAACTGCACCTTCGAACAGGTCGCCTACCTGCTCTGGTACGGCGAACTGCCGAACGACGCGCAGTACGCGCGGTTCTGCCAGCAGGAGCGCGCCTCCCGCCGGGCCGACCGCTCGCTGCTGTCGCTCATCGCGAAGATGCCCGACAACTGCCACCCGATGGACGTGGTGCGCACCGCGATCAGCTATCTGGGCGCGGAAGATCCCCTGGAAGACGACAATTCACCGCAGGCCAACCGCGCCAAGGCGTTGCGCATGATGGCGGTGCTGCCCACCATCGTGGCCGCCGACCACCGCAAACGGCACGGCCTGGAACCCATTGCGCCGCACTCGCAGCTGGGCTTCGCCGAGAACTTCCTCAACATGTGTTTCGGGAAGGTTCCCGCTCCGGAGCTGGTGCGGGCGTTCGAGGTCTCGCTGATCCTGTACGCCGAGCACAGCTTCAACGCCTCCACCTTCGCCGCGCGCGTGGTCACCTCCACGCTCTCCGATATCTACAGCGCGGTCACCGCCGCCATCGGCGCGCTCAAGGGACCGCTGCACGGCGGCGCGAACGAGGCCGTCATGCACGACATGCTCGAGATCGGCGACCCCGATCTGGCCGCACGGTGGCTGCGCGACAAGCTGTCCCGCGGTGAGAAGGTCATGGGTTTCGGCCATCGGGTGTACAAGAACGGCGACTCCCGGGTGCCGACCATGAAGCGCGCGTTCCTGGACATCGCCGCCGTCACCGACGGACAGCCGTGGGTGCGGATGTACGAGATCCTGGAGAGCACCATGCGTGAGGCCACCGGGATCGCCCCGAATCTGGACTTCCCCACCGGCCCGGCCTATTACCTGCTCGGCTTCGATATCGAGATGTTCACGCCGATCTTCGTCATGAGCCGCATCACCGGCTGGACCGCCCACATCGTCGAGCAGGGTGAATCCAATGCGTTGATCCGGCCACTGAGCGAATACGTCGGTGTGCCACCGCGTTCCGTCGTGGCCTGAGCGGACGCGATGCCGGGCCGGTCCCGCGCGGAACCGGCCCGGTCGTCACGCCGCGACGCGGCTGCCTCAGGCGAGGTCGAAGCGGTCGTTCTCCATGACCCCTACCCAGGCGCCGACGAAGTCGTCGACGAACTTGCGGCCCGCGTCCTGCTGGGCGTACACCTCGGCCACGGCGCGCAGCACCGAATGCGAACCGAAGAGCAGATCGTTGGCGGTGGCGGTCCAGCGGGTCTTGCCGGAGGCGCGGTCGACGCCCTCGTACACGTTCTCCGCGGACTCCGACGGCTTCCACTCGGTGCTGTCGTCGAGCAGGTTGACGAAGAAGTCGTTCGTCAGCGTGCCCGGACGGTCGGTGAAGACGCCGTATTCGGAGCCGCCGTAGTTCGCGCCGAGCGCACGCATGCCGCCGATCAGCACCGTCAGCTGCGGAGCCGTCACGTCGAGCATGTAGGCCCGGTCCAGCAGCAGCCGTTCCAGCGGGGCCTTCTCCCCGGAGCGCACGTAGTTGCGGAAGCCGTCGGCACGCGGTTCCAGCACCGCGAACGACTCCACATCCGTGTTCTCCTGGGTGGCGTCCGTGCGACCGGGCCGGAACGGCACGGTGACCCCGTGCCCGGCGTCCTTGGCGGCCTTCTCGACGGCCGCCGATCCGGCGAGCACGATCAGATCGGCGAGGGAGATCTTCTTGCCGCCCGCGGCGGAGCCGTTGAACTCCGCCTGGATGCGTTCCAGCACGGGCAGCACCTTCGCCAGTTCGGCGGGTTCGTTGACCTCCCAGTTCTGCTGCGGTTCGAGCCGGATGCGGGCACCGTTCGCGCCACCGCGCTTGTCGGTGCTGCGGAAGCTCGCCGCCGACGCCCACGCGGTCTTGACCAGCTGCGTCACCGACAGGCCGGAGTCGAGGACCTTGGCCTTGAGCGCCGCCACGTCCTGATCGTCGACCAGTTCGTGATCGACCGCGGGCACCGGATCCTGCCACAGCTGCGGTTCGGGCACCCACGGACCCAGGTAGCGGCTGACCGGACCCATATCGCGGTGCAGCAGCTTGTACCACGCCTTGGCGAAGGCTTCGGCCAACTCCTCGGGATGCTCCAGCCAGCGGCTGGTGATCTCCCGGTAGATCGGATCCTCGCGCAGCGACAGATCGGTGGTCAGCATCGTCGGGGCGCGCCCCGGCCCGCCGAACGGGTCCGGGATGGTGCCCGCACCCGCGCCGTCCTTGGCTGTCCACTGCCAGGCCCCGGCGGGGCTCTTGGTCAGCTCCCATTCGTAACCGTAGAGGTTCTGCAGGAAGCCGTTACCCCACTGGGTCGGGGTGGAGGTCCACACCACCTCGAGCCCACTGGTGATGGCGTCCTTGCCCTTTCCGGTGCCGTGCGCGCTCTTCCAGCCCAGCCCCTGCTGTTCCAGCGGGGCGGCCTCGGGTTCCGGGCCGACCAGGGCGGCATCGCCCGCGCCGTGGGTCTTGCCGAAGCTGTGCCCGCCGACGATGAGCGCGGCGGTCTCCTCGTCGTTCATGGCCATGCGGCCGAAGGTCTCGCGAATATCGCGGGCGGCGGCCACCGGATCCGGCTGGCCGTTGGGCCCTTCCGGATTCACGTAGATCAGGCCCATCTGCACCGCGCCGAGCGGACCGGACAGTTCGCGGTCACCGCTGTAGCGCTCGTCGCCGAGCCAGGTGTCCTCCGGCCCCCAGAAGATCTCCTCCGGCTCCCACACGTCGGGGCGGCCGAAACCGAAGCCGAAGGTCTTGAACCCCATCGACTCCAGCGCCACATTGCCCGCGAACACCAGCAGGTCGGCCCAGGAGATCTTGTTGCCGTACTTCTGTTTGACCGGCCACAGCAGGCGGCGGGCCTTGTCCAGGTTGGCGTTGTCGGGCCAACTGTTGAGCGGCGCGAAGCGCTGCGCGCCCTGGCCGCCGCCACCGCGTCCGTCGGCGATGCGGTAGGTGCCCGCGGCATGCCAGCTCATCCGGATGAACAGGCCGCCGTAGTTGCCGTAGTCGGCGGGCCACCAGTCCTTCGAATCGGTCAGCACCGCGGCCACATCCGCCTTCAGCGCCTCGACGTCCAGCTTCCGGAACTCCGCGGCGTAGTCGAAATCCGCGCCGAGCGGGTTGGATTTCGAGGAGTGCGCGTGCAGCACCGAGACATCGATCTGCTCCGGCCACCAGTCCTTGTTGGTGCGCGGGCGATGGTCGGTCTTGGGGGTCGGGGCCGGGATCGCCGGGTTCTCACTCTCGCTGGTGCTGTGAGTTTCGGATGTCACGACATTCCTTCCTGAATGAATGGAGCGGGCTGCGATCAGGGGCGCGCGGCCGCGGCGCAGTCGGGGCACAGACCCCAGTAGATGACCTCGGCCTCGTCGATGGTGAAACCGCTGTCATCGGACGCGGTCAGGCACGGGGCCGCGCCGACGGCGCAGTCGACGTCGGCGATGGTCCCGCAGTTCCGGCAGACGACATGGTGATGGTTGTCGCCGACCCGCGTCTCGTATCGGGCCACCGATCCGGAGGGCTGAATGCATCGGATCAGGCCCGCGGCGGTCAGCGTGTGCAGCGAGTCGTACACCGCCTGGTGCGATACCGCCGACAGGCGGTCCCGGACGGCGCGGATGATGGAATCGGTATCGGCGTGCGGGTGGTCGTGCACGGCACTCAGCACCGCGACCCGCGGGGCGGTCACGCGCAGCGAAGCTCCCCGCAGCATCTGCTGGAACTCCGTGGCCGTGGGCACACCCAGAGTCTCGTCCGCTCTCTGGAACGAGTCAAGCATTCTGGCGGATCCGGAAAACCCGCTATCGATCGTGCGACGCCGCGACCGCGCCGGTATCGAGCAGGCCCGTCAGCGTGGCGAGCAGGTCGGCGCGCTCCGGATACTCGCCCGGCTGCCACGGGCATGCGATATCCAGGGCGACGACCCGACCGGTGGCGATCACCCGCCGCACCGCGTCGAACACGGCGTCACGGGTGGGGCCGCCGGTCACCGGATAGAGCAGACCTGGAACCTCCTCGGCGGTGATCACGTCGACGTCGATGTGCAGCAGGACCGGGCCGTCCGGCAGCGTGATCGTGTCGACGCCGCAATGCCGCACCGGCGCGGTCGAAAGGTACTCCCGCTCACCGGGATCCAGATCGCGGGCGTCGACCAGTACCGTCCGCTCCGCGGCCACCGGACGCAGCCCGAGCGGTTCGGCCATCAGGTCCGCGTGTGCCCCGAGCGCGAGGCGCAGCGACATGCCGCCGATATAGCCGGAGGTCGACGATTCCAGCGTGTGCACATCACCGTGCGCGTCGAACCAGACGACGGCGGGGTCGATTCCGCGCCGCTGCACGCCCGCCAGCGTGCCCAGGGCGACCGTGCAATCCCCCGACAGCACCACCGGTGTGCCCTCGACCGCGGCGACGGTGGCCGCCACCTCCCGGTACAGGGCGACCAGACGCTCCCAGACGGTGCCGTCGGGCAGCTCGGGCACCACGGTCCGATAGCCGGGACCGGGCATCGGAATGGCGTCCGGGGCCAAGGGTTCGTCTTGATGGAACGGCACGAGAACAGGCGAGGACATGGAGCGACGCTAGATCCGGAAACCGGTGTCCGCAATATGTTTCGGGTCGGCGGTCCTCACGCGGACGCGGTCGGCCGTCCCGCGGCGCGGGCGCGGACGTGGATGCGTTCGCCGTGTTTGCCGAAGAGGCTGAGCACCTCCACGCTGCCGCGCCCGGCAGCGCCGAACCAGTGCGGTATGCGGCAGTCGAATTCGGCCGCCTCGCCGACGCCCATGACGAAATCGTGGTCGCCGAGCCGGACGCGCAGGTGGCCGCGCAGCACGTAGAGCCATTCGTAGCCGTCGTGGGTGCGCGGGTACGGGGTGTCGTCGTGGGCGGGAATGGTCATCTTGTAGGCGCGTGGTTCGCCCTGGTGCCGCGACAGCGGGATCAGGACGCGGCCGTCCTTCCTGGTGGGTTGCTGCGGTATGCGCGGGTCGACGATGCGCGGGGCGACCACGATCTCGTCGAGCGGCACCCCGAGCGCCACCGTGATCGGCAGCAGCAGTTCGAGACTCGGTTTGCGCTGACCCGACTCCAGGCGCGACAGCGTACTGGTGGACAGTCCCGTGAGCCGGGCCAGCTCGGACAGGCTGTAGCCCTTCTGCTCCCGGGCGCTGCGCAGACGAGGTGGGATCTGCTCGATCACGGAGCCGACGCTGGGCTGTCCATCCATGGGCCCAGTCAACCAATTCGTCCCGGGATCGGCAACAACCGTTGCCGGTATCGCGGGCGTGGCCCGATGCTCGGCTCGGAGGTGAGCCGATATGAACACGACAACGACAACGACATCGACAACCACGACCACCCGACTGCCCACCGGGGTGTACCTGCTGGGCTTCAGCCTGTTCGCCATGGGCAGCGCGGAGTTCCTGCTGGCCGGAGTCCTACCCGAGGTCGCGACCGACCTCGACGTCCCCCTCTCCTCGGCCGGCATGCTCATTACCGCGTTCGCGCTGGGTGTCGTCTGCGGCGGACCGCCGTTCGCGGTGCTCAGCCTGCGCTGGCCGCGCCGGACCGCACTGATGGCGACCCAGGGCGTCTTCGCCGCATCCATCGCCCTGGGCCTGTTCGGCGACTACACCGTGCTGCTGGCCTCCCGGGTGGTGGCCGGAATCGCCTACGCCGGATTCTTCGCCATCGCGTCGGTGACCGCGATCGGCCTGGTCACGCCGGACCGCACCGCCCGGGCGTCCGGGGTGGTGGTGAGCGGACTCAGTGTGGCCATGGTGGCGGGCGGCCCCGCGGGCACCCTGCTGAGCCATTTCACCGGCTGGCGCGGCGGATTCTGGGCCGTGGTGGTCCTGACACTCGCCGGGATCATCGGGTGTCTGCTCGGAATACCCGCTGCCGCACAGGCTTCCGTGCCGCACACCGGAGCCGCGGTGACACGGGAGCTGGACACGTTGCGCAAGCCCATGCTCTGGGTGGTCTGGTCGGTGACCATTCTGACCACCGCGGCGTACATGATCACGTTCAACTATCTGGCGGCCATGCTCGCCGACATCACCGGCATGGCGGAGGTCTGGATTCCGGCCGTGCTCGCACTCTTCGGCATCGGGGCGTTCGTGGGGCTGTCCATCGGCGGCCGCATCTCCGATCGACGGCCGCATCTCGCCCTGGGAACCGGTGCGGTCGGGATCGTACTGCTGTCGGCGCTGCTGGCGGCGGCCATGCCGACGGCGTGGGTGGTGGTGCCGGTGGTCTTCCTGCTCGGGATCGCCGCCTTCGTGCTCAATCCCGCCCTCTACGGCCGGGTGTTCGCACTCGCCGGCGATGCGCCGACGCTGGCCGGCGCCACCACCGTGTCGGCGTTTCAGCTGGGCATCAGCTGCACCCCCGTGCTGGCGGCGCTCACGCTCACCCGCGGGTCCGCGTTGACCTCGGTCTGCCTGATCGGCGCGGCGCTCGCGGCGGCGGCCGTACCGCTCATCCGCCTGGACCGGGCACGGCAGGAGGCGGCGACGGAACTCGCGCAGGCGGACGAATCGCGCTGAGTTCGACGCGGGTCGACGCGGGATCGATGCCGGGGGTGAGAAGCGGCCGGGCCGGACACCGGCTCGGATCGCGGTCGGGCTCGATCGCTCTCGGCCTGGATCGCTGCCGGCCTGGATCGCTCTCGTCCCTGATCGCTGCCGGGCTCGGATAGCACCGACGGGAGGTGGATTTCGCGGTTGGGTTCTCCCGTCGGTGCCCGTATCCGTTACAGCGTCGGTCCCGCTGCGGGACGGGGCCGCGGGCCGCCAGGGCATGCGGCCCGTGGGTCTGCCGATCGGTGGGCAACCTGCCAACCCTCGACACGCTGAGAGTTAGCGAAACGCGGTTCATGATCGGAAACCCGCTGAAAGCGTAGCGTTGTCACACCGGCAGGCAAGACATCACACGAGCGTTGGCACCGAATGTCATGGATTGGTGGCACTTCCGGTCATAGATGGCCCAAAATTCGCCATTCCCACACGTTTTACGGTACCCCGTATCAGCCGGGCACGCCGGTGCCGGGCAGCAAACCTCCCCGCCCGGCCAGCACCGCCTCGTCGAACAGGGTCTGATAGCTCTCCCGTGCCAGGTGAGCCACCGAGCCGGGGCGCAGGTACCCGTCGAGCTGGTGGGCGGTATGCACGAGTCGCACCGCCCATCGGCCCGCGCGCTCCCCGGTGTACAGCAGCCGACGCTCGATCTGATAGGCCAGATCCATACAGGCCGAGCCGATCTCGGCATAGGCCCGCGCCTCCGGCTCCCAGGCGGGTCGTCCGGCCTCCGCGGGTTCCAGGGCCGCCACGACCGCGGCCAGTTCGTCCCCGGCTCGCCGCAGGCGGCGTTCGTAGCGGACGAGCCCGTCCCGACCGGCCAGGCGGCGTGCGGTGACCGGCCCCTGTCGGTGGATGCGCTCGGCCTCCGCAGTCCGCGCGACTCCGCGTAGCGCGGCGGCGGGCAGGTCCCGCAGCAGCCAATCCACCGCCAGTACCGCGTCGATCTCCGCTACCAGCATCGTCATCCCGCCTTCTGCCCGTGAGGCCGCACAAACAATCGGTACCGCTCGTACCGTCAGCCGATATTGGCGGAGAGGTCCGGAATCATCCGGTACGCCTCGTCCTGCCAGGTATTCCACGCGTGAATGCCGTACGCGGGGAAGGAATAGGCGACATTGCCGCCACCCAGGGATGCCATGCGCACCTGGAAGGAGCGCGTATTGGCCAGTGCCAGCGCCTCCAACGCCATGCCGTTGGCGGTGGCGATGCTCGGCGGGTCACCGGCGGTGGGGAGACCGCTCGCGGCGGCGACCCACAGTCGGGTGTTGTTGGCGATCAGATTGGGCGCGAAGACGAACGGATCCATGCGCAGCCACTGCGGCCCCCAGGGTGGGGCCATGGAGTCGACGTTGTAGCCGCCCGCGTCCAGCATGGCCAGGCGGATGGCCTCCCGCATGCCGGGCGCGGAGATGTTCAGGTAGCCGGAATAGGCTCCCGCGAAGCTGAACTGGTCGGGATGGTAGGCCGCCAGGGTGAGCGCGGCGCTGCCGCCCATGGACAGGCCGAACACGCCGTTGCGATACGGGTTGAACCCCAGCCGGTCACGCAGCGCCCAGCGCAGGTCGCGGCTGATGAAGGTCTCCCACTCGTAACGGTAGCTCTTGCCCGGACCGCCCGAGAGGGTGTCGGTCACGCCCGAGCCGGTATTGCCGGGGCCGGTGCCCGCCGGGATCCCGAAGAATTCACTCGGGGCGTTCCAGTCGGCGTAGAAGCTGGACTGGCCGCCGACCGGCATGACGACATTGATATTCCAGCTGGCCAGCACCTCGGCGACATTGGTCTCGATCTCCCAGCCGTTGAGGTCCTCCCGCGCCCGCATTCCGTCGAGCGCGTAGACGACCCGGTTGGTATTGCCGTCGGCGGCGCGCAGCACCCGGGTCTTGATGGGACCCATGCTCGGTGAATCCACCCAGAAGTCGAAGGCCGCGGGCGTGAACGCCGCCGTGGCCGTGGCCGTCGAGCCCACCAGGGCGATACCCGCGGACAGCAGCGCTACCAGCGCCAATGCCGCACTCCGACAGCCGATACCGAACCATCTCACCGAATTCGACGCACTGCGAGTCGATCGCATGGATGCCGACCCTTTCCCTCGTGCGGTCGCGAGACCACAAGGCACACAACCGGTCCCCGCACCGGACGGACGCGAGCACCGGGTGCTCGAGGAGGGTATCGGCACCCCGTCAGGAAATGTTGCTATAAATTAGCTGCAAATTCTGTGCGGTCGGTCACATCAACCCTTCAACGATCGTCTTCCGGGTTGGGACGCCAGGTCAGACCCAGGATCACGATGGCGATGCCAAAGAGCACGCACACCGGTTGCAGGATGCTGAAGGTGCGGATGACCGCGATCTGCACGATGATCCAGCCGATCAGCAGGCCGCCGCTGGCGATCGCGACGGTCGGGGCGCGGCGCTCACCGTGCGCGGCGGACCAGGAGGTGACGGCCATCGGAACCGCGACGACGAGCGCCAGGGCGAGGGCGGCGAAGACCGGACTCTCGAACGGGAGCCGCCGCACGATGGTCTGCCCCAGGTCGATTCCGCCGCCCGCCAAGCCGACGGCGCCCGCCACGGCCCAGATCGCCACGAAACCCGACAGCAGCACGAGGGCGGCCTGCTCGAGGGCGGTCTCTCGAATGTTCTGCGTGAATGCCATGGTTCGACGGTCGCGTGGCGGCCCTGGTCATCGGAAGTCGCGTTGGGCCCCGGGCCACGGGACCTTGGCCCTCGGATCGCCGCTCCGGGCGGCGACGGCACGGTCCACACCAGCCTGGATGCCGTTGGTCCTCGCATCAGGGGGCGATCTGCCCTGCCCCGGGCGGCCGTACGCGCCGACAGTGGAGACAGTTGGCGCGCATCGCGTCGAAAGCACGGTCCGGCACCGCGTCGCGCACGATCGCGCCGGAGAAGGAGGCAGACGGTGATGTACTGGTACGACCACGGACCGAGTGGCTGGGGCTATGTCGGCATGGGCATCGGCATGCTGCTGTTCTGGGGACTGGTGATCGCGACCTTCGCCCTGATCGTGCGG
The DNA here is from genome assembly GCF_030766805.1 of Nocardia sp. CC213A. NCBI lineage: Bacteria > Bacillati > Actinomycetota > Actinomycetes > Mycobacteriales > Nocardiaceae > Nocardia > Nocardia sp. CC213A. Next base: position 158,694 of record NZ_JASFXA010000001.1, read on the forward strand.
ATGACCGCGCGACCGGACCGGGAAGGGAAGCCACCCGTCACCCAGACCCCGGCCGAGCAGCTGCTGGCCGAGCGGTTCGCCCGCGGCGATATCGACGAGCAGGAATACATCAGCCGCCTCACCGCGCTGCGCACCCACACCGCGACCCGCACCTGACCGCCACAGCGCGTCGGCGGTAGCCGCATCGGCGGTAGCCGCATCGGCGGTAGCCACTGACCGCCTGGACCCTGTCCTATCGGCTGCTCACTTTCGGCGGCCCCGGCGGCGACGTGCCGTTCATCAACGACTGGCCCACCCTGGCCCAGCTGGTCCACGGCCTGCTGCCCGCCGGTCTGTACCTCTACTACCTGGCCAACCTCCGCGCGATCGGTCCGGCCCGGCCGAACTGACGACCCGGCCATCGAGCGTCGCGGCCCGCCGAACCGATCGTCCGGCGCGGGCCCGTCGGCCCGCGGTAGCCGCGTCGGCCGCGCCCTGCCACGGCCGACGCGCCATAGGTTGTCGAGCGGCCGCGTGCTCCACCGATGTGGTGGGGGGCGACCCTGGCATCGGGAGGTGCCTGCCCACCGAGGGGAGTGGTCAGCCGGTGCCCTGCCATGCGCGCAGGGCGGTGTCGACGGTGGCGCCGACCGGCGCCGTGGTGTCCAGGGTGACGGCCGCGGGCCAGGGGCTTGCGGTGGCGGACAGGGCTTTCGCGATCTCGGGGGTGGCTTCCGAATCGCCGGGATCGCGGGTGAACATGCGTTCGGCGGCGATATCGGGTGGGCACGCACAGCGCAGCTCCACCAGGTCGGCGACCGTGTGGTCGGCCAGTTGCGCTGCGCGGGTGCGGGATTCGGCGTCGGACCAGCTGGCGTCGAGGATCACCGAGTCGCCCTGCTCGAGGCGGGCGCGGGCGCGGTCGAGGAGTTCGGCGTAGACCCGGGCTTTCGCTTCGGGACGGTAAGCGCCGGCCCCGAAGGTTCCGCCCGTGCCGACCACGGCCCCCACCGCGCGCAGTTCGGCGCGCACGCTGTCGCTCGACAGCAGTTCCGCTCCGGTTTCCGCGGCGAGAGCTTGTGCGATGGTGGACTTTCCGGTTCCGGGCAGCCCGCCGACCAGGGTGAGCCGCACGGCCCCGGCGCTCAGGTGCGCCGCGGCCAGGTCGAGATGCCGGGTGGCCCGCTCGGCCGCGGCGGCGACACCCTGGTCGGCGCGGATGCGGTCGGTCTTGGCCCGCACCATGGCGCGGTAGGCGATGTAGTGGTGGCGCAGGGAGGCCGGTGGGGTGTCGTCGGCCGCGTGCAGGTAGTCGTCCAGGAATCGGGTGGCGAGCGCCGGATGGCCGCGGAACTCCAGATCCATGGCGAGGAAGGCGGCGTCGTCGAGGCAGTCCACATAGCGCAGTTGGTCGTCGAAATCCAGGCAGTCGAGCACGCGGAAGCCGTCGGGTAGCGCGAAGATGTCCTCCACGAGCAGATCACCGTGCCCGTCGACGATGCGGCCAGCGGCGATGCGCCGGGCCAGCAACGGTCCGCGACCGTCCAGATAGCGGCCGACCAGCCGTGCGATGCGGTCGACCACCGCCGGATCCACCGCATCGCGCGGCTGCTCGCGCAGGCTGTGCAGCAGCACATCCCAGCGGTGCCGCAGGGCGGCGGGCACACCCGCGCGGTCGATCTCGGGGCCGCGCCGCGCCGCGCGATGGAAGTCGGCGATCAGCGCGGCGAGTTCGGCCAGTTCCGCGTGGGTGACGGTGCCGCGGTCGAGTCCGGTGGACAGTCGGGCCGCCTCGGGCATGCGGCGCATGACCACCACGGGCTCCCCCGCCCCGCCCCCCGGATCGGTGAGATGGGCGAGTCCGAGGTACACATCGGGTGCGAGCCGCCGGTTCAACTCGATCTCCCGCAGGCACGCCCGCTCCCGGGCGGCGATGCTGCCGAAGTCGAGGAAGTCGGTCACGACGGGCTTTTTGACCTTGTAGGCGCGTTCGCCGCAGAGCAGGACCAGACCGGTGTGGGTCTCCCGCAGCTGCGCGAACGGTTCACCGTTCGTATCCGTCATCTCAGCGGTCCGCCGGATGGACGACCAGCACCGGGCAGTGGGCGTGCTGTACCAGCGCGTTCGTGGTCGATCCCAACAGCAGCCCCGGGAAGCCGCCGCGACCGCGGTTGCCGACCACCACCAGTTGGGCTGTGCGCGACCAGATTCGGAGCTGGTCGGCGGGGGCCGACGGATAGACACGGCGGGTCACCCGAACCTCCGGGTACTTCTCCTGCCAGCCCGCCAGCCGTTCGGCGAGGATCGCCCACTCCCGATGTTCCAGTTCGGATTCGGGCACGGTCAGCCGATCGCCACCGGCGAAATCGCCGAAATTCCAGTCGCTCCAGGTGTGCACGGCGACCAGTTCGGCGCCGCGCTCGGCCGCCTCCCGGAAGGCCGCGGCGATGGCGGCTTCACTGACCGGACCGCCGTCGACTCCCACCACGACCGGGCCGGCGTCGTGGATCACGTTGTCCGCGTTCGGATCCGGGCGTACCACGACGACCGCGCCGTGTGCGTGCGCGGTGACGGCCAGCAGTGTCGAACCCAGATGCGCGATGCTCCCGGAGGTGCCGGTGGCACCCAGGACCGTCGCGTAGGCGTGGGCGCTCTCCTCGATGAGCAGGGCGGCGGGGCTCTGCGCGGTCAGCGCGACCGTGACCGCCAGGCTAGGGTCGCGCTGGCGCGCGATCGCTGCCGCGCGGTCGAGCAGGACGCGACCGCCCTCCCGGACCGCTTCGATCACCGGCGGAATGAGCACGTCGTAGCTACCGAAGACCGCGCTCATGCCCACGAGGTCGAGGCCGTGCACGAGACGCAGCGCGCGCTGCCGGGCGGCGGCGTAGTCGGCCGCCCATCCGACGGCGATGTCCGATCCCACCGAGCCGTCGACGCCGACCACCACCGCGGCCGAGGCGAGCTGATGCGGATCGTCGGGGTACTGGGCTGTCATGGCGATCTCCTGACTGTGCGATCGGCTCGCGGCCGGTGTGGCGGTCGGTGCGGTGCGGTGCGGCGGTCGGTGCGGTGCGGTGCGGCGGTGCGGTGCAGTGCTGCGGTCGGTGCAGTGCGGTGCTGCGGTCGGTGCGGTGCGGTGCGGCACCGAGGTCAGTGCGGCGACACCAGGTTCCTGGTGTCCAGCATGCGGACTCCGAACGCGCCGGTGACGGCCGCCATGGCCGCGGCCATGCCGAGGCCGCCGAGCAGCCCGATGCCGACGATCAGCGCGGTCGGCTGGCCGGGCTGCCACAGCGGGGTGGTGATGAGGGCGAACGCCGCGAGTCCCGCGATCCAGCCCACCGCATTGGCCCAGATCCACAGCGCCGCGCGCTCGGTCCGCTCGCGCAGCACGAACCATTGGGCCACGCCGATCGCGAACACCATCACCAAGGCTCCGACCGCGATCACCGGCGCCTGCACCGCGGGCGGCCATTCGGTGATGCGGTCGCCGTAGAGCACCGGCATCGCGCCGATCGTCCACGCCACCACCGCTCCCACCACGGTAGCCCGAACCCAGCGTCCGGTGGCGAAGTCGCGCAGCCACTTCCGCAGCACCAGGGACTGGAACGAACCGAGTACCGCACCCTCGACGACGGCGGCGAGCAGCAGACCCGCGACCACGACCGCGGGGGCGGCGTCGAGGAGCAGCGCGCCCGCGACGGCCGGGGCGACGAAACCCAGGAATTCACCGGCGGTCACGGTGGTGAACCACTGCCGCCACCGGCCGGTGTGATTCGGCTGGGATCGCGCCAGCTCGATCACCAGGTACGGATCGGTCGCCGACGTCCGCTGGCGCGGATGCTCGTGCAGGTAGTCCGCCTCGACCTCCTCGTGCTCGATCGTCCCGGGCGCGACCAGACGGCCGATTCCGGCGAGCCAGTCACCGTCGATGCGAATCGACACCGAATGCGGTGTACGGAAATTGCGCCACCAGTTCTTCGCGGCGGCATTGCCCACCCGGACGATCACGGTGTCGCCGGAACGCGCGTAGGACACCGGCAGCGCGATCCGCCGTCCCGATCGGCGGCCCAGGTAGCGCAGTTCCGCGACGGTGTGCCCCAGCCCCACGGGAAGTCGCAGCGCCATCAGCACCGCGGACGAACCCACACCCGAGGTCTCGTACTTCGTGGTCATCGCGACCTCCGCACCGCCGGCGAGGCGACGCCCGGTTCGTTCGCCCGGTGGCGCCGCGTCGAGGAATATCGTCGCTTCGATCGTGGCCCGCCACCGCTGTCCGCCGACAGGGTCCCCCGCCGCCTGCGGAGGTGACCATCGTCCTCGCGGGGCGGGCACGACGGCTCTCACCCACCGCGGAGGCGCTGACGCACGCTCGGGGAACCATGACAACCCATCCGAAAGAGGCGAACGACCATGTCCCATCAGAGTGATCCGCTCGCGCCCGCCGTGCACACCGCGCACGAATGGCTCAATGCCATCGCCGACGGGCTCGACACCTATGACAAGGCCTTCGCGCACCGTGCCATGCGTGCGTGGTTGCACACCGTGCGTGATCGCATCGGCGTCAACGCCGCCGCCCATCTGAGCGCGCAGCTGCCGGAACTGCTGCGCGGCATCTTCTACGAGGGCTGGATGCCCGCACATGTGCCGGTTTCGCACGACGTGGCGTCGTTCGTCACCCAATTCGCCCGGGAGGCGGGCGTTTCCCGCGACGAGGCGGCGGCGCTGGCCGGTGTGGTGACCGATTCCTTCGCCGGACTGTTCTCGCCCGGGCAGCTCGACCACGTGCTCGCCCAGCTCCCGGTGGCGCTGCGCCATGTGCTGCTCGGTGCGGACCTGTCGGGTGTGCTGGCGGGCGCGGCGGTGCTCACCCAGGGCGAGACCGACCGAGTGGACGAGTTGGAGGTGCGGGTGGCGGCACTGCGCGACGCGGTGGCGGTGCTGGCGCGCGGGCTGGAGGATTTGCCCGGCGGGCCGTCGCCGGAGGCCGCCCGCGCCGCCCAGCACGCCCACCGCATCCTGCTCGCCGAGGGGCTGAGCGACACCCGGCAGCAGCCGGTGTAGGGAGCGCGACAGCGCAGGCGGCCCGTGGTTCTCACCACGGGCCGCCGTCGTGTGGCGAGCCCCCCGGTGCGGCCGCGCCTTTCCACGTCCGCGCAAGTGGCCTCCCGTAGCCGCTACTCGAGGTGCCTATGCCGTCCGCCCTGATCGTCAGCGGCCCGGGGAACGGTTCAGTAGCCGATATCGCGACGGCGCAGACCGGCCAGAGCTGCCAGCATTCCGAGGCCGGTCAGGGCGAGGAGGGTGAGCAGCGGGCCGGGCCGGGGGTCGTCGAGCGGGACTCGGGGCAGGTGGGCGAAGGGGGTGGCCTGGTCGAACCAGGCCGGGAGATCGAAGGATTCGACGAAGAGGGTGGCGACCGCGCAGTAGGCGAAATAGCCCCACGAGACGGGAGTGGCCAGGCGCGGCAGCCAGCCGTAGGCGAGTGCGGCCACGGCCGCGACCAGCCAGGCGGCGGGCAGGTAGGTGAGTGCGGCGGCCGCCAGCCGCAGCGGTTCGGTGGCGGCCGAGGTGATCATGCCGTGGCTCAGTCCGACGCCGATCCCACCGGCGGCGAGCACCACGGCGCTGCCGATCAACGCCACGCTCAGATGACCCGCGAACCAGGTCGTCCGGCCGACCGGGGCGGCGAGCAACGGGTCGGCACGGCCCTCGGTTTCCTCGCCGCGCGCCCGCAGCACCGCCGTGACGGTGTAGGCGGCGGTCAGCAGGGCCAGCGTCGACAGGGACAGCGCCAGATACGAATCCACGGCGTCATCGGCACCGCCGGGCAGGAACGCGGCGATATCCGGATTGTCGGCGATGAACTCCTCGATGCTGTCCGCGAATGATCCATAGGCCAGTCCCAGCCCGAAAACACCTGTCACCCAGCCGATCAGCGCACCGCGCTGGAGCCGCCACGCCAGGCTCGCCGGGGATCGCAGGGCCGGGGACGCGGTCGCCCGCCCGGTGCCGTACGCGAACAGCCCGGAACCGAAATCGCGCCGGTCCAGCAGCCATACCGCCACCGCGAACAGGACCGCGGTCGCCGCCGCGAACAGCAGCAGCGGCCACCAGCGGTCCACCACGTAGGGATAGCTGCGCTGCCCCCATCCGATCGGTGAGAGCCACGACGCCGTGCCATTGCCCACGTCGCCCACCGCGCGCAGCACCCAGGCGGCGGCGAGGGCCAGCGACACGGCACCGTACACGCTGCGTGGATTCTCGAACATCTGCGCCGCCACCGCCGTGACCGCGGCGAAGGTCACCCCGGTCCCGGCCAGCACGGCCCCGAGCAGTAGCGAACCGCCCACCGGCAGGCCGGTCCCCACCGCGACGGCGCAGACGGCCACCGCCGCGACGGCGTTCGCCGCGACGGCCAGCAGCAGCGCCGCGACCAGTGCCGCGCGCCGACCGACCCGGGCGGAGCGAATCAGTTCGGCCCGACCGGTCTCCTCGTCGGTGCGGGTGTGGCGGCCGACCAGAAACATATTCATGAGCGCGATCACGATGGCGAGGTAGGTGAAGATCTCGAACAGCACCTCCCCGCCGATGGTGTCGAGCAGTCGCAGCGGCCCGCCCAGCGCCACCACGGCGGCATTGCCGCCCATGGTCCGCCGCAGCGCCTCCAGCTTCTCGGGCGTGTCGTAGAGGCGCTGGCTGCTCACCGACTGCAACGCCAGCAGCGCGCCGAGGCCGAATATCCACCAGGGCAGCGTGAATCGCTCCCGCCGCAGCGCGAAGCGCAGCAGGGTGCCCGCCCCCGCCGCCTGGGTGGGCCGCGTCTCCCGGGTCGTCCCGGTATCCGGGGCGGTCACGACGACGCCCGTACCGGCTCGGTCCGGCTGCCGTAGTGGCGCAGGAACAGTTCCTCCAGGGTCGGTGGCGCACTCTCCAGACTGCGCACCCCCAGCCAGGCCAGCGAGCGCAGAATGGCGTCGAGATGTTCCGGTTCCACGTCGAAGCGGGCGCGGGTGCCGTCGGCGACCAGGTTGTGCACGCCGGGTACCGAACCCAGTTCCGTTGTCGGGCGCACGGTTTCGACGGTGATGGTGGTGCGGGTCAGATGCCGCAGCTCGGCGAGGGTGCCGCTCTCGACGGTATGTCCGTCACGGATGATGCTCACCCGATCGCACAGCGCCTCGACCTCGCCGAGGATATGGCTCGACAGCAGCACGGTACTCCCCCGCCGCGTCAGATCCCGTACGCAGGAACGGAATTCGGCGTCCATCAGCGGGTCCAGGCCCGCGGTGGGTTCGTCCAGCAGATACAGTTCCGCCTCGCAGGCCAGCGCCGCCACCAGCGCGACCTTCTGCCGGTTGCCCTTGGAGTAGGCGCGGGCCTTCACCTTGGGGTCGAGCCGGAATCGCTCCAGCAGGTCGTCGCGGCGGCGGCGGTCCGCCCGTCCGCGCAGCCGGGCCAGCAGGTCGATGACCTCGCCGCCGGTGATGCCGGGCCACAGCGTCACCTCTCCGGGCACGTACGCCAGCCGGGCGTGCAGGGCCACCGCGTCCCGCCAGGGGTCGCCGTCCAACATCCGCACCGTCCCGGCGTCGGGCCGCAGCAATCCCAGCAGGATCCGGATGGTGGTCGTCTTCCCGGCCCCGTTGGGTCCGAGGAATCCGTGCACCTCTCCGGTGCGCACGGTGAGGTTCAGCTCGTCGAGCGCGCGTGTGCGGCCGAACGTCTTGGTCAGGCCGGTGATGGTGATCGCGTCGGTCATGGTCATCCCTTCTCCGCCAGGGGAATCCGTACGGTGCGGCCCGCGGCGAGCCGGTCGACCCGGCCGCGGCATTCGATCTCGATATCCGGTACGGCTCCCGGATCGGAGCGGACCTCGAGTTCGGTCGCGCCGACGCCGACGGTCATGCGGTGGCCCCGGTAGACGATCGGGAAGCTGAGCGTGCCCAGTTCCTTCGGCCACGCTGGGTCGAATATCAGTCGGCCGGAACGCAATTCCAGGCCGGTGAAGCAGCGTTGCAGTAGATCGACGCTGCCCGCCATGGCGCCCAGATGGATTCCCTCGGCGGTGGTGCCGCCCTGGATGTCGGCGATATCGGAGGACAGCACCCGATCGAAGAACTCCGCGGCCCGATCCCGGTGCGCGCGGGCCAGCACCCAGGCGTGCACCAGGGCGCTGAGGGTGGAGCCGTGGGAGGTGCGCGCCAGGTAGTAGTCGATGGTGCGCGGAATCATCTCCGGGGGCAGTTCGTAGCCGAGGTCGGCCAGCAGCGCCCGCAGCTCGTCGGCCGAGAGCAGATAGAACAGCATCAGCACATCGGCCTGTTTGGCCGCCCGGTAGCGGTTGACGTCGTCGCCCTCGGCCTCCAGCGCCCGGTCCAGGCGCTGGATATCGCCGTAGCGGGCCCAATCCAGTTCCGCGAGCCGGTCGTAGCCGTCGAACTGGCTGATCACCCCGTCGTGGAACGGCACGTACATGCGCCGGGTGAGGTCCTCCCAGATGCGCGGTTCACCGGGATCCACCCCGAGCGATTCCAGCAACCGCCCGCGCTCGCGCGGACCCAGCAGGGCCAGGGCATCGAGCGTGCGCCGGATGGTCCAGACCGCCATCACATTGATGTAGGCATTGTCGTCGATACCGTCCAGGGGCGCGTCCGGATACCCGGAGTGGAATTCGTCGGGCCCGATGACGCCGCGGACGCGATAGCGATTCCGCTCGGGGTCGTACCCCACCCGGCTCGCCCAGAACCGGGTGATCTCGACCAGCAGTTCGGCCCCGTACTCGGTGAGGAACTCCACGTCCCCGGTGGCCTCGTGGTACTCCCACACGGTGTAGGCGACCGCCAGCCCCGCGTGGTGGGCGCGCACGCTCGGATCCGGATTCCAGTGTCCCGATTCCGGATTCAGGTGCAGGCGCTGCGACTCCTCGCGCCCGTCGCTGCCGGACTGCCAGGGGAACAGCGCACCGGCCCAGCCGCCCGCCCGCGCCGCCCGCCGCGCCTCCGGCAGGCGGCGGTGGCGGTAGCGCAGCAGCGCGCGGGTGACCATGGGAAAGCGCACGGTGAGGACGGGGCAGATGAACATCTCGTCCCAGAACACGTGCCCGCGATACGCCTCGCCGTGCAGCCCGCGGGCGGGTACGCCCACGTCGAGATCGGCGGTGTGCGGGGACAGGGTTTGCAGTAGATGCATGAGGTGGAAGCGCACCAGGCGCACCCCGTGGTCGTGGCCGTCGAGGTCGAAACGCGCCCGCTCCCACAGGTGTTCCCAGGCCGTGTCGTGCTCGGCCAGCAACCGCGCGAAGTCGCCGCAGGCGGCCAGCTCCCGGGCGGCGGCCTCGGCCGGGGTGGCGATGGCGTGGTCGCGTCCGGTGTAGACGGTGGCCACCTTCTCCAGCGTCACCGAACCCCACTCGGCGGTGTCGACGGTGAACTCCTGGCCGACCACCCGCCCTTCGTCGATGAATCTCGTTGTCTCATAGCAGGTCTCGCCGGTGACACGGACCGTCGAGCGGGCGGCCACGGCGATCGGAATCTCGGAGCCGTTGGTGCGCACGGCGACCAGCACGGCATCCGGCGACAGCACGGCGGTGGTGACGGGCACCAGGTGGTCGCCCGACAGGGCGCGATAGCGATCCACCAGCGTGTTCCGCACGTCGGCGTCGATGACCGAGCGCAGGGTCACCGGCCCCGACCAGTTCTCGGCGGTGAGGGTGGTCTCCAGCGCGCAGATATGGGGTGCGTGCATGGCGGCGAAGCGGCGCTGCCGCACCGTGGTGATGCGTCCGGCCGCGTCGCGGTATCGGAAGCGCCGAATGAGAATCGCCCGGCGCAGGTCCAGTTGCTGGCGATAGGACAGCAGTTCGGCGTGGTCGACGTCGAACCAGTCGCCGTCGCCGATCCGGAAGGTGACCGGCAGCCAGTTGGGCAGATTCACCAGGCTCTCGTTGTCCACGGTGCGTCCGGCGATCTGGTCGAAGCGCCGGTTGTAGACGCCCGCGACATAGGTGCCGGGGTAGTGCCGTTCGCCCGCGGCACATTCCGGGGCGGCCCCGCGGGTGCCCAGATAGCCGTTGCCGACCGTGCACAACGCTTCGCGCAGCTTCTCCGCGGCCGGGTCGTAGCCCTCGAAGGTCAGCATCCACTGCTCCGAGGCGGACAGGTCGGGGTCGGTGCGCAGCCAGTCCGCCAATCGGTCCAGCAGGTCGCGCACCCGGCGTGGTCCGGCCACCGCGAAGCGCGCGGCGGTGTAGCGGTCCCCGCTCTCGGCGTGGCGGACCGCGATGCCGATACCGTCGGCCTCGATGGCGTCGAACGCGTCCTCGTCGGTCAGGTCGTCGCCCAGGTACACCGGCACGGCGGGCACGGCGAGCCGGTCCAGGATCCAGCGCAGCGCCCGGCCCTTGTCCCACTCCACATCGGGGCGCAGTTCGGTGACCTTGCGGCCGCCGGTGGCGCGCAGCCCCACCGCCCGTGCCACGTCGTGGGCGGCGCTCACCACCGCCGCGACCTGCTCGCGCGGCACCGTACGGTGGTGGACGGCGACGGTGAACCGTTTGGGCTCCACCAGCGCCCCGGGCACGTCGGCGAGCCGGTCGCGCAGCAACCGCGCCGCCTGTTCGACCACCGCCTCGGCATGGGGTGCCGCGCCGTGCACGTGCCGGGTGCCGTCCGGGGCCATCAGCTCGAAGCCGTGACTGCCCGCGTACCACAGCCCGTCCATCCCCACCCGGGTCCGCAGATCCTCCAGTGCGCGGCCGCTGACCACCGCGACCGGGCAGGTCGCCGCCAGTTCGGCCAGTATTGACCGCGCGCCCTCCACCGGTTGCGCGGCGGCCGGATCGGGCACGATATCGGAGAGTGTGCCGTCGAAGTCGAGCAGTACGGCGGCCTTGCCGGTATCCAGCAGATCGGTGATCCGCGACCACGACCGCAGCGCGTCCGGGAGTTCGGATACCCGGCGAAATCCGCTGCGCAGCAGCACGTCCGACGCGTCCGCCACCACGGTGTCCGCGCCCTGCTCGCGCAGCCGGTCGGCATGTCCGCCCCGGTCGACGCCGATCACCGATCCGAAGCCGCCTCGGCGACCGGCCGCCACTCCGGCCTCGGCATCCTCGAGCACCACCGTGCGCTCGGGCTCGACCCCGAGCCGGTACGCCGCCTCGAGCAGCATGGCCGGGTCGGGTTTGCCCGCCAGCCCGAGCCTTTCGGCCTCCAGGCCGTCGACCCGCACCTCGAACAGGTCGGCCAGCCCGGCCGCCGCCAGCACCTCGGCCGCATTGCGACTGGCGGAGAACACCGCCGTGCCGAGACCGGCGGCGTGCAGCCGTCGAATCAACGCCACCGTACCGTCGAAGACACGCACGCCGTCCCGCGCCACCCGTGCGAGGAACAGGCGATCCTTGCGGTTGCCGAGCCCGCATACGGTGTCGACGTCCCCCTGCTCCGACGGATCGCCCCACGGTAGCGAGATGTCCCGGGACGCAAGGAAATCGGCCACGCCGCGGTAGCGCGGTTTGCCGTCGACGTAGCGCAGGTAGTCGTCGTGGGTGAACGGGGTGAGCCGTTCACCCCGGGCACCGGCGCGCCGGGCGAGGAAGTCGTCGAAGAGCTCGGTCCAGGCCGCGGCGTGCATCGACGCGCTGTCGGTGACGACCCCGTCCATATCGAAGAGCACAGCGTCGTGGCGGCGCGCATCGATCAGCGCTGCGGTATCGGCGTACACACCTCCCAGGTTGGCTGGCGCGGGGATTGTCCAGCAAGAGAACAAAGTCCCCGCACCCTCGGGGGGTGCGGTACCCGGTGGTTCGGGACCTAGGACTCGTTACACCGTCGCCACGCGCGCCTACCGTGAGCGCTATGACCGTTCTGCCCACCGGCGTCACCATCGAGAAGGCCGTGCTGCTGGCCGGTCGTGCGCCGTCGCTGCACAACAGCCAGCCGTGGCGGTGGACCTTCGACGGGGCCGCGCTGCGCCTGTTCGCGGCTCCGGAGCGGCTGCTGCCCGCCACCGATCCGTGCCGCCGCCAGTTGCTGATCAGCTGCGGCGTCACGCTCGGCCACCTGCGTGTCGCCATGGCGGCGGCGGGGTGGCGCTGCACCGTGGCGCACTTCCCCGACCCGAACAATCACGATCACCTCGCCACCGTCACCTTCCGTCCCGCTCGGATCGTCACCGACGCCGATCGGGAACGGGCCGACGCCATCGTCCGGCGGCACACCGATCGGCTGCCGTTCGCCGCGCCGAGGAGATGGGACGAACTCGAGACCGTGCTACGCACGGTGGTAGATCCCGAGGACGCGGTCGTGAGCGTGCTCGGTCCGGAAAGTCGCGCCCGACTGGCGCACGCCTCCGGCCTCACCGCCGCCGTGCGCCGCTACGATGCCGGGTACCAGGCCGAATTACGCTGGTGGACCGGGCATTCCGCAGCGGCGGGCGGCGTGCCCCGGACAGCGCTGGCCAATCCGGAGGAGCAGGCGCGCGTGGGTATCGGCCGAGCCTTCCCCGCCGCCGCGACGGCCTCGCGCCGCGCCGAACTCGATACCGACCATGCGGCCGTCCTGGTGCTGTCCACCCTCGGCGACACACCCGAGGAACTGCTGCGCTGCGGTACCGCCCTCTCCACGGTGCTGCTGGAATGCACCGTCGCCGGATCGGCGACCTGTCCGCTGACCCACCTCACCGAGGATCCACGCGGCCGGGCCGTGGTCCGGGAACTCACCGGGCGGGGCGACCTGCCGCAGGTGCTGGTTCGGGTGGGTACGGCACCGGAGCCGGAATCGGAAACCGTCTCGGAGACCGAGACGGTCACGCCGCGCCGCCCCCTGGCCGACATCTTGGCCATGCCGAGATGAGCACGCCCGAGAAGGAGAGCCCGATGAAACACCGGGTCAGCATCTGCCGCACGCCCCCGCAAACCATGCTGTGCCTGCCGCGTGCGATCAGAGCGGACCGGGTGGGCACGGATATCGCGGAGGGAATGCGCGAACTGGTGACCACCGCGCAGCGCGCCGAACTCACCACCATCGGCGCGTCGACCATCACTTTCCGCGAGCCACCGGCCGCGGACGGCTCCACCGTCGTCGACTTCGGCGTCGTGGTGGAACCCGCGCCCAAACTCGGTCCCGCGTCGGGTGCGACGCTGCTGCTGGAACCGGACCGCATGGTGGCCCGGATCTGTTACCGCGGCGGCTACCGGGAGCTGGAAGCCGTGCACAGATCGCTGCGGGCGTGGTTGCGCGACAACGGTTATCGTGCGGCCGGACCCGCACGGGAAGCCTATCTCGTCGGCCCGGACGAGGTGTCCGACCCCCGGGAACTACTCACCGAGATCACCATCCCGGTCGTTCCCGCGCCGAGTATCGCGCTGCTGCTGGACGAACCGTTCGCGACGGCGCTCGACTGGACCCGGAAAGTACTGCGGGAGTACGACTTCGAAGTGGTCGGCGATCTCGATGTGCGGGCGCTGCTGCACGCTCGGCTGGGCGAGCCCGTCGAAGACTACACGATCCTCAGCGCCTGCCATCCGGGGCTGGCCCAACGGGCGTTGGCGGCCGACCGCGAGGCCGGACTGCTGCTGCCCTGCACCGTGGTGGTGCGCGCGGTCGAGGGCGGCACCCAGGTGGAAGTCGCCGATCCCGAGGTGCTGGCGGCCGCCCTGCCGCTGGCGGACCTGCTGCCGGTGGCCGCCGAGACCCGGCGGCTGCTCATCGCGGCGCTGACGGCGGCGCGCGAGACCGATCAGGTCACCACCAGTGCGGTGACCCCGAGGTAGATCACGATCGACAGCAGATCCTGGATCACGGTGGCCAGCGGCCCCGACCCGAACGCGGGGTCGATGCCCAGGCGCGACAGCGCCCACGGCAGCACCATGGCCACCACCGCCGCCACCGAACAGGCGGCCAGCAGCGCGATGGCCACGGCGGCGGAAACCTCCGCATCGCCCCAGACCGCCAGGGTGAACGCATACGATACGACCGCGACCAGCAGACCGATCACTGCGCCGGTCACGGTTTCACGCACCACGATCCCGCGGATGCCGACCCCCACCGACAACCCGCGGACCACCAACGCCACCGTCTGGGTGCCGACCGCGTCGGCCAGATACACCACGCCCGGAATGAAGAAGGCGATCAACACCTCCCGCTCGAGCTGCCCCCGAAACGCGTCGACCACGCCCGCGGCCAGCATCGCGCCCACGAAACCCACCGCGAGCCAGGGCAATCGGTGCCACAGTCGCCGGGCCACCGGCTCGGTGGTGGCCGTGCGCGCCGTGGATGTCGAGGCCAGATAGCCCGACAGCCGGGCCACGTCCTCATCGTGCTCCGCCAGCAGCAGTCCCAGCAGCCGTTGCGGCGGGATCACCCCGAGCCACCTGCCGTCCGCGTCGACGACGGCGAGGCCGGGCTCGTCGTGGCGCAGCGCCTCCCAGACCGCCGCTTCCTGATCGTGGTGCCCCGCCACCGTCGGCGGGTCCGTGTCCATCACCTCACCGACCGGGCTGTCCGGCGGCGCGGCGAGCAGCCGTTCGATGGTGACCAGTCCGGCAAGGTAGCCGTCCCGGCAGACCACCACCACCGCCGCACTGGCGAACCGCCGGCCCCGCATCCCCGCGAGCGCCGCCCGCACCGTCTCCGCCGGTTCGACGACCGGGACGTCCCGCGTCGCGTGCGCGGCCGCGGTATCGAGGACATCGGCGGCGATCATCCTGCTCTCCACAGCCGAACGCTAGCCCCCGGCACCCCCGCACGCCAGCGCTCGCCTCCTACCGCTCCCGCGCGCATACGCCCGACCGACTTCGCGCCCGCGAAAGGACCGCCGAAATACCTGCGGCCGCCTGCCTTTCGGCCCTGGGCCGCGAGTCGCGACCGGAGTGGAATCGAGCACGAGGAGGTTCGTCATGATTGTGGATACCGTTCTGGTGGCCTACGGATCCAAGCGCGGCGGCACCGCTGAGATCGCCGAGTGGATCGGTGACACGTTGCGCGCCGAACACGTCACCGCCGAGGTCCGATCCGCCGCCGAGGTGCGTTCCCTCGAACGCTACGGCGCGATCGTGCTGGGCGGGGCGCTGTACGCGGGCCGCTGGCATCGCCACGCCCGCGGCTTCGTCCGTCGCTTCCATCGCACCCTCCCGGACCATCCGGTATGGATGTTCGGCAGTGGGCCGCTGGATGATTCGGCCGACCGGGTGGACCCGGACGAGATCTTCGGCGCCCGTGCCGTCCGCAAGGCCGCCGCACGGGTGAACGCCCGCGGCTACACGATCTTCGGCGGGCGACTGCTCCCGGACGCACGCGGCTTCCCGGCGTCGGCGATGGCCAAGAACTCCGCCGGTGATTTCCGCGACCGTGCACGCATCCGAGCCTGGGCCGCCGCGATCGCCACCGACCTGTCCACACCGCCCGCGCGGTGAAGCCCACGTCGGCGGCAGCGGTGTTCGGGGTCGGTGCGGCGGTTCGGTTCGTCACGGCATTGGCGGGCGATACGGTGCGTGCGGTACGCAACGAGGCCGCCGGGCGACAGATCTGGGCGCGCGACGGTCGCGCCCACATCGAGGCCCGCGGGGTGCATCACGTCGACGCGCCCGCGGACTATCCCGCCGCACTGCGCAGCGCGGTGGGCGCACTCGACGGGGTGCGCTGGGTGGCGGTCAACGGGATCCTCGGCGACGTGATCGTCGACTTCGATCCCGAGCGGGTCAATGTGGCGCGTCTGAGCGAGACCGTCGCCCACGTGGAGCACGAGTACGCCATGACCGGTCGGCCTCGGGACAGACCGCTGCATCCGGCCAGCTTCGAACCGATCTTCGATGAATTGGTCGCGCTCGGCGGCGATCTGGCCGGAGCCGTGGTCGGACTGGTGGGACGGCTTGCACCCACGCTGTCTCTTCCGCCCGAGTCGATCGCCGCCGTGCACGCGGTCGATCTGATTCCCGGCTTGCGCACGGAACTCGACAGCCGATTCGGAGCGGTGCGGGTCGATGCCGTGCTGTCGCTGGCCGGTTCGGTCGTCTCGGCGGCCAGCCGCAATCCGCTCTCGGCGCTGGCCGATGCCGGGCTGCGCGCGGTGGAACTCCCCGCCGCCCTGGCCCGCCGCCACGCCTGGGAACGGCGGGCGGCAGAGCTCACCGCTACCGCCCGCGCGGCGGCCGCACAGGCACAGCCAGCACCCGACGCCCGTCCGACACCCCTGCCGCCGGGTCCCGTCCAGCGGTACGAGCGGAAAGCGGGTGCGGTCACGGTGAGTGCGGCGGCCCTGCTCCTTCCCGTCGCCGGGCTCACCCGCGCCGCACGGGCCATTGTGATCGGTGCGCCACGCGCCGCCGATATGGGTGCTGCCGCCTATACGGCCGCGCTCGCCCGCACCCTGTGCGATCGTGGTGTGCTGGTTCGTGATCCGGCCGCGCTGGCATTGCTCGACCGCATCGACACCGTGGTGATCGACGCGCAGGTGCTCGTCGACGCCGAGGGCAGACTCGATCCACTCACCGACGCGGTGATGGCCGCCGCCCACCGCGTCGGCCGCGTCGTCGTCGCACCCCGCAGTTCCGGGCTGGCCGAGCGAGTCGGCGCCGATGACAGTCTGGGCGGCGGACCCCACCTGGCCGCGTCGGTGCGGGAACTCCAGGCGCAGGGACATACGGTCGCCTTGATCGCGGGGCACAATGCCCCCGGATTGGCCGCCGCCGACTGCGCCATCGGCATCCTCACCGACGGCCGTACCCCACCGTGGGCGGCCGATATCCTGTGTGGCCCCGGCCTTTCCGAGGCATGGCTGCTGCTGCGCGGCTGCGGTGCGGCCGGAGGCAACAGCGCGCGTGGGGTGCGACTGGCCCTGCTCGGCTCGATATCCGGGGCGGTGCTGGGTCTGCTCGGCCCGCAACGCGGGGCCTGCCAGCGCGGCACCTTCCCGGTCGGACTGGCCGCGTTGGCGGCCGTCGCGACCGGCATCTGGTCGGTCGGCGCACTGGCCCGGCAAGCCCCACCCGCGCCGAGCGACAGCACGCCCTGGCATGCCATGCCCGTGGACGAGGCGCTCGCCGCCCTCGGCACCGGTCTGCCAGGATTGACCGATCAACAGGCGGCCCAGCGGCGCATCGCGCCCACGGATATCGCAGAACCCGCTGAAACCCTGTGGCGGGCAACACTGTCCGAACTCGACACCCCGCTCACCGCACCGCTGGCCGCGGGTGCGGGTGTGTCGGCGGCCAGCGGATCGGTGTTCGACGCCGGACTGGTCTTCCTCGTGATGATGGGCAACGCGCTGCTGGGCGCGGTGCAGCGGACGGCGGCCGGTCGCGCGGTGCGCCGCCTCGCCGAGATCGGTTCCCTGCAGGCCCGGCTGCGGCGACAGGAGCGGGAAAGCATCACGCCCGCCAGCGAACTCGTGGTCGGCGATATCGTGGTGCTGCGAGCGGGTGATGCCGTACCCGCCGACTGCCGCCTGCTCGACGCGGACCATCTCGAGGTGGACGAATCCAGTCTGACCGGTGAATCGCTGCCGGTGCCCAAGGATCCCGCACCCGTCGACGCCGCCGAGGTGGCCGACCGCGCCAGCATGCTGTACGCGGGCACCGATGTGGTGGCCGGCAGCGGCACCGCCGTGGTGGTGGCCGTCGGCACGGAGACCGAGACCGGCCGCAGCGGGCGGCTCGCCGACAGCGGCGAGTCCGCCAGCGGGGTCGCGGCCCGCCTCGACGACCTCACCCGGCTCTCCATGCGCGTCTCGGTGGGCGCGGCCACCGCCGTTCTCGGTATCGGGCTGCTGCGCGGACGGCTGTCCGCCGCTGTGGGTTCCGCGGTCGCGCTGGGGGTGGCCGCGGTGCCCGAGGGGCTGCCGTTCGTGGCGACCGTGGCCCAACTGGCGGCGGCGCGACGGCTGTCGACGCGCAATGTGCTGGTGCGCACGCCCCGCACCCTGGAAGCGCTGGGCCGCGTGGACACGGTCTGCTTCGACAAGACCGGCACGCTCACCGAGGGGCATATCCGCCTGCGCCGGGTCGGTGACGGCACGGTGGACGAGGCGGTCGACACGCTCACCGGTGCGCGACGCGACGTGCTGGCCGCCGCGCTGCGTGCCACCCCCGTCGGCCCGGAGGGGCAGCCCCTCCCGCATCCCACCGACCGCGCGGTGGTGCGGGGCGCGGCTGTCGCCGCTATCGAGCGAGACCATGCCGAGCCGGACTGGATCATGGTGCAGGAGTTGCCGTTCGAACCCGGTCGAGGGTTCCACGCGGTGCTCGGCCGCACCGACGGCCGCCACCTGCTCAGCGTGAAGGGCGCACCGGAGATCATCCTGCCGCGCTGTATCGGCCGCCGCCGCGGCGATACGGTCGCCCCGCTCACCGATGCCGACCTCGACGAATTGCGGGTCACCGTGGAACAGCTCGCCGAGCGGGGCTTCCGGGTGCTGGCGGTGGCCGAGCGCGCCGCTTCCCAGCGCGGCGAACTCGACAGCGACCGCATCGAACGCCTGGTGTTCGCCGGTCTGCTCTGCCTGGCCGACCCGGTGCGGCCCACCGCCGCCGTGGCGGTGCGCGATCTGCGCGCCGCGGGCGTGGACGCCGTCATGCTCACCGGTGACCATCCGCGCACCGCGCTCGGTATCGCCACCGAACTCGGGCTGCGCACCGGCGGCCGGGTCATCACCGGTGCGGAGGTCGAGACCCGAACCGAGGCCGAACTGGCCGAACTCGTCGCCGAGACAGCGGTATTCGCGCGCGTCTCACCGGTGCACAAGGCCGCCATCGTGGGCGCGCTGCGCCGTGCGGGTCACACCGTCGCGGTGACCGGCGACGGCGCCAACGACGCTCCGGCCATCCGATTGGCGGATGTCGGCATCGCGCTGGGCCCGCGCAGCACACCGGCCGCGAAACAGGCCGCCGATATCGTCGTCACCGACGAACACATCGAGACCATCGTGGACGCCGTCATCGAGAGCCGCGCCATGTGGCGTTCTGTGCGCGACAGCGTCTCCATGCTGGTCGGCGGCAATTTCGGCGAGATCGCCTTCACCGTCGGCTCGGCACTGCTGGACCGGAGTCCGGCGCTCAACGCCCGCCAGCTGCTGGCGGTCAATCTGCTCACGGACCTGCTGCCCGCCCTGGTGGTGGCCGCCCGTCCACCGCGCGGCATCACCCCGGCCATGCTGTTGTCCGAGGGGCCGGATTCGGCGGTAGGCACGGCATTGCGGCGCGATGTCACCGCCCGTGCGATGGCGACCGGTACCGCGGCCGCGGCCGGTTGGCTGACCGCGCGGCTGCTCTGCCCGCCCCGGCAGGCCGGGACCGTCGGGTTCGCCGCTCTGGTCGGCACCCAGTTGACCCAGACCGCCCGCGATTCGCACGGCGACCCCCTGGTGCTCGCGGCCGCCCTGGGTTCCGCCGCGGCGCTCTTCGCACTCGTTCAGTTTCCGCCGACCAGCTATTTCTTCGGCTGCCGCCCGCTCGGGCCGCTCGGGTGGGGTATCGCCACCGTGGCGAGTGTCGGCACCGCGGTCGCCGCCCACCGCCAACGTTGATCCAACGCCACGTCGGCACGCGGACCGAGCGGTCGATGCGCTGTCGCGCTCCCACGCGACCATCGTCCCCACATCCCGGGACCGTGGCCCCTACATCGGTCCGTTCGGCGCTGATCGAATGGACCGAACAGCTCGACGTAGAAGGAGAACCACCGTGACACGCAAAGGTATTCGTCGTGGAGGCCGGGTATGACGCCGAATCGGCGGACCCGGGCACTGTGGTTCGGCGTCGTCGCGGCCGCGATCGTCGGGCTGATCGACGCCGCGACCGGGCGCACCTGGGATCTGGTGACGGTATTCGGCATCATCGGGCTGCTCGGTGTGCTGGGGCTGGTGCGGTTCGGAGGTCGAGCCACGCTGTCCGTGCGGACCGATCTGGCGCGCTGGCTGGCACAGCGGGCCGCCGAGGGCGGGGAGCCCGTGCACCGGGTGACCGACCGCGCGGTCGCCGCGTACCGGGCGGGCATCGTCGGCGACGACGAGAGGCAGCCGTGACGCGCACGGCCGATCGCGGCGATGTCCGCGCCACGGCCGCCGATACGGTGCGGGTGCTCGATGGCAGCGGTGCGGGCGGGGAGGAGGTCGGCGGTAAGGCCGCCGCCTTCGACCGGCTGGTCAGGTGGGGAATTCCGGTGCCGGCCGCCGCCTGTGTCACCGCCGCCGCCTATCGAGCGGTCGCGCGACGGCCCGAGGTCGCGGCCGTGCTGGCGCGGCTGGCGGATGGCGAGCAGGTCGAGACCGCGGCCGTGGACGCGGCATTCCAGCAGGCCGGACTGCCCGGCGACATCGCCGCGGCGGTGCGCGATATCGTCGCGCGGATCGGCGACGGCCGACCGGTGGCCATTCGCTCGTCGGCGACGGTGGAGGATATGGCCGCGTCCTCGTTCGCCGGACAGTACGACTCGGTGCTGGATGTGGACCCGCACGACGGCGCAGCGGTGGAACACGCCGTGTTGACCGTGTTCTCGTCACTGCACCACCCGGCCCCGCGGGCCTACCGCGCCGCACTCGGCATTCCGGAGGACGGGGTGGCGATGGCCGCGCTCGTCATGCCGATGGTCCCGGCGCGGCGCAGCGGCGTGCTGTTCACCCAGGATCCGACCGCTCCGCCCGGAACCGTGCGCATCGAAACCGTCACCGGTCTCGCCGACGTGCTGGTCTCCGGTAAGCAGACGCCGCGGGTGCTGCGGCTCGACCACGGCACCGTACCCGCCGACGCCGCCCCCGAGATCGCCCCGCTGCTCGCCGCGGCGCGCGAGATCGAACGGCGCGCGGGCTGCCCGCAGGATGTGGAATGGGCGTGGGACGGCACCCGGATCTGGATCGTGCAGGCCCGGCCGATCACGGTGACCACCGCCGCGGACGATCCGTTCGACAGTCCGCCTCCGGATCCGGCCGACCGCGAACTGACCACCGCGGGCATCGCCGAGATGCTGCCCGGCGTCCTGCCGCCGCTGCGCTGGGAGGTGTGCTCCTTCCTGGTCGAGGAGGCGCTGCGCACCCTCCTGGACGGTCTCGGCGCACTGCCGGCCGCCACGCCGACCACCGCGCACGGGCTGCTGCGGCGGGTGCACGGCCGCGCCGCCCTGGACGCCGCCGCCACCGGCGTCGCCCAGGGCGTGTCCGGGTTGCCCACGCACTCCGGCGCGGCGGCGGTGCGCCACCGGCTGCGGGCCGCGGCGGTGCGTCGGCATGCCCGCTTCGACGCCGATGTGGCGATCCAGGCGAGCGGTGAGATCGATGCCCGCGCCAGGATTCTCGACTGTCTGCCGCCGCACGAGCTGCTGCGCTACCAGCTGGCGCTGATCGACCTCGCCACCCGCGCCATGGCCGCCGAGATCAGCGTGGCCGCCGACGCCGGGGCCATTCACACCGGGCTGCGGGCGGTGCTGCGCCGCTACGTCCCCGCGGAGCGGGCCCGGCGGCTCGCGCACGCCCTGGTGGTTCCGGAACGGGTCATCAGCGCGTCACCGCGGGCGTCGGCGGCGATCCCGGCCGGCCCCACCTGGTTGGAGCTGGGTCGAAAACCCCTCTCCCCCACCACGGTCGGTGACCGTGCCGCCGCCTTCGACCAGGTCATGACGACGCTCGAGCAGACCGAACGCTGGCCGAGTGCCGCGGTGCCGCGCTGGCTGCGCCACCGGCAGATCCAGCGGCTCGCCCACGAGGCCGCCGAACAGCTCGAACGCCGGGAGCGCGCCAAGAAGGCGATCCTGTTGCTGGGCGGGGAGATTCGGCGCGTGCACCTGGAGATCGGCCGCCGCCTCACCGCGCGCGGCACACTGGCCGAACCGGCGGAGGTGGAATTGCTGCGGGTGCGGGAACTGCGTCCCGCGCTCGTCGACGGCGCACCGCCCGCCCCGGCCACGCTCGCGCACCGTCGCCGCTGGCTGGCCCGCCAGGAACAGCGCGATCCGCTGCCGCAGCACTTCCGCGGCGTTCCCGGCCCCACCGCGACCGCGGTGCCGACCGGACGGCGACTCACCGGTTGGGCGGCGGGCAGCGGCCGATTCCGCGGCACCGCACGGCATCTCGACGCACCCGAGCAGTCGATCGGCACCGACGAGGTGCTGGTGGCGGTGACCACCGACCCGTCCTGGGCGCCGCTGCTCATGCGCTGCGGCGCGATGGTCATCGAACAGGGCGGCCCGCTCTCGCACGCGGCGATCCTGGCCCGCGAGTTCGGTGTACCCGCCGTCTTCAACCTGCCCGGTGCGGCGCGCGCCCTCGACGGCCGCCCGGTGGAGGTCGACGGCGACACCGGCATCGTGACCCTGCTCGACGAAGGACCCCCCGATGCGCACCCACGCTGACGACCGCCGCCGCGCCGAACTGTTCGGCGGCACCGGCTCCCACATCTTCGTCCCCGCCATCATGGGTGTGGGACTGCTGTTCTGGCTCGCCAGTGAACTCCGCGAACTCGTGCGCACCAGCGGCGATGCCTCGCGGGCCAAGCGCGCGGGCATCGACGGGCACGCCGTCGCCCGCTTCACCATGGGCCCCGGCACCCCGGATTCGGCCGCGCGCCGCGGTCTGCGCCCGCGTCCGGTGTATCTGCTGATCGCGATCACGCTGCTGGGCGGGGCGCTGTACGTGACCATCGGTTCGATCGCCAACTTCTTCCAGCA
Source organism: Nocardia sp. CC213A (assembly GCF_030766805.1). Lineage (NCBI taxonomy): Bacteria > Bacillati > Actinomycetota > Actinomycetes > Mycobacteriales > Nocardiaceae > Nocardia > Nocardia sp. CC213A. The sequence continues at coordinate 181,322 of NZ_JASFXA010000001.1, forward strand.
GCCCGGGTGGGTGGCCGATATCGCCTGGCTGCTGATCGTCTCGCTCGCGGTGGCGGGCGCGGCGGTGTACTACGGCGTGATCGCGGCGATCGTCTTCGCCCGCTATCCGCGCCCGCCCGCCCGGTGGAGCCGGGCACTCACCAATTCGCTGCTGACCACCCGGCCGGTGGACGGTGACGAGTGGCTGGGGCGCCCCGGCTGGCGTCTCGGCGCGGGCTTTATGGCCGCCACGGCCGCGGCGGCGCTGCTCTCGCTCATCCTCGGCGCGTCCCCGTACGTGGTCGAGGGATTCGACGCCTACGTCGAGAACTGGTTCGCTGGACTGTCGATCCCGTTCTGGACCGACTTCACCGATCGGGCCTTCGCCACCCCGACGGTCCTGGTGTATGTCGTCCTGGTCGGCTTGGCGGCCATGCGCTGCCGCGCCCTGGCGGTGGCCTACGCCGCCGCGACCGGTTTCGGTCTGCTCGCCAGCGTGACCTTGCGCGTCCTCGTCGACCGGCCGCGCCCGCTGGACGGACCGATGGCCGGAGCACTGGATTCGTATCCCTCTGGGCATGTGATCCAGGCGGTGATCGTGGCCGGACTGGTGCCGCTCGCGGTGGCGACGCTGCTCGATCGGCGCGGCGTCGTCACACCGCTCACGCTGATCTTCGGCACGGTCGCCGTCGGCGCGGCGGTGAGCCGGGTCGCCGACGGCTGGCATTGGCCCACCGATGTGCTGGGCGGCGCGGCCGTCGGTCTGGCGCTGGTGTTCGGGGCGCGCTGGCTGATCGCCATGCCGCGCGCCCACGTGGCCTGCCGGGGCTGTCCGTGGTCGCCGGTGCAGCATCGGCACCCACCGCGCGGAGTCGTTCACCTGACCATGCCCGCCGCCTCGGTGGTCCGCATGCTCGCGCACGTCTCGGCCGCGGCCGTGGCGGTGACGCTGGCCGTGCTCACCGTGACCGTCGGCATACCGGCCAGCGAGGAGGGTTTCGTCTTCGGCTCGGCCGTCGAGAAGCCCGCGCAGCTGGCACTCGCGGGCGTGGTGTCGGTGGGAGCGTTGCTCGCGTGGCGGTGGGAGGCGATCGGCGCGGTGCTCATCGCCTTCGCGGCCACCTGTCTGGGTATCTTCGCCGCCATCGAGTACCAGCCGAGCTACGCCATGGCGTTGACGGCCGGGGCCATGGTACCCGCCGTGCTGCTGTGGCTGAGCTGGCAGCATCGGCGCACCGCCGGGGAGCTGGTGGCGCTCGCGCTGGTCACCGTGCTGCTGTTGGCGACCACCTGGTTCGGGGCGAATCGGGTGTACGCCATCCAGTTCGGGCCGACGCATCCGGACAGTTCCGCGCCCGCGCTGGCGGTGGACCGGGTGGACTGGGTGTGGTCGGGTGCGCTGCGCGCGGACGGCATCGCCGTCACCGCACGCCTGGCCGACGGATATCGGACGGCCGGGCTGCGGATCACCGCCGCGGACGGCTCCGGGACCGTCGACACCGCGGCCGTGGCCGCGGGGGCACACCGCGTCGTGCGCATGGATGCCGCGGGGCTACGACCCGATACGTCCTACCGGTACACGGTGGTGGTGGACGGCGAACCCGACACCTCCCGTGGCACAGGCCGTTTCACCACGCCGTCGGTGGGCCCGATGTCATTCCGGTTCACCGCCGGGGCCTGCGCCCGGGTGGGCTCCAACGGCGCCGTGTTCGACGCGCTCAACGCCGAGAATCCGCTGTTCCACCTCGCTCTCGGCGATCTGCACTACGGAAATATCGAAAGCACCGAAACCGGACCGTTCTTCGACGCCTATGACCGGCTGCTCACCCAACCGGGCCAGGCCGCCTTCTACCGCAGCGCCCCGATCGCCTACGTCTGGGACGACCACGACTACGGGCCCAACGACGCCGGAGCCGAGGCCCCCGGCCGCGACGCCGCCCGCACGGCCTTCGGCACCACGGTCCCGCACTACGCGTTCCCGTCCCCCGGCGGCACCATCAACCAGGCGTTCACGCTGGGGCGCGTCCGTTTCCTCCTCACCGACACCCGTTCCGCGGAAACCGACACCACCATGCTCGGCGCCGAACAACTGGCCTGGCTCATCGACGAGATCGTGCGGTCCAGCCGCACCCACGCCCTGGTGGTGTGGGGCAATTCGATGCCGTGGATCGGCGCCGCCGAACCCGGATCCGACAGTTGGGCCGGACATCCGGACGAGCGAGCCCGCATCGCCGACGCCATCGCGGCCGCCGGGGTGCGCAATCTGCTCATGGTGGCGGGTGACGCCCATATGGTCGCCATCGACGACGGCACCAACAGCGACTACTCGACGACGGCCGGTCACGGTTTCCCGGTCCTGCACGCCGCGGCCCTGGACCGGCCCGGCAATGTGAAGGGCGGGCCCTACAGCGAGGGCGCGTACCCGGGCGGCGGGCAGTACGGGGTGGTGGACGTCGCCGACGACGGCCGCACGGTGACCGTCACGCTCACGGGGAAGCGTTGGGATGGAACGGTTCTGGTCGACTACGAGTTCACGGTGAGCGCTGGCGCGGCGTAGCGGGTGGAACCGCGACGGGCAGATGCGGCGCCGTCCGCGTCGCTGTGGGTCCGCGCCGTACAAGGTCCCCCGACGTTGTGGCTGGGCGGCATGGTGGGGCCGCGCCGCTCAGGGCGCGATGAGGCGTACTCCGGAGACCAGGGTGGGTTCGATGATGATCACGGTATCCATGACGCGGTCGACCCACGGGCGTAGCAGCCGCTCGTAGCGTTCGATTCGATCCGGATCGGTGAGGACGCGGGCGAAACCGGTGACGACGACGGACCAGCCCGCGCGGCGAATCGGATCGATGTCGTCGGCCTCGAAGGCGACGACCGTGTTCTGGCGGGCGCGCACGGTGGCGCTCAGGCCGGAGTCGACCCGGGTGCGCAGCACCACGATCTCCCCGTCACCGACCAGATGGTTGACCGGGCGAATGGCGGGCAGCGCATTGCGGGTGAACACCACACGGCCGAACGGCACCGAGGCGAGCAGACTCATCGCCTCGGCTCGGTCCAACTCCACCAACTGGTGTTCCTGCTCGGTGGAAAACACGCGGCGGTCGCCTCCCTGTTACCTCTACTCGTCAACAGTCATCCATCACACCAACCGCCGCGAGTTCGCGACAGGGGAAAAAGTCCTCTCCGCACAGTTCGAGACCCGACTCACGCACCACGTCCCATTCGGTCGAGCACGATGACCGGAACAACGCCTCGACCTCGTCGTCGCGACACCCGATCATCCGAACGACGCCGTTGTCGTCCGCCTCGCCCGAGGCACCGGATCGATCCTTCGCATATCTCAATGGTCCGCCGGTCGCCCGGCTCGCCGTAGGAGCGATGGTCACCGGCGGCGCCGCCCTTCGGCGACGCTTCGGACCGGTCGCGTCCTCGCCGGGTGGGGACCTTGGTCCCATCGCGAGCGGACGACGATCAGACCGGGCTGGGGCTGTGCCGACGCACCCGCGCCAGCAGGGTCCGGAACTCCGCTTCGACGGCCTCCGCCAGCACGGAGAGGTCCGCGGTGCTGTCGTAGTCGCCGGTGATGCCGAAGTTCAGCTGGTCGTCGTAGCTGAGAATGGCGATGCCGGTGCGCACGCGCAGCGCGATCGGCACCGCGGGCAGCAGTTCCAGGACCCGCCTGCCGTACATGGTCAGCGGCCGACGCGGACCGGGCACATTGGTCGCGACCGCACCCACTCCGCGCTGGGGCAGATGTCCGAGCAGTCGCACGCCCCAGGCGACGGGCGCGAAGGGCAGCCAGTCCGCCAGCGCCAGCAGCGACTTCTCGGCGTGCGGCGCACCGCTGGCCTTGTGTCGCGCGAGGTGTTCGTGAATGGTGGTCAACCGTTGCACCGGATCGGCGAGATCGAGCGGAAGCAGCGGCAGCATGGCCGACACCCGGTTGTCGGGAACGTATTTGGCGGTGTCGGGGCGCATGGAGACCGGCACCAGGACGCGCAGTGTCTGCGCGGTGGGCTGTTCGCCCCGGCGCAGCAGCAGGGTGCGGTAGGCGGCGGTGACCGCGGCCAGCACCACATCGTTGACGGTCGCGCCGAATGCCGCGCCGATCTCGCGGGCCTCGCTCAGCCTGGTGCGGGCGATGGCGTAGCGGCGCTGGCGGCCGATGGCCCCGATCAGCGACGACGGCGGCGCGGGCGTGACGGCGGCGTAGGCCACCGGAAGCAGACCGGTCACCAGGCCGAGCAGCTGCCCGGGCAGCTCCAACGGCAGTCGCGCACCCTGGCGCAGGGCGTCGATCCAGCTCGCACCGGCGGACTCGGCGGCCGTCGCCGCCGATCCAGCGGGCTCGGCGGCCGCGGGCGCGCCCGGCTCCGAGGCGGCCGTCTCGTCGCACAGGCTCTCGAACAGCGATACGCCCGAAACCCCGTCCACCAGGCTGTGATGCGCCTTGATGAGCAGGGCCCAGCGCTCGTTAGCCAGCCGTTCCACCACGACGCACTGCCACAGCGGGTGATCGCGGTCGAGCCGCTCCGCCAATTCGGTCGCGACGAATTCGCACAGGGCCGCGTCATCCCCCGGATCCGGCAGCGCGGTCCATCGGATATGGTGCGCCACATCGAAATCCGGGTCGTCCTCCCAGACGGGGGCGACCAGGTCGAGGGGTCCGCGCCGGACCCGCTGCCGCAACCGCGGCTGCCTCGCCAGCCGACCCGTGATGGCCGCGACGACTTCCGTACGCGTCGGCGGCGGACCCGAGAGGATCGCCACCGCGCCGATACCGAGGCTGACATGCCGGTCGGCGTCCTCGAGCTCCATGAAACTGGAATCCAGCGGGTGTAGTTCGGTCATCGTGCGGGCCTGTCCTGCGAAGTGGGCCACCGGTTTTCCGGCATAGTCCAGCGTCGCGCAGTCAGTCACCGCGCACACGGGTCGAACGCAGGACATCGTGGGGACCTTCGTCCATCCCCGCGCCCGCGGTGAGCTCCCGATACAGGTCCAGAATGCGGCAGCGCGACCCCGGCTGCGAGCCCGGCGTCCCCAATGCCGCTGTGGCCGCCGCGATTCCGAGCCGCACCGCGTCATCGAGTCGATAGCCGCGAACCAGACCGACGGTGGTGCCGCCCACCATGGCGTCACCGGCCCCGATACCGCTGCGCACGCCCACCTGTATCGGCGCGTACCACCGCTCGGTATCCCGGGTGACCGCGAACGCGCCCGACGCGCCCAGCGATACCAGCACGATCTCGCTGACGCCGCTGTCCACGAGGCCGCGTGCCGCCGCCACCTGGTCGGCGCGCCCGATGAGCGGGCGTCCGACATGGTCGGACAGTTCCCGCACACTCGGTTTCATCAGATGCACGCCGCCGCGCATCGCCCGCAGCGGCGCGCCCGAGGTGTCGAGCACCAGGCGCACGTCGAGATCGGACAGGATATCGGCGAGCCACTGGTAGAAGTCGGCCGGAACGCCCGGCGGCAGCGTGCCGCTGGCAATGACGTAGCGGGCATTGCGGGCCAGCTTCTCCACCGCCGCCAGGCAGCGGTGCTGTTCGCGGTTGGTCAGGCGGGGCCCGGGGAATACGAAACGGTACTGCTCGCGCGTGTTCTCGTCGGTGACGGCGAGATTCTCCCGGGTGTGTCCGGCCACCGGAACCTTCCGGTAGGCGACTCCGGCGTCGCGCACCAGTTCCTCGAACTGCGCACCCGCCGGGCCACCCGTCGGGAAGACGGCGGTGACCGGCACATCCAGCGCCGCGACCGTGCGCGCGGCGTTGACGCCGCCGCCACCGGGATCGAATCGCGGTGGCGTACAGCGCATCTTGTCGGTCGCCACGAGACGTTCGGTGCCGGTCGCGATATCGATCGCGGGGTTCATCGTCAGCGTGACGACCGACATGGTTCACCTACTCGCCGGATTTGACTTCGATCGACTTCGCCTGCGACTGCGGCTCGGCCATGGGCACCGTGACGGTCAGTATGCCCTTCGCGTAGGTGGCGTCGATGGCGTCCTCCTGCGCACCCGGCGGCAGTGCGACGGTACGTACGAAGGAACCGTACCGGAATTCCGAGCGGCCCTTGTCCTCTTTGCGTTCGGTGCGCTCGGCCTTGATGGTGAGCTGACCGTTCTGCACGGACACCTGGGCGTCGGCGGGGTCGATGCCGGGGATCTCGGCGCGAATGACGTAGCGGCCGTCCTCGACGGTGTCCTCGACCCGCAGCAGGTGCGCGCCGAACATCGGGACATCCGGCGGCAGTACGGAATTCCACAGATCGGCGACATCGGGCAGCAGCGAACCCGGGTGACGGTGTACGGACAACAGACTCATTTTCTCTCCTCGGTGAACGACCGCAGGGCTACCGCGGTGACCTTGTACTCCGGACAATCGGTGACCTCGTCGGCGGACCGCGAGGTGAGCTCGTTGGTAGGGGCCTGCGGGAAGTGGAAGGCGGTGAAGACCTGTCCGGGCGCGACCTCGTCGGTGGGGCGCGCCGACAGCACCATCCGGCCGCGGCGGCTGCGGATCTCCACGGGATCACCCGCCGCCACCCCGAGCGCTGCCGCGTCATCGGGTGCGATGTCCAGGGTTTCGCCCGCGAGCAGTTCGGCGTTGGGGGTGCGCCGGGTCATGGATCCGGTGTTGTAGTGCGCCAGTCGGCGACCCGTCACCAGGACGAACGGATACTCCGCGTCCGGCTCCTCGCCCGGCGGCAGATATGGCCGCGCCGCGAGCGCCGCACGGCCGTCGGCGGTGGCGAAGCGGTCCAGGTGCAGGACGGGGGTGCCGGGGTGGCCGGGGTCCGGGCACGGCCAGTGCAGCGGTCCGACCCGGTCCAGCCGATCGTGCGAGATCCCGCCGAAAGCCGGTGTGAGGCGAGCACATTCGTCCAGCGCCGCCGCGGGGGTCGGGCACCCGGGATCGGCTCCCAGGGCGGACGCCACCGCGCGCAGGATGTCGAAGTCGGTGCGCACCCCGCCCGGTGGGTCGAGTGCCGGGCGGACGCGTTGGAAGCGGCGATCGAAATTCACGAAGGTGCCGTCCTTCTCGAGGAACGACGCGGCCGGGAGCACCACGTCCGCCAGTTCGGCGGTGCGCGAAAGGAAGACGTCCTGGCTGATGACGAGTTCACAGGCGGCCAGGGCGGCCCGCACATGCCCGGCGTCGGGGTCGGAGCTGACCAGGTCCTCACCGATGACGTAGAGCGCCCGCAGGCCGCCGTCTAGTGCCGCGCCGAACATGGCGGGGATGCGCAGGCCCGGCCGCTCCGGTATCGGCACTCCCCACCCGCGGGAGAACCGCTCGCGCACGGCGGGATCGGCGAGCCGCTGATAGCCGGGCAGCACATCTGGCAGCGCACCCATATCCGATGCGCCCTGCACATTGTTCTGCCCGCGCAGGGGCAGCACCCCGCAGCCGTCCGCAGTGCCGACGGTCCCCCGCAACAGCGCCAGATTGGCCAGGGTGCGCACCCCGTCGGTGCCGTGGGCGTGTTCGGTGATGCCCAGGCCGTACAGGATCACCGGATGTCGCGCGCTGCCGAACAGGCGGGCGGCATCGGCCAGCGCCGCCGCGGGCACGCCCGCGACAGCGGCCACCCGCTCGGCGGAGTAGTCGGCGAGCAGGGCCGTCAGTTCGTCGAGTCCGGTGGTGCGGTCACGCAGATAGTCGTGGTCCACCTGGCCGGAGTCGAGCAGCAGGCGAGCCAGCGCGTTGAAGACGGCCACATTCGACCCCGGCACGCCCCGCAGGTGCACATCCGCCAGGTCCGCCAGTTCGGTCCGGCGCGGATCCACCACCACCAGGCGCGCCCCGGCGTGCACCCGGTGCACGATCCGGGAACCGACCACCGGATGCGCTTCGGTGGGATTGGCCCCCGCGACCAGAATGCAGTCGGCGCGGTCGAGGTCGTCGAAGGAGTTGGTACCGCCCGCGAACCCGAACGACGCGGTGAGCCCGGCCGCGGTCGGTGCGTGGCACAGCCGGGAGCAGTTGTCGATATTGTTGGTGCGCAGGACCGTTCGGGCGATCTTCTGCGCGAGGTAGTTCTCCTCGTTGGTGGCGCGCGCGGAACAGATCATGCCGATGGCGTCGCCGCCGTGGGTATCGCGCACCCGGGTCAGCTCCCGCGCGATGTGCGCGAGGGCCTCCTCCCAGGTGGCTGGTCGCAGTGGCGATCCACGCCCCGCCGCGCGCAGCAGCGGTTGGGTGAGGCGGTCACCGGATGTCACGAACCCGTGGGCGAAACGCCCCTTCACACAGGCGTGTCCGCGATTGACCGGTGCGTGATGGGTCGGGGTCACGGCCACGATGCCCGCCGCGTCGGTGTGCACGTCGAGTGCGCAGCCGACACCGCAGTAGCCGCAGGTCGTGGTGGTCGTCGCGGTCGCGGTGCGGCCCACGGCGTGCTTGTCGTAGAGCGCGCCGGTCGGACAGGAGTCGACACAGCCACCGCACGACACACACGGCGACTGCGCCCACGTGCCGCCGTCCCCCGCGGTGACGACGGTGTCGAAGCCTCGACCGGCCAACTCGAGTGCGAAGGTGCCCTGGACATCGGCGCACATGGCGACACAGCGGCCACAGGCGATGCAGAGGTCCCGGTCGACGCCGATATAGGGATGCGAATCGTCGGTGCCGCTGGTGTGCACGGCACCGGTGAACGCACCCCGCTCGACGCCGACGCTCGCACAGACGCGCACCAGTTCACTGCGCTCAGGCGGTATGCCGAGTGCACGGGCGGGCAGTTCGGAGACGATCAACTCGAGGGTGCCGCGGGCAGCGGCACGGGCCACCGGATCGCCGGGGTCGATCATCATGCCGTCATGGACCGGTGTGGTGCAGGCCGCGACCGCGCGTCGGTCCGCGGCGACCAGGCAGATACGGCAGGAACCGCGCGGTAGCAGCCGATCGTCGTGGCACAGGGTGGGCAGTTCACGGCCGGACGCCCGGATGGCGTCCAGCACCGTCGCGGCGGCGGCGGTCTCGACCGGCGTGCCGGCCACGTACACACGTACCATCACGGTCACCCCCGGTCGTGGATTCCATAGACGCGCAACAGGCTTCGGACCGCCGCCGCCACCCCGGTGCCGAACGCGCACATGCTGCCGGTGCGCATGATGTCGAGCAGTCGCCGCATCGTCGCGTCGGCGGCGGGCTCTGCGGCGTCCATGCGCTCGGCCAGCTCCTGTCCGCGCCGGGTGCCCACCCGGCACGGGGCGCAGGCGCCGCAGCTCTCCCGGGCGGCGAAGGTCCACAGCTGCCGCAGCAGATCCACCGCGCCGACGGTGTCCGGCACCGCGACCAGGCTGCCGTGTCCGAGGCTCACGCCCCGCTCGGCCAGGTCCGCGGTGGCCAGTCCGGTATCGAGTTCGTCGGGGGCGAGGAATCCACCCAGGGGGCCGCCGACCTGGAGGGCCCGCAGCCGATGTCCGTCGCGCAGCCCACCGCCGAGGTCCTCGACGATCCAGCGCAGCGAGGCGCCGAACTCCACCTCGTACACGCCGGGGCGGGTGAATTCGGAGTTCAGGCAGACGAGTTTGGTGCCCGTCTCCTCGGGCCGCCCCAGCTTCGCATACGACTCGCCGCAGTTGCGCACGATCCACGGCACCGCCGCGAGGGTCTCGACATTCTGCAGCACGGTCGGACGGCCACCGTAGCCGCATTCGGTCGGGTAGGGCGGTCGGGTCTGCACCGTGCCGCGCAAACCCTCCAGGGAGCGCAGCAGCGCGGTCTCCTCACCGGCCACATACGCGCCCGCGCCGACCTGCACGGTCACGTCGAAGTCGAGTCCGGACCCGTGGATGTCGCGGCCCAGCTGCCCCGATGCGCGGGCCTGGTCGATGGCGGCGCGCATCGTCCGCGCCGCCACCGGATACTCCGAACGGACCAGGACGATTCCTCGGTCGGCCCCCACCGCCGCGGCGCACAGCGCCATCCCCTCCAGCACCCGGTGCGGGTCGTATTCCATGAGCAGCCGGTCGCAGTACGAGCCCGGATCGCCCTCGTCGCCATTGGCGACCACATAGCGGGGGGCCGGATTCCGGACGGCCGCACGCCATTTGGCGCTCACCACGTATTCGGCGCCGCCCCGGCCGCGCAGCCCCGACCGCACCACCTCGTGCCAGATCTCGTGCTGGCGGCGGGTCTCGACCACCTCGGCCCACACCTGCCAGGGCTGCGCGTCACCGACCAGTCCGGCGAGCACCACCGGCTCCGCGGCGCGGCAAGCGTAGGGAATCGGCGGTGCGGGCGTGCGCTCCGAACCGCTCAGCAATGTCTCGCCGTGCAGTTCCGCTGGTGCGGCATGACAGCTTCCCAGGCAATAGACCGATCGCTCGTCCGGGCCCGGTGCCGCCGGGTAGCCGCCGCGCGCGACGAAACATCCGGTGCCGTCGCACACGCTGATCGGTCGCGGCTCGGTCAGATCCGCGTAGAACGACGCGGAGCCGGCCACCGTGGCCTGGGGCAGATGTGCCGCCGTGGCGATGGCGTCGATATCGCCGCGCCGGATCTCACCGTGCGCATCGGCCGCGTTCCGCAACCAGCCGGTCACGTGCGTGGCGGATGCGGTGACGCGGTGCGCCCGAACCGCCATCCAATCGCGGGGTCGACTCTCCATCGCCTCTCCCTCTGCCCCGGCTCTGCGGTGGCCGGCACCGACTACTCTGCGCTCGGACACGTCGGTGCCGGGAGGGCCGCCCAGCCCACTCCCGCAAGGTCTTTGGTCCCAGCCGCGACGGGCGCGCCGCCTCTACACACGTGGTCGCCGAGCACAGAAGCTGAGACCATGGACCCGAAGACCCCGCAACGACGCCCCGGCCCGCCCCACGGTGCCGACCGACAGCCACCCGTCGTCGTCGGAGTCGACGGCTCCGCCGCCGCGTTGCGCGCGGTCGAATGGGCGGCCGCGGCGGCGCTGTCCCGTTCCGCGCCGCTGCGCCTGGTCTACGTGCTCCCACCCCTGGACCGTCCCCAGTACCGGCCCGGGGGCAGCCGTCATCGGCAGGCCGCCGCCGCGCTCGACAGCGCCCGGCGCACCGCGCTCCGGTCCACGGCGGAGCTGGAGTCGACCGCTCCCCTCGACATAGTTGTCGACATCCGGCACGGCCACGCCGATCGGGAGCTGCTGGAACTGTCCCGGTCCGCCGATCTGATCGCTGCTCGGCGCCGCCGATATCGGCCTCTTCGCACATATGGTGCTGGGTTCGACCGCACTGCCCCGCACGTCGGCCGCGACGCAGCACCGCACGCCGTGACGGACCCGGCAGCAGCTGCCGCCCGCTGTCCGAAGGTCAGCTGCCCGAAGGTCATTCGGTGCGGGCGCGCAACGCGCGAACGATCAGCACCACACACACCGCAACGGACAGCGCCGCAACGGCCGTGAGGGCCAGACGGGAGCCATCGTGCGAGGCAGGTCCCGGAGTGGGGCGCGTCCGAGTCAGCGAACGGGGCACCGCCGCGGTGCCGACGGTGAGGGCGAGCGGGGCCGCGCCCGCCATCGGACTCGAACCCGAGCTCCCGACCCCCAGATGCCACAACCTGTAGTCATCGGGAGCCGAGACAGCTTGTCCGGGGGCGAGATTCGCCCACGGTCGGCGTGGCTCGATCCGCACCACATGCGTCATGCCGTCGGGTACCGGGGGATCGTCGGGCACGGTGGGAATGACCACCTCGCCAGTCCTCGTCAGCAGGCACAGCATGGGAGTGGCCGGACCGTCGTCGACCGAGACGTCCGCGACATAGGCCGTCATCGGCCGCTCCTCCCCCGCGGGCGCATACTGTTCCTCCGTAGCGGCGCTGTTCATGGCACACCCCTGATATCGAAAAACACTCCTGTAAACGAGGATTCGGCAGACAGAGCGAATCCGACAGAGTAGTTCGGCACTCGATTCCGGCGCACCAACGCCGCGCAGGGCCGAAAGTCCCGCCCGCACCCCCGTTTCGGCCCTGTCCCACCGCCGATGCGGCGGCGGACACTCACGCCATGAGGCATAAACGAGTCGCGGACGTCATGACCCAGGACGTGATCACGGTGCCGGTGGACATGCCCTTCCACGGCATCGTTCGCACCATGGCCGAACACGCCGTCAGCGGTGTCCCGGTCATCGACGCGCACCGCCGGGTGGTCGGCATCGTCACCGAGGCCGATCTGCTCGGCCGCCGAGCGGGCGTGGCACCCGTCTCCGCCTGGCAGGCCCTGCGCCGCAGACTGTTCACGCAACGCGGCACCGGACGCACGGCCGCGGACCTGATGAGCGCGCCCGTGGTAGCGGTGGACGCCGGGGCCCGGCTCACCACGGCGGCCGCCCTCATGGCCCGCCAACACGTGAAGCGCCTACCCGTACTCGGCCCCGACCGGGTGCTGCGCGGCATCGTCAGCCGCAAGGACCTGCTCAGCGTGTACCGCCGCCCCGACTCGGAACTCGCCGCGGAAGTCCGTGACGAGGTGCTGCGCCGCGCGATGTCCGTACCCCACTCCGCGGTTTCCGTCACGGTCGACCAGGGTGTGGTCACCCTGAGCGGAACGGTGGAGCGCGGCAGCATGATCGAGATCATCAGGGTGCTCACCGCCGCCGTCGACGGCGTGGTGGACGTCGTCACCGATCTCACCACGGAGATCGACGAAACCCGACCGGAAACCACGATGGAGAGCACCGGCCCCGACGGCACCCTCACCCGTAACCCCTGACCACCGCGGTGACGGGCATCGGCACGGCCCCGCCCGCCACCGGGCGCCGTCAGCGCGACGGCACGATCACGCCGTAGTGGCCGTCGTAGCGGTGGTAGACGACGCAGCCGCGGCCGAGGTCGGGGTCGCGGTAGAAGACGAACGGCCAGCCGGTGACCTCCAGGCGGTCGATGGCGCCGGGGAGGTCGGTGACGATCGCGGGGGCCAGGCTGATCATGACCGGGGTGTTGCCGCGGGCGACGTCGTCGGGGCGGGGATCCAGCTGGGCCAGGCGGAAACCGGCGTCGTCGGCGTGGTAGAGCACGCTGTCCTGGCCGGTGCCGGATTCGACGAAGAGGTGGAAATCGTAGTCCAGCAGGTCCATCTCGGCGGCGGCCCCGTCGCAGGTTTCGGTGCCGAGGGCATAGGACTTGCGGCGCAGCACCTCTCGCTCCTCCACCGGGCGCGGGAAATAGGGCAGCGGGGTCCGCGCGGACGCGCCGTGTCGCCACTCGTGCGGCCGGGTGGGCGTCCGGCGGTGGCGCACCGCCTCCCAGTTCCGGGTCAGGCGCAGCAGCCGGGCACGCAGCCGATCCGCCAGCAGGTCCACCGCCTCCCGGGTCGACGCCGCCCGCACCTGGACCCGGACCGGGCGGCCCTGCATATTCACATTCGCCTGTGCCACCACCGCTTCCGACACCGCCGGATCTCGGTGGCCGGTGAGCCGCACCCGCGCGGCGAGTACCGGTTCGGGCGCGAACGTCAGGGCGTGCCCGACCTTCTCCCGGGCGTAGGCCGCCCCCGCGGCCGAGACGTGGTGACCGACCGACACCGTCAGCATCGACTCCGGCTCCGTTGAACGCTGCAGCAACATCGCAGAACCTCCTTGTCAGGCACTGTGCCATCGCGATCGGCACCTGCGGAGGGCCTTTGGTCACCAGGCGGCGACCCGTTCGACCATCCCCGCCGCACGGCGCGCCCCCGGCGCGACTGCTGACCGAGGACCCGCCGCGCGATTCCGATATCCCCTATCGCGATGACGTCGCGGCGGGCGAGCGTGGAGGTGCCGACGACGGAAGGCGGAGTCATGGCGCGATCGTCACATGTGGGCATTCGGGCGCGGGTCGCCCGCGCATCACAGATCGGCCGGGTGCTGTGGAGCAGCGAAACCAGCTGGCTCGGAGACGCTTTGACGGTCCGCGAATGCGGGTCGCTGCGCTGCCGACTGCACTGCGCGGCCGGACTCGACCAGTGCCCACATCACCAGGCTCTGGAACACCCACTGCCGGAACGCATTCGCGAAGTGCTAGAACAACTCGGTCCCACCTTCGTCAAGCTCGGGCAGATGCTGGCGCTGCGCCCCGACTACCTCCCGCTCCCCTACGCCCAGGCCCTGCAACGCCTGCACACGCACGCGGTGCCCTTCGACGCCGCCGCGGCCCGGCAGACGGTCGAACTCGAACTGCGCGCCCCGCTGCGTCGGCTCTTCCGCGACTTCGAACCCGAACCGTTCGCCGCGGCCTCCCTCTCCCAGGTCCACCGCGCCACGCTGCCAGGCGGCAGGCGGGTGGCGGTGAAGGTGCAGCGGCCCGGGGTGAACGAACTGGTCGCCCGCGACCTGGCCCTGCTGCGGTGGATGGCCGGATCCATCGAACGCCATCGCCCCGGCGCACTGGCCTTCCGCCCCACCGACGCGGTCGACGAGCTGGCCGCCTACACCACCCGGGAGCTCGACTTCCGCCGCGAGGCAATGGTTTCCGAGCAGATCCGCCGCAACAGCGCCGCCGACCACCGGTTCGTGGTGCCCGCGGTGCACCGGCAGCTCAGTACCTCGCGAGTGCTGACCACCGACCTCATCGACGGTCTGGAACCCGCACCCGCCGCGGAACTGACGGCGGCGGGCATCGATCCGGAGAAGGTGTTGGCCGCCGGGGCCAGCTGGATGGTGCGGCAGCTGTTCACCGACGGGCTGTTCCACGCCGATCCGCATCCCGGCAATATCCTGCTGCTGCCCGACAACCGCGTGTGCCTGCTCGATTTCGGCATGTTCGGCCGCCTCGACCGTGTGCAGCGCCGCCGCATGGGACTCATGCTGCTGGCCCTCATCGGTGGCGACTACGCCTCGGTCGGCACCCAACTGCTGCGCATGTCCACCCTGCGCCCCGGCGCGGATCCGCGCGGCTTCCGCGATGCCGTGGCCGATCTGGTGGAGGACTGGTATGAGGCGGAGACCGGCATGACCGCGGCCCAACTGCTGCTGCGAGATCTGGGACTCGGCGGCAGTTTCGGCATCGTCTTCCCGCGCGAACTCATGCTGCTGTGCCGATCGCTGGTCACCCTGGAGTCGACGGCACGGGTGATCCGCCCCGATCTCGACCTGTCGACGCTGCTGCGGCCCCTGCTGCCGCAACTGCTGCTGGCGCTGCTGCCCACCCCGGCCAATCTCTGGGCCACGCTGCGCGAACAGCGCATCGACTATCTCGCCCTCGCCCTCGATATGCCCGATCTGCTCGTCGACCTCGCCGATACGCTGCGGCACCGAGGAGTGCTGGATCAGCTCACCGCCGCGGTCGCGCCTCCGCCGCCGCGTAGCTGGCTGCCCGCCGTCGCGACGCTGGCGGGCGGCGGCTGGCTGCTGCGCGGAGTGCGGCCGCATTGAGAACAGCCGCGTCGAGAACGGCAGTACCGAGAACGGCAGCACCGAGAACGGCAGCGGTGAGCACAACCGCGGTGAGAACGGCAGCGGTGAGCACAACCGCAGTGAGCACAACCGCACCGAGAACGCCCGTACGCGAACGGGATCCGCGCCGTTCGGGGACGCCGTTCGGGGACGCCGTTCGGGGACATTGGTCCCGGTCGGCGCGGGCAGGACGCCTCTCCCGAGTGCGCCGCCCACGCGCGACGCTGTTCCCATGGCAAGTCGAACACCGCGTATCGCGATTCTGTACGCAACCGCAGCGGGTTCCACCCGTGGGGTCGCCGAATTCCTCGGCGCGCACCTGTCCGCGCGCGGAGCCGCGGTCGAAGTCACCTCCGTGACGCAGGCGCCCGAGCTGGCCCATTTCGACGCCGTCGTGCTGGGCAGTGCCGTGCGCAATACGGATCTGCTGCCGACGATGCACGAGTACGCGCGCACTCATCGGGACGCGCTGGAGAGCCGCCCGACGTGGCTGTTCGCCGTGGGTCTCGCCCCGGCGCTGCGCGGTCCCGTCGGACGCTGGTTCGCCGGACAGTGGGCGGGCAAGCTGGCCTCGATCGGCACCTCGATGGGTGTCGTGGGCAGCCGCACCTTCGCCGGTCGGATGGACCGCGACGGCGTGCCGCTGTGGGTCCACCTCATCTATCTGGCGATGGGCGGCGGCCGCTACGGCGATCTGCGCGACTGGGACGACATCCGCCGCTGGGCCGACACCATCGCCGATTCCCTTCGGCTGCCGTCGATTTCCGCCAACCCGACACACCAGTGAGATGATCACCATGTACGCACGCGATATCCTCACCCGCCCGGTCGTCACCGTCGGACCGCAGGTCACCGTCCGCGCGGCGGTCGCCCTGCTCACCGGCCACGGCTTCGCCGCACTACCCGTCGTCGACGACGAGGGCCGAGTGGTGGGCATGTTCTCCGAATCCGACGCACTGGGTGTCACCTCGCATCTGGACACCGCCATCGTCGAGGCCGTCATGGCGGTACCCGCCGAGGTCGTCACGCCCGGCACCGATATCTCCGCCATCGCGTCGCGCATGCTCAGCGGGCAGTTGCGGTCCATGCCGGTGGTCGAGCACGGCCTGCTGGTCGGCATCGTCGCCCGCAGCGATCTACTGCGCGCGCTCATTCGTGACGAGACCACCGTCGAGGCGCGCGTGCGCGCCCTGCTCGACGACTACGCGGGCAGCCGCCGCGCCTGGTCCATCGAGGTCACCGACGGTCAGGTGGTCATCCGCGGACTGTTCGCCGACGCCAGCGAGCAGAGTGTGGTGGCGGCCCTGGCGCGCACCGTCGCGGGGGTGGACCGGGTGGAGTTGATCGACGACGCGGCCGTGGTCACCGATCGCTGAACCGGTCGCCGCCGACCGCACCGACCGTTCGAGGCCGCCGAGTCGCCGCCCTCGTGGCCCCGGCACACACCGGCCGAACGGTGCCGGTCGTCGGCACCAATAGTCGTCGGCCCAATAGTCGTCGGCGCCAATACTCGGTACCGAAGGACCGGGCAGCGAAAGACTATTCGGCCGACAAACCCCGATCCGGACAGTTCCCCGAGCCATCGTGAGGTGCGAGCCATCGTGGGGTGCCATCGTGAGGTGCCATCGTGCGGTCCGGGCGACTCCCGAGCCATCGTGAGGTCTGTGTGTGTGAGGTCCGTCAGCCAGCGTGAGCCCGTCAGCATGAGCCCGTCAGCATGAGGTCTGTCAGCGTGTGGTCTGTCAGCGTGCGATCTGTCAGCATGCGATCTGTCAGCGTGCGATCTGTCAGTGGAAAGTCAGGGTTTCGGTCAGCGGTCGCCGCGCGGTCAGCGGCGGACGCTCCCCCTCGGCGACGCTGCCCACTCGGATCACCACCTGCGGCAGGGCCGAATGCGGCAGCAGGTCGGCGATGGCCCGGCGCGCGGCGGGCAGTTCGGTCACGTGCGTGAGGGCACAGGTCGCCAGGTCGTGCGCGGTGCACTCCAGCAGCACGGCCGAGAGCGCCTCCCCGGTGTGCAGCCAGCGCAGCAGGGTGTCGTCGTGGGAGCTCAGCACCACCAGTCGCGCGTGGTCGATGGCGGTGCGGCGCGGTGCGTGCTCGGGATGCCGGAACGACCGCGCGACGCCGACGCGGGCCTCTTCGCCCACGGTGGGCAACGCCTCCGGCGGAACGCCCGACGACATACCGGAATGCCCGGCCCACCAATCCAGTTCCGACCGGTACTGCATGTCGTAGCGGCGGGCGGCGGTGGCGTGCCGGGACAGTTCGATCAGCTGGGAGCGGGCGTTCTCGTCCAGCACGTCCAGGGCGAGATCGTGCGGGGAGGCCAGGCCGCGCAGGGTGGGCGACAGGGCGACCCACCCCTGCGGCTCGGCCAGCGGTAGCCGATCGGTGTAGCGGCGGGCCATGGCCTCCGCCCGCGCCGTCACCGCCACGGGCGGATCCGGCCAGGCGTGGAAGCGCAGCGTGGCCAGCCGCTCCGGATGTTCGGTCTCCGGGAGCCGGACCACATCGGTGTGCCAGCCGCGGGCGGCGAAGGCGAGCCGGGCGTGATGCAACTCGGCGCCGCAGCTCATCGCCCACTGGCGATGGTGCGGATCGGTGGCTGGCAGGCGGCGGTCGACATCGCCGTACAGGTGCAGATTGTGCCCGTCGAAGATCCAGCGCCAGGGCTGGGTGTTGTGGACGGACGGGGCGCGAGCGGCGAGCTCCAGCGCCGCTGTCACCGTCGACCGATCGGGAACGGTTGCCGTCGTGGGGAAATCGCTGCTGCTCATAATGGTGAGTCTGGTCGCCTCCGGGAGCGGTCGGTACCGCCCTTCCGCCCCCAGCGGTGGGTCCATGGTCACTTCACGAGATCACGACTTGCCATTGCGCGCCGCGATCATGGTGGTCACGATCGCGGTGATGGCGATGAGCAGTGCGATGAGCACCGCCGCGGTGGGCCAGTCCATTGTCTCACTCCTTTCGAGGGCGGTAGTCGGATCCGGCGAAACCCGTTGGCCGCCTACCGTTCACCATGCGCCACCGCCCCGGTCGACAGCAGGGCCGAACGGCACCGCCGCGAGTGACTTCAGCGGGCTGTGCGCATCTCCTCCGATCGGATGGGCACCTCGCCGTCGGCGCCGAAGGTGCGGCCGTGCTTGTGGGCGTTGCGTTCGAAGAGTCGGAAGAGGGGGGTGGTGGCGAAGGTGGTGACGAGGGCCATGAGGGCGAGGATGGTGTAGAGGGCGGGGGTGATGAGGCCCGCGGTGAGGCCGATATTCAGCAGAATGAGTTCCATCAGGCCGCGGGCGTTGGCGAGCGCGCCCATCGAACCGGCTTCGCGCCAGCTCATGCCCTGGTAGCGGGCGGCCAGGGTGACCGCGCCGAATTTGCCGCCGAACGAGACCACCAGTACGGCGACGGCCGTCAGCAGGACCGATGGCTCGAGGATCAGGCTCAGTTCGGTATTGAGGCCGGAGAAGATGAAGAACGCGGGTAGCAGCAGATACGACACCAGCGGTTCGGTGCGGGCGCGCACCTGATCGAGCAGGCGGCCGCGCGGCATGGCGATACCGGCGACGAACGCTCCGAACACCGAGTACACGCCGACCAGGTCGGTGAACCAGGCGCACAGCAGCACCACCGTGAGCATGACGATCAGCGGTGCGGTCGCCACGGCGTCGCCGTGCGGGTCGCGGTCCGCCCAGCCGTTGAGCGGTGCCAGCGCACGCCTGCCGACGGTCAGCATGAACACCACGAACCCCACGCCGCCGCCCACCGCGATCAGCGCACCCGCCGCATCACCCCGGGTACTGGCCACGACCGCGGCCAGCAGCACCCACGCGCAGGCGTCGTCGGAGGCGGCGCAGGCCAGCGCCATGGTGCCGATGCGCGTGCGGTGCAGCCCGGAATCGTGAATGATCCACGCCAGCATCGGAAACGCGGTGATGGCGACCGCGGCGGCCAGGAACAGCGCCGCCTGCCAGGATGCGATCTCGTCGGTGAAGTAACCGCCACGGGCGGCCAGCACCAGTCCCGTCGCCCCGCCCAGCAGCATCGGCACCGCCACCCCGGCGGTGGCGGTGGCCCCCGCCACTCGGACGTGCGCGCCGAGAATGTCGGTCTGGAAGGCCGAGCCGACCAGGAACATGTACAGCACCAGCCCGAGCTGCCCGACGACGTAGATGACGCCGAGCGACGGATGGGTCACGGTCTCGCCGCCGATGGCGATGGTGGTGGGGAACAGCCACCGCTGCGCGGCGGGCCACACCGCGCCGAGCACCGAAGGGCCGAGCAGGAATCCGGCGGCCATGATGGCGACCACCTGCACCTGTCCCAGCGGTCGGCACACCAGCCACACCAGCCGGTACACCACCAGAATGACGGCCATCTGCACGAAGAAGTGCATGGACAGCTCCAGCAGGGAGGGCATGACCGGGCTGTCCTTCACTCGAATTCGGCGGCGTCGCCGCGGGTGAGCAGTACGGTATCGGGGGCGACGCGCGTACAGCGCAGTCCCGCCCGCCGCGCCTCGGCACGCAGGGCGGCCAGGTCGTAGTCCGCCCACGGCATGGGGGTCTGCACCGTCCGCAGCACCGTGTTCCGGTGCAGCAGCCGGTAGGTCAGCGTCCACCGCGCCGGGCCGCCCGGCTGCCGCGACGGTTCGTCCTCGCTACCGCGGCTCCAGACTTCGATGTGGTTCTCCCCCACCGGAACTCGCGCGATCCGGGTCAGGGCGGGAGTGGGCGGCGCGGTCTCGTCGAGCAGTTCGACGACGGCGGGAGCTCCGGGAGCCAGCCGCTCACCGAGCGTGGTCAGCAGCCGGGTCCGATCGGCGGCGGGCAGGTGGCCGAGTACGCCGTAGACGACGGCCCCGCCCAGCCGGACCGGAAAGGCCAGCGCGCTCACCGGATCGGCCACGATGGTGACGCGATCGGTCAGTCCGCGCACCGCGATCCGGGTGGCCAGCGCGATCCGCATGGCCGCCGACGGCTCCACCGCGATGACCTTCGCGTCCGGCACCGCGTCGGCGACCGCCGCGGTGGACAGCCCGGTGCCCGCGCCGATGTCCAGGATCGGGCCCAGGTCGGGCCGGGCCCGCCGCAGCGCGGCCGCCAGCACCGGCCCCTTGCGCGCCCACAGCGGCGCCGCGACCAGGTCGTAGAACTCGGCGGTGGCGGCATAGGGGTCGATCACCGCGCGTACTCCATCAGCCAGACCGGGGTCGGTCCCGGCAGAGTGCGGGCGGACAGCCGCCGCAGCCCGGCCGCCGCCGCCAGTTCGTCGAGCTGTTCGCTGGTGCGTTCGCGCCCGCCGAACAGGACCAGCAGGCGCAGATCCATGGCGGTGGTGATCTCCGGCCGCACACCGCTGTCCAGGTTCTCCACCACGAGAACGCGACCGTGCGGGCCCGCGGCCTCGGCGCACCGCCGCAGAATGCGTGCGGCGTCGGCGTCGGGCCAGTCGTGCAGCACCCAGGTCAGCAGGTAGGCGTCCGCGCCCGCGGGCAGCGGTTCGAAGAAGTCGCCCGCCCGGGCGGTGCACCGCTCGCCCAGCCCGGCTCGCTCGAAGGCGCGGGCGGCGGCATCGGCGGCATCGGGCAGATCCACCAGGGTGCCGGTCAGCCGGGGATGCGCCGACGCGAGTGCGCTGAGCACCGCACCGGAGCCGCCGCCGACATCGACCACCGAGCGCACCCGGTCCCAGGCGTAGGCGTCGGTGAGGGTGGGCACGGTGAAGCGGGTGTGCTTGCTCATGAGTTCGTTGTAGGAGGCGTCGGTGTCGTCCCACAGCGATCGACCGTGCACCACCGGATAGCCGGGCTCACCGGTGCGCACCACCTCGAGCAGTGCGCCGAACGCGCGGTCCATGCGACCGCCCGCCCCGTCCAGGTCGAACCAATCCCGCATGGCGAGTGGGTGATCCGAGCACAGCAGCCGCGCGGAGTCGGTGAGTCCGAAGCGGCCGGGCGCGGTTTCGGTGAACACGCCACGGCAGGCGAGGTAGCGCAGCAAACGGTGCAGCGCATCGGCATTCGCCCCGGCCTTGCGGGCCAACTCGTGCGCGTCGTCGACACCGTCGGCGATCAGATCGGCGATGCGCAGGGTCGCCGCGACCCGAATCGCCCAGGGCGTCACCAGATCCGATTGATCCATCAGGGACACGGCAACCTCCGTACCGGTAGCGTGGCGGGACCGCGACTCATCAGGTCGCCGGTCGATCGATAGCTGAATCCGTCCGCCAGCCGCAGGCGCGGTGCGGTCTCGGCCAGCACGCGCAGATAGATCTGGGCTTGCAGGCGGGTGAATGTCGCGCCGAGGCAGGCGTGCGGCCCGGTGCCGAAGCTGAGGTGGCCCGCCGCGCCCGGCCGATGCAACCGGAACTCGTCGGGGTCCGGCCAGCGTCGGGGATCGCGGTTGGCTCCGGCGGTGACGACGAAGATCCGCTCCCCCGCCGCGACCGGTGTGTCGCCGACCGGGCAGGGGCGCGTCGCCGTGCGCATACTCCACAGCGCGGGTGGCTCGTGCCGCAGCGACTCCTCGACGGCCGCGCCGAGGTGCTCGGCGGGCAGCGGCCACATCCGCGAGATCAGCAGGCGGTGCAGCAGATTGCCGATCAGGTGGGTGACATTGCGGACACCGGCGACGACGAGGAAGTGCACGAGCATCCGCCGCTCCGGCGCGGTGAGGTCGGGGAAGCGCCGCAGCCGCAGGCCGCCGACGTGGTCGCGGAACTCCGACCAGCCGGGCGCGGTCTCGTAGCCGACCAGGGTGGTGAACTCCGACACCCACCGTCGCACCAGATCGCTTGGCAGTTCCAGGAATTCGGCGAGGGCGAGGGCGGGCAGCGGTTCGGCGAAGTCGGTCACCAGATCCTCGGCGGCCGCGGCGTGCGTGCGAGCGTGTGCCGCCAGGACGGGTTCCAGGTCGGCCAGTGCCTTGGCGGTGAACTGTCCGCGTATCAGCGCGCGCAGCCGGGTGTGCTCGGGTGCGTCGAGTTGGGACAGCGCCGGCACCTTCTCCGGCGCGGTCGCCTGTGCGGCGACGGTGTTGTTCGCCTGGCTCGAGAAGCTCGCTGCGTCCCGCAGCACGGTGCGCGACACCGCGTCGGACACCACGACCCGGAATCCGGAGAACGGGCAGGCCACCGGCGGGTGGTCGCGCAGCAGCGGATACGGATCGCGGATGTGCCGGGAGTCGAGCGGATTGAAGACGGTGTCGCCGGTGGACGTGTCGGTGGTGCCCGTGGACATCTCAGCTCCTCTCCGGCAGCAGTTCGTCGATCCGCACGGCGGGCGCGGGCGCCCGCCGCACCGGCAGCGGGTAGCCCAGTCCGCGGGTGAGCTCCGACCACAGCCGCGACAGCGTCAGGTGGTACTGCCCCGCCGCGAGGGGGTCGACGCCGTCGGCGATGGCCTGCCGCATGGTCAGCAGCGAATGTCGCACTCCGTCCGGCCACACCTGGTCGAAGACGTCCCGCACGCCGGGCGCGGTGGACGGCCCCAGGCACGCCACCGTCGGGGTGGCGTCCACTCCGTCGAGGGCGAAGGTGCCGCTGTCCTTGGGCACGTGGACGGCGGGACACCACAGCACCGGCCCGTGGGTGCTGGCCAGCACCAGGGTGCCCGCCTCGGTGCCGAGGGTGACCTGGTGCCGCAGATGCGTTGGATGGTCGAGATCATCGGGTACGACCTGGTTGTTCACCCGCAGGGTGACCGGCACCCCCGCGATGACCGCGTTGACGCACCGGTCGGTGAACGCCGACCGGGCCAGGCCGTGCAGTCGTTGCGAGATCTCCGACGGTTCCAGCGCCCACGGGCTCAGTCCGCCCAGGGTCTGCCCGATGATGTCGAGCAGATCGTAGGACACCTGGACCGCGCAGCTGGCGTCCACGAAGGTCGCCGGGTGGGTGCGCAGCAGTCGGTGCGCCGCGTCCAGGAACCGACGCACCGGCTCCAGATGCAGGTAGAAGGTGTTGACGCCGAACATGACTCGTCGCCGCGCGGCGACCCGCAGGCAGTCGGCGAGTTCGTCGGCGCGCACCGGATGTTCGAGCAGTACCGGGATGTCGCGCGCCAGGAACGCCTGGGCGAGTTCGGCTCCGGGGCCGCCGCCGACGCCGCTGGGCACCACCACACAGGCCAGATCCACACCGTCGGGGACCTGGTCGGGCGCGGTGTGCAGCGGCACCCCGTACTCCCGCGCGCAGGCGCGGGAGCGTTCGCCGCCCCGGGCGAGAATGCCGGTGAGCTGGAACGGTTCTCGTTCCAGGGCGCGCAGGTACACCCGGCCGAAGCCGGTACCGCACACGAGGACTTTCACAGTGTTCCTTCCTCGCCGAGCAATGGCGGAATCACCCGGAGCGGGTCGAGCACATCGTCGGCGCTGTGGCTGCCGGGCGGGATCTCGCCGTCCAGGACGGCGCGGGCGGTGGTGGCCGCGATGGTGGCGGTGAGGTCGGACCCGGCACGCAGCCGCGCGCGGTGGACCGTGCCGTCCACATCGGTCAATTCCGCTGTGATGACCAGATATTCGGTTCGGCCCGCGGTATCCGCGGCGGCTGCCGCCAAGAGCTGTTCGACCGTCGGCGCACCGCCGCGCAGCAGGCGCCGCACGCAGTCGCCGTCGAAGCGGGTGCTCCAGTCGGAGCCGGTGAGCCCCAGTGCCCGATCGACGCGGGCCGCCTGCTCCCGCCATCCGTCGGAGGTCGCGAGGAACTCCCGTGCCGCCGCGGGGGTGAACCGGTACAGGCCGCCCGCGGTCACCGATAGCCGCGCGGGCCGCACCCCGCGGGCGGCGGCCAGGTAGCGCGGCAGCAATCCGGCCGCCCCGGGCATGGCACCGGCGTCGTAGACGGCGATCCGCTCGTCCCGGCCCGGGCCTGCTGGACCCCCGGGCCGTGCGGCCTGACCAACGAGCCGTGCAACCGGATCGCCGGGTCGTGTGGCCGGATCGCTGGGCCGTGCGGCCAAGTCGCCGGGCCGCGCAGCCAACTCGCCGGGCCGCGCAGCCAACTCGCCGGGCCGCGCAGCCAACTCGCCGGGCCGCGCGGCCGGGTCGACGTAATCGGCTCCGGCACTGTGTATCCGGTCCGCGACGGGCACGCCGGTGCAGTTCACGACCACCGCGCAGCCGGTGGCCCAGTGCCGCAGGTCGGTGAAATCCGCTCGGGTGCCCGGCCGCACGGCGTGATCGGAGAGCATGCCGAGCAGGGCCGACCCGACGGCTCCGGTCGCGCCGAGCACTCCGATGACGGGACCGGCCGTCACAGCCGCGCGGTGAGGTCGTGGGCCAGGCAGGTGAAGTGGTTGCCGGGAATCTCCACGACATCGAGCCGACCCAGGCACACCGTGGACCAGTAGTCGGTGAGATCGCCGGACATGCCGGAGACCAACCGCATCCCCTCGCGCGGTCGCAGCAGGGTGATGTCACCGGCGTACAGCGGCGGCGCGTGCCGACTGGCCGCTTGGAAGCTGTTGCGGAACACCGCGAACTGGTGCGGGTCGGTGGTGATCCGCGCGATCCGCTCCTCCGGTGACAACTCCGCGAGGCCGCCGAAATCGAGTGATCCGGCGGGTATCCGGCCCGGTGTGGCGGCCAGGATACCGGCGAGGGCGCGACCCAGTTCCTCGGTGTCGCCCGGATATCCCAGTGTCGCGGGGTCGGCTCCGAGCGCCTGCGCGAAAGTGCCCTCCAGCACCATGGGCTCCTCCACCTCGAATTCCGGTGGGTAGCTGCTGATCACGGTGAGCCGGTCCACGCTGCCGCCGCGTTCGGTGAAGGTCCGGGCCACCTCGGTGGCGAGCAGGCCGCCCAGGCAGTAGCCGACCAGGCGGATGGTGGTGTGCCCGGCCGCGAGCAGCGCGTCGGCGTAGTCCGCGGCGAGGCGGTCGATGAGGACCTCCGGGGCGATCTCGGCGAAGGCGCGGGGGTCGGGCACCGCCAGGCCGAGCACCCGCCGGGTCGCCGACAGGCGCGCGGCCAGCCGTTGATAGGGGGCCATGGTGCCCAGCCCCTCGTGCACCAGGACGATGACCGGGTGCGGGTCGCTGGGCGGGCCGCCCAGGTCCACCAGCGGCGTTGCGGGAGCGGCGGATTCGGGGTCACCGGCCGCACGCAGGTGACCGGCCAGGTCGGCGAGGGTGGGCTGATGGAGGAGCTGGCGCAGGATGCTGTCGAAGTAGAGCGGGTGCGCGAGGGTCACCTCCTGCTGCACCCGGCCCGCGATCTGGCTCAGCATGACCGAATCCGCGCCGAGCCCGAACAGATTGGCGGTGCGCGGAATATGGCGGCGGCGCACCACATCCGCGATGATGCCCGCGAGTTGACGCTCGAGTTCGTCGCGGGGTTCGTCGTCCGTTCCGGTCGCCCGATCCGCCGCGGCGGTGCGGATATCGGCCAGCGCCGCCAGGGCGCGCCGGTCCACCTTGCCGTTGTCGGTGAGCGGCAGTGCGGGCAGGGTTTCGATCACGGCGGGAACCATGTAGTCGGGCAGGGTGGCGCGCAGCCGATCGGTGATCGAGGGGCAGGCGACGAAAACGTGCTGCCCCAGCGGTTCCAGAGGGTGTCCCGGTTCCGGAAGGCAGGTCACCTGTCCGAACGGCTCGAGTTCGGACAGCCATTCCTCGCGGGTCAGGAAGGTGCGCCCGGTGTCGGCGCGCTGGTCCTCCGGCGCGGTCATCATGAACGCCTGCGAGGCCAGCACCTCGTGATGTTCCCGGGTGGGCTCGGTGATCACCAGGGTGCCGCCGGGTGCGAGGAGTTCACGCAGCCAGCCCAGGGTGCGGCCGGTGTGCCGGGCGTTGTTGAGCACGCCCGCGCACAGGATGAGGTCGAAGGACTCCGGTGCGAAGCCCTGCTCGCGGGGCGGGACGTCGATGTCGTAGCGGGCGAAGGTCAATCCGGGAAAGCGGGCGCGTCCGTGCTCGAGCAGGTACGGCGACACATCGGTGTAGACGTAGTCGCGGGTCGGCGCGTATCCGGCGGCGAGCACCTCCGCCGTCGTCGCGCCCACCCCCGCACCGACCTCGAGCACCCGGCGCGGCGCACGCCGCCGCACCGCCTCGGCCGCGACGGCATTGAGGTACCGGGTCATGATGTTGGTCCGGTAGGCGGCCTCGGCCACCGCCATCCCCCCGTCGGGGAACATGAGCGTCATGGGATCCAGCTCACCGCGCAACACCTCGGGCATGGACTGCGCGCAGGTGTGCAGATAGTCGATCAGCCGCTCGTCACACAGGTCCGGCACGGTCAGTTCCCGCACTCGCCCCCAGACACCGGTCGCGCCGCGATCGGCGACCGAGGCAGCGGCGGCGGTGCGGGCGTCGGTAGGTTCAGGGGACGGGTTGTCCCGCAGCACGTTTCGCCAGCGGCGCAGCAGCTCACGGTGGCGGGGGGCGACCTCGTGATCGGCCACCGCGTCGACGGCGGCGCGGGCGTCGGCCAGGACGGCCGCGTCCAGCGCGTGCGCGAAGTCGGCGATTCGCTCGGCCTCGACTTCTCCCGATGGCGCACCGGCGGCGGACTTCCGCAGGACCTCGGCACCGGCCTGGTGCAGCGCGGACTCGGTGAAGGCCACCAGCCGCCGCGCGGTACCCTCACCCTGGACCACCACTGCTGCCGCCGCGACCTCCGGGTGCGCCGCCAGTGCCGCCTCGACCTCGGCGAGTTCGATACGATGCCCGCGCACCTTCACCTGATTGTCAGCGCGGCCGAGGAATTCGATGGTCCCGTCGGGCAGATAGCGCCCGAGATCGCCGGTGCGGTACCAGCCGTCGCCGAACTTCCGTTCGGTCAACCCATCATCATCACGGTACCCGAGCGCCACTCCCGCGCCGCCGATCCACAGTTCACCCGGCACCCAGTCCGGGCAGTCCCGGCCGAGCGCGTCGACAATGCGGAAACGCTGATTGGCCAAGGGTTTTCCATAGGGCACACTGGTCGCCCCCGGTGCCAGGTCTTCGATCTCGTGGCCGATGGACCAGATCGACGCCTCCGTCGCGCCGCCCAGGCTGATCAGCCGCGCCTTCGGCAGCCGCTCCCGCAGCTGCGCGGGCAGCGCCACCGGGATCCAGTCGCCGGACAGCAACGCCACCCGCACCGAGGGCGCGTCGCCGGGCAGATAGTCGGCGAGCATCTGCGCTTGGGCCGGAACGGAATTCCAGATGGTCACGCCGTGGCCGGTGATGAGTTCGGCCCAGTGCGACGGATCGGCGCGCCGGTCCGGATCGGGCAGGACGAGGCAGCCGCCCGCGCCCAGCACGCCGAAGATGTCGTACACGGACAGGTCGAATCCGAGTTGGGCCAGCCCCAGCACCCGGTCGTGCTCGGTGACCTCGAATCGGGAGTTGATGTCCTCGATGGTGTTGCGCGCGGCCGCGTGCGAGATCATCACACCCTTCGGGGTGCCGGTGGACCCGGAGGTGTAGATCACGTACGCGAGCGCGTCCGGGTCGATTCCGGGTGACGGCGGCTCGGCGACATCCGCGCCGGTCTCCGGGATCTCGGTGAGCACGTGGTCGATTCCGTCGAGCATCGCGGCGCGGCGCGGGGCGGGCTGATTGGTGTCGACCGGAACGTACGCGGCCCCGGCGAGCACGACGCCCAGCACCGCGGCGATCTGGTCGAGGCCCTTGTCCATGGTGACGGCCACCAGATCGCCCGGCCGCACCTCGGCGCGCAGCGACGCGGCGACTCGCCGGGCGCGCATGAGCAGTTCGGCGTGGCTGAGCACCCGGCCCCCGGCGATGACGGCCGGGCGGTCGCCGTGGCGGCGCGCCGCCGCGAGCCAGGGTTCGTGCAGCAGGCCGGTGGGCAGGTCGGCGCGAGTGTCGTTGACCGCCTGCCGGATTCGCTCCTGATCGGCGGGCAGCGGATACGGCGGGCCGATGTCGGCGGGTCCGGTCAGCAGTGCCGCGAACATGTCGAACGCGGCCTCGGCGAGTCCGTCCGGGAACACCCCCTCGCGGACATCCCAGCTGACGAGCATGGTGTCGTCCTGCTCCACGGCCTGGCAGTCGATCCACACCTGCGGGGTCTGGCTGATGCCGTACCGCACCTCGGTACCGCCGCCCAGCACACCCGTGAAAACCACCGGCATGAGTGCCCGCCCGCTGTCGGTGGCGTCGCTGGCCGCCCGGCGGCCGAGTTCGCGCAGCACCTCCACCCCGGAGTAGAGCCGGTGGTCGATATCGGACAGCAGCCTGGCGCCCAGTCGGCGCGCCCGTTCGACCAGCGGCACCGGCTCGGTGAGATCGACCTCCAGCAGGTTGACCGAGGTGAAGTCACCGACCAGGGCGCAGACCTGCTCGTGCAGGGCAAGGCGGTTCTGCAACGGCATATTGATGGTGAAGCGCGGGTTGCGGCTCCACCGTCCGATGGCTTCGGCGTACGCGGCGAGCACCAGGGCCGAGGTCGTGACGCCGTGCGCGGCCGCACTGTCGCGAACCGTAGGGATTCGCCGCTGGAGCCGGTGGAAGCGGACGGAGGACTCGGATCCTCCACCATCGGCGGCCAGCGGCAGTTCCGGGGCGGGCGGCAGGTCGGCGAGCCGGTCCAGCCAGTAGTCGCGGTGCTCGGCGTAGTCGGGACCGTCCCGCAGGGCGCGCTGGGCGAGTACGTAGTCGCGGAACGAGATATCGATCGGCGGCAGCGGCTCACCGCGCAGCAGGGCCAGCAGTTCGCCCACCAGCAGTTGCACACTCGCGAAATCGGCGATGAGCAGATCGACCGAGATGTGCAGCAGCCAGCCCGGGGTCAGGCACAGTGTGTGCAGCGGCCAGTGCGCGGCGTCGTAGCGGGCGTGGCTCAGTTCGGCGCGTACCCCTTCCGCCGAGTCGTCGCGGCGCACCCGCACCGGCGGCACCTCGGGCAGGACCCGCTGGGTTCCGGTGGTCGGGTCGACGACCGCGCGCAGCATATCGTGGCGGCGAACGAGTTCGGCCCAGGCCGCCTGGACCGCCTCCGGATCCACGTCGCCGAGCCAGACTTCGAGGTAGCCGTGGCAGGAGACGCCGCCGTACTCGAACGCGTCCGTCTGGCCGAGCAGGTAGGCCGACTGCACATCGGTGAGCGGGAACGGTTCGAAGCGCTGCTCCGGGGCGGGTGTCAGGGTGCGCTGCGCGGACAGCAGGGCGATGACCTCGTCACGGTGCCGTTTCAATGTCTGCTTGTCCGCGTCGGTGAAGACTCCGGCCGGGGCGCGGTAGCGCAGTGCGCCCTCCTCGGTCCACAATTCGATGCCGAGGCGGCGCAGGCGCGCGATCAGCTGGGCCGGATCGGCTTCGGCCGCAACGGTATCGGCGGGATGGGTGTCGGTTGGGCTGTTCACAGCTCCCCTTCCTCGATTCGCCGGGTGTCGATGAACCCCGCGAGGTCGGCAATGGTCGGCGCGGAGAACACTTCGCGCAGGGTCAGTCGAATGCCGTGCTCTCGGCGCAGGCGTTCGGTGAGGCGGGTGACGATGAGGCTGTCGCAGCCGAGTGCGAAGAAGTTGTCGTCGCGGCCCGGTGTCACCCGCAGCAGTTCGCCGAGCAGTGCGGCGAGCAGTGTCTCGGTGGGGCCGGTCGGCGGGTCCACGGTGATCTCGTGATCGAAGTCCGCGAGCGCCCGCCGGTCGACCTTGCCGTTGGCGGTCAGCGGCAGCGCGTCCAGCACCGCGAGCGCGTGCGGCACCGCGTACGCCGGCAGCAGGCCGCGCAGATGTTCGCGCAGCGCATCGGTGTCCGGCGCCGGGCCGTCGGGGTGGGGTACGACGAATCCGGCCAATCGCCGCCGCGTCCGCGCACCCGTCGCCACGGCGACACCGTCGGCGACGCCGGGGTACGACACCAAGGCCGATTCGATCTCGCCGAGTTCGATGCGGTGACCACGGATCTTGACCTGGTGGTCGGTGCGGCCGAGGAATTCGAGGGTGCCGTCGGCCCAGAACCGGCCCCGGTCCCCCGTCCGGTACCAGCGCACACCGTCGTGCGGGACGAACTTCGCGGCGGTCAGCTCCGGGTCGCCCCGGTAGCCGCGCGCCACGCCCGCCCCGCCGATCCACAGTTCGCCCGCGACCCAGTCCGGGCAGTCGCGGCCGAGGTCGTCCACGACGCGATAGCGCTGTCCGCGCAGCGCGTGACCGTAGGGGATCGAGGTCCAGTGCTCCGGAACCTCGTGCACCTCACAGGCATTGGACCAGATGGCGGCCTCGGTCGCGCCACCGAGGGCGACGAATCGGCAGTCGGGTGCGACGGCGTGCAGCCGGGCGGGTGAGTCCAGGTTCACCCAGTCGCCGGACACCAGGACCAGCCGCAGTGACAACGTCGCCGTGTCGGTGGCGGCCAGCAGCATGTCCAGCAGGGTCGGGACGGTGTTCCACACGGTGACGCGGTGCTCGCTCACCAGCCGCGACCAGGTCCGTGCGTCGCGGCGCGCGTCCTCGTCGATCAGCACCAGTGTGCCGCCGACCGACAGCAGACCGAAGATGTCGTACACCGACAGGTCGAAATCGAGTGCGGAGACGGCGAGTACGCGGTCGCGGGAGTCCACGCCGTAGCGTTCGTTGATATCGGTGACGGTGTTGTACGCGGCGGCGTGGGTGATCTCCACGCCCTTCGGCTCCCCGGTCGAACCGGAGGTGTAGATGACATAGGCCAGCGCGTCGGGCGCGGTCGGCACCGGTGCCGCCGCGGGCGCGGGGGCGGGGGCGAGGAACCGTTCGATATCGTCGATCACGATATCGGCACCGGCGGCGGTGAGCACCCGCTCCCGTCGCGCCGCGGGCTGGTCGACGCCGATCGGCAGGTAGGCCGAACCGGCCGCGAGAACACCGAGTACCGCGGCGATCTGATCGGGGCCCTTCGGCAGCGATATGGCGATCACCTGGTGCGGCGGCAGCGTCGCGGCGATGCGCAGGGCGCGGTCGGTCAGCTCGCCGTAGGTGACCTTGCCGCCCTCGTGGACGAGCGCCACGGCGTCCGGCCGTTGCGCGAAGCAGGCATCGTGCAGGAGGCCGTGCCGTGCTCGTCCGGTGCCGATGCCGCGGTCGGGCGCGACGGGCGACGAGACCGTGGTCGCGGCCCGGTCGCCCAGCTCCCGCACCAGCTCTTCGAACGCCTGGAACAACGCGGGAACCGTTCCCTCGCAGAACAGTTCGTCCACCGTATCGAGGGCGTACGCCAGCCCGCCGTCCGCCTCGTGGACCTGGAGGTCCATCCAGACCTGCGGCGTCTGCGAGATCGCCCACACCTTCTCGCCGAAGCCGGAGGGGTCCAGCGACAGCCCGTCCTCGGCCACCCCGAGCGCACTGGTGAACACGACCGGGAAACCGACCTGTTCACCGTGATGGCGGGCGAGTTCACGCAGCACCCACATGGGTGAGACGTCGCGGTGGTCGAGATCGGACCACATGCGCTCGTGCAGCCGCCTGGCGGAGTCGAGAATCGTGGCCGCGCTGCGGAATTCGGTGAACAGCAGGGAGGTGAAATCGCCCAGCACCCGATTGATGTGCGGGTGCGCCGCGACGCGGTCGAACAGGGTGACATTGACGGTGATGTCGGGACGGCCCGACCATCGGGCCAGCACCTCGCCGTAGCAGGCGAGCAGCAGCGTCGTCGGGGTGAGACCCTCCGCGCGGGCCGTGCGCCGCAGCCTGTCCCACGCGTCGGCCGACAGCCGACCGGAGCGGCGCACGAAGCGCGGCACGCCCACGGTGGCCGGATCCACCCGCAGCGGCGGGCTCGGTGCGGGCGGCAGTTGGGGAATCCGGTCCAGCCAGTACCGGCGGGACTCCTCTCCCGCCGCGGGCCGGATCTGGATCATGTAGTCGCGGAAGGAGACCTCGATCGGCGCGAGTTCGACGTCCGGATTCCGGTAGAGCAGATCCAGTTCGGAGAACAGGATCATCATGCTCAGCCCGTCCAGCACGATATTGTCCAGGCTGATGCCGACGCGGCCGTCGGAGCCCAGTCGCACGTCGAACAGCGGCCAGGTGTGCGGATCGAGCACCTGATGGGACATGAGTGCGCGAATATCGCCGTCCGCCCGCCGCATTCGCCACTCCGGCAGGTCGGCGACCCGCAGGATCCGCTGATTGCCGTCGGCGTCGAAGACCGCCCGCAGCATCTCGTGGCGGGCGATCAGCGCCCGCCACGCCCGCTCGAACCGCTCCGCATCCAGGTCGGGGCAGTCGAATTCGCTGTAGTAGTGGGTGCCGACACCGCCGAGGGCCGCTCCGCTGCCGCGCCCGATCCAGTACGCGCGCTGGATATCGGAGGCGGGGAACGGTTCGTACCGCGCCGCGAGATCCGCGGTCACGGTACGAACGCCAGCCGCGTCGTCGGCACGCAGCCGGGCGGCGAAACTCGCTACGGTGCGGTGCGTGTAGAGCTCGGCGAGTTTCATTCCGGTGAAACGGCCCACCATCCGGGTGGCGAGCAGGGAGTCGCCGCCGAGGGCGAAGAAGTCGTGTTCGCGGCCGATGCCGTTGACGCCCAGCACTTCCGACCACACCGCCGCGACCCGCTGTTCCGCGGCCGTGGCCGGAGGCGTCACCGCGACGGTCGGTTCGGGCGCGGCGAGCAGCGCGGTGAGCGCGGCCCGGTCGATCTTGCCGTTGGCGGACAGCGGCAGCCGAGGCAGCACCCGAATGGTGTCGGGCCGCATCGGTTCGGGCAGCCGCTCGGCCAGGAAGGCCGCCAGATCGGCGGTATCCACCGGGACTCCGGTCCAGGCGGCCGTCAGGCTGAACAGGCTGCCGTGCGCGGCGGCCTGCTCGACGGCGAATCCGCTCGCGGCCAGCAGTTCCTGCCAGCGCCGGGGTGCGAGCATCGGATCGCCGCCCGGGAAGCCGCCCTCGAGGAGCGCTGCCGAGAGCAGTCCCAGCGGGGGCAGTTCGGGCTGTTCGACCAGCACCAGCGCGCCCTTGGGGCGCAGCAGATACGCCGCGGCCGACAACCCGGCGGCCGGATCGGGATAGGTGTGCAGGGTGGCGAAGGCGAGCACCAGATCGCACTGCCCGTACAAGGTTTCGGGGATCTGCCCGGTGCGCGGGAGGCGCGTGTACTCGATGGCGTCGGCCGCCAGCGCGGGGTCCTGGTCGATCGCGGCCAGCAGGCGGTCACCGAGGTTGTCACCCAGTTCGGCGACGCGCACCGGCCGTGCGGTCCGGCCCGACAGGTGGCGCACCACATCCAGGACCGCGTCCAGGGCCATCGTGGTCTCCGGCAGCGACCACAGCAGCGTCGTGGGCGCTAGCACGGGGTGGTCGAGCAGCGTGAGCGGGTCGCATTCCCCCGACAGCACGCGCGCCAACGGTTCGACCGGGAGCGGTTCCGCCGGAAGCACACTCGCCGGAACCGAACCCACCGGAAGCACGTCGACTGGCAGCGAATCCGCCGAGAGCGGCTCGACAGACCCGTCCGCCCGGTCCAGCGCCGCCCGACCGGTGTGCGCGGTGACGGTCGAGACCCGTGCCCCGTTGTCGCGCAGCCACTCCCGCCACCGTTCCACCAGCGGTTCGAAGCGCCCGGCAATGTGGTTCGCGTCATCGAGCAGCCGCGTGAGCGTGGCGTGCACGACCGGTACCTGATCCGTGGCCGCCGCGCAGGGTGGGTCGAAGGCGGTCCCATCGACCGGTTCGCTCACCGGTGTGACGGCCGCGGCCAGCCGGGTACCGGCGAGCACCGTGACCGCGCGGCCCACCGCGGGGTGCGCGAGCAGTGCGGCGTCGATCTCCCCGGGCTCGATGCGGTGGCCGCGCACCTTGACCTGATGGTCCATGCGGCCGAGGAATTCCAGGGTGCCGTCCGGTCGGTGGCGGGCGAGATCGCCGGTGCGATACCAGCCGTCGACGAAGCGCTCCCGGGTGCGGTCCGGATCGCCGAGGTAGCCGCGCGCCACCCCGGCACCGCCGATCAGCAGTTCACCGGCCACCCAGTCCGGCCGGTCGCGGCCGAGCGGGTCGACCACCCGGCAGGCCACCTCGCGCAGCGGCGTGCCGTAGGGAATCGAGCCCCATCCGGCGGCGGGATCGCGGAAGTCGTGCGCCGCCTCGGGTGTCACGAGCTGGACGGTGGAGTGGATGGCCGTCTCGGTGGTGCCGCCGAGGGCGGCGAAGACACAGTCGGGGGCGGCCGCGTGCAGGCGGGCGGGCAGGTCGACGCCCACCCGGTCACCGCCGACCAGCACCGTCCGCAGCGGCAGTTCCCGGGCGGTCGACACCAGCATGTCCAGCACGGCCGGAACGCAGTTGAGGACCGTCACGCCGTGCCGGATGACCAGCTCGGCCCACGCCGCCGGATCACGCCGCTGCTCCTCCCCCACCAGCACCACCGTGCCACCCGTGCGCAGCGGGGCGAAGATATCGAAGACCGACAGGTCGAAGTCCAGCGCCGACACCGCCAGCGTGCGGTCCCGGCTCGTCAGGGCGAAGCGCTCGGTGAGATCGTCGATGGTGTTGACGGCGGCGCTGTGCGGAATCCGCACGCCCTTGGGATCTCCGGTGGATCCGGAGGTGAAGATGACATAGGCCAACCCCTCCGCCTCGTCCGCGGGCAGCGGTCCGGCATGCCGGAGTATCCGCTCGCGCCGATGCGCGGGCTGATCGACGCCGACCGGCACATAGGCCGACCCGGCCGCGAGAATCCCCAGCACCGTGGCGATCTGATCCGGCCCCTTCGGCAGCCGCACCGGCAGCAGCTGCCCGGCCGGGAGGTCCGCGGCGATCGCCCGCGCCCGCCGCGCCAGCTCACCGTAGGTGAGACAGCCGTCCTCACCCCACAGCACAGCGGGTGCGCCGGGCCTGCTGTCGGCCAGCGCGAAGAACGGCTCGTGTAGCGTCGCGCCGACCGAATCCGGCAGCCCGCCAGCATCATTCGAGCCAGTACCCGAAGTGGTGGCGTTCACCGCGTCGCGGACGGCGCGCTGCTCGGTGGGCAGCAGCCTCGGCACCGGGCGGTCCCAGGCGGTGGCGTCGGTGACGAGCAGGTCGAGCAGATTCGTGTAGGCGGTGAACATGGCGTCCAGGACACCGGGGGCGAAGGCGTCGCGGCGGGCGTCCCAGTTGACGAGCAGGCCGCCGTCGAACTCGGTGACCTGCGCGTCCAGGGTGACCTGCGGTCCCTGCGAGATGATCCAGACCGGATCGCCGAAGCACGCGCGCACCTGCGGCGCGAA
The DNA here is from genome assembly GCF_030766805.1 of Nocardia sp. CC213A. Classification (NCBI taxonomy): domain Bacteria; kingdom Bacillati; phylum Actinomycetota; class Actinomycetes; order Mycobacteriales; family Nocardiaceae; genus Nocardia; species Nocardia sp. CC213A. The sequence goes on from NZ_JASFXA010000001.1 coordinate 216,788, forward strand.
CAGTTCACCCAAGCCGAGGGCGCTGGTGTAGACGACCGACGCGAGCTGGGCGTCCCCGTGGTGGCGGCTCAGATCGCGGAGCACGTCCACGCCGGGATAGTCGGCGTGCGCGGCGTCGGCGCGGAACCGCCGTTGCAGGGCCGACGCGCGCTCGGCGAAGGTACCCGGCACCGCCGTGTCCACCGCCACCAACACCGACGAGGTGAAGTCGCCCACCAACCCGGCGACATCCGGGTGCAGGGGCTCACGGTCGAACAGCGGCACATTCAGCAGAAAGGACGGCTGCGCACTCCACGCGCCGACGACCTCGGCGAACACCGCGGCAATGGCCACGGCCGGGGTGATCCCCCGCTGTCGAGCCCCCAACTCGAGCCGCCCGCGCGCATCGGGCGACAACCGATGATGCTTGCGAACCACCCGAGTCTCGTCCCGCCCCGAGACCGAAGCGACCGACGCTGGAGCACTCGGCGCTGAGGCGGGCGGTGCGGAAACAATCGGGGGCGGAAGACTGGGCGCGCCGGGAAGTTCGGGTAGCCGCCCGCGCCAGTATTCCTGCGCCGCGCGGTATTCCGGCCGATTGCGCACTAGCTCGCGATGCTCGGCGAGGTAGCGGCGATAGCTGTAGCGCAGTTCGGGCAGCGGCGCTCGCGGGTCGCGGTACAGGGCGGCCAGGTCGGAGAACAAGATGCGCAGGCTCTGGGCGTCGGCGGCGAGCATATCCAGGTTGACGTGTACGCGCGTGCCGTCGGGAGTCAGCGAGAGCTGGATGTCGAACACCTCGCCGCGCGCGACGTCCAGCTGCCGATGCGAGAGCTCCGCTCGCAGTCGTTCGAGCCCGGCCGGATCGGACCGGAAGTCGTTCACTCGCAAGCCGTTCCACGGACTGCGCGCAAGCACGCGCTGGCGTCCGTCGGCGTCGAAGCTGGCGCGCAGCATGTCATGGCGCGCCAGCAGCGCCGTCACCGCGGCCTCCAATCGGCCCGGATCCACGTCCCGACCGTCGAATTCGTTGTAGAAGTGGGCCGCGACTCCGCCGAGGCGCTGGCCGGGCTGCCGACCGACCCAGTAGGCGTGCTGCATGGTCGCCAAGTCGAACGGTTCGTCGACGGCCGACTCGTGGTTCGACGCGGGCAGTACACCCGCGCCGGAATCCGGCCGGAACGCGCGCCCCGATTCCGGTGCGTCGGCGGCCTCGGCAGCCGCATCGCGCTGGCCCGCCGCACGCTCGGCGACCATCTCCACCCAGGCCGAGAGCCGCGGCCGCTCGAGCAGGTCGACGAAGCGCACCCCCGATCCGGCGCGCCGCCACCGCCCGGCCAGCGCCATGGCGCTGATCGAGTCGAGGCCACGCTGCAGCAGATCCTCCTCGGGATCGAGTGTTGTCGGTGGTACATCGAGAACCGTTGCGACGGCAACGATTACATCGGAGGCCGATAACGACATCGGCGGCCCTCCTCACTGGAAAGTGGTGCGCGCACAGGCTAGCCTAAACGGCAATGATTTTCATTAACAGTAGTATCAGAGTTCGACGGACCGAACCACTGCGCTCGGCCGACCGTCGAATCGGCGCGATGAACCAGGAGGCCCAGCGGGTGGGAGACCGACGATGCGTGAACTGATACAGCCCGGCCGGACCCGGCTGCTGGCGGCGATCGGCTGCCAGCTACTCGCCGCGGTCGCGGGCGTGGTGCCCTTCGTGGCGGTCGCGGAACTGGGGCGCAGGCTGCTGGCCGCGGAATCGCCCTGGCCACCGGTGATCGCGGCCGCGATCGCCCTGGCCGCGCGGCTCGGCCTGTCCCTGCTCGCCGCATCGCTCACGCACTACGCGGACAATGACATTCAGCTCTCGATCCGGCGCTCGATCGCCCGGCACCTGGGCCGGGTGCCGCTCGGCTGGTTCGACGACCGCGGCGCGGGTGACGTGCGCAAGGCCGTCGGCGACGACGTGACCGCCCTGCACCACCTGGTCGCGCACACCGCCCTGGAGATCGTCAATGCCCTGGTGGTTCCGCTGGTCTGCCTGGTCTACCTGTTCTGGGTCGACTGGCGCATGGCTGTGATCACACTCATCCCGCTCGTCATCGGCATCGAGTTGTACCGGCGCACCATGGCGGGATTCGGGGCGGGCATGCGCGCCTACAACGACGCCATGGCGGCCATCAGCACGAGCGCGGTCGAATTCGTCCAGGGGATCGCGGTGGTGAAGGCATTCGGCCAGACCGGGCGCGCGCATCGGCGCTACCGGCAGGCCACCGACGAGTTCTGTGACTTCTTCATCGCCTGGATGCGCCGGGTCAGCTCGGTATCGGCGGCGGCCAATCTGGCCCTGTCACCGGTGAGCATGCTCGCGGTCATCCTCGTCGGCGGTACGGTCCTGGTGACGACCGGACACCTGGACGCGGTGGATCTGCTGCCGTTCGCACTGCTCGGGCTGGCGTTGTCGGCTCCGCTGCAAACCCTCAGCCAGAGTGGACAAGCCGTGCAGACGGGCATGCGGGCCGCCACCGATATCCGGGCGCTGCTGGCGACGCCCACGCTGCCCTACGGCACCGCCGCCCCGTCCGCGCACCGCAACGGCACCGGCGGCGTTCTCCGGTTCGAGAACGTCGGCTTCAGCTACGACGGCGAGACCGCGGCCCTGTCGGATATCGACCTCGAACTGCGGCCCGGCACCGTCACCGCCGTCGTGGGGGCCTCGGGGTCGGGCAAGAGCACACTGGCCGGGCTGATTCCGCGATTCCACGATCCGGATACGGGGCGAATAACGCTCGACGGCACGGATATCCGTGAGCTCTCCGAGGAAACGCTCTACCGCAGCGTGGGTTTCGTCTTCCAGGAGGTGCGATTGCTGCGCATGAGCGTGCGCGACAACATCGCCCTGCCGCGGCCGACGGCCACGCTCGCCGAAGTCGCCGACGCGGCGCGAGCGGCGGCCATCGACGAACGCATCCGCGCCCTGCCCGACGGTTACGACACCCGGGACGCGGCGTTCTCCGGCGGTGAGGCGCAGCGTGTTTCCATCGCCCGCGCACTACTGGCCGATGCCCCGATCCTGGTGCTCGACGAGGCCACGGCGGCGGTCGACCCCGAATCGGAGACCGCCATCCAGCAGGGCCTGTCCCGGCTCGCCGCCGGGCGCACCGTCCTGGTAGTGGCCCACCGGCTGGGCACCATCACCGAGGCCGACCAGATCGTCGTGCTCGACCGCGGCCGGGTCGCCGAGCGCGGCACCCATGCCGAACTGCTGCAACGAGATGGCCGGTACGCGGCCATGTGGGCGACGTGGAAGGGAGCCGACGCATGATCGGCCTACTGGTGAAGACCATGTCCGAGCGGGGCACCGACAGCACACCGGCGGTGAGCCTGACGCTGCTGCGCCGCACCCTGATCACCACCGTGCTCACCGCGGTCGCCCAGGGCATCGCGTTCGCCCTGCTGGTGCCGGTGCTGCGCGCACTGCTCGGCCCGGAGCCCGGCGACGCCCGACCCTGGTTGGTGGCCTTCGCGATCACGGCCGTCGGGTACGGCGTGCTGTTCCTGTACGGCGCGCGATCCGGTTACGAACTGGGCGGAGCGGTGCTGCGGACGCTGCACCACCGACTCGGCGACCACCTCGCCACGCTGCCGCTGGGTTGGTTCGGGGCGCAGCGTGTCGGTGAACTCGGCACCCTGGCCAGCGAGGGCGTACTCCAGGTGGCCAACGCCACCGCCAATCTGGTCCGGCCACTCGTGGCCGCGGTCGTCACCCCCGCCACGGTGGTCCTGCTCATGTTCGTCTTCGACTGGCGGATCGCGCTCGCCGTCCTCGCCATGACCCCGCTGATCGTGCTGGCGTACCGGCTCACCGGCCGACTGGTGGAGCGCGCCGAGAACGGCGCGCACGCCGCCACCGCCGCCGCGGGCACCCGCGTGGTGGAATACGCGCAGGCGCAACGGGTGCTGCGGTCGTGCGGCCAGACCGTGCGCGGGTTCTCGGCGCTCGACGACGCCCTCACCGCCCAACGCGATGCCGGCCGCCGGCTGGTCACCGCCGCCGTCCCCGGCCTGGTGAGCTTCACCCTCGTGGTGCAGGCGGTGTTCACGGTGGTGCTCTGGTACGGCACCTACCTGGCCGTGGGCGGATCCCTGGACACGCCGACACTGCTGGCCCTGCTGGTGCTCGCGGTCCGGTTCGTGGAACCGATGATCGCCGCCGCCGAACTCGGCAGCGCGTTGAAGGTGGCCCGCAACCACCTACTGCGCATACGCGAGGTACTCGATACCCGACCGCTGCCCGAACCGGCCGCACCGCTGCGTCCGCAGCGCACCGACATCGACTTCGACGGCGTCAGCTTCGGATACGGCGGCGCGGGCACGAATCCGCCGGTGCTCGACGATGTCTCGTTCACCATCCCGGCCGGGAAGCTCACCGCGTTGGCCGGTCCCTCCGGTGCCGGTAAAACCACCGTCACGCGGCTCATCGCCCGCTTCTTCGACACCGACGCGGGCGCGGTGCGGATCGGCGGGCACGATGTGCGCGACATCCCCACCGAGACCCTGATGTCCATGCTGTCGCTGGTGTTCCAGGACGTGTATCTCTTCGACGGCACCATCGCCGACAACATCCGGCTCGCCCGCCCCGACGCCACCGACGAGCAGGTGCGGGCGGCCGCCGCGGTGGCACGCGTGGACGAGATCGTCGCCCGGCTGCCGCAGGGCTGGGACACCCGGGTCGGCGAGGGCGGCGCGATCCTCTCCGGCGGTGAGCGGCAGCGGGTTTCGATCGCCCGCGCGGTGCTCAAGGACGCACCGATCGTGCTCGCCGACGAGCCGACCTCCGCGCTCGACCCGGAGAACGAGGCCGCCATCCGCGACGGTCTGCTCACGCTCGCCGAACACCGCACCGTGCTGGTCATCGCCCATCGGCCCGCCACCCTCGCCCGCGCCGACCAGGTGCTGTTCCTGTACGGCGGCACCGTCACCGAATCCGGCGGCCACCGGGAACTGCTCGCGGCGGGCGGGCGGTACGCGCGTTTCTGGCGCGACCGCGACCGCGCCCAGGGATGGCGTCTGGCCCCGGAACCCACCACCCCGTCGGACACCGGTGCCGCACTGGTGGAACAGGAGTCGTAAACCATGTCACCACACGACGATTCACGCTACGACGTCGCCATTGTGGGCGCGGGGGTCGCGGGCAGCACGCTCGGTGCGATCCTGGCCCGCCACGGTTTGGCGGTGCTGATCCTCGACGCGGGCACGCACCCCCGCTTCGTCCTCGGCGAATCGGTCATCCCCTACGCCTCGGTCATGATGAAGGTGCTGGCGGAACGCTACGACGTGCCCGAACTGGCGGCGCTGTCGAACTTCCGCGACACCACCGAGCGCGTCAGCACCATGTGCGGGCAGAAGCAGAACTTCGGATTCGTCTACCACCGCCACGGCCGGCGACCGGATCCGGCACTGGCCAACCAGATCGTGCTGCCGACCTGGTTCCGGAACGAATCCCATTGGTTCCGGCAGGATATCGACGCCTACCTGTTCACCACCGCCGTCCGCTACGGCGCCACCCACCGGTTGAACACCCGCGTCGCCGACATCCAGATCGACGCCGCCGACGGCGTCACCCTCGAATCCACCACCGGACAGCGGTTCCGGGCGCGATACCTGGTCGACGCCAGCGGGTTCAATTCGCTGGTCGCCGAGCGCTTCGGACTGCGCGAGCAGCCGACGCGGGCACGCACCCACTCCCGCACCCTGTTCACCCATATGGTCGGCGTCGCCCCGTTCGACGAGGTCTCCGACATCCGCTACGGACAACCCAATCCGTGGCACAACGGCACCCTGCACCACGTCTTCGAGGGCGGCTGGCTGTGGGTCATCCCGTTCGACAACCACGATCGGTCCCGGAATCCGCTGTGCAGTGTGGGGCTGACGCTGCTCGACCGCACCGACCCCGAACAACGCCCGGCGCCCGAGCGGGAGTTCGAGGACTTCCTGCGCCGCTTCCCCGCCGTGGCGCGGCAGTTCCGCGACGCCCGGACCGTTCGGCCGTGGGTGAGCACCGGACGCCTGCAGAATTCGGTGTCACGCACGGTGGGCGACCGCTACTGCCTGACCGCGACCGCCGCCGGCACCGTCGACGCCCTCTTCTCTCGCGGTATCGCCAACTCGTTCGAGATCGTGAACGCACTCGCTCGGCGGATCATCGACGCGGCGAGCGAGAACGACTGGGCCACGGCACGATTCGCCGACATCGACAGCATGCAGCAGCGCCTGTTCGATGCCCACGACGATCTCGTCTATGCCTCGTACGTGGCCTTCCGCGACTACGAGCTGTGGAACGCCATGATCCGGGTGTGGGACACCTACAGCTTCTACGCGGCCGCCAGCCTGGAGCATATCCTCGGCAAGTACGTGATCAGCCGGGACGACAGCCTGTTCCGCGGTCGCGAGGGCGGCGACTCCGCGCTCGCGCGGGGGCTGCGGGAACTGCTGGTGACGGCGCGGACGATCTGCGGGGCCGTCGAGCGCGGTGAACTCGACGCGCGCGTCGCCGCGGGCAAACTCATCGATCACCTCAACGCGGAACGCTTCTGGCCCGACTACATGCCGCACGGCAAACCCGAGATCAAGTTCTTCGATATGAACCAGGAGCTGGCGATGCGGGTGATGCACTGGTCACGCACCGAAGCGCCGCACCGGATCAGAGAGTCGTTCGCCTGATGACCCGCACCGGCAGTGCACACAGTCATATCCGGGGCCGCTTCGATCCGGCGGCGGTCGCGGCCGCCATCGCCGGATCCGGGCTGCTGCGCGACTATGTGGTCTACGAGCGCGCGGGACGCTGGCTCATCGGCGGCAATCCCGTCGGAGCGGTCACGGTCGGCCCCGGCTGGCTGTACTCGACGGTGGGCGGCGAGTTCACCGAGAGTTGGACCGGATCTCCGTGGCCGCGGGTCCACACCGCTCTGCGCCGCTGCCCGCATCCACGGTGGCGCGCGCTCGGCTGGGCCAGTTTCGAACTGGCGCATCCGACCACGGCCGATACCGCCGAGGTGCTGGCCCACGTGATGGTGCCCGGTATCGAGATCGAGGTGACCGCGGACGCGGTGCGCGTCCACACCCACGACGGGTCACCGGAACCGATGCTCGCGGACCTGGTCGCGGGCCTGCCCGACGCTGCGACGACCCCGATCGCCGTCGACGCGCTCGACCCGGACTATCTGCACCGGGTCGAGCGGGCGGTGGCGCGCATCCGCGGCGGTGAGCTGGAGAAGGTGATCCTGTCGCGGACCGTGGAGGTGCCCTTCCCGGTGGATATGCCCGCGACCTACGTCGCGGGTCGCCGCGCCAACACGCCTGCCCGCTCCTTCCTGCTGGACCTCGGCGGGTGGCAGGCCGCCGGATTCAGTCCGGAAACCGTGCTGGAGGCGGACGCCTCCGGACGTGCGGCCACCCAACCGCTCGCGGGCACCCGGGCCCGGACCGGCGCGCACCGGTCCGATGAGCTGCTGCGCACGGAACTGCTGGGCGATCCGAAAGAGGTGTTCGAACATGCCATCTCGGTGAAACTGGCATTCGAGGAGATGGCCGGGGTCGGACGGCCCGGCGCGACCCGGGTGAGCGAATTCCTCACCGTCAAGGATCGTGGCAGCGTGCAACATCTGGGCTCGCGCGTGGAAACCTCACTGGCCCACTCGCGGACCGCCTGGGACGCGCTCACCACGGTCTTTCCGGCCATCACCGCCTCCGGCATCCCGAAGGCGGCGGCGTGCGCGGTGATCGACGCGCTCGAACCCGAGCCGCGCGGGCTCTACAGCGGTGCGGTGCTGCTCGCCGACAGCACCGGCGCGCTCGACGCCGCCCTGGTCCTGCGCGCGGTCTATCAGCGCGCGGGACGGGCCTGGTTGCGCGCGGGCGCGGGGATCGTCGCGGCGTCCACACCGGAGCGTGAGCACGAGGAGACCCGCGAGAAGCTGGCCAGCGTCGCACCGTACGTCGTTCCGGCGCACTCCGCGCCGCGATCACCCGAGGAGGGTGGCGGTCGGCCCGCGGTCGCCGCGCCTACCGTTCGGTGAGGAAGTCCACGCAGGAGCGGATGGTCGCCAGCCGCGGGTAGTCGTCCTCCTCGATGCGGGCGCCGCGTGCGGCGGACAGCCGTTCGATGAAGGTCAGGTAGTCGATGGAGTCGAGTTCGAGGGTGGCGCGCAGGGAGTCGTCCTCGGACACGGCCCGCAGATAGGACTCGGGGGCGAAGCCGCGCAGTGCGGTGCGGACCGTGGTCTCGGCGGTGTCGCGGGACATGGCGGCGGTCATGGGATCACAGCTCCTCGGGATGCTGGAGAAGTTCGGACAGGGTGTGCAGGAAGCGAGCGCCGACCGCGCCGTCGGAGGCGCGGTGGTCGGCGGAGAGGGTGGCGGTCACCTGGGACCGGACGCCGAGCAGGCCGTCCACGGCGCACGGGCGCTCGGTGATCGCGCCGAAGCCGACAATGGCGACCTGGGGCGGCGGGATGACACCGAAGACCGAATCCACGCCCAGATCACCGAGATTCGTGACGGTGAGGGTGGCGGGGGTGGCATCGGCCGCACGCAGCTGACCGTCACGGGACCGGGCGACGATGCCGCGCACCGCCGCCATGATCGCGGGCACCGAGAGGGTGTCGGCACGCGGCACGGTGGGCACGATGATGCCCCCGCCCCGCAGCGACACCACCACCCCCAGATCCACCCGCTCGGCGGGTTCGAACCGGCCGTCGACCCAGAACCCGTTGACATCCGGCACCTTCCGCGCCGCCAACGCGGTAGCGCGCAACAGCAGCGCCGCGGGCAGCACCCGCTCGCTCACGGCCAGCCGCCGATTCGTCGCCCGCAACCACCCCACGGCAGCCGCCATATCGATGGTGCTCGACAGATAATAGTGTGGCACAGTCTGTTTCGACCGCGTCATCGCCGCCGCGATCATCGTCCGCACCGCCCCCGCGTCACGCGTATGCCCGGCAGCCCCCGGCCCCACAGCCGCGGCGCCCGGAACCCCCACACCAGCGCCACCCGACGTACTCGTGATTCCCACGGAACCATCCGGAATACTGGCGAACTCTGCGGCGTCGCCCGGAGTACCCACATGGCGTATCGATTCCCGATGTGCCGCACGGATATCGGCGGCACGCAGGGCCCCGCCGGGACCGGTGCCGGTCACCTCGGCGAGATCGACGGCCAGTTCACGTGCGACACGCCGGGCATAGCCCGATGCCCGCACATGAAGTCGGTAGTCCGCGCGACCCGTTTCGGCGGTCTCCGCCTGCCCACTGCCACGCTCCGCCGCTACGACATCCACGCCTGGCTCGGAAGGAGCGGCCGGTCCCGCATCGGGGCGGATCAGGTCGCTCTCGCCCCGCCCCGCGACGTGCTTCGATCGAGACGTGGCCTTCATCGACTGGGCCGCAAGCTTCTTCGGCGGCACGATATCGTCCGGCCGACGGTCGCCCGTGTTCGGCCGACCGAGATCCCTTCGGGGGCCTGTGTCACTCGCCGATCGCGCGGGATACGGCTGCCCTGTCTCCGCCTGCGTCGAGGCTCCCGCATCGCCCGCGCGATCCACGGCGTTGTCGAGTCCAGTGGCTGGCGACGTACCGGTGCGCTCCGCCGCGACCCGCTCGATATCGGCGCGCACGATACGGCCGTCGGGACCCGACCCGGCGACGGTCGCGAGATCGATTCCGGCCTCCACGGCCAATCTGCGCACCAACGGCGTCACGCGAATCTCGCGGAGCGCCATACCGTTTCCGGTGTCGTCGGCGGACGACCGCAATCCGGGGGCGGATCCCACCGCACCACGCTCGCGGGACTCCGAACCGGACGACGGCGACGATACCTCCGCGACAACCCGCGGCGGGAGTTCGCTGTCCGCAACGGCCGACGGGAAGAACGCGGTCTCCGCAACGGCGGACGAGAACTCGGTCTCGGCGTCACCCCGCGGTGCTGCCCCCAACTCCGCCACTGCCCTCGGTGCTGCCCCCGACTCCACCACAGTCCCCCGTGCTGCCTCCGGTGCTGCCCCGGTCTCCGCGACACGCTGCCTGTCCGCGAGAGACTGCAACCCGGGGGCGGCCGCAGCGGTCGCCCCCCGCCGGGGTTCGGGTTCCCCGGTGCTCGCCGATGGGTTCACAGCGCCCGCCGGTGAGTCCCCAGCGCTCGGCGGTGAGTTGCCAGCGCCCGCCGTTGCGTTCACAGCGCCCGCCGCGTCGGGCGGGGGCGGCGTGGAACCGGTCGCCGGTTCGATGGTGGCCAGGACCGCGCCGACCGGGACGGTTTCCCCTGCGGGGACCAGGATCGTCCCGATGACACCGTCGTCGAAGCATTCGATCTCGATGGCGGCCTTGGTGGTGTCCACCTCGGCGATGACATCGCCCGCGTGCACCGTCTCGCCGGGGTGCACCATCCAGTGCAGCAGGGTGCCCTCGGTCATGTCGGCCCCGAGGGAGGGCATGCGGAATTCGGGCATTCATCTCACCGCTTTCCGGACGGCGTCGACCACCGCGTCCACCCGGGGCAGCGCCGCCTCCTCCAGGTGCCGGGCGTACGGGATGGGCACCTCGGCGGTGCAGACCCGTGCGGCGGGGGCGTCGAGATCCCAGTAGGCGTGTTCGGCGGCGCGGGCGACGATCTCGGCGGCGATGCCGACGCTGCGCCAGCCCTCGTCGACCACGACCAGACGGTGGGTGCGCGACACCGATTCCAGCAGGGTGGTCTCGTCCAGCGGGCGCAGGGTGCGCAGATCGAGCACCTCCGCCGCGATGCCCTCGGCCGCCAGTTCCTCGGCGGCGGCCAGCGCGGTGCGCAGGGTGCCGCCGTAGGCGACGACGGTGGCGTCGGTGCCGGGGCGGCGGATGGCCGCCCGCTCGATATTCACCGCTCCGGCGTCGGCGGGCAGCTCGTCCTCGATGTTGTAGAGCGCGATGGGTTCGAAGATCAGCACCGGATCGGGATCCCGCAGCGCTGTCCAGAGCATGCCGCGAGCGTCGGCGACGGTCGCCGGCGACACCACCCGCAGCCCCGGGATATGCGCGTAGAACGCCTCCAGGCTGTGCGAATGCTGCGCCGCCAGTTGCCGTCCCGCACCGGTGGCCAGGCGGATCACCAGCGGCACCCCCAGCTGCCCGCCCGACATGTGCCGCAGGGTGGCGGCGTTGTTGAGGATCTGATCGAGGGCGAGCAGGCTGAAATTGCCGGTCATGATCTCGACGATGGGCCGCATACCGCCCAGCGCCGCACCGATTCCCGCGCCCACGAATCCGGATTCGCTCAGCGGGGTGTCCCGAATCCGCTCCGGCCCGTATTCCTCCAGCAGACCGCGGCTGACGCCGAAGCAGCCGCCGTACGCGCCGACGTCCTCCCCCATGAGGAAGACGCGGTCGTCGTGATCGAGGGCCTCCCGCAGCGCCTGTCGCATCGCCTCCCGATAGGTGATCATGATGTCGGCTCTCCGTAGACGTAGCGGGTCAGGTCGGCGACCGGTTCCAGCGGTCCGGAGCGGCCGGTGGTGACGGCGTCCTCGAGTTCGGCCGCTACGGTCGCCTCGAGCTCTCGCAGCGCCGTCTCGTCCACCACGCCTTCGGCGAGCAGACGTGTCCGCAGTCGCGGAATCGGGTCGCGCGCTTTCCATTCCTCGATCTCGGCCTTGTCCCGATAGCGGTCGGCGTCGTACAGCGAGTGCGCCCGGAACCGGTAGGTGCGCAGTTCCAGGAAGCACGGTCCCGCTCCGCCGCGTATCGAGGTCACCGCGCGCCGGGTCGCCGCGGCCACGGCCTCCGCGTCCATCCCGTCGACCGGCCACGACATCAGTCCGTAGGACGCGGCTCGCAGCGCCAGATCGGTCGCGGCGTGCTCCCGGGCCAGCGCGGTGCCCATGGCGTAGCGATTGTTCTCGCACGCGAACAGCACCGGAAGCCGCCACAGCGCGGCCAGATTCAGCGACTCGTGGAATTCGCCCTCGGCCATCGCGCCCTCACCGAACAGGCATACGGTCACCCGTGGCCGCTCGCGCATCGCGTCGGCGAGCCCCAACCCCACCGCGACCGGAAGTCCGCCGCCGACAATGGCATTGCCGCCGTAGAAGCGCCGCTGGGCGTCGAACAGGTGCATGGAGCCGCCCCGGCCCCGGCTGCATCCGGTGGCGCGGCCGAACATCTCGGCCATGAGCGTCGGCAATGGGATGCCGCGGGCGATGGCGTGCCCGTGTTCGCGGTAGGTGGACACCACCGCGTCGTCGGGGCCGATCTCGCGCAGCAGTCCGGCGGCCACCGCCTCCTCTCCGATGTAGAGGTGCAGGAAGCCGCGGATCTCCTCGGCGCTGTAGAGCCGCACACAGCGTTCCTCGAAGCGGCGGATGCGAATCATGGTGCGCAGCAGGTCGATCCGTTCTTGGACGGAGAGGCTCCCGGTGGCGTCGAGCGCGGTCACGACACGCCCTCCAGGGTCGACACGTCACCCTCGGGCAGGCCCAGTTCGCGAGCCTTGAGCAGCCGTCGCATGACCTTGCCGCTGCGGGTGTGCGGCAGGCTCTCGGTGAATTCGATGCGTTTGGGCGCGACCGCCCCGAGTGCGCGCCGCCCGAAGGCGGTGATCTCGGCCCGCAGGTCGTCGTCGGGACGGAAGCCCGGGCGCAGCAGCACGAATGCCTTCACCAGCTCACCCGCGACCGGGTCGGGGGTGCCGATCACGCCGACCTCGGCCACCGCCGGATGCGACATGAGCGCGCTCTCCACCTCGAACGGCCCCACCAGATGTCCGGCCGACTTGATCACGTCGTCGGCGCGGCCCACGAACCAGTAGTAGCCGTCGGCATCGCGGCGCGCGAGATCGCCGGTGAGGTACCAGCCGTCCGCGAACGCCTTGGCGTAGCGCTCGGGATCGTTCCAGTACCCGCGGAACATCGAGGGCCACCCGGCCCGTAGCGCCAGCTCCCCCACCTCGTCGGTGTCGGCGAGGGTGACGGCGCCGTCGGTGACCGCGGCCCGGCCGTCGCCACCCCGGCGCAGGACGGTGACCTCTATTCCGGGCAGTGGACGTCCCATCGAGCCGGGCCGCACCTGCGCGGCGGCCAGATTGGCGATCATGATCGCGCCGGTCTCGGTCTGCCACCAGTTGTCATGCGCGGGACGGCCGAACACGCGATCGCTCCACACCACGACCTCGGGATTGAGCGGCTCCCCGACGCTGGCGATGAACCGCAGGTGCGACAGATCGGTGCCGGGCGGCAGTTCGTCGCCGCGGCGCATGAGCATGCGCAAAGCGGTGGGCGCGGTGTACCACACCGTCACCCGCTCGTCGGTGAGAACGCCGAACCAACGCTGCGGATCGAATTCGGCCTCGTCGCAGACCAGGGTGACGCCCAGGCTGAGCGGAGCGATCACCCCGTAGGACATGCCGGTCACCCAGCCCGGATCGGCGGTGCACCAGAAGATGTCGCCCGCCCGCAGGTCCAGCGCGTAGCGCGCGGTGACGCGGTGGGCGAGCACCGCCCCGTGCACATGCACCGCGCCCTTGGGTTTTCCGGTGGTGCCGCTGGTGAAGTGCAGCAGCGCCGGATCCTCGGAATCGGTTCGCACCACCTCGAATTTGTCGGAGGCCGCGAACATGGCCAGCGACAGATCGAGGGTGTCGTCCTCCTGCGGTGCCTCGATATCGGCGGCGTCGGTGACCAGCACGTGGCGCAGCGCGGGCACCTCGGCACGAATGGGAGCGACCTTGCGGTGATAGAGCTCCACCGTGGTGACCAGCGTGCTCGCCCCCGAGATCGCCAGCCGCTGCCGCACCGGCTCCGGCCCGAAGGCCGAGAACAGCGGGGACACCACGCACCCCGCCTTCCACGCGCCCAGAATCGCGATATACAGCTCGGGCGTGCGGTTCAACAGCACGCACACCCGGTCACCGCGCCGCACCCCTTGACTGCGCAGCACATTCGCGAACCTGTTGCTCAACCCGGCCAAGTCACGGTAGCTCAGCACACTGACATGTCCGGCCACATCCCGGCAGCGCAGCGCGACGGCGTCCGCGAGCGGCGTGCCCAGATGCCGGTCCACGGCCTCATGGGCGATGTTGACCCACCCCCGCGCCATCGTATCGAGATCGAATCGAGCGGCCTCCCAGGAGAATTCCCGGCGCGACAGGTCGTAGTCGGTCATGGTGGCGTCGGCCCGCTCCCGCGCCGACTTCTCGATGGGCTCCCACCGCACGGACGCGGTCTCCGGGACGCCATTCCGGTTCTCGGTCATTGTCGAACCTCCCGCAGTCAGTGAACGACGGCCGCCGCCAGCTCCGGCAGGGCGCAAAGACCATCGCCGCGGGGACCTCGGTCGCCTCTCGCCCCGGCGCGGTCGATCGGTGACCATGGTCCCGCCGGAACGGGGTATCAGGCCCCTCATCGAATCGGCCGCCACTGGGCAGGCTCGACGTATGACTACGAACTCACCTCGCATTTCGGTCGTCTTCGCCACCGCGCAGGGGTCGACCCGCGATATCGCCGAATTCATCGGTACCGAACTGGAGAGCCGCGGGGCGGTCGTGGAGATCGCCGAGGTCGAGCACGCACCCGATCTCTCGCGCTTCGACGCGGTGGTGCTGGGCAGTGCCGTGCACAATATGGCGCTGCTGCCCGCGCTCGAGGAGTACGTGCGGTCGCATCGGGACGAGCTGAGCGTCCGTGACGTCTGGCTGTTCAGCGTGGGGCTGGGACCGGCACTGAGCGGTCCGATCGGGCGGCGGTACGGCCGTCTGGTGCCCCAGCGGATCGCCGCTGTCCGCGATTCCATCGCGCCGCGTGATTACCGGGCGTTCGCGGGGCATTACGAACGCGTCGGGGTCTCGCTGTGGGCGCGCATCCTGTACCGGGTCCTGGGCGGCGGACGCTACGGCGATCTGCGCGACTGGACCGCGATCCGGGTGTGGACCGACTCCATCGCGCGCACGCTCGGCCTCCCGGCGGCACAGTCCACCTCCATGCACCCCTGACGGGGCGACCGGCCCGGAAGGACCGCCATGACCATCCGCCACGCACCGCTGTTCGTCATCGCCCTGCCCGTCGTGGTGGCGGGGCTGCAACTGGCGGGCATGCCCGCCTCGATTCTCTGGCTCGCACTGCTGCTGCTCGCCGCGCCGGTGCTGATGCTGCTGCTCATGCCCGCCGATATCCGTACCCCGCGCGCCGCGCCGCGCTCGGCCGGGCCACGCTGAAAAGGGTTGATGTACAAGTGCGTTCCACCATCCCACTCGGACGGGTGGCGGGCATCAAGGTCGGTGCGAACTGGTCGGTGCTCGTCACCATCGGACTGTTCACCTGGGTGCTCGGCAGCTTCCTGGCCGACACCGCGCGTCCCGCGGCGGTCTGGGCCGCCGCCGTCATCGGAGCGCTGACGCTCATCGCCTGCCTGCTGGTACACGAGCTCGCGCACTCGATCGTGGCGCGTCGCAGCGGGATCGGTGTAGATGGCATCACGCTGTGGCTGCTCGGCGGGGTATCCGAACTCGCCGACGAGCCCGAGGACGCGCGCACCGATCTACGCGTCGCACTGGCCGGTCCACTCGCGAGTCTGGGCTTGGCCGCACTGGCCTTCGGCGCGGCGACCGTCAGCGCCCTCGCCATCCCGGACGGGCCGGTCACCCCCACGCTGGTCTGGCTGGCCTCGGTGAATGTCATTCTCGGCGTGTTCAATCTGCTGCCCGGGGCACCCCTCGACGGCGGCCGGGTACTGCGCGCCATCCTGTGGTGGCGCGGCGGTGACCGGTTGCGGGCCGCGACCACCGCGGCGCGCAGCGGTCGGGTGCTCGGCACGGTGCTGATGCTGGTCGGCCTCGCCGAACTGCTGCTGTTCGGCCACCTCGGCGGACTCTGGCTCATCCTGCTGGGCTGGTTCCTGAGCGCCGCCGCCAATGCCGAGTTGTCCGTGGCCGGGCTGCGGCATCGCCTGGCCGACCATCGGGTGGGCGATGTCATGACGCCCGAGCCCATGGCCCTTCCCGCCGACTGGACCGTCGCCAGGCTGCTGCGCTCGGAAGCGCCCGATACCGGGCATCGGGTGTTCCCGGTGGTCGACCATAGCGGGCGACCGGTCGGTGTGCTCGCCTGGGCCGATCTGGTCGCGGCGGATGAGCGGTACCGCGACGGCATGAGCCTCGGCGACCTCGCCCGAAAGCTGCCCACCAGCGCGGTCGTCCACGCGGACGACCGACTCGCCGACGTGGCATCCCATACCGTCCTGCGACCCAATCTCGACGCGGTCGCGGTGGTCGACACCGGTGGCAGGCTGACCGGCCTGCTCACCGCCACCGACATGGTGCTCGCCTGCCAGCGGTCCGCACTCGGCATACCCGTTCATCACCACCGCGGGAGGCTCCCATGACCTCGGTACCGGTGCTGCGCGACGAACCGCAGCAGATCTTCCACGACCGCCGTGAAGCGGGGCGGGTACTCGCGCGGCTGCTCGAGCACTACCGCCACGATCCCGACGTGATCGTGCTCGGGCTGGCGCGGGGCGGCGTTCCGGTCGCCTGGGAGGTGGCGGCCGCGCTCGGCGCGCCGCTGGACACCCTCATCGTGCGCAAACTCGGCGCACCCGGAAATCCCGAATTCGCCATCGGCGCGCTCGCGGGCGGCGGCCGCCTGGTGCTCAACGACGACATCGTGCGCGGTCTGCGGCTCACCGCCGAGCAGGTGCGCACCATCGCCCGCGAGGAGGCCCGCGAGCTGCGTCGCCGGGAATCCGCCTACCGGGGTGAGCGCCCGCCGCTGGACGTGGCCGGGCGCACCGTCGTCCTGGTCGACGACGGCCTGGCCACGGGCGCGAGCATGTTCGCCGCCATCGAGGCCGTGCGGGCCGGTGAGCCCGAGCAGGTGGTGGTGGCGGTTCCGGCCGCGCCGGAATCGACCTGTCACGAAATGCGCGGCCTGGTCGACGATCTGGTCTGCGCGACCATGCCGTCCCCCTTCCTCGCGGTCGGCGATTCGTTCTGGAACTTCACCCAGGTCACCGATGACGAGGTACGGCTGCTGCTCGCCACCCCGACCACCGACGTCACACCGCGGGTGACCGATCCGGTCGCGATGCTGCGCGCCGCCGCCGTGGCCGCGCCGGCCGGCGTTCCGCCCGACGACGCATTGCGCGATCTCATCGGCGACGCCCGGTTCGTGCTGATCGGCGAGAGTTCGCACGGCACCCACGAGTTCTACGCCGCACGCGCCGAGATCACCCGCCGCCTGATCGTGGACCACGGCTTCCGCGCCGTCGCGGCCGAAGCGGATTGGCCCGACGCCTACCGCGTCGACCGATTTGTGCGCGGACACGGCACCGACGGTTCCGCCACCGAGGCGCTCGGCGGCTTCGAGCGATTCCCCTCCTGGATGTGGCGCAATGTGGTGGTCCGCGACTTCGTCGACTGGCTGCGCCGCTACAACGACCTCTCGGCCCAGGGAGCTCAGGCCGGGTTCTACGGGCTGGACCTGTACAGCATGCACCGGTCCGTGCGGCGGGTGATCGACTACCTCGAACAGGCCGACCCGCTCGCCGCGGAACGTGCCAAACGCCGCTACGGCTGCTTCGACCGCGGCTCCGGCGAGGACGGCCAGTCCTACGGCTTCGCGGCGGCCTTCGGTTCCGGCGAGTCCTGCCAGGCCGAGGTGGTGCGCGAACTGGTGGATCTGCAACGCAATGCCGCCGCGCTCATGGACGTCTACGACGGCGACGCCTACTTCGACGCGCTGCGCAACGCGTGGACCGTGCGCAATGCCGAGGCGTACTACCGCGCCATGTTCGGCGACCGGGTGAGTTCGTGGAACCTGCGCGACGAGCATATGGCCGACACCCTGGACGCCCTGGCCCGCCATCTCGACCGTCCCGGCGCGCCCGCGCGGATCGTGGTGTGGGCGCACAACTCCCATATCGGTGATGCCCGCGCCACCGAGATGGCCGCCGACGGTCAGCTCACCCTCGGCCAGCTGATCCGGGAGCGGCACGGAAGCGCCTGCCGCACCATCGGTTTCACCACCTCGCGGGGCACGGTGACGGCCGCCAGCCACTGGGACGGCCCGAGCGAGCACAAGATCGTGCGTCCGGCCCTGGCCAGCAGTATCGAAGAACTGCTGCACGACACCGGCATGCCGGCCCTGTTCCTGCGCACCGACCATCCCGAGGCCGCCGAGGTCCTGGCCGACACCCGGCTCGAACGCGCCATCGGCGTCATCTACCAGCCGCGCACCGAACGCCAGAGCCACTACTTCCACGCGCGTCCGGCCGACCGCTACGACGCCGTGATCCACATCGACCACACCACGGCCCTGGAACCGCTGCGCCCGGAGACCATTCGCCACGCGACCGGAGGACCTTCGGCCGTAGCCGACCGTCATCGGCACGAGAGACGCTGACAGCACACGACATTCGAGGGATCGGAGCCGTAATGGGTGACTATGTGGCGGGTCTGGCGGAACTGCGCCTGAGCGACGCCGACCGGGCCGGTGGCAAGGGGGCGAACCTCGGTGAACTGGTGGCCGCCCGGCTGCCGGTGCCACCGGGATTCGTGATCCTGAAATCCTGTTACGAGGAGGTCGTCACCGGCGGCCCGCACGGCGCCGAACTCGACGCGCTGCACAAGCAGGCGCTCGACGCCGCCCTGGGCGCTACCGCCGCCGACGGGCAACGGTTGGACGAACTGTGCCGGACCATGCGGGAGCGGGTGCTCGACACCCCGATCCCGGCCGCGGTGCGCGAGGCCGTGCTCGCGGCCTACCACCGGCTCGGCGACGCGCCCCGGGTGGCGGTGCGCTCCTCGGCCATCGGCGAGGACGGCGCCAAGACCTCGTTCGCCGGAATGAACCTCTCGCTCACCAATATTCGCGGTGACGACCGGCTGCTGACCGCCGTGGTCGAATGCTGGGCGTCACTGTTCACCCCGCGCGTGCTCACCTACCGCGCCCACCGCGACATGCGCGATCGCCCGGTCATGGCGGTCGTCGTGCAGTGCATGGTGAACGCGCGCAGCGCGGGCGTGGCGTTCACCGCCGACCCCTCCGACGGGCGTCGCGACCGCGTCGTCATCGACGCCGCCCGCGGCCAGGGCGAGGTGGTGGTCTCGGGGGCCACCGAACCCGACACCTATCTGCTCGACGCCGCCGGTCCCACCCTGCTCGCCACCCGTACCGGACACCAGAGCTTCGCCATCGTGGCCGGGACCGACGCCGACCAGCGGGTGGAACTGTCGGCGGCGGACCAGGACGCGCCGACGCTCACCGAGGAGCAGGCGATCGAGGTGGCCACGCTGGCGCTGCGGGTGCAGGCACATCACGGCGGCCGACCGCAGGATGTCGAATGGGCCTACGACGCCGACACGCTGTGGTTGGTGCAGGCCCGGCCGATCACCATGCTGCCCGACCATCCCACCGCGGCGGTCCGGCCGCCAGCGGACCAGCGGCCGGGGTCGGATCCGCACGAGGTGCTGGTGCGCGGGCTGGCCGCCTCACCCGGACGCGCGGCGGGCGCGGTCCGCGTGCTGCACGCACCCAGCGAGGGCGAGCAACTGCGCGACGGCGAGATCCTGGTGGCCCCCATGACCAATCCGGACTGGCTGCCCACCATCTCGCGGGCCGCGGCGGTGGTCACCGACAGCGGCGGTATGACCTGCCACGCCGCCATCGTGGCCCGGGAGCTCGGTGTGCCCTGTGTGGTCGGCGCGCGCACCGCGACCCGGGAGCTGCGCACCGGCACCGAGGTCACCGTCGACGGCGGCGCCGGGCTGGTGCGTGCCGGGCGGATGGCGGCCACGGTGGTCGGCAGCGCGCCCGAGCCGATCGCGGCCCCGGCCGTCGAACCGCTGGCCACCCGCGTATATGTCAATCTCGCCCTGCCCGAGGTGGCCGAGCGCGTCGCCGCCCGCGACGATATCGACGGAGTCGGTCTGCTGCGCGCCGAGACACTGCTGACCCGCGCGCTCGCGGGGCGGCATCCGCACGACCTCATCACCCGCGGTGAAGGCGAACGGTTCGTGACCGATCTGGCCGGCCCGTTGCAGCGCATCGCGGCGGCGTTCGCGCCCAGACCGGTGATCTATCGCGCTACCGATATGCGCAGCAACGAGTTTCGCGCCCTCGAGGGCGGCATCGCCTACGAACCCGAGGAACGCAATCCGATGATCGGCTTCCGCGGCTGCTATCGCTACGTGCGTGAACCGGAGATGTTCCGCTTGGAGCTGCGGGCGCTGGCGCGGGTCCGCGAGCAGTATCCCAACCTGCACCTGATGATCCCGTTCGTGCGCACCCGCTGGGAGTTGGAGGCGTGCCTGGAACTGGTGGACGCGAGTCCGCTCGGGCGCCAGCGCGGCCTGCACCGCTGGGTGATGGCCGAGGTGCCGTCGGTGGTGTTCCGACTGCCCGAGTACGTGGGCGCGGGCATCGACGGGGTGTCCATCGGCAGCAACGACCTCACCCAGCTCATGCTCGGGGTGGACCGCGATTCCGAGGAATGCGCCGAGTTGTTCGACGAGGCCGATGCCGCGGTGCTCGATGCCATCGACCGAATCGTCGGCACGGCGCGCCGGTTGGGCATCACCTCGTCGCTGTGCGGGCAAGCGCCCTCCACCCGGCCCGACTTCGCCGAGCATCTGGTGCGCATGGGCATCACCTCGGTGTCGGTGACGCCGGACGCGGTGACGCGCGCCCGGCGCTCGATCGGAGCCGCGGAACGGCGGGTACTGCTCGAACGCGCCCGGCGCGACTGAGTTCGAGCGGCCGACAGGTCTGGTTCGCCCGTCTTTCACACGGCCGCCCGGTGGTCCGGTAATAGAATGTGTCCCTGACATCGCGTAACCACGCGCGGTCGAACAAGACACAGGACAGCCGATATATGACCGTCGATCCGCAGAGCGGCTCCTACTCGGTTCGCGAGACCCTGTCGCAGCTGCGGCTACGAGAGCTGCTCACCGAGGTCAAGGACCGCGTCGAACAGATCCTCGATGCCCGCGACCGCATGGACGGCCTGGTCGAGGCCATGCTCGTGGTCACCTCCGGTCTGGACCTGGACCAGACCCTGCGCACCATCGTGCACACCGCCATCAGTCTCGTCGACGCGCGCTACGGCGCGCTCGGCGTGCGCGGGCACGACCACCACCTGGAACAGTTCATCTACGAGGGCATCGACGAGGAGACCCGTGCCCTCATCGGTGACCTCCCCGAGGGCCGCGGCGTCCTGGGCATGCTGTTCAGCCAGCCCAAGCCGATTCGGCTGGAGAATCTGGCCCACCATCCGTCATCGGTCGGCTTCCCGCCCAACCATCCGCCCATGCGCACCTTCCTCGGTGTGCCGGTACGCATTCGCGACGAGATCTACGGCAACCTCTACCTGACCGAGAAGGCGGGTGGGCAGCTGTTCACCGAGGACGACGAGGTCATCGTCCGCGCCCTGGCCGCCGCGGCGGGCACCGCCATCGACAATGCCCGCCTCTACGAGTCCGCGCGGACCCGGCAGGCGTGGATCGAGGCCACCCGCGATATCGCCACCGAGTTCCTGGCGGGCACCGACGCCAGCGAGGTACTCCCCCAGGTGGTCGATCAGGCGCGTGCGCTGACCCTGTCCGACTGCGGTTTCCTCGCCCTGTCGGAGGATCCGGAGACGCCGCCGGAGGAGATCACCGAACTGCGGATCGCGCACTGGTCCGGCAACGGCGACAGCCCCGCCGACCCGTACGTCCGCATCGGCGGCACCACCATCGGCGATGTGTTCGTCGAGCGCGCCCCTCGGCGTTTCGAGGGCCCCGACGACGCCCCGGACGCGCAGGCACCCGCTGAGTTCGGCAAAACGATCGCGAATCGCGGTCCCGCCATGATTCTGCCGCTGCGCGCGCACGATTCGTCCTTCGGTGTGCTCGTCGTGGTGCGTCCGCACGGCGCGGCCCCGTTCACGGAGGAGCAGCTCTCCCTGGCGGCGGCGTTCACCGATCAGGCCGCGCTGGCCATTCAGCTGGCCGAGGCGCAGCAGCGGATGCGGGCCCTGGATGTGCTCACCGATCGCGACCGCATCGCCCGCGATCTGCACGACCATGTCATCCAGCGGCTGTTCGCGGCCGGGCTGAGCCTGCAGGGCACCGTGGCCCGCGCCCGCACGCCGGAGGTGCGAAAGCGGCTCACCGACGTCATCGACGACCTCCAGGACGTCGTCCAGGAGATCCGCACCTCCATCTTCGATCTGCACAGTGGCGGCACGGGTCCGGCGCATCGACTGCGGCAACGCATCGAGCAGGTGGTCGCCAAGCACACCACCGATATGGATATCCGCACCTCGGTGCGGATATCCGGCCCGCTGTCGGTGGTGGACGCCGCACTCGCCGATCACGCCGAGGCCGTGGTGCGCGAGGCGGTCAGCAATGCAGTGCGCCATGCCGCGGCCGATACGCTCACCGTCGCCGTCGAGGTCGACGACGACCTCACCATCACCGTGACCGACGACGGCCGCGGCATACCCGAGAACATCACCCCGAGCGGTCTGCGCAATATGGCACACCGTGCCGAACAGGCGGGCGGCGCCTTCGAGATCGGCGCCGGCGAGGACGGCACCGGTACGCGGCTGCGCTGGTCGGTACCGCTCGACTGAGCCAGCACCGTCCGACCACTCCGGCCCGGCCGAGGCGATCCCACAGCCCAGGACGATCCTGCGGCACCACCGAGAACCACCGCGACCGTGACTCCGGCGATCAGCGCGACCGCACCACCACGGCCGGGCAGTCCACGCTGTGCAGCAGCGCGGAACTGGTGGAGCCCAAGAGCATTCCGGTGAATCCACCGCGCCCGTGGCTGCCGACCACCACCAGTTGCGCGTTCTCCGATTCGTCCAGCAGTGCGCGCACCGGGCGGTCCATCACCAGAATGCGGCGCACGGGCACGTCCGGGTAGCGCTCACCGTATCCGGCCAGGCGTTCGGCGAGCAACGCTTCCTCCTGATCGCGCACCATGTCCCAGCCCGGGGCCGGGAGGTACGGGCCCGTGTAGTCGCTCCAGGCGTGCAGTGCGGTGAGGCCGACCTTGCGCCGCGACGCCTCCTCGAAGGCGAAGGCCAGCGCGGGATCGCCGACCGGCGTCCCGTCCACGCCGACCAGCACGGGTTTCTCCGCCGAGATCGGATCCACGGCCGGACCGGGGATCACCGCGACGGGGCAGTGCGCGTGCCGGGTGACCGCGGTGCTCACCGAACCGAGCAGGCCGCGTCGGAAGGCGCCCAGGCCGCGGGTGCCAACCACCAGGGTGCGCGCCCGCTGCGAGCGGTCGATGAGATCGGGGATGACGGGGTGCAGGGTCACCTCGGTGGTGATCTCCAGGGCTTCACCGGGTGCGGCATTGCGGGCGATGCGCTTGGCTTCGGCCACCACGCGCTCGCCGTCCTCGTGCAGCCAGCGGGTATCCGATTCGGTCAGCTGCGCGCCGGGACCGAACGCGGTCGGCACCGACACGGAGGTGACCAGATGCAGCGGGCAGCCGTGCAGGGCGGCGTCCACCGCCGCCCACGCGGCGGCGTGATAGGACACCGCCGAACCGTCCACGGCCGCGATGACAGGCGGGTTCAGTTCCCCGCCCGGGGTTTCGGAGTTGTCGGTCATGAGCTTCTCCTCGAGGGGTCGTCCGGCGGCAGTTCGCCGTGTGCCAGGTCGTCCGATTCCAGTGTCGATCCGAACCGGGGTGTTATTCCAGATCTCGTCCGATGGGGCGGGACATGCCGCGCCATTCGGCCGCCCAAGCGGCCCGGCGGCGGGCATCCAGGGCATAGCCGGTTCCGGCGGCCAGGGCGGCGGCCGCACTCCAGGTGATCAGCAGCACCGCCGCCCCGGTGCCGATCCCCGCCTCGGCGGCGGTTCCGGCCCGCTGCGGCGAGTCGGTGGGCGTGCCGTCCGCGGTGAGCCAGGCGCTGGTGCGCTCCCCGGCCCGCAGACCGCCCGTCACCGGGACCGTCGTGGTTCCGGACCGGCCGTCGTACGCCCAGCGCACCGTCGCCTCGAAACGGCCGGTATCGGCGCGGCTGGCGGCCGCCGCCGGGTGCGGGTCGCCCACGAGGGTCGCCGGGACCTCGATCTTGCCCGCGTTCTCCACGGCGAGGCGTTCGGCCGTCTCGGTATAGCTCACGGTGCCCGCGGCACCCGCCAGCGGGACGGCGGCCAGGGCGATGGCGACGGCCACGATCCGGACCGAACTCTCACAGCGGTCGGAGAACCGCATGAGCGGATTGGCCGCCCACGGCCGCAGCCGCCATATGCGAAGCGGCAGTGCCGAACTGGCGGACATCGCCGATCACCTCTCTCGGAACTCGGGTGCTACCGCGCGCGGCGGTCACCGGGTGGTCGAGTCCACCGATCCCAGTGGCTCGTCCAGGGGATGCAGGACCTCGTCCAGCGGCAGTCGGGGCGTGGTCGGCACCGCCGCGCCGCTGGTCGCCGCCCAGCCCATGCGAATGATCAACTGCGGATAGCCGAAGTCGCCCAGGATGTCGTGGCGGATGCGGTCTCGGAACTCCGGCAGCTCCAGCGGTTCGCTGAGCGGACAGGTCGCCAGCCCGAGCGCGGTGGCGGCGAGCAGGACCGCACTGGCCGCCTCACCCGCCCGCAGCCGCGCCTGCGCGTCGTCGGTTCCGGTGCACAGCAACAGCATGCGCGCCGACTCATCGGTATCGTGCACCACCGTCTCGGCCAATCCGGGATCGCCGAACGGTCGGGTCGTCGCATCCCGCGCGGTGACGGCATTGCGGCCCGGAACACCGTGCGGCATGGCGTGATGCCCGCTCCAGACCGCCAGTTCGGCGCGGTAGGCGGGGTCGTGGGAGTGCGCGGTCGCCGCGCCCTCGAAACCGCGTCGCAGTGCCGCGAGTTCATCGGGGGCGTCGATGGCGCGGACCTGCACACCGCTGCTGGTGCCCGCCGCGGTCACCGTCGCGACCTGGGTGGCCGGCACCTCCCAGGAGGTGAACTGCCGCCGGTCGCTGTGCCGCCGCGAAATCGCCCGCGACAGCCGGACATCCTCGGGAGTCGGGGTGGCGGCATGGAATTCGACCGCGGCCAGATGCCGGATGTCGGCCGGATTCGGGAAGCGGTGCACCGCCGATTCCCACCCGAACACCCGCATGGCGACGCACAGATGATGCAGTGCCGCACCACAACTCACCAGCAGATCGCGCCCGTCCGGGTCGGTGTAGGGCAGCTGCCTGCTGTCGTCGGCGTACAGGTGCAGGGTGCGGTCGCCGATGCGCCAGAGCCAGGGTTGGCTGTTGTGCACCGAGGGTGCTCGCAGCGCCAGGGTCAGCGCCGCCCGCATGGTGGCGTGATCGGGGTGGTTGCTCGACATAGCTTCTGCTCCTTCAGGATTCGCCCAGGGCCAGGTTCTGTCCGGCGGTGGCGCCGCCGTCGAGTACGAACTCCGAACCGGTCGAGAAGGTGGCCTCGGTGACCAGGAAGCGCACCATGGCGGCGACCTCCTCCGGCTCGCCGAAGCGGGGCAACGGCTGTGCGGCGGCGACGGATTCGGGCAGCGGTTCGGTCATCGGGGTGCGGATGGGACCCGGATGCACCGAGCAGACCCGGATATCGTCGTGCCCGAGCTCCAGGGCGGCGGCCTTGGTGACGCCGCGCAGGCCCCACTTGCTGGCCACGTAGCCACTGATCCCGGCGTAGCCGATGAGTCCCGCGGTGGAAGAGACATTCACGATCACGCCGCCCCCGGCCGCCCGCAGCCGCGGAGCCGCCAGATGCATGCCCAACCAGGAGCCGTACAGGTTGACGTCGACGACATGGCGGAACATCGAGGGCGACTCGGTGTCGACGGTGCCGAAATCGAGAATGCCCGCATTGTTGATCAGGATGGCCAGCGGGCCGAAGGTCGCTTCGGCATCCGCGATCACCCGTTCCCAGCCCTGGGCGTCGGTGACGTCGAGGTGCCGGAAGAGCACCCGCGATCCCAGCGCGTCCGCCAGGGCCTCGCCCTCGCGATCGAGCAGGTCGGCGGCGACGACGCCGATACCCTCCTTGGCGAGCGCCGTCACCACGGCGGCTCCGATACCGCGTGCGCCGCCGGTGACGATGGCGCTTCTACCCTGGAAGTCGTTCATGGCGAAAGCCTTTCGTTCTGGTTCGGGAGACTGCCGCGGCAGCGTTCCGCTTCAGCATCTCGCGTCGCACCCCCGCATTGACGGGCCGAAGGTCACCGAACGCCCGGGTCGTCGGGCATTTTCGCGTCGTGCCGGACCACGAGCACCGGACATTGCGCGTGCTGGAGCAGCGCGGCGCTGGTCGATCCGATGAGCATGCCCGGGAAGCCGCCGCGACCATGGGTGCCGACCACCAGCAACTGCGCCCTGTCGGCGTGGTTGAGCAGCGCGCGCACCGGGGTGTCGCAGACGACCACGCGCTCCATGGGCACCTCCGGGTACCGCTCCGCGAAACCGGCCATCCCCTGCCCCAGCAGCACCGCTTCGGTCTCGTGGATGGCGGTCCAGCCGACCACCGGCAGGTCGTAGCCGTTGGTCTCGCCCCAGGCGTGCACTGCGACCAGGCCCACCTTGCGGCGCGATGCCTCCTCACACGCCAGTTCGATGGCGGGCTGGCTGTTCTCGGTGCCGTCCACACCCACCACCACCGGGAGCCGTGCGGCGTCCGCGTCGGTCTCCGACACGCCATGCACGACCGCCACCGGGCACTGCGCCCGCCGGCTGATGGCGGTGCTGACCGACCCCAGCAGGGCGCGCCGTACCGCACCCCGGCCGCGGTTGCCCACCACGATCATGACGGCCTCGGCCGACAACCGCATCAGGGTGGGGATGATCGGTTCGAAGGTGAATTCCGTGCTGACGGTGATGGATTCGCCCGGCACGGTGGCGTGCGCGACCGTGCTCGCCTCGCCGAGCACGCGAGCGCCGTCGCTGCGCAGCCACGCGGTCTCCGCCGCGCCCATCCCGGTGCGGGAACCGCGCCCCGTGGGGACGGCGTACGAGGTGATGATGTGCAGCGGGGCCCGGCGCAGATCGGCTTCCACGGCCGCCCACTTGACCGCCTGGTACGAGATTTCCGATCCGTCCACCGCGACGATGATCGGGGCGGTGCCCCGATCGGTCGCGGGGACGCTGTTGTCGGCCATGACGCCTCCTGAGTGTGGTTGTGCTCAGAGCATCTCGCCTGACCACGCCCACAGACAGGGACCAAGGTCACCGACCGGACTTGCGCAATGTCACCGGATGCGATGCCGAATCGACAGGGCTGTCGGCCGCCGAACGTCCAGGGGTCTTCACATGTCCGGATCTCGGCGCGGTCACGCCGACGCGGGACCGTGACCTGCGTGAAAGGTTACTGATTGCAGAGTTTGTAAATTGCCTACCTTGCGGAATTTTCAGTGAATCCCGACCGCGGCACCAACGGCGTGAGTAGCGTCTCGGCGCGCGGAGCTCCTTCCGGACACGTGGCAGAGAGGAACGAAAAACCATGGCGGACATGGATGTCGCATTGAAGGACATGATGATGTTGGACGGCGCGATCGGCGCTGCCGTCGTCGACTACGGCAGCGGCATGGCGCTCGGAGTGCTGGGCGGTTCGAAGAACCTGGATCTCGAGGTCGCCGCCGCGGGCAATACCGAACTCGTCCGCGCCAAGATGCGCACGATCGAACAGCTCGGTCTCAAAGAGGATATCGAGGATGTGCTCATCACCCTCGGTGCCCAGTACCACCTGATACGCCCGACCCGCGGCCGCCGATCCAAGGGGCTGTTCCTCTACCTCGCCCTGGACCGCAACCGCGGCAATCTGGCCCTGGCCCGGCACCGCCTCAAGGACATCGAGGAAGAACTCGAGGTCTGAGGCGAGCGCTCAGGCGTCGAGGTCGGCGGCGACCATTCCGGCGATCTTGTCGAGCGTGGCCTCGTCCTCGCAGGCTACGATGACCTCGGTGCCCGCGGCGGCACCGAGGGTCATGAGCATGAGCGCGGATCCGGCGTCGACGGGCGCGCCGCCGGGCACGGAGATGGTGACGGGGACGCCCGCGGCCTGGACGGCCTCCACGATGAGCGCGGCCGGGCGGGCATGCAGACCCTCGGCGGAACCGACGGTGACGGTGACCTGAGGCATGGTGAATCTCCCTGGTGGTGAGGTGGTTACACGGTGGCGGGGGCGGACGGGCCGACGGCCGCGGTGGTGCGGCCGAAGGTTTTGGCCGCGAGCACGCACAGCGCGGCAGCGAGCACGCCCACGGCCAGCGCGATCAGGAACCACGCGAGATGGCCGATGGCGAAGAAGACGAAGACGCCGCCGTGCGGTGCGCTGAGGGTCGCGCCCGCCGCCATGATGAGCGCCCCGGTCACCGCGCCGCCCACCATCATGGACGGGATGACGCGCAGCGGATCGGCGGCCGCGAAGGGGATCGCGCCCTCGGAGATGAACGACGCGCCGAGCAGCCAGGCCGCCCGGCCGTTCTCGCGTTCGGCGGGGGTGAACAGCCGAGGCCGCAGCACGGTGGCCAACGCCATGGCCAGCGGCGGCACCATACCGGCCGCCATGACCGCGGCCATGATGCGCAGCGACGCCGGATCGTCGACGCTCAGGCCCGCGACGGCGAAGGCGTAGGCCGCCTTGTTCACCGGGCCACCGAGGTCGAAGCACATCATCAGGCCCAGGATCACGCCGAGCACGATGACCGAGGTTCCGGACAGCCCGTTGAGCCAGTCGGTGAGCCCACTGGTGACCGCGGCGAGGGGTTTGCCCAGCACCACGAACATGAGCGCGCCCACGATGAGCGAGGCGAACAGCGGGATGACCACCACCGGCATGAGGCCCCGGGCCCACTGCGGCACCGCGAGCTTCGAGATCCACAGCGCCGCGAATCCGGCGATCAGACCGCCGACCAGGCCGCCGAGGAAACCGGCCCCGACGAAGACCGCCACCGCGCCGGCGGTGAAACCCGGTGCGAGACCGGGCCGGTCGGCGATGGCGAAGGCGATGTAGCCCGCGAGCGCGGGCACCAGGAATCCGAATGCCAACGCGCCCAACTGGAACAGCACCGCGCCGATATAGGTCGCCAGACCACCCTCGGGCAGCGCGGTCAGCGAATTGTCCAGCACGATCGTCTGGGCGTTGTCGGAGATCTCGTACCCGCCGAACAGGAATCCGAGCGCGATGAGCAGACCGCCCGCCGCGACGAACGGGATCATGTAGCTGACCCCGGTGAGCAGGATCTGCCGCAACCGGGTGCCCCAGCCGAGCCCAGCGGAATCCGCTGTGGCGGGCTCGGATTCGGCGTCCGGCCCGGACACCCGGGGCGCGGCGGGGTCGAGCGCGGCCCGCTGGGCCTCGGTCACCATGGCGTCGGGTTCGTTGATCGCGCGTTTCACGCCGGAGGCGACGAGCGGCTTACCCGCGAAACGCTCCCGACCACGCACGCCGACATCGGTGGCGAAGATGACCGCGTCCGCGGCGGCGATGGTCGCGGCATCCAGGGGCGTGCTGCCGGACGAGCCCTGAGTTTCCACGTGCACGGTGATCCCGGCGCGTTCCCCGGCGGCCACCAGCGAGTCCGCGGCCATGTAGGTGTGGGCGATGCCCGTCGGGCAGGCGGTGACGGCCACGATGGTGCGCACCACGGCGTCGTCCGACCGTTCGGCGGATGCCGGAGCCGAGTCGGGCTCGCGTTCGGGCATCGTCCCGGCGACCGTCGCTGTCGCGGCCTCCGGAGCCTTCGCGGCCTCCGGGGCTGTCGCGTTCTGCGACACCGTTGCGTCCGGTGCAGGGGCATCGGCCTTCGCCGGGAGATCGGCATTCGCAGGCGCACCGGCATTCGCTGACGCACCGGCTTTCTCAGGTGCACCGCGCTTCGCAGGCGCACCGGGCTTCGCAGACGCACCGGCCACTGCTGGCGCACTGGCTTTCGCTGGCACACCCGCCTTCTCAGGCGCACCGGCTCGGGCAGTCGCACCCGCCTCCGCAGTCGCACCGGGCTTCGAAGTCGCATCGACCGGCGCGAGCACACCGTCGACGAGTTCGAGCACGTCGGCGGCGGTGGGAGCGGCACGCAACGCGGCAACGAATTCGGGCCGCACCAGTGCTCGCGCGAGGGTGGACAGCACCTTCATGTGCTCGGCTCCCCCATCCGCTGGGGCGGCGATGAGGAAGACCAGGTCCGCGGGGCCGTCCGGGGCCCCGAAGTCGACCGCGGGGCGCACTCGGGCGAATCCGAGCGAGGCGCGCCGCACGGCCGCGGACTTGCAGTGCGGGATCGCGATGCCGCCGGGAAGTCCGGTGGCGGATTGACTTTCGCGCTCCAGGGCCGCGTCCCGCAGGGCGGCGGCGTCGGGTGTGCGGCCCGCGTCGGCGAGGCGCTGCGCCAAGGCGGCGATCACATCGTCCTTGG
The DNA here is from genome assembly GCF_030766805.1 of Nocardia sp. CC213A. Taxonomy (NCBI): domain Bacteria; kingdom Bacillati; phylum Actinomycetota; class Actinomycetes; order Mycobacteriales; family Nocardiaceae; genus Nocardia; species Nocardia sp. CC213A. The sequence goes on from NZ_JASFXA010000001.1 coordinate 247,170, forward strand.
TCGCGCCCAGGTCGGCGTCCAGGGTGATCAGCTCGGCGGTGATGATCGGTTCGGCCATCGCGGTGTCCTTCAGGGATGGGGCAGGGAGTCCAGGGCCGTCACGGTGACGGCATCGATTTGGACGTGGTCCGGGCCGGGCAGACCGGTGCCGGGGAGGGTGACGGCGGCGGTCCCGTAGGCGACCGCGCGGCGCAGCCGGTCGGCGGGGGCAGCGCCGTCCAGATCGGCCAGCAGATATCCGGCAAGGGCGGAATCACCCGCGCCGACGGTGCTGCACGGGGTGACATCCGGCGCGGTGGCGTGCCAGGCGCCGTCGCCGGTCACCAGCACGGCACCCGCCGCGCCGAGGGTGGCCAGCACCGCGCCGACGCCGCGGTCGACCAGCCGCGCGGCCGCGCGGACCGCCTCGACCGGGTCGTGCAACCGCTCCGGATCGGCACCGGTGAGCTGGGCCAGCTCCTCGCTGTTGGGTTTGATCAAGGCCGGTGCGGCCGCATCGAAGCGACGCGCCAGGGCGATCAGTGGCGCGTCCGAGGTATCGACGGCGATCCTCGGGCCGCGCAGCCGCCGCACCAGTTCCACGTACCAGTCCGCGGGAACGCCGGGCGGCAGCGAACCCGACAGGACGATCCAGCTCGCGGTGGCGGACAGTTCGACCAGCAGTTCGGTCAGCGCGCGGCGGCGCTCCTCGTCCAGGGGCGCGCCCGGTTCGTTGATCTTCGTTGTGGTGCCGTCGATTTCGGTGATGGCGACATTGGTGCGGATCGGGCCGCCGCCGGGCACCACGCGATGGTCGATACCCGCCGCGGCCAAGTCACGCGATACGGGATCGCCTTCGCTGCCGGGCAGCACGGCGACGGTCGCCGCACCCGCCGTGGCGACCACCCGGGATACATTGACGCCCTTGCCGCCCGCCTGCACGGTCGCGCCCAGGGCTCGCTGCACTCCCCCGCGCCGCAGCGGTTCGGCCAGTGTGACGGTGCGGTCCACACTCGGATTGGCGGTGAGCGTCACGATCATGCCGTCACCACCTCGATGCCGTACTCGGACAACTCGTTGCGCACCGAGGGCAGCAGTTCGTCATCGGTCACCAGGGCGTCGATCTCCTCGATCGCCGCGAAGCGCACGAAATCCTCCCGCCCGATCTTGCTGGAATCGGCCACGACCACCACGCGGTGCGCGGCGGCGACCATGGCGCGCTTGACGGCGGCCTCATCCGGATCCGGGGTGGACAGGCCGTGCCCGCCGGTCAGCGCGTTGGTGCCGATGAATGCCACATCGACGCGCAGATCACCGAGCATGCGCAGGGTCTCCGGGCCGACCGCCGCCTGAGTGAGACCGCGGACCCGACCGCCCAGCAGTTGCAGGCGCACCGCGGTGTAGCCGGACAGGCGGGCGGCGATCGGCACCGAGTTGGTCACCGCGACGAGGTCGCGATCGGCGGGCAGCAGCGCCGCCACCCGCGCGGTGGTGGTCCCCGCGTCGAAGAGCACGCTGCCACCGGTGCGGGGCAGGAAGTCCAAGGCCGCCTTGGCGATTCGGTCCTTCTCGGCCGCGCGGCTGTGCTCGCGCTCGCCGGTGCCCAGTTCGATGGCGGTGAGCGCCGCCGCCGGGACCGCGCCGCCGTGCACCCGGCGCAGCAGTCCCATGCGGTCGAGTACCGCGAGGTCGCGGCGCACGGTTTCGGTGGTGACGCCGTACCGCTCGGCCAGCTCCGTGACCGAGACGCGCCCGCGTTCCCCGACCAGCGCGGCAATGGCCTGCTGCCGCTCCTCGGCGTACATCCGACCTCCAGACTCGATGTTGCTTTCTGTTGTTTTATGCCTGTATGTGTTGTTTTGTCAAGTATATGTACGTAGCCTGGATCACAGCGTGAAGGAGGATTCCATGTCTGTATCACTGCCGGAGCAAGCCGGATCTATAGTGCTCACGGGCATACCGGCGGTGGCCGGAGTGGTTGTGGCCCCGGTGATTCGGCCCGTGGAACGAGTTCGGATCGAGACGGCATCGGACAGCATCGCCGAGTCCGATCGGGCACCGGAGGCGGAGCGACTGCGCGCGGCGTCGGCGACCGTCGCGCAGCGTTTACGCGACCGCGCGACCCGGGCCGACGGTGCGGCGGCGGAGGTCCTCGCCGCGAACGCGGCCATGGCCGTCGATCGCGGCTGGCTCGGCGTCGCCGAACAATCCATCGCCACGGGCAGACCCGCCGCCGCGGCGACGACGGCCGCCATCGAACAGTTCGCCGAGATGTTCACCCGGCTCGGCGGCCGCATGGCCGAACGCGTGACCGACCTCTACGACATCCGCGATCGGGTGGTGGCCGAACTGACCGGCGCGCCCGAACCGGGCATCACACTCCCCGACCGGCCGTCGATCCTGCTCGCCACCGACCTCGCGCCCGCCGACACCGCCGGACTCGACCCGAATGTCATTGTCGGCCTGGCTACTTCACTCGGCGGCCCGACCAGCCACACCGCGATCATCGCCCGCCAGCTCGGTATTCCGTGCCTGGTAGCGGTCGCCGGACTCGACGAGGTGCCGGTCGGAGCGCAGGTGCTGCTCGATGGCACCACGGGTCGGGTCACCGTGCACCCCGACCCGGACGCCGCCGCGACCGCGGCCGCCGACCACCGCGCCGCGTCGGCCCGCGCCGCCGCCTGGTCGGGTCCCGGCGGCACCGCCGACGGCCACCGCGTCGACATCCTCGCCAATGTGCAGGACGGCGCGAGCGCCCGCGCCGCCCGCCGCACCCCCGCCGCGGGCATCGGCCTCTTCCGCACCGAATTGTGTTTCCTGGACCGCGAATCCGAGCCGAGTATCGAGGAACAGGCCGCCGTCTACCGCGAAGTCCTCGACGCCTACCCGGACGCGAAGGTGGTGATCCGCACCCTCGACGCCGGTTCCGACAAGCCGTTGCGCTTCGCCTCGCATCCGGACGAGGCCAACCCCGCCCTCGGCGTGCGCGGTATCCGCACCGCTCTCCTGGACGACGGTCTGCTCGACCGCCAACTCGACGCCATCGCCCTGGCCGCCGCCGACCGCGGCACCGCCCCCTGGGTGATGGCCCCCATGATCTCCACCGCCGCCGAAGCCGAATCCTTCGCGGCCAAGGCCCGCGCCCGCGCCCTGACCCCCGGCATCATGATCGAGGTCCCCGCCGCCGCCCTGCTCTCCGAAACCCTGCTCACCCACGTCGATTTCGCCTCCATCGGCACCAACGACCTGGCCCAGTACACCATGGCCGCCGACCGCATGTCCCCCCACCTCGCCACCCTCACCGACCCCTGGCAGCCCGCCGTCCTCCACCTGGTCGCCCGCACCGCCGCCGCCGGCCACGCCCTCGCCAAACCCATCGGCGTCTGCGGCGAAGCCGCCGCCGACCCCCTCCTCGCCTGCGTCCTCACCGGCCTGGGCATCACCTCCCTCTCCGCCGCCGCCCCCGCCATCTCCCCCGTCGGCGCCACCCTCGCCACCATCCCCCTCGAAACCTGCCGCCGCGCAGCCCAATCCGCCCTGGCCACCAGCAACCCGACCGAAGCCCGCGCCGTGGCGCGCACCGCATTGGGGCTGGATTCGTCGCAACCGGCCGAAATCGAGTAGCCGCCACGACGGGGCACCTCTACAGTCGCGCCGTGCCGCCACCCGACGATCCGAGCAAATCACGGTCCACCGAACCCCCTTGGGCCGAGCCGGACACCCTGCACGGCATGATCCAACGGGGCCGCGGTGCGTGCTACCCCGAAGCACTCGCGAACCGTGCCCGGGCCAGCGAGTACGTAATCGCCTGCATCGTTCGCGACCCTCGCTGGGATCACCAGGTAGAGGAGCGTGCGTGGCTCTATGCGGCCCTCATCGCGGACCTCGGAATCGATCTCACCCGATGCCGCCCGGCCTATACCAGTCCATCGGACCCGCACGGCGACTCCGATGCCTGGCTCGCCACCGACGTCCTGGCACTGCTTGCCCGGCGTGGCGTCGACGGAGCCGTCACCGAGTTGCGCCACTACCTACGCACCGGCCGCGATCTCGATCAGGCGCTGGCGAGGTTGCTCCCGTTCGCCGAGCACTCCGAGGCCGACGGGCTGCTCGATGACGTCCTGGCGGTCGCCGACGACGAGCGACTCGCCGCCGCCCTCGGCCCGTTCGGGCCATTCGACGACCTGTCCGCACCGCCCTGGCCGAACTGGTGTCGTGCGAATACCCGTGTAGGGGAGGTCATTGCGCTGGCCGAATGCACACGGACAGCACACCGAACCCCCGCACCCGACCGCGCCGCCCGCGACCGGCAACGCCTGCTCGCGGCCGCCGTCGACCGGAAACTCATCGACCCGACCGCAGCCCGCGATCTCACCGAGGAGCGTTGGGAGAACACACTTCTGACCCTCTCAGCGGATCTACTCGACAGCACGGACACCTCCGCCGCCGACCGCATCGCCCTGTGCAGATCCCTACGCACCCTGCGCTCCCCACGCACCCTGACCTGGGCACGCACGCATGCGGGCCTCCGCACCCCCGTCCAGCGCACCGCCCTGAGCCTCTTCGCCGAACGCGCCGAACCAGCCGACGCACCCCACCTCCTCGAACTCCTGACAACCGCCGCCTCCCCCGACACCCACATCTACACCCAGCACGACCTCGTCACCGCCCTCGGCCGCCTGCACCACTCCCCCGCCGCGCCGACCATCGAGGAGCTCTTCGACAACACCGTCTACTCCTATCTCCGAACCCGATGCGCCACGGAACTGAGCCATCTCACACGAGAATTCCCCGTCAGCCGAGCCACCGAGTGCCTCTACGACTGCGAATCCCGGACCCGAGCGATCGGCATCGCGCATGCCGACCTGTCCCTGCCCGAAGTCCGCGACCGACTCGCCCATATCGGCCATGACCCGACCGAGGACGACGACAACCGGCGAGCAGCCGCAGCCCGCATCAACCGTTGACCGACCCCGCACTGCACTCCAGCCACCGGTCAATGCGCGGCGGGCCAGGTGGTGGTGAGCCAGTAGCCGTAACCGCGTTCTGCCCCCTGCTGGGCCAACACATCGAGGGCGACGAGGATTCGAGGAGTGAAGTACCTGGTCCAGGCGAAAACGGCGAGCAGAAGCACTGCCAGGACGGGCAAAGTGAGGCCGCTGCTGGACGGCCCCTCGGGGACAACGATGACGTAGTAGATCACGCAGAAAGCGCTGATGACAGGAAGAAACCAGGACACCCGGTAGACAACCCACCGCCAGAGCAGCGCCGAACTCGTTGAATCCGGTCAGTGCCGCGAATCCCAGCAGCACCGCACACACCACCGGAACGACCACCCACAGCGGGGCGAACCGCAGCTCCCACAGCCGCTCACGGCCGCCTCGCACCGTCTTCATTCCCATCACCGCGGCTCCCGAGCCACGATGTCGGTGCGCCGCCATGCCCGCACCACGCCGGGCCAGGCGAGAAACCACATGATCGCCACAAATGCGACACCACCCGGCATCGACCACGAGTACCGGCCGGAGACCAGGTCGACGGTCAGCGAAATCGCGCCGCCCACGGTGACCAGCAGGAGATACAGCGTGACGCCGCGCAGCCGAGTGGCCCTGGTCAGCAGGGAGAACACTCGTCCGCGCACAGTGGCCGAGGAGCAGTCCGTGGGTTCATTCATACGCACCGAGTATGTCACGGCAAATTCTCAGCAACACCCCCGGCCTGCATGTACCGGTTCGCGGGCAGTGATCGATCCCAACCGTAATGTCATCGATCCGACAGGTGCCGCTGCCCGCGCGGCGCGAGGTCATCCGCAATGAGGTCCCATTCGGCACCGAACTTCCGGACAAGGATGTCGGCGAGATAGGAAACCAGATCCGTGCGCAGTGTGACCCAATCACTGCGCTCGAACTCTTCGAACGGCAAATCGTCTACGTACGTTTGCCACGCGCCAAACGCCGTCACGGGATCACGAACATAATCATCAGCGTCCGCACCCAAGATGTCACTCATCTCCGCTGCATTGGCCAGACAGTCCGAACTCCACTGCGAAAGCCCCTGCCGGGCTTGCTCGATCACTTCCGAGACTTCTGGAGACTTACTCACAGCTGTTCTCTCCCAAACCAATACGCACCGTACCCCTCCGGCCAACCTGCCGTGAAGCGGGTGAGCGACTGCGCTCAGTGAAAGAATTCACGCAGGACAGCCGCAACCGACGTGAAATCGTCGGGATTGTGGGTCTGCCTGGCCAACGACCTGAATCGTGAATCCGGCAATACCGCATCGAGTTTCTCCATGCTTTCCGGCCCATACCGATCGCTGGCGGCGCTGCCAGCAGCAGGGCGGGAATGCCCGTCGCGGACCAGCGGTTCAGGTCCGGATCCATCGCGCTGAGGCATTCCAGGTCAGCGATCAGTCCAGGCGCTCGGTCGGCCATGGCCGCTCCCAGCGAACGCAGGATGCCCTCGGGAACTGGTGAATCGAGTACGGCCCGGAAGAATTCGACCACCGAGTCGACGGGATGGTCGGCGACGAGCTCGCGGGCTCGCTCCAGTGTCGGCCGGAGCGGACCACCCGCCAATGCCAGGGGCGCCTCGTACAGCGCGAAGCGCCGAATGCTCGAAACGCCCGCAGCCACCAGCGGCTCCAATACAACCAGGCCACCGGCTGAATGTCCGAAGACGAAGCTCACATCGTCCTGGCGTTCGAGCACAGCGGCGAGATCCTCGACCTGCCGGGCGAAGATGCGTGGTTGTGTACCGCTTCCGCTCGGTGTGTAGCCCCGTCGACAGACGACTACGACTCGATAGTCGGTGGCCAGCAGCTCGGCCATCGGATAGTAGGTCTCCACCGTGACCGGCGCACCGTGCATGACTACCAGCGGCGGCCCGTCACCGAGAGCCTGGAAGACGATACGAGTGCCGTCGGCCGAGATAACACTGTCAGGTGTAGACCACATGAAGTATTCTCGCATTTCCGTCAGTCGCCTCGCCCCCAAAGCTCGTGCGCTGCTTCACCCCTCGGCGAAATGAAGACGGTAGACGTGCGGGTTTACCACTGGTCCCAGAGCACGTATGTCGTGTGATCGGCAGTTACAGAGGTTCTGTCGGCTTCAAGTCGGCTCGGCGGTTGGTCTTCGGCCCCGCCGCGCCTGCCGGTGCGGTCCGCGCGGGTCAGGCAACAGAACGTGTTTCGCCGTCAACCACCACGCACCCTCAGGGTGGGTACGAATCGATCTCGGCAGTCCAATCGTCCGCCGCCGCCGACACGGACACCGCGTCGACCCGGCACGAAATAACAAATGGATTGCCCGCACGGGTATGCCGTCGCCACGGCGGCGAGAGCTCCAGATCCAGACCGATACTCGGATTGATCGAACTCGTCTCGGCCGTGACGTAGGAGAAGGTCAAGTGCGGTGCAGTGAAACTCAGTCGCACACTCGAGTGCTCGTTGTCAGCAGACAACTCCCCCGCATGGTGAAGCCACTGCGCCAACGCGACGCCGTCCTCCGGGGTCAACGCCTGGCACCGGAAAGGACCCTGTTCCCTGAGGGCAGTACGCAGTCCCGGTGACGGCCAGCCAGCTCCTCCGCTGTTGCGGTTCGACCGCATCCGGGAATTGGTAACCCACCACGCCCAGTTCCACCCCGTACCCGTCGCTGCCGATCAACCTCATCTGTCCAGCATTCCACTGCGCCCGGTCCGCGATTCGCGCCCCCGTCGCGACGCAAAAGTCGTGCCCAGGCCACCCTGCAAGCAGCATATCCGTGCGTCCATTGGGCAGGGCCACGGCGGCGCGGACGAATCCGCGACCTGCCGCATTCCGATTCGTGGTTCGCAACCCACTCCCAGACGCAGGATTCCGCTGCGAGCGCAAACCTCGATCAATTGCGGCGACACACCGAAGCCGACCGTCAGCCGTGATGTCTCCGTCTCGCAGCGGGCTTTGATCTGTAGGCGTGGATATACCCCGCACGGAATGGGTTTCCGCGCGGGCCCCTATCACATTGTCGGTCTGCTCCGGTCCCGCGACATCGGCGGTCCTCTCGCCCTAACCGTGAGGTCGACCGTGCCCCTCGCTCTGGTCGTGATACCGGCTGCGGCGGGCCGGGTCGGGGTCAGGCGACTGGGGCTTACGACCGTAATGGTGGGGCTTGTCGCCGTGCCAGGGGTTATTGCCGCAGGGGCGGCGGTGGTAGCCCAGCGTCTTGTTTGACGCGCAGTCGGTGGATGGCGGGGCCGAGGAGTTCGTCGCCGTGGTGGCGGTGGTTGACCCGCCGACCCCGTGCCGGGTCGTGGTGAGTCGGGGGCCGCCACCCGGTACGCCCGGGGTACGGGGTGTGCGTGTCGAGGCGTTCGGTGGCCCATCCGGTGGGGTCGTCGGCGTCCTCGGCGACCTGGGCGTGGTGCCGGTCGCAGACCAGGGTGAGGTTGTCGATATCGGTGCCGCCGTGGTGTGCCCACGGGATGAGGTGGTGCACCGCGCACATCGTCGCGGGCACGTCACAACCAGGGAAGGTACAGCCACGGTCACGGGCTACACACGCCAACCGCTGCCAGCGCGACGCGAGGCGTTGTCCGCGTCCGAGGTAGAGCGGGACGCCGTCACGGCCGAAGAGCAACAGCCACGGGTAGCGGCCTTCGGCCAGCCGCAACGCGGCCGGGATCGACATCGTCGTGCCCGCCGCGGTGACCGCGTGCCCGGTGCCGCGTTCGAGGTCCTCGAGGCGCATGGTGAGCACGACCGAGACGGGCATGCCGCGGTGGCTGCCGAGGGTTTTCGCGCCCCCGGTCGCGGTCAGGAACGCGGTGAGGGCGTCATGGTTGCGTTGGGCCACCGTGCGGGTGTCGCGTCCGGCAGCGGCCTCGAGGTGTTTCGGGTCGATGGCGCGGGCACCCAGGGTGGGGCTGTCGGGGTCGGTGGGGTTGCACATGCCCGGTCGCGCGCCCTTGGCCAGCACCGCGTCCAGCAGCGCCCGCAACTGGGGGGTGAGCAGCCCGCTGATCTCGGTCATGCCGTCGATGCGTTGACGTCCCACCGTGATCCCCCGGACGCGGGCGCGGTCACGGTCGTCGGTCAGGGTGCCGTCGGGGTCGAGGTGGGCCAGGATCGATTCCCCGACCGTCACGATCGCGTCCGGGGTCAGCTCGCACGCGTGCTCGGCCAACAACCGTTCGGCCTCGACCCGTATCTCGGTCGGTACGGCGGCGGGGATGCGGTCCATGATCGTCATGATGCGGCGGGCGTGTTCGACCGACAGCAGCCCGGCGGTTTGGTGGGCGGCGGTGTGCGGGTATTCCGGTTCCCGGTCTTCTCCGTGCACGAAATGGAACACGCCGAGTTTCTGTGCTGCGCGGCGTCGTGCTCCGGCCTCGGCCATCGAGATCCGCAGGGTTTCGCTCAAATACTTGGCCAGGCTCTTGCATCCGGCGCGTTCGGGCAGGTGCCGGTCGCTGGTCTCGATGACCAGGCGATGCGACACCGCGCCCAGTCGGGCGCGGACGGCTTCGACGCGTCGCATCAGTTCCACGAAGTCGGTGTCGGTGTAGTGGGTGAGGTCTTCGTCGAGCAGGGCGGTGGTCGCGGTCGTCAATTCCTCCACGACCGCGAATACCTCACCCGCCCGGCTCGTATTCATGCCGTAATTCTATCGTGGAAAGGGTTGCGGCAGAATGAGAAAACCAATTCACGCACCCCTTCCAACAAGCGCAGTCCCCGATGGATGTCGTGAGCAGAAACCGGCGCGAGCCCGCAGATCTCGCGCCGGTTGCCCTGTCCCAGAACCTACTTCAGTTTGTCGCTCGACAGCCCCGGCACCCCGTCGGGCCACGATGAGCTGCTGGATCTGCTGGATGCCTCTAAATGGATGAGGATCTCGTGACCGGTTTCGGCTACATGGAGAAACGCTTGTACTCGTCGCCCTGATCTGGGCTGATCCTGCAACGGCACGCACTGGAATCAGTGCTGGTAGACCTGTCCGGTGATATTGGATCGGCTGGTGGCCGAACTGGATTCGTTGATGACACGGGGCCGCGACCAGATTCTGTCGGCCTGACCCGCGCGCCAGGGCACGTGAGAATGTATCGGGTCTGGCCACTGACCCGGAGCAGAAGAACGGGTGGACGCTGGCGAAGCGGGCGGGGAATCCTGGGTGTCACCCAAAACCGTCGTGACCATCGAATCAGTGCGTTCTGTCCGCCCTGCCCGGCCGGTCGGAAGCGACCCGTTGGCGGCAATGTAGATCATGATGCGTTCGACCACGGGACCGACCGGTTCGTTCCGCACGGTCAGCCCGCGCAGGGCACTCTCCCCGTATGGCCGTCACGGTCGCCAGCGCTCGACGTGGTGATCGTCGTAGGGCCAGCGTTCGGTTCCGAGGTCTCGAAGGACGCCGTGCCGAAAGCGCAACAGGTCCAGCCGTTCTCGGGGGGTGAGATCGTCGTCGGCAGGCGCGGGATCGTCCTCCCACCGGGCATCGATGTTGTAGTGCAATCCACCGTCGATGCAGTAGTCGCGGCGAAAGCTCGTGCGCCACTGCGAATTCGAACCCCAGCCGTTGGACAGGTCCTGCACCTTTCGATAGCAGCGCCAGAATGTCCAGTACATGCTGGATCGTGCGGCCGCGTGCGGGTCGAGGATCGACGAACCGGCGCGGACGGTGACTCCCGACCGGACCAGTAGCAGATTGCCCAGGAACGCTCCAGGCCAGTGCTGCTCGGCGATCGTGACCGGTTCTCGGGGGTCGTCGGCAACGATAACGTCGACGATCTCGTGGAAGAACGGATGGAACTCGTTCTCGGAGATGGGGACTGCGCCGATCATCGCGGTGAATTCCGACCATGCGGCGGGTGCCGCGCCCAGATAGGCGCTCTCCATGTAGTGCGGCTGATGCGGCACGAGCAGGACGTCCACGAGTCGACTCACGCCGTACAGCTGCCACCGTCGTTCCGGGGGAATCGGCGAGCGGTGCGCGGCCGGAGTGCCACATTCGTGCAGTGCGGCGCGCAGCCGTGGTCGCTGCTCGAACCACGGCGCGAATTCGCTGACTCCCCATCCGTCGGGACATGCCAGCAGAGAACCGAACAGTGCTTTGATATCCCACACGCTGTCGGACATCAACCGAACTTACAAGATCACGAGGCGGCGCGGACGGTGGACCAGGGCTGGGTTGGACTACGTTCCATGCGGTGACGTCCGATCCGCCGCACGCTGCTCCCACCCCTGATATGTCGTTCCCGGCGCGCCTGCTCGCCCACAGCGCCGTATCCACGGCCCTGGCGCTGCACAGCGATCACGGGTTACTCGAACTTCTCGACGCGGCCGCGCCGATCGGTGCCGGTATCGGCGGAAAGTCGGCGCTATTGGAGATCGCCGGTACCCAGGTCTTCGTGAAGCGGATTCCCCTCACCGACCTGGAACGGCAGCCGGAGCACGTCCGGTCCACGGCCAACCTGTTCGATCTGCCGCTCTGCTGCCAGTACGGTGTCGGCCTCATCGGCGGGCCGGGTTTCGGGGCCTGGCGTGAGCTCGCCGTGCACACCATGACGACGAACTGGGTGCTCGCGGCCGAGTACGAGCGGTTCCCGCTGATGTACCACTGGCGGGTGCTGCCTGATACGACGCCGCTGCCGGAGGAACTCGGCGACATCGATCGCGCCGTCGCGTACTGGGAGGGGCGACCGCAGGTACGCCACCGGATCGAGGCCCTCCGGGACTCCACCGCGAGCATCGCGTTGTTCCTGGAGTACATCCCGCACAACCTGCACCAGTGGCTCAGCGCCCAGATCGACGCGGACGCGCAGGATGCCGGTCGGGCCTACGCCATGGTGGAGCGGGAGCTGGCCGTCGGCACCGGATTCATGAACAGCCGCGGGCTGCTGCACTTCGACGTGCACTTCGGAAACATCCTGACCGACGGTCGACGCCTCTACTTCGGCGACTACGGCCTCGCGCTCTCCTCCGGGTTCGACCTCTCGCCGCAGGAGGTCGCGTTCTTCCACCGGAACCAGAGCTACGACCGCGGTTACACCTCCGCCTACTTGGTCAACTGGCTGGTCACCGCCGTGTACCGGCTCCGAGGGGAGGCACGCGCCGCGATAGTCCGCGCCCTCGCCGCGGGGAAACCGCCGGAGGGCGTCACCGAGGAGGCGGCCGCAGTCCTCACTCGGCACGCTCCTGTCGCCGCGACGATGTCCGACTTCATACGTGCGTTCCAGCGAGAGAGCCGCAATACCCCGTACCCGGACCAGGAAATCCGCCGCCTGCTGGACGGACCGGCCAGCGCCTGACGGATCGGCGGCAGCCCGCTCGCGAGCGACGGCAAGCTCGGCTTTCCCGGTTGTGTTTCGTTGCTGTCATGGCGGCCCTTGGGGCCCCGGCGGTACGGCACAAATACCGAATGTCAGCTGGCGACGCATGTATCATTTGCCAGTCGGCACAGCTCTGGCGCCGTTGTGACAGATGTCCGAACCGCAGGAGAGGTCGAAACATTGGCTGTACGCCGTCAATATGGTGCCGTAGCCCTCGTCGTTATCGGAATAGGTGCGCTTTTCGCGCAGGGTGGGATGAATCCGGCTCCGGCCCATGCAGCCGCACCGATAATGACCTGCGAGGAGACCGGGGGCGTGACGTGGCTGGGGCCTGGAGTCCTGGGCACGGCGACACCCGCAGCCTGGAACGCCACTGTTTCGTACAGTGATTGCTCCGGCTCCGCAATCGATGCGGACAAACCGTACCCGGTGCAGATGGTACTGAACGGAACCGAGACGGTGCAATGCGAGGGACCGACTACCGACCACCAGGGCACCGGCGTGTTGACGTGGTCGGACGGCACGACAAGCACCGTCCGGGAGGAACAGGTCAATGCGACCATGTCGGGCGATTCCGGCGAGGGAGAGTTCGCGGTCACCATCGATTCCGGCAATTACACGGGTTACAAATTCGTTGACAAGACGACGCTGACGTTCTCCGAAGGCGTATGTCCGGGCGTCACCGCTGGAACGTTCACCGGCACCTTGACAATGTTCTCCGAGTCCTGATGCCATCGTCGGCACGCCCTGCCGCTGACACGCAATTCGATCCGCCGATAGGGATTCGGGATATCGGTGTGCGGAGTACGGAAATACAGTGCCGTGCAATCCTCGAACGAGTTGTATCCGCCGCCGTCGGGCAGCAGTCCGCCGCGCTCGATCAACAATGCACCCAACCGTGCGACGATCACGCCGTCGGTCGTGTCGAGTTGCAGTGCGATATGCGACTCGTTGCATTCCGACCGCTCGTGGGTGGCGATCCGGGACAGTCCGCCACCTGTGGGCAGGGGCAGGACGAACAGCTCGACCATCGGAGAGTCGGCGTCGTGTGCGGCATCGCGCACGTGGACTATCGCGACCTCCAGGGCGTCGGCGTCCAGACCGTAGCGGCGGGCGAGTCGGCCGCGCACGACCACGCTCGGCAACGGCTCGCCGACGACCATGCCGAGGGCGCGCAGCTCGGCTAGCAATCCCTCGGTCGATGCCGGGAAGACCAGAGCGGCAACGTGCGCCAAGACGGTATGTGCCGCGACCTCGGCCCGTTGTGTTCCGGTCAGACCGGGCGCCACGACAGCGAGAACGGCATCGACCGAAGCACTACGCACGAACGACAGCGCATCGTCGAGCAGTGCCCGATCGGTTCGCTCGAGCTGCGTCGGCATTTGTGGGCTTCCCGCACGACTCCTAAGGCCGACCGTGGCGTCGGCCGGGGCGACGGGCTGTCTCACCTCACCCCGACAACATAAACCGCCAAGGGCGGAAAACCGTTGCAGAACACCGACGAAAAGCTCGACGTATAGGCGCCGGTATCGAGGATCCGCACGGAATCACCGGCTCGCAGCGTGGACGGCAGGAGAACACTGGTGCGCTGATAGAGCACATCGCCGTCAGCACAGGTCGGCCCGGCGATGACCACCCGCTCCGCCGGATCGCCGTCCCGGCTCGTCTCGATTCGGTAGGCAATGTATTCGGTGTCGATCAGTCCGCCGTGGCGGCCGATATCCAGGTACACCCAGCGCCGCCCGTCCGGCGCTGTGCGCACGTTCACGACCTCGGCGTGAATCACACCGGCGCTGCTCACCAGGGCACGGCCGGGTTCGACCACCAGATCGGCGTGCTCCGGGAGGTGCCGCGCCGCCGCGGCGGTGATCACCGAACCCAGCTCGGTCAGGTCCGGCACGGGGTCGGCATACGAAATCGGCATGCCGCCACCGATATTCACGGATTCGACGGATACATCCTTGGTGGCCAGCGCTTCCGCGATACCGCCGGCCTGTTCGATCCCGATCCGCCAGGCGGCCGGATCCAGCTGCTGCGAGCCCACGTGAAAGCACGGTCCGAGTACCCGGAGCCCGAGATCGCGCGCCCGCACCAGCAGCCGCACCGCTTCCCCGGGCGCGCAGCCGAATTTGGCACCGAACGACAGCCGCGACCGCGGCGCTGCGGCCAGGAACCGACACTCGACCTCGGCGCCCGGGGCGTGGGCGGCGATCCGATCCAGCTCGTCCTCGGTGTCGAAGACGAACCGGCGCACACCTGCCGCGTAAGCGGTGGCGATCTGGGTCGCCTTTTTCATTGGATTGCCGTAGCACATGACGGCCGGGTCGGCGCCCAGACTCAGACACTGCTCGATCTCGCCCACGCTGGCCACATCGAACTCCACGCCCTCATCGGCGAGTAGCCCTATCACCTCGGACACCGGGGCAGCCTTGACCGCGAAACGAATCCGTGTCGTCGGCAATGCGGACCGGAGTGCGCGGTAGTTTCGGTGTATCCGTTCGAGATCGATGACGAGACAGGGCGACACGGGCGCCGTGGATCCGATCGGAGTCACGGTGTTCCACCATATGACATATGACCGCCGTGAGAAGGTGCCGACGCGCGCCCGCGCTGCTGGTCGAAACCGGTCGGTTCCGACGCCGGGACTGTCGACTCCATGCCGTGTGCGGCAATGTCTGCCGCCGTGAGAGAGGTGCCGCCGATGGCTCACAGTACGGAGTATGGCGACGACTCCCGACGGGATCCGGTCCACGGGGAGGCGGCAATCGCACTGTGCGAGTTGTTCTCCGAGATACTCGAGATCCCGCGTGTCAGTCCGTTCATGACCTTCACCGAACTCGGAGGAGACAGTGTCCGAGCCATAGCGCTCACGGTACGAGCCAGGGCTTCGGGCCTACCGATCTGGACGGAAGACCTACTAGCCGACTGCACCCCCGAACGCCTCGCCGCCTTGGCGGCGCGCCGATCCTCGTTGCCCTCCACAGAACCCATGGCCGGGACGGCCCCGCCGGCGGCAGACTCGGGTCGGCCACAGACACTGTCGCCTCTGCAGCCGCACATGCTCGACGTCGCGGGCACGTACGGCGCGGAGACGGAGGCCGTGATGCTCTACGTCGACATCTCGGGCGACCTGGACGTACCACGACTCCAGGCGGCCGCGAAACAGCTTGTCCAGCGGCACCCGAACTGCCACTCCGGATTTCGCATCGCATCGGGGGACGGCCGGTGGGTACGCGAGGTCGGCACCGCGGTGCCACTGGCATGGCGCTACTGCGACCTCGGCGAACAGGAAATCGATGAAGCTGCCTTGCTGCGTGACGAACTGACGTCACGTTTCGACCTGACTCGGCCGCCACTGTTCCGGATCATGCTCATCAAACGTGGGCGTGCTCGATTCCGCCTGGTTGTCACGCACAGCAACATTCTCTGGGACGGGTGGTCCACCGGAATCCTCGCAGCGGAATTGGCAATGCTGTACGACGCTCCCGAGCAGCCGACGACGGCTGTCGATACCGGCACCGATCCGTATGACGACTACCTACGCTGGCTCTCTCGACAGGATCGCCGGAGCGCACTCCATGCATGGCGGAAGGTCCTGGCCGGAATCGAACGACCCACAGTTCTCGCAAGCGCAGCACCTCCGGAATCCATCGGCTCGACCGCCACAATCGAGCTGGCGCTATCGGAATCCGTCGGTACCGATCTCGAGATCCGTGCGCGCAGCCTGGGAACCACGCTCAGTACGGCCGTCCAATGCGCCTGGGGCCTGACCATCGCGGAAATCGTCGGTAGCGACGATATCGCCTTCGGATATACGACCTGTGGTCGCCCGGCTTCCGTTCCCGCGATCGACCGGGCGGTCGGATTGCTGATAAACGATGTTCCGATCCGCATGCGGATCTCCGACGCAGATACGGCGGCAAGCTTGCTCGCACAGATCCGGGATCAGCATTGCGAAATGATCCGGTATGAGTTCCTGGACTCGGACAGCATCCAGGGTGCCGCAGGATTTGTCCCACTGTTCGATACGCTGGTCGTCTTCCAGAATCTCATGCGGCCCGACGTGTACGTGCGTCAAGATTCGGGCCTGCGCATCGACGGCTATGGGATCATCGAATCGACCCACTACGCGCTGGTGCTATACGGCTACCCGGGTGATCATCTCACCTTCGAATTATCCTATCATCCGAACGTTTTCAGCAGATCGTTTGTCGACGGTCTCTGCGAACGTTTCCGCTACTACATCGAATTTATCGCCGACGACGCCGAACGCACGATTGCGTCGCTGAGCTCAGAAAGCAGCAACAGTCGTCGTTCGCATGCTCAATAGTCGAGGAGTCCCGATGTGGCCGACCGAGTTCGCACAGTCCTACCGAGCCGAAGGTTACTGGCAAGGAGAAACATTCGGTGAGCTTCTCGCTCGGCTGGCCGAGCGGCACGGAGATCGCACAGCCGTCGTCAGCGGCACCGCCCGCATCAGTTACGCCGAACTCGACCACCGAGCCGACCGCCTGGCCGCAGGGTTGCTCGAACGCGGAGTCCGCCCCGGCGACCGAGTGGTTGTCCAACTGCCGAATATCGTGGAGTTCTTCGATGCGATATTCGCCCTCACCCGTCTCGGTGCTGTACCGGTCCTCGCGCTACCCGCCTATCGAGCAACCGAGATCGAGAACCTCTGCGAAGCGACGGCGGCGGTCGCCTACATAACGACGAACGTCCCGGACGGCTTCGAGGGTCGGATGTCGGCCCGCGCCGACCCTCCGGTTCTTGTCATCGTGGTGGGCGACCCCGGGGAGAACCGGGCGCTGTCCAACCTCTACACGACCGTCCGAGAGCTCCCTCCGGGGCCGGCGCCGTGCGATACCGCGCTGCTGCTGTTGTCGGGCGGCAGCACCGGCACACCGAAATTGATCCCACGCACCCACGACGACTACCTGTACAGCGTGCGCGCCGGCGCACAGCTCTGCGGCCTTGATTCCGACAGCGTCTACCTGTGCGTGCTTCCGGTGGCACACAACTTTCCACTCGCATCGCCGGGAGTGCTCGGCACACTGCACTCCGGGGGCAAAGTCGTCCTTACCGACCGTCCGGACCCGGACCTCGTATTCGGACTCATCCAGCGCGAACGGGTGACGATCACCGCTCTCGTGCCGTCGCTGGCTCTGATCTGGTTGGAGGTCGCGGCCGCGATGGCGATAGACGTCGCCAGCCTGCGAATCCTGCAAGTCGGCGGTGCCAAACTCTCACCTGACGTCGCACGGCGATTGGGCCCGGCGTTCGGCTGCGTACTACAGCAGTCGTACGGGATGTCCGAAGGACTCGTCTGCTATACGCGACTCGACGATTCGGACGAGGTCATCACGACGACACAGGGCAAGCCGATGTCACCGGCCGACGAAATACGCATCGTCGACAACCATGACCGCGATGTACCGCCGGGCGCCATCGGTCACCTGCTGGCCAGGGGGCCGTCGACGATCAGGGCATATTGGAACGGCGGCGAGCGGAACCGAATGGCGTTCACCCGCAACGGCTTCTACCGCACCGCAGACCTTGCCCGCATCACCGCAGATGGCGATATCGTCGTCGAAGGCCGCGCCACGGACATGATCAACAGAGCGGGCGAGAAGATCGCCCCAGCCGACATGGAACGCCATGTCCGCGCCCACCCCGCTGTCCGTGACGTGGCAGTCGTCGGTGTCCCCGATCGGTACCTCGGCGAGCGCATCTGCGCATTCGTCGCCACACATCCTGATACCGATCCGCCCACCGCTGCGGACCTGAACAGATTCCTTCGCGCACGCGGCCTCGCCGAATTCAAGGTGCTGGACCGAGTCGAGACCGTGGAGAGCCTGCCGACAACGGCGGTCGGCAAGATCGACAGAAGGCGCCTTGTGCAAGCCTCCATTCCTTCATGGGAACAAGGCGTATGAACGGTGTGCTACTCCGGTGCCCGGAAGCCACCGATCTTCCGCTCCAACAGCTCGGCCAGCCGTAGTGGGGTGCGATCCTCGAACATGGGACCGATGAGCTGCACACCTATCGGCAATCCCTCGGCGGACCGACCGACGGGTATGGCGGTGGCGGGCAGGCCGGGCATGGTGGCCATGCCCGCCCAGACCAACTGATCGAAGTACGGGTATTCGACGCCGTCGATGTCGATGTGCCGGTCCTCCAGACCTCCCTTGTGGTTGTGCGGGAAGGCGGGCGTGGGCGTGATGGGGCAGACCACGGCATCGAATTCGGCGAAAAGCCGCCGCCAGCCCTGACGGTGGAGTTCGCGGCGGTGGTTCGCCTCGACCCAGTCGCGGTGGCTGAGCACCATGCCGCGCAGCCGCGCCGCGTCGAGGCTGTGGTCGTCCGCGCACAGGGTGGCGGCGTGGGTCCGTAGCTGGTCGTATGCGTCGATCGGGAGGTTCGCGGCGGCGTTCGACAGCATCAGCTGCATGTAAGTCGTCGCGGCTTCGACCGGATCGGGCAGCAGCGGACTGTGCCGTTCGACGTGAGCGCCTTCACCGGCGAGCGCCTCGGCGACTCGGTTGACGGCCGCCCGCACCGCCGAACCGGTCGGGATGAGCGGATGCTCCTCGATGATCAGGACGCGGAAGTCCGACAGCCGTTCGTGGCGCGCGGGCGGCAGTGCGATGTCGTAGGCGATGCCGTGGGTCAGCGGGTCGGGTCCGGCCATCACATCGAGCAACAGCGTGAGATCGCGGGCGGTGCGCGCCATCGGACCGACCACGGCGAGATCGAGGTCGATCGGCAGTGCCGGTGCGGGCGGCGCGACCATGCCGCGGGTGGGCGCCAACCCGAGCGTCGGCTTGTGCGCGTAGACACCGCAGAAGTGCGCGGGGGTGCGCAGCGAACCGGCGAGATCGGAGCCGATGGACAGCACACCGAATCCGGCCGCCAGGGCCGCCGCCGACCCGCCGGACGACCCGCCGGAGGTGCGGGTGTGGTCCCACGGATTGTTGGTGGTGCCGTAGATCTCGTTGAAGCTCTGGATATCTCGCAGCACCAACGGCACATTGGTCTTGCCGAGCAGCACCGCACCCGCGGCCTTCAACCGCGACACCTGCACCGCGTCCTCGGTCGGCACATGGTCGCGATACATGGGCATGCCCCAGGTCGTGGGCAGCCCGGCCATGTCGTAGGACTCCTTGACCGTCACCGGAATACCGAGCAGCGGCCGGTCCTCCCCACGGGCGCGCGCCTCGTCGGCACGCAGTGCATCGGCCCGCGCACGATCGAAGTCCGGCACACAGATCGCATTGATCCCCTCGTCCTCGCGCTCGATGCGGGCGATCGCCTCCTCGGCAAGCTCCACCGAAGTCACCGCGCCGGCACGCAGGACAGCCGAAAGTTCCGCCGCCGAAAGAAAACTCCATTCCATTGATCCGACGCTATCGATCCGCCACAGAGGACATAAAAATCCTCTTCGCACAACGGGATGGATATCTCAGTACTGGCCTCGTTCCTCTATCGTTGCTGAACGTGCGAGGTCTCCCGTACCTCGTTGCCAAAGCCCGTTGAGGAGGTTGCCCACGTGTGGACAGTGAATGCCAAGCTCGTTCACATCATGTCGGCTGCCAGAGATCGCCTCATGGGGGCAGCAGGAAAAGTGGGCGTTGGGGTACCTGCCGAGTTGCGGACGACCGGTCAGGGGATCGAGGATGCCGCGACACGCTTCGCACACGAAGACCAGGAGCTCGTCGAGCGCTTCGGCGGTATCTCGGGAGACGCCCGTATCGCAGGCGCGACGCTTCGAGCCGCACTCGACCGGGGACTGCTCACCTATCGGGACCTGCGCGATTACGTACAGCGATACGTTGTGCCGGACATGAACCCGGAGTCACCGCGGGATCGGGAACGACTCGCGGCTCGTACCTGGGGCGTCGCGATGGGGGCGAAACTCGATCACCTACGACAGCAGGATATAACCGGGATGTCGCGCGCGAAAGCGATGTGGGAATGGCAAGACGATATGGAACGCCAAGCTCGGCAGATGGGCGAGCCGCTTCCTTTTCCCGATGAGCTCAGCAGAAAATTGCCTTACCTGCGTACCGTGTACCGGGCTGACAAACGTCCACCAGAAGTCATCTTCAACGAGGGCTTCAAACCCTGGGGGGACGACACGGTGATCACGCCCGGCGCATTCGGTTACCCGCCGAAGCGAAACTACGTGTGGACTTCCAAGCGCCATGATGTCACGCCGGGCTACGTGAAAACGGGAGGCCACATCTATGTGGTGGAAGGCGCTCGTGGAGCTGTCGACATGAACGACCATTTCGGGCCGGACTACGCCATGTTCGACGACGACGAAGTGGTCTTCATGGGCGGCATTCCCGCAGACAAGATCAAAGGTGTTCTGATCGACAACAACGACCCGGACGCGGGAATCATCCCCAATCCCAACTTCGAACCCGTCGACACGACAGCGATCAGACCTCCGCGAGAAGACACACCGGAGTAGATATTGTCCCGGTCCGAATTCCACTGAGCAGCAACGGCCAGTCATGTTATTGGCCAGTAACTCGCGATTCGGATGACGAGTTGTCATCGAATCGGCGATAGCGGAAGTGCCGCTCCCCCAACACGGTTCGCGCTCACCCGCGCCGGACGACCGGTGCGCCTACGATGGCTCGCATGGACAGTGGTTGTGATCGAAAGCCCGGGGGGACTGTTCGACGCTCGGTGGTGTTGGGTGGCGGCGGAATCCCCGGGACCGCGTGGATGACCGGATTGGCCGGCGAGTTGCGCCGCCGAGGAATCGATCTCAGCTCGGCCGATTCGATAGTCGGTACCTCCGCGGGCGCGATTGTCGGTGCGGCGCTGGCGACCGGCCGCGATCTCGAATCGTTCGCCGACCATCAGGGTCCCGGCGCGGACGCTCGACCCGCGCCGAAGCCCGAGCTGCTCGCGTCGGTGTTCTCCCTGCTGTTCGACCCGAGCCTGGATCGGAATGTGATGCGGCGCAAGGTAGGTCAGCTGGCGATGGCCGAGGACCCGGCGCAGCCGAGGCACCTCGAACCAATGCAACGGCTGGTCGGTGGAATCGCCTGGCCGGACCGGCTGCGGGTTGTCGTCGTCGAGGCCGAGAGCGGTGAGCGCCAGGTCTGGACCAGCGGAAGTGGAGTGCCACTGGCGACGGCGGTATCCGCCAGCCATGCCCTTCCCGGTGCCTTTCCGCCGGTCGTCGTCGACGGCCGCCACTACATCGATGGCGGGGTGGGGTCGGCGACCAACGCCGACATCGCCGCGGACGCCGATATTGTCGTGGTCATCGAGCCACTGGCACACATGGTTTCGCGCGATCTGCCGCATAGCGAACTCGCCCACGCATCCGGCACGGTGGTGCGGTTCGGTCCCGACGCCGCCATGATCGACGTGTTCCGAACCTACGCCGCCAACCCGCTCGCGAGCTGGCCCGAAGCCTTCCGCCAAGGGGTACGACAGGCGGACTCATTGGCGCGGCAGCTGGGCGAGGCGGGCTGGGCGACGCCGAAGCGATGATTCGGCCCGTCTGACCGCGAGCGGCATGTCGGTCACGACGGTCGCGCGGGTCGGGTGCGACAGGAATGGCGAACCCGCGTGCGGCTAGCGATTTCCGGAGAGCATCGGGACGATCCGAGCGAGTCCGTCCGCCCCATGGCCTGCGTTCACCGCACGCCGGAAGACGGCGTTCGCGGCGTCGACGATGCCGGTGTCGATTCCGTGGCGCGCGATCAGATCGCGGAGAGAGGCGAACGCGTCCGAGGCCGATGCGATGGTGGTGTCGTGGCCGGGATAGTGACCGGCCTCGACCTGTTCGGCGGTGTCCGCCATCATCTCTGGCAGCAACGCGACCACAGCGGGCACGAACGACACCAGCTCGCTGCCCTTGATCCCCTCGGCCTCGGCGAGTGAGATGCCGAGTGATGTGCCGAAGAACGAGAGCCAGAACACCGACACCAGAGCGGCATCGAACGCGGCGGCACGACCGTAGTCCGCGCCCAGGTAGGTTCCCTGCCCGGCGAGCACCCGCAACGCCGATTCGGCTGTCCGATAGCCACGTTCGGAACCCGAGTACAGCACGAGCGCTTCCGCTGTCCCGATGCCCTGCGGTACCGCCATGACAGCACCGTCCACGTAGTCGGCACCGTGGTGCGTGGCCCACTCGGCTCGCCTGCGCGATTGCTCCGGGGTCGAGGACGTCAGGTTGACCAGCACCCGCCCGCGCAGCGCCGGGCCCGCGGTGCGCAACGTCTCCGCGACCGCCGCATCGTTGAGCAACGACACGACGACCAGCGGAGCGGCCGCGACCGCATCGGCCACCGACGATCCGCGTACCGCACCGAGGTCGGCCAGGACCCCGGCCTTCGTCTCGGTCCGATTCCACACCGTTGTCGGATACCCCGCCGCCAGGAATGCCTTCGCGATCGCCGAACCCATGAGCCCCAGGCCCAGGACCGTGACAGGTGTGCGCAGCGCCTCGGACATCCCAACCTCCCAATTGTTTGAAGAATATCCAACAATGATTGTTGTATTATCATCAAACTGTCAAGAGCTGGAGGAAGGCCCGTTGCCCGCAGAACTGCCGCATCCGGCAACCGCCGATCTCGAGCTGGCAGCGGTCATGCACGCGCTGTCCGATCCGGTCCGCCTCCAGTTGGTCGCCTGTCTGGCCTGTGACGAGGGCGAGAACTGCGGCGAACTCAGCCACAACATCGAACTGCACAAATCCACGCTGTCGCACCACTACCGCGTGCTACGGGAAGCGGGAATCACCCGGACGACAGTTGTCGGCCGCACCAGATTGATACGCCTGCGCTACGAGGATTTGCAGGCCCGCTTCCCCGGGCTGCTGGACGTGGTGTTCCGCGGCCTCGTCGACATGATCGAGGACGACGAGCAGTGGAACGGTTCGCCCGCGGACCGCGCGAAACTGCTCACGGCGTTGAAACGACCGGTGGACTCGCGACCGCTGCCCCAGCCGTGACCCTCGATGGACGCGGCGACTTCGCACGACGCGGCGCGCGAACCGCGTTCAGACGATGCGGACCGCGTAGGGCATGATGCCCTCCTCGCGCACCGGGGACACGCGGACGACTTCGCCGGATTGAGGGGCTTCGACCATTTTTCCGCCGCCGAGGTAGAGAGCTACGTGTTGGCTGCCGCCGGGGCCCCAGAACAGCATGTCGCCGCGTTCTCGGTCGGAGACGTTCACGCGGGTGCCCATGTTGTATTGGTAGCCGCTGTAGTGCGGGAGGGAGACGCCCACTCCGGCGAAGGCGTAGATCATGAGGCCGGAGCAGTCGAATCCGA
This sequence comes from Nocardia sp. CC213A, assembly GCF_030766805.1. Classification (NCBI taxonomy): domain Bacteria; kingdom Bacillati; phylum Actinomycetota; class Actinomycetes; order Mycobacteriales; family Nocardiaceae; genus Nocardia; species Nocardia sp. CC213A. The sequence goes on from NZ_JASFXA010000001.1 coordinate 270,758, forward strand.
CCTTGTTGTAGTCGCCGTAGCTGTCGGCCACGCCGCCGTCGCGGATGCCGAGGGTGGGGCCGTTCTCATTGCCGCCGCCCCAGGCGTAGTCGACGCCGATCTGGGACATGGCGCGGTCGACCACCGTTTCGATGAGTTCGGCCCGACTGCCGGAGGGGATGCCGGGGAGCGTGCCGGAGCGTTGCGGGGGTGGGGAATCGCCGAGCTGGGTATGCGGACGGTGGGTGGTGGCGGCGCCCGCGGCGCGTTCAGCGGCGGCACGATCGGCCGCGACCCGCGCCGCGGCGGCCGCGGCGGCCGCGCGGATGGCGGCCTCTTCGGCTTGGCGCTGCTGATCCCAGGCGATGAAGGCGTCCCGCTGGCTCTGTAGGCCCTCCACTCGGGCTCGGGCCTCGGCGAGGCGTTGCTGGGCCGAATCCCGTTGCGCCACCAGGCCGTTGCGGACGGCCGTCTGCTGGTTCAGTTCGGCCTGGGCGGCGGCCACCGCGTTCTCGGCCTCCACCTTCTTGCGTTCGGCATCGGCCGCGGCGGCATCGGCGATCTGCTGGGCGCGGCGCGCCTCGGCGTTCTTGTTGGCCTGATCCACCTGGGCGCGGCGCAGGCCGTCCACCACCTGCCGCTGATTCTTCGAGGCGATGGTCAGCACCTGGGCGCGGGCCAGCGCGGTCTCCGGATCGGGAGCGGATAGATACGTCACCAGCGAGGTGGAGCCGGGCCGCATGTAGATCTGGGCGACGAACTTGTTGAACTCGCGGTGCGCGGCGTCGACGCGGGTGCCCGCCTCGGTGAGTTCCTGCTTGCTCGCCGCGACCGCCGCAGCGGCGGCATCGGCGACGGCACGGGCCTGCTGCAGATCCACCAGCGCCTTGTTGACGGCCTCGCGGCGCGCGGCCACCGCGTCGTCGAGATGGCGCAGCTGCTGTTCGATCGAGGCGACCTGATTGATCAGCGCGCCCACCTCACCGACCCCGGCATCGACCTGCGCGCCCGCGTCGGCGATCTCGCTGTCACTCGGATTGGGCGGGGGTGGCGGCACCGCATGGCCGGTACTCACGCCCACCGCGAAAACCGTTGCCACAACGAGCAATCCCGCAGCGACCCGCACCGGGCGTCCCCGCCACCTCGCCGGTAATCGCATCGCACCTCCCTGGATCCCGCTCGGCCCCGGGGAAAGGGAGCGAACAACTGCCCCATGAGCCTCATCAACACCATCCGAAACACCGGACTCCCGAGGCCCGCACGACACTTCTTCCCCAAGAGTGGCGTGGCGCCACGGTACGACACCCACGTCCCGGGATCGGGGAGGCACGCCACAATGACCACCATTCAATTCACTCGTTGCCGGTTATTAGCCCGATCTATATGACGCGTCAGGCATCGAGGACGGCGAACTCGCGGCCGGTCAACACCCGACCGCGAGCAACCAACGAGTGAACGAGACCCGGGCGTTGGAACGCACCGAATTCGTAGAAGTCAGGCGACCGGTTCGCGGTCCTTCGCGGCATCCGACGCCCCCGCAGCGCGGCGCGACTTCACCACGTACAGCCCGGCGATGATCGCCACCAGACCGGCCACCAGCACGGCCGTGATCAGGGTCCATGACAGACCCTCTTCGGACTTCATCCGGTCCACGAAGATGCGCGCCGCTTCCTCGGTGTGCGCCGGTCCGCGGTATTTGGCCTTGTCCTCGGCCCATTCCAGCCGCGCGCGGCTGTAGGTGTCACTCCAGGTGCCCACCCAGTCGTCACTGAAGACGACCACGGTGCCCTGCTCCTGCTCGCCCACTTCGGTGGCCAGATCGCGGAGCTTGGCTTCGATGCCCGGATTGCCGGGTATGACGATGATGTTCAGGTCGATGCCGTGTTCACGCGCATCGGCGGCGATATCGGCGAGGCCGTCCTGCTTGCGCCCCTCGGGTGCGGCGACATGGTTGTCGGCGAGATCGCGGAGAATGGCATCCAGATCGGTGTCCGGTGGTAGCTCGGCGAGCGCGGGGGTGAAAGCCTGGGTGTGCGAGACGGTCACGGGGTGCAGAGTACGGGACCGGTTGTCACATCACCTCACCACGGCGCGCCGAACGGTCGGTCACACCGCTCCGGATGCGCCCGGGACCCCTCCCCCGCTCGTTCACAGGACAAGCGTACTGTTAGGGTTGCACCCGGACGAGGCCGCGCGCCTCGACGAGCCATCGGCACAGCCCCGCCGGTGGCCCCCATTCACAGACGAGTGGAGCTGAAACGTGACGAGTATCGATACTTTCGGCGCCAAGGGCACCCTAGAGGTCGGAAGCAACTCCTACGAGATCTTCCGCCTCTCGGCCGTGCCCGGCACCGAGAAGCTGCCCTACGCGCTCAAGGTCCTCGCGGAGAACCTGCTCCGTACCGAGGACGGCGCCAACATCACCGCCGACCACATCCGCGCCATCGCCAACTGGGATCCGAGCGCGGACCCCGACACCGAGATCCAGTTCACCCCGGCCCGCGTGATCATGCAGGACTTCACCGGCGTGCCCTGTGTCGTCGACCTCGCCACCATGCGCGAGGCCGTCACCGCCCTGGGCGGCGACCCGAACAAGGTGAACCCGCTCTCCCCCGCCGACATGGTCATCGACCACTCGGTCATCCTCGACGTCTTCGGCCGCGCCGACGCCCTCGAGCGCAACGTCGACCTGGAGTACCAGCGCAACTCCGAGCGCTACCAGTTCCTGCGCTGGGGCCAGGGCGCCTTCGACGACTTCCGCGTCGTCCCGCCGGGCATGGGCATCGTGCACCAGGTCAACATCGAGTACCTGGCCCCGACCGTCATGGTCCGCAACGGCCAGGCCTACCCCGACACCTGCGTCGGCACCGACTCGCACACCACCATGGTCAACGGCCTGGGTGTGCTGGGCTGGGGCGTCGGCGGCATCGAGGCCGAGGCCGCCATGCTCGGCCAGCCGGTCTCCATGCTGATCCCGCGCGTCGTCGGCTTCAAGCTGACCGGTGAGATCCAGCCCGGCGTGACCGCCACCGACGTCGTGCTCACCGTCACCGACATGCTGCGCAAGCACGGTGTGGTCGGCAAATTCGTCGAGTTCTACGGCAAGGGCGTCGCCGAGGTGCCGCTCGCCAACCGCGCCACCCTGGGCAATATGAGCCCCGAGTTCGGTTCCACCGCGGCGATCTTCCCGATCGACGCCGAGACCATCAACTACCTGCGCCTGACCGGCCGCACCGACGAGCAGCTCGCGCTCGTCGAGGCGTACGCCAAGGAGCAGGGCATGTGGCACGACCCGGACCACGAGCCCGCCTACTCGGAGTACCTGGAGCTGGACCTGAGCACCGTGGTGCCGTCCATCGCCGGTCCGAAGCGTCCGCAGGACCGTATCCTGCTGTCGGAGAGCAAGATCGCCTTCCGCAAGGACATCTACAACTACGTCACCGAGGGCGACTCCACCCCGCACACCCAGCTGGACGAGGCCGTCGAGGAGTCCTTCCCGGCCAGCGATCCGGCCGTGCTGTCCTTCGCCGAGGACGACGCGGTGCTGCCGACCGCCGCCAACGGCTCGGAGGGCCGACCCACCAAGCCGATCAAGGTCTCCGATCCGGAGCGCGGTGACTTCGTGCTCGACCACGGCGCGGTCGTGGTCGCGGGCATCACCTCCTGCACCAACACCTCCAACCCGTCGGTCATGCTGGGCGCCGCCCTGCTGGCCCGCAACGCGGTGGAGAAGGGTCTGTCCTCCAAGCCGTGGGTCAAGACCAATATGGCCCCGGGCTCGCAGGTCGTCGCCGACTACTACGAGAAGGCCGGCCTGTGGCCGTACCTCGAGAAGCTCGGCTTCTACGTGGGCGGCTTCGGCTGCACCACCTGCATCGGCAACACCGGTCCGCTGCCGGAGGAGATCTCCAAGGCGATCAACGACAACGACCTGTCGGTCACCGCGGTGCTCTCGGGCAACCGCAACTTCGAGGGTCGCATCTCCCCCGACGTGAAGATGAACTACCTGGCCTCGCCGCCGCTGGTCATCGCGTACGCGCTCGCGGGCACCATGGACTTCGACTTCGAGCACGACTCGCTGGGCAAGGACAAGGACGGCAACGACGTCTTCCTGAAGGACATCTGGCCGTCCCCGCAGGAGATCGACGACACCATCAAGTCGGCGATCAACCGCGACATGTTCACCAAGTCCTACGCCGACGTCTTCAAGGGCGACGAGCGCTGGCAGAACCTGAGCACCCCGGAGGGCGACACCTTCGCGTGGGACGAGAACTCGACCTACGTGCGCAAGGCCCCGTACTTCGAGGGCATGGAACTCGAGCCCGCCCCGGTCGAGGACATCAAGGGCGCGCGCGTGCTGGCGCTGCTGGGCGATTCGGTCACCACCGACCACATCTCCCCGGCCGGTCCGATCAAGCCGGGCACCCCGGCCGCCCAGTACCTCGACTCGCACGGCGTGGCGCGCAAGGACTACAACTCCCTGGGCTCGCGTCGCGGCAACCACGAGGTCATGATCCGCGGCACCTTCGCCAACATCCGGTTGCGCAACCAGCTGCTCGACGATGTCTCGGGTGGTTACACCCGCGACTTCACCCAGGAGGGCGGCCCGCAGGCGTTCATCTACGACGCCTCGCAGAACTACCAGAAGGCCGGTATTCCGCTGGTCGTGCTGGGCGGCAAGGAGTACGGCTCCGGCTCCTCGCGCGACTGGGCCGCGAAGGGCACCCGCCTGCTGGGCGTCAAGGCCGTGATCACCGAGTCGTTCGAGCGCATCCACCGCTCCAACCTCATCGGTATGGGCGTGGTTCCGCTGCAGTTCCCGGCCGGTGAGAGCGCCAAGTCGCTGGGTCTGGACGGCACGGAGACCTTCGATATCGAGGGCATCACCAAGCTGAACGAGGGTGTGACTCCGAAGACCATGAAGGTGACCGCCACCAAGGGCAGCGGCGAGAAGGTCGTCTTCGACGCGGTCGTCCGCATCGACACCCCCGGTGAGGCGGACTACTACCGCAACGGCGGCATCCTGCAGTACGTGCTGCGGAATATGATCCGCGGCTGATTCGCCGCATTTCCCGCCAGCGCGGGAATGAGCCCTGTTGCGGCACAACCGAATAGCGAACTCCCCGGCATTCGTGCCGGGGACTCGCGTCCGGTATCGGTGGTAGGTGGCGGGTCACGCCGTCACCTGCCGCGCGACCTGTCCGGGTCGCTTCGCTCGTCGCTCGTGCGGGGTGTGTGCACCACTTCCGGTGCACGCGCCCCGCACAGATGGTTTCGGAGGAGTCCATGCCCAAGGTCAGTGACGACCACCTCGCCGCCCGCCGCGGCCAGATTCTCGATGGGGCCCGTCGATGCTTCGCCGAGTACGGCTACGAGGGTGCCACCGTGCGCCGCCTGGAAGAGGCGACGGGTCTGTCGCGCGGCGCGATCTTCCATCACTTCCGTGACAAGGACGCGCTCTTCCTCGCCCTGGCGCAGGAGGACACCGCCCGCATGGCCGAGGTCGCCGCCACCCAAGGCCTGGTGCAGGTGATGCGCGATATGCTCGCCCACCCCGAGGACTTCGACTGGCTCGGAACACGTTTGGAGATCGCGCGGCGGCTGCGCAACGATCCCGAATTCCGCGGCCACTGGGAGCAACGCTCCGAGGAACTCACCGCCGCCACCGTCGCGCGCCTGGAACGCCGCAAATCCGAAGGGGCGCTGCGCGACGACGTCCCCACCGAGGTGCTGCTCGGGTACCTCGACCTGGTGCTGGACGGCCTCATCGCCCGCATCGCCTCCGGCCACGCCGGGGACAACCTCTCGGCCGTCCTCGACCTGGTGGAGGCATCGGTCCGTCGCAAGAACTGACCGCCGTGTCGGGCAGCACCGGCTACCGAAGCACGAATCGACAGGCCGCCGCAGCGCACGCTCGTATCCCGGCGCGCGGCCCGGCGCGACGGCGGTCCCCGCGCGACGCGTCGACGACGCAGCTGCCCAGCATGCTCGCATCAGCCTGCTCGCATCAGCCCGCACGGACCGGTCGCGCCCCGGGCACCGCACTACCGCGAATCCAACTCCGCGACCAGCCGTTTCGGCGCAACGGCGCGATAGGCGTCCTCGACGATCTCCGCCACCTCGGTCCAGTCGACGGGTACGTCCAGATACACCCCGAGCCAGCCCCGATGCCCCACGTAGGGCGGGCGGAAGTAGCGCGTGGGCGCGGCCGCGATCAGCTCCTCCTGGACGCCGGGCGGGGCGGCGCACCAGAATCCGAGCCGATCGTCGTGATGGTGGTCGGCGAACATCACGAACAGCTTCTTGCCGCGCACGAACCAGCACGGCTCGCCGTGGCTGACGCGCTCGCTCACCTCCGGCAGCGCCAGGCACAGCGCCCGCAGGGATTCCAGTGGGTCGCTCATGAGCGGAGAATAGCGGCCCGGATCCGGCGGCGGCTTGGACGAATGGGAAGCGGCTCAGGGCACTGCGCCGGACTCCCAAGCGCGCAGCAGAGTGCGGCTCGCTGATCGTCTCCCGGCTGATGCCGCACGCCTTCGGCGCCGCCCCGACCAGTGGCGCTCGCATTCTGATCGCCCTCATGCCGGGGATCGAGTGTTTCGAGTACTTCCGGCTACTCGAACGATTGGCGCACGGCGCCGCCACCGTCGAAGACCTCGCGGCATCCCAGGAGGAGTTCGACAACTGGTTCGTCGACGCCCCGGGTGGTGGGCCGAGCGCACGGCCGGTCGACGCTGACACGCCGCGGCCGCGACGCGAGCCGGGCGGGCGCGCCAACCCCGCGCAATGCGTTCGCCCGCTGGCGATCGCGGTGGTAGCCGGGCGGTCGCCGATGTGCCGAAGACCACCGCGCAGCCGGGAATGCGGCCTATTGTGGGAGAGTTTGTCCGGTTATGGCTTTCTCTGTGCCCGTCACCGTGCGCGGTTACGAACTCGATATCAACGGTCATCTGAATCAGGCCGTTTACCTGCAGTACGCCGAGCATGCCCGCTGGGAACTGCTGAAGGCGGCCGGTGTCCCGGGCGAGAAGATGGTCGGATCGGGGATCGGACCCGTGGTGCTGGAACAGACCCTGAAGTACCAGCGCGAGCTGCATCTCGGCGATGAGGTGACCGTGAGCTGCGAGTTCCGCTGGAGCGGCGGCAAGGCGTTCCGCATGCACCAGGAGATCCGCAAGCTGGACGGCACCGTCTCGGCCACCATCGACGTGGTGTGCGGCATCATGGATCTGCGGCTGCGCAAGCTCGTCGCCGATCCCGCGGCCGCGCTGCGGGAGGTCGCGGAGTTCCCGGAGACGCTGGGCCTCTGAGCCCGATTGCGAACACCGAAAATCTTTCGGCGGTAGCGGTTTCCGCAGCGTCGACGCCGGTTTGCCGGTACGCCTGAAATCTTTCGTTGCGAACCGAACAGGCCATGTCGCGAGATATGATCTGGATCACGCTCGGCTCTACAGCAAATCCCGAGCAGATCGGAGATCAGTATGACTGGCGCCCTTCGTCCACGTGTTTCCGCGCCACCGGGCACCGCAGCCCCACCCACCGCTACCGCCTCGCCACCGCTACCGGGCTACCTCGTCGATGCCACCGAACGCCATATCCGCGTGCGGGTCACCGACGGCATCTGGACCTTCCGCTGGGCCGACGTCCTGGCCCTGACCGACTGTGAGTTCGGGGCCCAGGGTCCGCGTCTCGGCGACGCCCGCCCCGTACTGGTGCGCGTGCGTGCGGGCGCGACCGCCGACTTCACCCAGCGGCGGCGGATCGAACTCACCGAGCGCCCCCTGACCCTGCCGCAGGACCACACGCCCACCCGCGGGGACGACGAACTGGCGCGGCTCACCGAAAGCTGGGCTCGCCGCCTGGAACTCACCACCGGCCCCGGCATCGGCGGCGCGACCATGACCTGCTGCCAGACCCGTTCGCATTCCGGTAGCGACGACGGCGCGGCCTGCGACAGTCTCGACTGACGAGCCGATCGAGGCTCTCCGATATGACAGCCCGCACAACGGGTTCGGTGCTCATTGTGACCGAATCCGACGATCTCCATGGCGACGCCCTCGCCGTGACCCTGCGAAAGCATCACGGGCTCACCCCGATTCGGCTCGATATGCGCGACTTTCCGCGCGAGAATGGGACTTTCCGCCTGGCCCGTGACGGCACCGCCCGCAGTCTGTCCCATGTGCTCGGACTCGATGACGTGGTCTCGGTGTGGTGGCGTCGCCCGCATCCCTGCCTGGTACCCGGCAGTGCACAGCACGGCGACGACGCGTACCGGCAGGCCGAATGCGACGGTTTCCTACAAGGCATGCTCTGGTCCATACCGGCGCTGTGGGTGAACGATCCGGGGGCCGACCGCACCGCCACCCGCAAGATCGTGCAGCTGGAGACGGCCTATCGCGCCGGGTTCGCCATTCCGGAAACCCTGATCACCAATGACGCCGAGGAGGCGCACGCGTTCGTCGAGTCCCGCCCCGGCCCGGTGGTGTACAAGCGCACCGGCACGGGACGCGGCCCGTTCACCGAGACCCGCGTCGTCACACCGGGCGAGCTGACGCGGCTGCCCTCGATCCGCCACTCCCCCACCACGTTCCAGGACTACATCGTCGCCGCCTACGACCTGCGGGTGGTGTGGGTCGACGGGCTGGAGTGGGCGGTGCGCATCGACTCGCAATCCGGTGTGGGCCAGGTCGATTCGCGCCTGGACACCTCGGTCGACTTCACCCCGGAACGCCTGCCCGCCGCGGTGAGCAAATCGCTGACCACCCTGATGGGCGCGCTGGGCCTCAGTTTCGGCGTGCTCGACCTGCGGGTGGGCCTCGACGGGGAGTTCTACTTCCTCGAGGTCAACCCGCAGGGCCAGTTCGCGTACCTGGAGATCAAGACCGGGCTCCCGATCTTCCGGAGCCTGGCCAATCTCCTGGTGTTCGGCGACGGCACCGTGCCCGACCACTGAGCGGCACGCGCGACACCGTCGTGCGGCACCACTCGCCGTGGCGCCGCACGGTCGGCGAAATCGCCTACTTGCTGGCGGATTTGGCGCTGGACTTGCGCCGGTTCGCCCCACCCCGGCTGCGGAGCTGCACATGCGACTCCACGAGCACATTGTGGATGAAACCGTACGATCGCCCGGTCTCTCGCGCCAGCGAGCGGATGCTCGCCCCAGCCTCGTACTGCTTCTTGAGCTGGGTTTGCAGGCGATCTCGCGACTTTCCGGTGACGCGCGTGCCTTTACCCAATCCGGCTTTACCCTGTGCGGGCCTGTCACTCATGGCTTCCTCCGAGTCGCCCTGCAGCCTCTTTCCAGGCTAGACACTCGGAGAGCTGTGATCAACGGATTCCTGTGATGAGAATCACGCCAGCTGAATGAGTTCCAGATAATCCTGCGACCAGTGGTCCTCGGTGCCGTCCGGAAGCATGATCACACGCTCGGGGTTCAGCGCCTCGGCGGCGCCCGGGTCGTGGGTCACCAGCACCACCGCGCCCGCATAACTGCGCAGCGCGTCGAGCACCTGTTCGCGCGACACCGGGTCGAGGTTGTTGGTCGGCTCGTCGAGCAACAGCACGTTGGCCGCCGAGGACACCAGACCCGCGAGCGCCAGTCGGGTCTTCTCACCGCCGGACAGCGTGCCCGCGGGCTGCTCCAGCTGCGGGCCGGAGAACATGAACGCGCCCAGCAGGCCGCGCAGATCCTGTTCGCCCGCGTCGGGGGCGGCGTGCCGGATGTTCTCCCAGACGCTGGCCCGATCGTCCAGGGTGTCGTGCTCCTGGGCGAAATAGCCGACCTTCAGGCCGTGCCCGGGTTCGAGCTCACCCGCGGTGGGGGTCTCCACGCCCGCGAGCAGCCGCAGCAGCGTGGTCTTGCCCGCACCGTTGAGGCCGAGGATCACCACTCGGCTGCCGCGGTCGATGGCCAGGTCCACGCCGGTGAAGATCTCCAGCGAGCCGTACAGTTTGGTGAGGTTCTTGGCCATGAGCGGCGTCTTGCCGCAGGCCGCGGGTTCGGGGAACTTGATCCGCGCCACCTTGTCGGCCACGCGCACCTCGTCCGCCTCCGCGAGCATGCGCTCGGCGCGCTTCAGCATGTTCTGCGCGGCAACGGCTTTGGTGGCCTTGGCGCCCATCTTCGCGGCCTGCTGCTTGAGCGCGGACGCCTTCTTCTCGGCATTGGCGCGTTCGCGGCGGCGGCGCTGCTCGTCGGTGGCGCGGGCGTCGAGGTACTTCTTCCAGCCCATGTTGTAGATATCGGCCTCACCGCGCACGGCGTCGAGGAACCACACCTTGTTCACCACGTCGGCCAGCAGCTCCACATCGTGGGAGATGACGATCAGGCCGCCGTCGTGATTCTGCAGGAAGCCGCGCAGCCAGGTGATGGAGTCGGCGTCGAGGTGGTTGGTGGGCTCGTCCAGCAGCAGCGTGGTATCGGATTTGCCGCCGGAGCCGTCCGAGGCGGCGAACAGGATGCGCGCCAACTCGATTCGCCGGCGCTGACCGCCGGAGAGGGTGCGCAGCGCCTGGGCCAGCACCCGGTCGGGCAGGCCCAGGCTGTGACAGATGCGCGCCGCCTCGCTCTCGGCGACATAGCCACCCAGGGCCGAGAAGCGCTCCTCCAGGCGGCCGTACTTGCGAATGGCCTTCTCCCGCTCGCCGTCGTCGACCACCTCGGCCATGAGCGCCTGCTGCTTCTCCATATCGCGCAGTAGCTTGTCCAGTCCGCGCGCCGACAGCACCCGGTCCTTGGCCAGCACGTCGAGATCGCCCTCGCGCGGATCCTGCGGCAGATAGCCGATATCGCCGGAGCGAATCACCTTGCCCGCGTAGGGTTCCCCCTCGCCCGCGAGAATTCGCAGGGTGGTGGTCTTGCCCGCGCCGTTGCGCCCGACGAGACCGATCCGGTCACCGGCCTGCACCCGCAGCGCCGACCCGGGTGCGGTCAGCAGGGTGCGGACTCCGGCCCGGACCTCCAGATCGGTCGCGGTGATCACACAGGTCTCCTCGGTGCGCGGCGGATGGCAAACGTGTCGATTGTGTGTCCCCTCGACACACAAGAACCACCGATTTTACCGCCGACACCCCGGTTGGGCCGAATCGAGCGTATCGCCCGCAACCGGACGCCCGGGCCGCTCACCTGCGCGATCCGCGCGCGAGGACCGCCGCCCCACGGCCCCCGGCGTCCGACAGTGACACATCTCACCGCGGCGATCACGGTCCGGTGCTGTCGCACCCGGCCCGACCGGCGTCGAATCCGCCGCGCTTTCGCCCGGTCGCTACGGGCACGGTGTGGTTAGCTGATCATGTGCTGTAAGTCGGACAAATATCCCGCCCGAATGAACTCAGGAGGTCCGATCATGCCCACCCGTGATTCCGCGTGGCCGCAGGGCACACCGTGCTGGGTCGACTGTTCGGTGGACGACCCGGCCGCCGCCCGCGAGTTCTATTCGCGCCTGCTGGGATGGGAGGTGCTCGACGGCCCGCCCGAGGCGGGCGGATACCTGATGGCGATGCTGAACGGACGCGCCGCGGCCGGAATCGGTCCGAAGATGGGCGACGGGCCCATGCCGTCGGTGTGGACCACCTATTTCGCCGCCGACGACGTGGACGCCGTCGCGGCGGCCGTCAGCGCGGCGGGTGGCACGGTGTACGTGCCGCCGTTCGACGTGATGGAGGTGGGCCGCATGTGCGTGGCCGCGGACGGCGACGGCGCCGTCTTCGGGGTCTGGCAGGCCAAGGCGCACACCGGGGCCGAGATCTGCAACGAACCGGGCGCGTACTGCTGGAACGAGTTGCACACCAACCGGTTCGCACAGGCGAAGCAGTTCTACCTGAGCGTCTTCGGATGGTCGTACCACACCGTCAGCGATACCGACCGATTCCGCTACGCCACCTTCTCCACCCCGGGTTCCGCCGCCGAGGTGGGTGGCCTCATGGACTCCACCACCGTGCCCGGCGAGACGCCGTCCTACTGGCTGGCCTGGTTCCAGACCGCCGATGCCGACACCAGCCTCGCCACGGCGCGCGAACTGGGCGCGAACGTGCTGATGGGCCCGGAGGACAGTGCGTTCGGGCGCATGGGCATCGTCCAGGGCCCGCAGGGTGAGGTGTTCGGACTCATCGACACCACGCGCACGGTCGGCGACGCCCCAACCAGCTGATTCCGGCCCCGGAGCACCGGGCCGCGAACGACCCGATGCCCGACCGTCGGCACCTCGGCGCGACCGATCCACCGTCCGCGCGGTGCCGGACGGCCCGGGGTGATCCACCCGTTTCGGACGGTTTGCCGATCGGTCGCCGACACTTGCGATCAAACAACAACCGGACCACCCGGTTCTTGGTATCTTCTGCCCGGAGCGCCGCCGTCCACCGGGCTTGGAGCTCGGGACGTGGATATCGCGGCGCTGTCGCGCGATCTGGAGGAGTCAGTCCGAACGTTCCGAACAAGGAGTGTGCGCCTTGTCTTTTCGAACTACCCGATCGTCCTCGACAACCTGGGGCCTGGCAGCGGCCGCCGTGCTGGCCGCGTCCGCAGCGCTGTACACCGCGGACGCGCCCCCGGCCGCCGCCGCCCCGAACGCCTGCCCCGACCTCAATGTGATCGCCGTGCCCGGCACCTGGGAGACCTCCCGGGAGGAACCGGGCCAGGGCATGCTGGCCCAGGTCACCCAGGGCTTGCCGGGCAATGTGCGCACCGACTACGTGACCTATGCGGCCACCGCCCTGCCGTGGGAGGGCGCGGTCTACGGCCGGTCCAAGAAGGAGGCCGTCGACACCGCGCGCGGCCTGCTCTCCGCCACCGCGGCCCGGTGCGACGCAACGCGTTTCGCGCTCATCGGCTACAGCCAGGGTGCCGATGCGGCCGGCGATCTGGCCGCCGAGATCGGCACCGGATTCGGTGTGGTGCCGCCGGACCGGATCGCGGCGGTCGGCCTGATGTCGGATCCGCGCCGCTCCCCCGCCGACGCGCTGGTGGGCCCGCCGGTGCCCGGCGCGGGTGCGGGCGGGGCGCGTGTCGGCGGCTTCGGCTGGCTGTCGGACAAGGTGCGCACCTTCTGCGCGGAGGGTGATCTGTACTGTTCGGTGCCCAATGACGATCTCGCCGGGCGCTTCGCGGGCTTCGCCACCCAGTTGTCCGCGCCGGATCCGCTGCAGGTCGGCAATTACGCCTACACGCTGCAATCGATTCTGGCCGAGGCGCTCATTCCGGGCGGCACCGCCATTCTGGCCGCTCCGGCCGAGGATCCGGCCGGTGAGCAGTGGGTGCGCCAGGTGCAGGAATTCCTGATCTCCGGTGTGCACCAGTCCTATCCGCGCTATGTGGTGGACGGTAGCGGTGCGACCGCCACGCACTGGCTGCACAACTGGCTGGCCGACGTGGCCGTGGCGGACTGAGCGTCACCCCGCACCGGCGGATGTGCGCGCCCGCAGCCGGTCGTAGCCGAGGGTGGTCGCGACGCCCAATCCGACCGCGATCACGACACCGAGCGTGCACATCCCCACCGCGCGGGTCAGGCCCGCGTCGGCGCGGGCGTCGAAGTACAGGATCGAGCGGATACCGAGATAGACCTGATGCATCGGCTCGAATCGCGACAGTGCCCCGTATGCCGGCGGCGTGGCCTCGATGGGCACGATGCCGCCGGACGACGGCAGCCCCAGGGCCAGGAAGAGCAGCATATTGATGGGCATGCCGAGGGTGTTGAGCACCGGCAGCCGCAGCGCCGTCGCGGCGGTGGCGACCACCGTCAGAATGGTCATGGCGGTCATGCCGATGGCGAGTGAGGCATAGGCGCTGAACAGGTAGAGCGCCGTGTGATGGTCCATCGGCATGCCCAGCGCCGCGGCGATGAGCTGGTAGACACCGGCCATCACCACCGCCACCACGCCCGCGAGTCCCCACTTGTAGAGCAGCACCCGCCACCGCGAGATCCCGGTGTCGTGCGCTACGGCCGCGTCCACGCCGCCATTGATGAGCAGACTGCCGGTGAATCCGGCGAAGACCACCAGCAGCGTGTAGTAGAAGGCCGAGATGCCATTGGCGCTGCCCGCGGGCAGTGGATGGAATTCGACGACCGACATCCGGAAGGGTTCGGCGAGGGTGATCAGGGCGGCGTCGGTCAGCGGCGCCCCGTTCGCCCGCGCCCGGTTCAGCACGTCCGCGCCGAGTTCACGGTTGGCCCGCTCCAGCACCGGATCCACGAGCCGTACCGCCAACGAGACCGCCGTGGCACCGGTGCGCGGATTGGTCCGGATCTCGACCACCGGCGCCGCGCCCACGCCGGTGTGCTGTTCGAGGGCGGTCACCCGGGTGCTGAAGTCGGCGGGAATCACGATGGCGGCGTACGCCTTTCCCGCCGACAGCACCGATTCCGCGGTCGCGGCGTCGGTCGCCCGGAGGCTGACCTGATCACCCCGCAGCCCGGCGGTCACCGTATCGGCCACGGCGGCGCCGTACTCACCCCGATCCTCGTTCACCAGCAGCAGCGGGAAGTCGTGCAGATTGCGCTGCGGATCGAGGATGCTGGCCAGATACGACAGCGCCAGCAGACTCAGCAACCCCATCGCGACCAGCAGTGGAACCGCCCAGAGCTGATGTTCTCGGCGGGGTGGGACCGGATTCGGCGCGTCGGTCGGCACTCAGCCGACGCTAGCAGCACACCCGGGGCGAACGTTCGCGGTGGGTGGTCAGTCGCCGGTCAGGGCGGCGTAGCCGGTGGCGTCCAGCAGCGCACCGGTGGTTTCGACCCGCACCCGGAACAGCCAGCCCGCACCGTACGGGTCGGAGTTGACCGTATCCGGATCGTCGACGACCGCGGCGTTGATCTCCACGACCTCGCCCGTCACCGGCGAGTACAGGTCGCTGACGGATTTGGTGGACTCGATCTCACCGCAGACCTCCCCCTGCGCGACACGGTCGCCGACGGCGGGCAGTTGCACGAAGACCACGTCGCCGAGCGACGAGGCGGCGAAGTCGGTGACGCCCACGGTGGCGGTGCCGTCGACGACATGCAGCCACTCGTGCTCTTCGGTGTAGCTCAGATGTTCGGGAAAACCCATGATGGACGACCTCTTTCAGGAGCGGGAGTAGAAGGGCAGGGCGGTGGTCTCGACCGGTTCGCGACGGCCGCGCACGTCGATGGTCAAGGCCGTGCCGGGGGCCGCGTGGTCGCGGTCCACCATGGCCATGGCGATGGGCACGCCCAGGGTCGGGGAGAGCGCACCGCTGGTGACCACGCCGACCGCTCGGTCGTCGGCGTAGATCTCGTAGCCGTGGCGACCGGCGCGGCGGCCGGATCCGATGAGTCCCACCAGCGTTCGGCCGCCGCCCGCCTGCTCGCGGGCGGCCAGCGCGGCGCGCCCGACGAAAGTGCCGGGCTTGTCGAACTTCACGACCCGGCCGAGGCCGATGTCGAACGGAGTCACACCGACATGGAGCTCGTTGCCGTACAACGGCATTCCCGCCTCCAACCGCAGGGTGTCGCGGCAGGCCAGACCCGCGGGCAGCAGGCCGTGCGATGCCCCGGCCGCGCTCAGCGCCCGCCAGATGTCGGCGGCCCGCTCGGGCGCGCAGTACACCTCGAAACCGTCCTCACCGGTGTAGCCGGTGCGTGCCAGCAGCGCATCGACTCCGGCGATCCGGGCGGGCATGCCGGCGTAGTACTTCAGCGGACTCGGATCGACATCGGTCACGGCTCCGACGATCGCCGCCGAGCGCGGCCCCTGCACCGCGATGAGGGCGTAGTCGGTCGAACGGTTCGCCACCTCGGCGGCGAAGCCGTGTGCCCGATCACGCAGCAGGATGTAGACGATCTCGGCATTGGCGGCATTGGCGACCACCAGGAACCGCTGCTCGGCCAACCGGTACACCACCAGATCGTCGAGGACGCCGCCGTTGTCGTGGCAGAGCATGGTGTAGCGGGCGCGACCGACCGGCACCGCCGACAGCCGCCCGACCAGTGCGAAGTCCAGCATGCGCGCGGCCTCCGGCCCGGACACCTCGATCTCGCCCATATGCGAGAGGTCGAAGATCCCGGCGGCCTCCCGCACCGCACGGTGCTCGGCGAGTTCGCTGCCGTAACGCACGGGCATCCGCCATCCGGCGAAGTCGATGAAGACGGCGCCGTGCTCGGCGTGGACGGCTTCCAAGGGTGACGACGTGCGGGTGGGCACGCCGTCGCGAGCGACAGTCATGGGAGGTCCTCGAGTCGACCGGGACGCGACCCGGTGTCCGGAACTCCCCCTCTGTCATGGGACCTGAGAGCTTCACCGCCGCAGGCGGTTTGCACCGTGGGTGAGGCGCTCGGTGCGCCTGCTTTCCAGAGTGGCCTGGTCGATGCGGTACCTGTACCTGAGAGATTCCGGGGAGTTTGCTCCTTCGGCGCCCCGCTGCCGGGGACTCTCCCGCTACGACTCGTCGCGGCCCGATATGCGGTTGTGGCGGTCAGCATAGGCGAAGACCGCGCGCGAGGCATCCTTCGCCCCGCGCGCGGTCGCCGATCCCGGTGGGTGCGGCGGTCTTGGCGTCGGGTCACGCGGCACCGCGCCGGGTCGGTTCACTTCCGCGGTGCTGCCGCCCGCAGGAAGAACATGAGGTTGGCGGGCCGCTCGGCCAGGCGCCGCACGAAGTAGGCGTACCACTGGTCGCCGAAGGGCACGTACACCCGCAGCCGCTGTCCCAGTCCCGTCAGCCGGGCCTGTTCGTCCGCGCGCACGCCGTAGAGCATCTGGTATTCGAAGTCGTCGGTGCCCCGCCGCGCGGTGGTGGCCAACAGCGCGGCCGACCCGATCAGGGCCGGATCGTGGGTGGCGACCATGGGATACCCCTTGCCCGCCATGAGGATTCGCAGACAGCGCAGGTAGGCCGCGTCGACGTCGCGGCGGCCGCGGTGGGCGACGGTCGCGGGTACGTCGTAGGCGCCCTTGCACAGCCGGATGCGCGCGCCCGCGTCGGCGAACTCCTCGCAGTCGGCCTCGGTGCGGCGCAGATACGCCTGGAGCACCGTGCCCACCGTGTCCGGGTGGTCGCGGCGCAGTTCGCGCACGATGGCCAGGGTGGAATCGGTGGTGGTGTGGTCCTCGGCGTCGAAGGTCACCCAGATGCCCCGCGCGGCGGCGGCCTCGACAATGGTGCGGGCGTGGGCGAGGGCGGTGTCCTGCCCGGTACCGGGCAGCGACCGGCCGAGGGCCGACAGCTTGACCGACACCTCGAGTGGCCGCGGACGGTCGTCCGGCGTATCGGACCCGAGTTCCGACAGGGCGCGCAGCAGCGTCTCGTATTCGCGCACCACCTGCCGGGCCTGTTCGGGGCGGGTGATGTCCTCGCCGAGATGGTCGACGGTGACCGAGCGGTGCTGCTGCCGCAGTGCCCGCACCACCGCCAGCACGGCGGCGGTGGTGTCGCCCGCGACGAAGCGGTCGACGAGGCCGCGGGTCACCGGCATGCGGGTGACGGCCTGCTCGAGGCGCGCCGAACGCGCGGCGGCCAGCAGCGCCGGTCGCAGCGGATTGCGCGACATGCTCATCGTCCCTCCTCGGATTCCGGTCGCTGGTGCGGATACTCGTGCGATCGGGCGGGGACGAAGGTCTCCTTGATCGAGCGCGGCGAGGTCCAGCGCAGCAGGTTCAGCGGCGATCCGGCCTTGTCGTTGGTGCCCGACGCGCGTGCGCCGCCGAACGGCTGCTGCCCCACCACCGCACCGGTGGGCTTGTCGTTGACGTAGAAGTTCCCGGCCGCGAAACGCAAAGCCGCGCCGGCCTTGTCGATGGCGTGGCGGTCCTGGGCGAGGATCGCCCCGGTGAGCGCGTAACCGCTGCCGGAGTCGACCATCCGCACTGCCTCGTCGAAGGAGTCGGCGCGGCTGTCGTCGTAGACGTGCAGGGCGAGAATCGGTCCGAAGTACTCGGTGGCGAAGGCCGCGTCGGTGGGATCGTCACCGAGCAGCAGGGTCGGCGCGATGAAGTAGCCGACGCTGTCATCGTAGGTGCCGCCCGCCGCGATGGTCAGTCCGGCGGTGGCCTTGGCCCGCTCGATGGCGGCGGCATTGCGGTCGAAGGCACGGCGATCGATCACGGCCCCACCGAAATTCGTGAAGTCCGTGATATCCCCGTAGGCCAGCGAGCCGATCCGTCCGATCAGCTCGTCACCCATGCGTGCCCACAGCGAACGGGGGACGAAGGCGCGCGAGGCGGCCGAGCACTTCTGCCCCTGGTATTCGTACGCGCCGCGGATCAGCGCGGTGATCAGGACTTCCGGGTCGGCGGAGGGGTGGGCGAGCACGAAATCCTTGCCGCCGGTCTCGCCGACCAGTCGCGGATAGCCGTGGTAGCGCTCGATGCGGCTGCCAACCTCGCGCCATAGGTGCTGAAAGGTGCTGGTGGAGCCGGTGAAGTGGATGCCGGCGAGCCGCGGATCGTGCAGCGTCACCTCGGAGACCTCGGGGCCGTACCCGTGCACGAGATTGATCACGCCCGGCGGCAGTCCGGCGGCCTCGAGCAGGCGCATGGTGTGGTAGGCGGCCACGGCCTGGGTGACGGAGGGCTTCCACACCACGGTATTGCCCATGAGCGCGGGGGCGGTCGGCAGATTGCCCGCGATGGCCGTGAAGTTGAACGGCGTCACGGCGTAGACGAACCCTTCCAGGGGCCGGTGGTCCATCCGGTTCCACACCCCCGGCGCGGAATTGGGCTGCTCCGCCAGGATCTGCCGCGCGAAGTGCACATTGAACCGCCAGAAGTCCACCAGTTCGCAGGGTGCGTCGATCTCGGCCTGGTAGGCGGTCTTCGATTGGCCCAACATGGTTGCGGCGGCGATGGTTTCGCGCCAGGGACCGGCCAGCAGGTCGGCGGCGCGCAGGAAGACCGCCGCACGTTCGTCGAAGGGCAGTTCCCGCCACGCGGGCGCGGCGGCCGTGGCCGCGTCGACGGCCGCCTGCGCATCGGCCGCGTTCGCCGTGGTCAGCGTACCGAGTACGGCGGCGTGCCGATGAGGTTGCACCACATCGACACGCTCTCCGCCTCCGGTCCGATGCACGCCGTCGATGACGTGGCGGATGTCGGTGGGCTCGGCCGACAGCGTGTCGAGCGCCGTGCGCAGGCGGGCCCGCTCGGGGCTGCCCGGCGCGTACTGATTCACCGGTTCATTGGTCGGTGCGGGCACCGTGGTGATCGCGTCCATGTCGAGCAATAAACCCGAAAACCGCCCCCCTGTGATTGGCCGATCGGATGAAATGAGACAGAGGATTTCGTTCGATGCGATGACGAGGATGAGCATGCGACTATCGCTGGATGGCAGCCGTGCGTAGTTCCATTCCCCTGGCCGAGCTGCTGTCCGCGCTGACCGATGCCGTCGCCGAACTCGTGGACGCCCCCGCGGGCACCGCGGTCGGCATCGGTTCGGTCGCCTTCCTGGATACCGGCGACCTGACCGCAGAACCCCCACCCGCCCGTGCGCTGCCACACCTGTTTCTCCAGGTCAGCGCGAGCATCGAGGACGCCGTCCGCTGGCTCGAGCTGCTCTCAGACGGCTGCCCCGTCGAGCTGCGGCCGCGCGCGGTCTTCATCAAGGACGCCGACACCCTGCCCGATGTGCGCGCCGCCGCCCGCGCCGCCGGTGTGGCACTGGTCAGCGTCAACCCGCAGGCGCGCTGGGAGATGGTGCACGCGCTGGTCAACCGCATCATTCGCGCGGGCGGCACGCCCCATTCGGCCGGTGCGCCCGGTGCGCTGACGCCCGACACCGATCTCTTCGGGCTCGCGCAGACCGTCGCGGAATCAACGGGTGGTCTGGTCTCGATCGAGGACGAGCAGTCCCGGGTGCTGGCCTATTCCGCCGACAGCACCGAGGACGCCGACCCGGTGCGGCGACTCTCGGTCCTCGGCAGGCAGGGGCCGCCGGGTTACCTGCGCTGGTTGCAGCGCACGCACGTCTTCGAACGGCTGCACAGCTCCGGCGACGTGGTGGAGGTGCCGGCCAACGGCGAATGGGAGACCCGGGGCCGCCTGGCCATCGGCATCCGCGCACACGGACGTCCGGGCGATCGACCGGAGCCGCTGGGCACCATCTGGGTGCAGGAGGCCGCTGCGGCGCTGCCCGCCGACTGCGCCGACGTCCTGCGCGGGGCGGCCGCCATCGCGGCCCGGGTGCTGTGGCGGGCCCGGCACGCGCCCAGCACGGACACCCTGCTCATCCAGCGGCTCTTCGGCGAGCACGGCGGCGATGTCGACATCCCCTCCGTGGCGGCTACTTTCGGCATCGCCGCCGAGGGCAGCGGCGCGGTGGTCGGCTTCAGCTGCGCCGACCGCACCCGCCCCGACGACGCCGCCATCCGCCGCGCCGCCGTCACCCTGCGTCTCCATGCCAGCAGCTTCCGACAGGACTGCATCACCACGGTGATCGACAGCCGCCCCTATGTGCTGTTCCCCGAACACCATTCGATCGACAGCGTCGAGTCGTGGACCCGCCAGATCATCCTCCGCCTGGAGGAGCAATCGGGCTCTCCCCTGCGCGCCGCCATCAGCGCCCCCGTCGCCGGACTGGCCGACGTCGCCCGCGCCCGCGCCGAGGTGGACCGCGTTCTCGACCGCACCGCCGCCCTCCCCCACACCGAACAGGTGACCACCCTCGCCCGCTCCCGCACCACCGTCCTCCTCGGCGAAATCCTCACCCTCATAACGAACAA
Organism: Nocardia sp. CC213A; assembly: GCF_030766805.1. Taxonomy (NCBI): domain Bacteria; kingdom Bacillati; phylum Actinomycetota; class Actinomycetes; order Mycobacteriales; family Nocardiaceae; genus Nocardia; species Nocardia sp. CC213A. Next base: position 291,403 of record NZ_JASFXA010000001.1, read on the forward strand.
CCCGCAACTGCGCGACCCGCGCCTGGACACCGTCATCGACTACGACGCCCGCTATTCCGCCGAACTACGCGACAGCGTCGAACAGTATCTCCGCTGCCACGGCGATGTACGCACGGCGGCACGCCTGCTGCGAATCCACCCGAACACCCTGCGCTACCGCCTACGCCGAGCCGCACATATCCTCCACATGGATCTCGACGACCCGGCGGATCGACTGCTATTGGAACTCCAACTCGCCGCCGACCGGGAGAAGCGCGGAGAGACACGTTGAGGAGATCAACCGGGCGCTGGATCGCCGCACAGCCGTCCGGTCACTCCCGCGAACGCATGATCCGACGGTGACCCGTTTCAGGAGGAGGCCACCGCAGCGGGCGATTCCGCATTCGTCCGTCCGGTCAGCTCCACCGACCGGATACGATCTTCGATCTGTGTGGCGTGGTGGGCGAGGATGAGTTCGTCGGCCTGGATGTCGGCGGCGAATTCCTGCAGGTACGACTGCACCTCGGCAGGGGTGCCGGCGGCGGTGTACTGGGTCATGGCCGCGAGGTGGCGGCCGTTAGGGGATGCCAGGAAGGCGTCGATCTCGGCGTCGGTGAAGTCGTGGCCGGCGGCGCCGCGTTTGATCATCGCACGGGTGCGGGCGCGGTAGGCGATGGTCTGCTGCTCGACCGCCGCGTCGTGGTCCTCGGCCGCGAAGACGTTCACACCGGCCATGACGTACGGTTCGGGCTGCTGCTCGGAGGGGCGGAAGGTGTCGCGGTAGACGGTGACCGCCTGGTGCAGGGCGTCGGGGGCGAAATGGGAGGCGAAGGCGTAGGGCAGGCCCAGGTGGGCGGCCAGCTGGGCGCCGAAGAGGGAGGAGCCCAGGATGTAGAGGGGGACAATGCCTTCGGCGCGGGGAACCGCCTGAACGCCGGGGATGCGGGAGTCGCCGCTCAGGTAGCCCTGGAGTTCCAGCACGTCCTGGGGGAAGGAGTCCGCGGAGGAGTGGTCGCGGCGCAGGGCGCGCATGGTGGTCTGGTCGCTGCCGGGCGCCCGGCCCAGTCCGAGATCGATGCGGCCCGGGTAGAGGGTTTCCAGGGTGCCGAACTGTTCGGCGATCACCAGCGGCGAATGGTTCGGCAGCATGATGCCACCCGCGCCGACCCGAATGCTCTCGGTCTTGGACGCCACATGGCCGATGAGCACACTGGTCGCGCTGGAGGCGATGGACTTCATATTGTGGTGCTCGGCGTACCAGACCCGGCGATACCCGCTGCGTTCGGCGGCCCTGGCCAGGGCGACGCTGTTGTCGAAGCTGTCGCGGGCCGACTGGCCGCGCGCGATGGTCGCGAGATCGAGGATCGACAGTGCGAAGGGCATAGGAGGGGCAACGCCGCGAGGGTCCCGCGATATTTCGCCGCCCGCTGTGACCTGGCGTTCAGTCCGGCGGGTGGACGCGCGGGCCGATGACGGCGAGTGCCGTGTCCACCGCCACGTCGATGACGCCGGTGACCGGCTCCCCCGCCTCGATGGTGGTGGCGATCAGCTCCCGGAAACCGCCGTAGAGGATGGTGGCCATCTGCCGGGTGGGCGGATGCAGGTCGGCGGCCTGGAATTCCGGTGAGGCGGTGAGGTTCTGGATGAGGGTGATGAAGGCTTCGGCCTCGATCTGATGCTGCCGGTGCGCGCCCTCGCCGAGTGCGGGCGACTCCCGGATCCAGACCAGGCTGATGGCCAGGTCCTCCTCGGTGGAGTCGATCCACGCCCGCACGGCCTGCCGGATCTGCACCCGCCACGGGGCGGCGACGTCCACGGCCGCGTAGATCCGCGCGATGGTGCGCTGGTTCCACTCCTCGAGGACCGCGATGAAGCAGTCCTCCTTGCCGGTGAAGTGCTCGTAGAAGGTGCGCCGCGAGGTGCGGGCGCGGCGAACCACGTCGGCGACCGTGGTGTCCCTGTAGCCCCGTTCGCGCACCGACTCCACCATGCCGTCGAGGAGGCGACGCCGGAATCCGGAATCCGGCGTCGCCGCGCTGATGTTCGAGGTCGCGGGCTCGGCACGGGTCACGAAGCTCAGCGTAGTTGCTCGGCCCGGACCGCCGACCGCACGAACCGCACGGCCGTCCCCGATGTGGCCGTGCCGGAGAGGATGAGCTCGCGAGCGTCGACGGTACGGTCGGACTCCGGAGCGCCGCCGGATCCGGTCGGCGAATCCGTCTGCCGCGTGCGGCGGCACACGGACGCCCACGGCTACGACCGATCCGGCAACACGTCCTGGATACGGTGTGCCGCACCGATTCCCGACCGTCCCGCTCCGACGATGAGCACATCGATGTGCCCGCTCATGCCGTGACCTCGGAGGTCCGCGCCGGTTCGGGCAGTTCCACCACACGCTCGCGCTCCGGCCGCACGCGCCTGCGCACCACGGCGCGGCCCTTCTTCGCGGGCACCAGTGCCACGCCGCGGAAGTGCGGGCGTTCATCGGGAGCGGCGGTGGTCTCGAGGGTGAAGTCACGCAACAGCGTGCGCAGCACGATATTCAACTCCAGGCTGGCGAAGGACGCGCCGATGCAGCGTCGCGCACCGCCGCCGAAGGGAATCCAGGTCCAGGTATGGGGCCGCACGCCGAGGAACCGGTCCGGATCGAAGGTGCGGGCGTTGGGGAACAGTTCCTCGTTGTCGTGCACCAGGCGGATATTGACCAGTACCTTCTGACCGCGCGGCAGCGTCCAGCGCCCGAGCTGGAAGGATTCCGCGCGGATCTGGCGCGGCGTCGCGTCGATCACCGGCCGTACCCGCTGCACCTCCACCAGGGTGGCCTCACGCAGTTCCGAACCGCCCGCGTCGACCTCCTCGACCAGCCGGCGCAGGATGTCGGGATGCCGCCGCAGTCGCTCGACCGTCCACGCCAGGGTGGTGGCGGTGGTCTCGTGTCCCGCGGTGAGCAGGGTCAGCAGTTCGTCGGCGATATCGCCGCGGCTCATGGCCGAGCCGTCGTCGTAGCGGGTCTGCACCAGCATGGCGAGTACGTCGTTGCGGTCCGACAGCTCGGGATCGCCGGTGGCACGGTCGATGAGCCGCCCGACGATATCGTCGTAGGCGCGCCGGTGCGCGGCGAAGCGGGCCCACGGGCCGTAGTTCCCCAGGAAGCCGCGCGGTATCGGCAACGCCGCCAGCGCCGAGCCGACCAGCACCAATTTCGGTAGCAGGGAACGCAATTCGTCGAATTCGGAGCCCTCCGCTCCGAAGACCGCACGCAGGATCACATTCAGCGTGATCCGCATCATCGAATCCATGGTGGCGAATTCGACGCCTTCGGGCCAGTTCGCCATCTCCCGGACGGCCTCGTCCTCGATGAGCTGCTCGTAGACGGCAAGACGCCGCCCGTGGAAGGGCGGCGTCAGGAGTTTGCGCTGTTTCCGATGTTCCTCGCCCTCGAGCGAGAAGAGCGAGCCCGGCCCGAGCACCTGGCCGAGATTGACGTCGACGGTGTCGACCTGATCCGTGCTCGCGGTGAACAGTGCCTTCACCTCCGCCGGATCCGACAGCACTACCGTCGAACCGAAGCGTGGCATCTGGACCGTGAAAGCCGAACCGTATCGCCGATGCCAGCGCCGCCAGGCGCGTGTGCGGCCGCCGAGTATCTGTATCCCGTGGACGAATCCGGGCGTGGACGGCCCGGAAGGCAGTGTCGGAGTGGACATATGCCACCTCTCCCCGTGGTACTCCCATGTACCACTCGCACGGTACGCTTACGTACCAGCTGTGGCAAGGGTCACTCCGGGGAGCGGCGGGCGCGCGAGATCAGCAGGTGGTCGGTACCGGATCGCCGCGGAATCGGGCTTCCACGTAATCCCATGCCTCCGGGAATCCGGCGACGGCGGTGGTCAGGTGCTCGGCGATGTCGTACGGGCGGAACATCAGCGGCACCCCGGCCGCGCAGTACCGTTCGGCGACCTCGGCCACCGGACCGAAATGCGTCATGGTGTCGAACCGGCCCTGCCAGAAGAAGGTCGGCACGGTGGGAATCCCGTCGTGGTAGCGCAGGCTGTTCTCGCGCAGCACCGCATGCGCCTCGGGGCTGTTCATCATGTCCTTGGACGCGGCGAGCTGTTCGGCATTGCGGGAGACGCCGTGGAAGAGCAGGAAGCGACGGCAGGCGTCCTTGGTGAAATCCCGGAACCACAGGCCGTTCTCGTTGAGCTGGTCCGATACCGGCAGACGCTGCGGGTATTCGCGCTCCAGTCCCATGGCGGCCGCGAAGGCCAGGCCGAATCCGGGATGCGGGTCGAATCCCAGGGCAAGGGCCATCTCCCGCAGATCGGCCGGAATTCCGCCCGCGACGACCGCGGTCAGCTTCAGATCCGGTGCGTAGGTGGGTTGCAGTGCGCCCGCCCACGCCGTGGCCATCCCGCCGCCGGAGTACCCGGCCAGCACCACCGGCACCGAACCGAGGCCGAGTTCGGTGGCCTGGCGGACGGCCTTGACGCTGTCGAGGGTCACCATACCGCCGAGCCGCGCCGCGCCGTAGGCGACATGCGGCCCCAGGTAGTCGGGTAGGGAGATGGCCCAGCCGCGCCCGATGGGCAGCATCGCGCCCACCGCGTCCTGGAGTTCACCGTTGAACAGCGAGCGCGACGGATTGCACTGCGCGCCCAGGGAATTGATCAGGGCCTGATAGGAGACCAGCGGCGGGTTCGCCACTCCGCGCGGCAGCAGGACCGTGGTGACGCCCATGATGGGGTCGCCACCGGAGTTGGTGGAACGGAAGGCCACCTGCCACATGTCGGTACCGACGTAGGGCCCGGAGTCGATGCGCCGGATCCGCACCACGTCACCCGGCTTCTTGTCGGTCAGGTCGTCGGGGGCGTGGTAGAAGGGGTCCGGGTCGGGTGTCGGGTACAGCGGCGAGGCACCGGAGGGCGAGGCCAACGCGCCGATCGACAGGACAGTCATCACCAAGATCATCAGCTTGGTCGCGGCTCTGATCACGGGCGAAAACTACTTCCAATTGGGCGTTTTGCCCAAATCGCCGGGCAAATTTTCGTCGAGAATACAAAAGACCGAGGTCAGCACTATCGGATATCACAGCGCCCGGGGCCCGTTCGGGGACCGGCACATCCGGTCCCCGGCATCGTCCTACGCCGAGGATGGTTCGACCGGGGCGGCCAGCCCCGCCAACCGGTGCGGCGCGAGCAGTTCGGCCACGGCCTCCGGGGACAGCAGGCCGAGTTCGGTCGCGATATCGCCCACATACCGCCCGGTCACCAATGCCTGCTTGGCGATGGCAGCGCTGGCCGCGTAGCCGATCCGGGGTGCCAGCGCGGTGACGATGCCGACCGAGCGGCGCACCCCGGCCTCCAGATGATCGCGATTGGCGGTGATTCCCGGAACGCACCTGGTGGCCAGCGCGTCCGCCGCCGCGATGAGATGGGTGGTCGTCTTCAGCAGGCTGTAGGCGATGATCGGTTCGAAGGCGTTGAGCTGCAACTGCCCGGCCTCGGCGGCCATGGTGACGGTCAGGTCGTTGCCGATGGCCTCGAAGGCGATCTGATTGACCAGCTCGGGAATGACCGGGTTGACCTTGCCCGGCATGATCGACGAACCGGCTTGCCGGGCGGGCAGCCGGATCTCCCCGAAACCGGTGGCCGGGCCGGAGGACATGAGCCGCAGATCGTTGCAGGTCTTGGACAGCTTCACCGCGACCCGCTTGAGAATGCCCGACACCTGCACGAACGCCCCCGCGTCCTGGGTGGCCTCGATGAGGTTCTCCGCGGGTGTCACCGTCTCCCCGGTGATCTCACTCAGGTGCGCGCAGGCCAGCGCGGAGTACCGCGGGTGGCCGTTGATCCCGGTCCCGATGGCGGTGCCGCCGAGATTGCTCTCGCACAGCAGCGCCCGGCCCTCGTCGAGCCGCTGGCAGTCCTCGCGCACCATGACCGCGAAGGTGGCGAACTCCTGGCCGAGGGTCATGGGGACGGCGTCCTGGAGCTGAGTGCGGCCCATCTTGATGACATCGGCGAATTCCACCGATTTGGCGTCGAAGGCGTCGGCGAGCCCGGCCAGCGCCGCCGAGAGCTTCCGAATGTGCTGCACCACGGCCAGATTCACCGCGGTCGGGTAGACGTCGTTGGTGGACTGCCCGAGGTTCACATGGTCCAGCGGGTCGAGTTCGGCGTAGTGGCCGCGCTCGAAACCGAGGATCTCCAGCGCCCGATTGGCGATGACCTCGTTGGCGTTCATATTCGTGGAGGTGCCCGCACCGCCCTGGATGGGGTCGATGGGGAACTGGTCGTGCAGCCGACCGTCGCGGATCTCCGCACAGGCCCTGTCGATGGCGTCGGCGCGGCGCGCGTCGAGCACGCCCAACTCCCGATTCGCCCGGCAGGCGGCCTGTTTGACGGCTGCGAGGGAGCAGATGAGCGCCGGATAGTTGCCGATGGCGTCACCGGTGACGGTGAAGTTCTCCAGGGCGCGCGCGGTGTGCACGCCCCAGTAGGCGTCGCGCGGCACCGACAGGGAGCCGAGGGAGTCGCTGTCGATACGGGTGTCGTCGGTCATGGTTCGCTCCAGATCCTCTCAGTGCGCGGCATAGGCGTGGTGCAAGCTCGAATCGCGCGCCGCCGGAGACGGATTCGAGAGTTCACCGAGCAGATTGGTCTCCATGGCGTGCCGCAGTCGCGCACCGCAGAACCCGCTGTCCACCAGATGGGACAGTTTGGCCAGCGCGGCCTCCCGGGTCATGTCGCCACCGCTGATCACGCCCGCGTCCAGCAGTGCGCGTCCGGGCTGATAGCGAGCGAGATCCACACCCCCGCTGTCGCATTGGGTGATGACCACGACCGGCGTTCCGCGCAGGATGGCGCGGCGCAGCGAATCCATCATGTCCGTGCCGTGCAGCGGCGCGGTGCCGGAGCCGTAGCACTCCAGCACCAGGCCGCCGCGATAGTGATCGACGGCGGCGTCGAGCAGGGCGGCGTGCAGGCCGGGGAATACCGTCAGCAGGCCGACCGGCCCGCGCGCCTCCCGGGGCCGCGACGCCTCGGGCAGGACGGCGGGTACCGGGGGCGGCGTCAGCGCCCGAATGGTGGTGAAGCCCTCGTAGTCCTCGACGGCGCGCTTGGAGGCCCGCACCGCCGGGTGCAGGCCCGCACCGAAGGCCAGGTAGGTGCCCGGATCGGTGCGCGCCACAATCGATTTCAGCGCCAGGCGCAGATTGTCGCGGGCATCGCTGCCGGGCTGTCCGAGCGGGATCTGCGCACCGGTCAACAGGATCGGGATCGCGCAGCCGCGCAGTTCGAACGCGATCCGCGCTCCGACGTAGGCCATGGTGTCGGTGCCGTGGATGACGATGACGCCCTTGGGCCGTCCCGAGGCGATCCCGGCGCGCACGCGTTCGGCGATGCGGCGGCCGGTGCCCGCGTCGGCCTGCGCACTGTCGATGACCGGGTCGAGTTCGCTGTACCGGTAGCCCACCGACAGCCCCGCCGCGGCTTCGAATTCGGCGACGATCTCGGCGATGTCGGCCCCGATTCCCGCCCGGGGGCGCATACCCGCCCCCTGGTCGACCATGCCGAAGGTGCCGCCGGTGTAGAGGATGTCGATCACGGCCGCTCCACCGGTGCCAGCACGTCGTGGTCGAGCCGATCGCGCACCCGGTACCAGCCCACCACCATGGCGACGGCCACGGCCAGGAAGGCGACCACGGTGATCCGCCCGATCTCTTCGTCGAAGATCATGAGCACCACCACTCCCACCAGGAAGGCCAGTGTCGCGATATTGAGGACGGGGGCCAGCGGCAGGCGGAAGTCGGGCCGGGTGTAGTCGCCGCGTTCGGCGCGGCGCACGAAGATCCAGTGACAGATCATGATCGACGCCCAGGTGCCGACGATGCCGAGCCCGGCCAGGTTCAGCACGATCTCGAACGCCTTGTGCGGCATCACGAGGTTGAGCACCACCCCGGCGATCCCCACGGCGCTGGTGATGAGGATGCCGCCGTAGGGCACCCCCTGCCGGTTCATGCGCGCGGCGAAACTCGGTGCGGTACCGGCGACGGCCATGGATCGCAGGGTGCGTCCGGTCGCGTAGAGGCCCGCGTTCAGGCTGGACATGGCGGCGGTGAGCACCACCAGGTTCATGACGTCCCCGGCGTGCGGGATGCCGACCTTGCTCATGACCGTGACGAACGGACTCTCGCTGGCCGAGTAGGCCGTCCACGGCAGCAGCAGCGTGAACAGGATGACCGATCCGGCGTAGAACAGGATGATCCGCCACATGATGGAATTCACCGCGCGCGGCACCACGCCCCGCGGATCATCGGACTCGCCCGCAGCCACGCCGATCATCTCGGTACCGCCGAAGGCGAACACCACGCCCAGGGCGATGGTGAGCATGGGGGCCAGCCCCTGCGGGAAGAGTCCGCCGTTGTCGGTGATGGTGGCGATGCCCGGCACGTTGCCGTCGATCGGGGTGCCGGTGACGATGAGCCCGACCGACACCAGCATGAAGATGACGATGGTGCCGACCTTGATCAGCGCGAACCAGAACTCCATCTCGCCGAACAGGCGCACCGACACCACATTCAGCGCGACCACCACGGCCAGGGCGATGAGCGCCAGCACCCACTGCGGAATCGCGGTGAACATGGACCAGAAGTGGGCGTACAGCGCCACGGCGGTGATATCGGCGACCAGCGTGGTCGACCAGTTCAGGAAGTACAGCCAGCCCACGGTGTAGGCCCCGCGTTCGCCCATGAATTCGCGGGCGTAGGAGACGAAGGCTCCGGAGGAGGGCCGGTACATGACCAGCTCGCCCAGTGCGCGCACCACCATGAAGGTGAACAGGCCGCACACGATGTAGACGATGGCCAGCGACGGTCCGGCCAGGGCCATCCGGCCGCTGGCGCCGAGGAACAGGCCGGTGCCGATGGAGCCGCCGATGGCGATCATCTGCATATGCCGCTTGCGCAGCTGTTTCTGATAGCCGACATCGCCGATATCGAGCGTGGGCGCGGTCGTGGGCGCGGGCGCGGTGGCCGTGCGCGCCGACGGTTCGTCGTGCATGGAAACCTTCCTCGGGCGGACCCAGCCTGTGCGGCGACCGGCGAGCGGAAGATGCCAAGCTGTCAGGCTGTAAGACAGGCTGACAGTAATGGCGGTCACATCGCGCTGTCAATGTCGGCTGTCCATATCGGCGACACTCGCCGTTCACGTTTTGACCCTCCCCGGCCCCGTACCCATACTGATCGCGTGACGGTCGAAGAAGGACAGGTGCAGCGCATCGGCGCTACCGAAGCGGTCTTTCGACGACTCAAGAGCCTCATCCAGGGTGACGAGTACGCCGTCGGCGACCGGCTGCCCGGAGAACTCGCCCTCGCCAAGGAGTTCGGGGTGAGTCGCCCGGTGGTGCGCGAGGCACTGCACGCGTGCGCGACCCTGGGCCTGACCGAAACCCATACGGGGCGCGGCACATTCGTCATCTCCAAGAAGGAGAATCCGCGCCTGACCTTCGCGGGCGTCGACGCCGAGGACCTGATCGAGGCGCGACGACTGGTAGAGATCCCCACCGCCGGGTACGCCGCGCAGCGCCGCACCGAGGAACAGCTGCGCCACCTGTTCGACATCCTCGACCACCTGGCGAACGCCACCGACGACCGCGAATGGGTGCGCTACGACGGCGAACTGCACACCGCCATCGCCGCCGCCAGCGGGAACACCATGCTCACCACCTTCGTGGCCGACACCCGCAGCGCCCTGGACCTGCAATCGGAATTCCTCAACCTCACCCAGGACCGGCGCACCGACTCCGATCGCGAACACGAGGCCATCGTCCGCGCCATCGAGGCCCGCTCCGCCGACGCCGCCCGCGCCGCCATGACCGAGCACCTGGAACGGGTGGCCGACACCATCGCCCGCATCGGCGACTGATCGACAACCGGCGGTCTTCCGCCCGATTGCCCGCGCGCATCGTGCCGCGGAACACACCCGCCCCCGGTTTCGGTGAACGCCCGGCGACCGGCATGCCGGGTAGTCTGGACATTTGGTCACCGCAGAGTTCGCTCATTGGTAACCCAAGTGTGAAACAACGAATGCCGAAACGTTGGGGAGTGCTGTGAGAGGTGGTCAGGGCGTGATGCCGCAGCCGGATACGGATACCGCGGAGGGTGTGAACCCGATGCTGCGGGCCACGCTCGCACCGCCGGCTCGCACCCTGGTCGACATCCTCGCCGCCACCGCCTTGGCCCACCCCGACGCCCCCGCCGTCGACGACGGCGAGGCGGTGCTCAGCTACGCCGAACTGCTGGCCGAGGTCGACGCCACCGTGGCGCGACTGGCGGCGGCGGGCGTGCGCGCCGGTGATCGCGTCGGCGTGCGCATGCCCTCGGGCACCCGCGACCTCTACATCACCATCCTGGCCGTCCTGCACGCCGGCGCCGCCTACGTCCCGGTCGACGCCGACGATCCGGACGAGCGAGCCCGCCTGGTCTTCGGCGAGGCCCGGGTCAGCGCGATCGTCACCGCCGCCGGAATCGAAAGCACCGGCACGGCAGCGGATTCGCCTGCGGCCGCACCGCCCACGGCCACCACTCACCCGACAGCACCGGCACGGCCCGAAGATTCGGCCACCACGGGTCCGGCCGCCGTGGCCGCAGGGGCGACGGCCACCGCGTCTGCGAGCACGAGCACGACAAGCACGATGGCCACCCACTCGGCGAGTACGGCCGGGGTGGGCAGCGCCTCGACCCGAGCCGCGGAGGCGACCGCGGTGGGCGACGTCCGCCCGGCGAACTCGGTCGCGGCCCCCCTGCCCGAGGACGACGCCTGGATCATCTTCACCTCGGGGTCCACGGGGACGCCGAAGGGTGTCGCGGTGACGCATCGCAACGCGGCCGCGTTCGTGGACGCCGAGGCGCGGATGTTCCTGCCGGACGCGCCGATCGGGCCGGGTGATCGGGTGCTGGCCGGACTGTCGGTCGCCTTCGACGCCTCGTGCGAGGAGATGTGGCTGGCGTGGCGGCACGGCGCGTGCCTGGTGCCCGCACCGCGCGCGCTGGTGCGCACCGGCGCGGATCTGGGGCCGTGGCTGGTGCGCCGCGAGATCAGCATCGTGTCCACCGTCCCGACGCTGGCGGCCACCTGGCCCGCGGAGGCGCTGGATTCGGTGCGGCTGCTCATCTTCGGCGGCGAGGCGGTGCCGCCGGAGCTGGCGGAACGGCTGGCCGGGAACGGGTCCGGGGAGCGCGATACGACCCGCGAGGTGTGGAACACCTACGGCCCCACCGAGGCCACCGTGGTGGCCTGCGGCGCCCTGCTCGACGGTTCCTTCCCGGTGCGCATCGGCCTGCCGCTGGACGGCTGGGATCTGACCGTCGTGGACGGGGACGGCAATCCGGTGGCCGAGGGCGAATCCGGGGAACTCGTCATCGGCGGCGTCGGGCTGGCGCGCTATCTGGATCCGGCCAAGGACGCGGAGAAGTACGCGCCACTCCCCTCGCTCGGCTGGGAACGTGCGTACCGCAGCGGCGATCTGGTGCGCAATGACCGCGCGGGCCTGGTCTTCCTGGGTCGCGCGGACGATCAGATCAAACTCGGCGGCCGCCGGATCGAACTGGGTGAGATCGACAATGCCCTACAGCACCTGCCCGGGGTGACGGGCGCGGCCGCCGCCATCCGAACCACCAAGGCGGGCAACAAGATCCTCGTCGGCTACCTGACCGGACCGACCGCCGACTACGATATGGCCGCCGCCAGAGCCCTACTGGCCGAACGGCTTCCGGCCCCGCTGGTCCCCCGCCTGGCCGTGGTCGCCGACATGCCCACCCGCACCTCCGGCAAGGTGGACCGCGACGCACTGCCCTGGCCGCTGCCCAAGGCCGCCGCCGATCCGGCCGATTCGGGGCTGTCCGCGACCGAGCGATGGGTGGCCGGTCTCTGGGACTCCATTCTCGGAGCCGAGGTCAGCGACCACACCTTCGACTTCTTCGATCTGGGCGGCGGCTCACTGGCCGCCGCACAACTGGTGGCCGCCCTGCGCGAACGCCACCCGCGCGTCACCGTCGCCGACCTCTACGACCATCCCCGCCTGGGCGCGCTGGCCGCCTTCCTCGACGACAGCGCCCCCGCCGACGCGGTGTGCGAGCGGGTCGTGCACCCGGTGCCGCTGCCCGCCCAGCTGTTCCAGGTGCTGGCCACCGTTCCACTCACCACGCTCACCGGCCTGCAGTGGCTCACCTGGCTGGGCATCGTCGGCAATATCGCCGCCTGGTCCGGCTCGCTGCCGTGGCTGCCGCACCTGTCGTGGTGGTGGGCCCTGGTCGCCTTCCTGCTGTTCATCTCCCCGCCCGGCCGCATGCTGCTGTGCGTGGCCGGTTCCCGGCTGCTGCTGCGCGGCGTCGCGCCGGGCAGCTATCCGCGCGGTGGCAGCGTCCATCTGCGGCTGTGGACCGCGGTGCGGCTGTCCGAGGCCAGCGGTGCGGAGAACCTGTCCGGCGCACCATGGATGGTGCCGTTCGCGCGCGCCCTCGGCGCGACGATCGGCAAGGGCGTCGACCTGCACACCCTGCCGCCGGTGACCGGCATGCTGGAACTCGGCGACGGATGCAGCGTCGAACCCGAGGTGGATCTGTCCGGCTACTGGATCGACGGCGATGTGGTGCACATCGGCCCGATCGTCATCGGGCCGGGTGCGGTGGTCGGCGCGCGCTCGATCCTGTTACCGGGCAGCAGGATCGGCAAGCGGGCCGAGATCGCGCCGGGCTCGGCGGTGTCGGGCAAGGTGAAGGCCGAACAGGAGTGGGCGGGCTCCCCCGCGGTGAAGGTCGGCAAGGCGCGGCACCGCTGGCCCGACCACGCCCCCGCCCGCGCCGCGCACTGGGTGGCGATCTTCGGCATCACCTCCATGGTGCTGGCGGCGGTGCCGATCCTCGGGCTGGCCACGGGCGGTGCGTTCATCGCCTGGTGCATTCGCGACACCGCCACCCTGACCGCCGGGCTCGGCCGCGCTGTCGCCGTGCTTCCGGTCGCCACCCTGCTGAGTCTGGGCGTGTACGCGGCGGTGACCATCCTCGCGGTCCGCCTGTTCGGCATCGGGCTGCGGGAGGGCTATCACCCGGTGCGCAGCCGGATCGGCTGGCAGGCGTGGGCCACCGAACGCCTGCTGGACTCGGCCCGCACCTTCCTGTTCCCGCTCTATGCCAGCCTGCTGACCCCGATCTGGCTGCGCCTGCTCGGCGCGAAGGTCGGCAAGCGGGTGGAGGCGTCCACGGTGCTGCTGCTGCCCAAGTTCACCACCGTCGCCGACGGCGCGTTCCTGGCCGACGACACCATGATCGCCAGTTACGAACTCGGCGGCGGCTGGCTACGCATCGGTGAGGCCAAGGTCGGCAAGCGCGCCTTCCTCGGTAATTCCGGGATGACCGCGCCCGGTCGCCGGGTGCCCAAGAACGGCCTCGTCGCGGTGCTCTCGGCCGCACCCTCCAAGGCCAAGGCGGGATCGTCGTGGCTGGGCAGTCCACCGGTGCGGTTGCGCCGGGCCGCCGAGAACGCCGATACCGCGCGCACATTCGATCCCCCGCCGCGCCTGCGCCTGGCCCGCGCGGTGGTGGAGACCTGCCGCCTGATTCCGGTGCTGGTGACCTTCGCCATCGGTCTCGGCGTGCTGTTCACCCTGGCGTGGCTCGCCCGCACCCTGGGCCATCTGCCCGCCGCGCTGCTGAGCGGACTGGTGCTGATGGCGGCGGGCGCGGTCGCCGGAGTCGCCTCCGTGGTGGCGAAATGGCTGCTGGTGGGGCGGATTCGAGCCGAGGAGCATCCGCTGTGGAGTTCGTTCGTGTGGCGCAACGAGGTCGCCGACACCTTCGTGGAACATGTCGCCGCGCCCTGGTTCGCCCGCGCGGCGACCGGTACGCCCGTACTCAATCTCTGGTTGCGCGGACTCGGCGCGACCATCGGGCGCGGGGTATGGTGCGAGTCCTATTGGCTCCCGGAGGCGGATCTGGTGACACTCGGTGACGGCGCGACGGTGGAACGGGGCTGCGTGGTGCAGACCCACCTGTTCCACGACCGCATCATGGCCATGGACACCGTAACCCTGCATGCCGGAGCGACTCTCGGCCCGCACTGCGTCGCCCTGCCCGCCGCCGTCATCGGCGCGGGCGCGACCATCGGCCCGGCCTCGCTGGTCATGCGGGGCGACAGCGTGCCGCCGTCCACCCGGTGGTGGGGCAATCCGATCGCGCCGTGGCCGGGTGTGGAAGCGGCGCGATGATCCGCGACAAGTTCTACGAGGATCCGATCGACGACTACCTGCCGCAGAACGGCAATCGCGGATACCGGGTGTCGCGCTACGAACTGGAACTGGTCTACAAGGTCGCCAGCAACCGGCTGGCGGGGCGCGCGGCCATCACGGCCGTCACCACCGGGGTGTGGGATCGGTTCGCGTTGGACCTCTCCCAGGCGCTGAATGTGTCGAAGGTGTTCGTCAACGGCTCGAAGGCGGCGAAGTACAGCCACCAGCGCGGCAAGCTGGTGATCACGCCGCAGCAGAAGATCCCCTCGGGCGGCGCGCTGCACCTGGTGGTCCAGTACGCGGGGGTACCGAAACCGGTGCGCGGTCCGTGGGGCGAGGTCGGCTGGGAGGAACTGTCGGAGGGTGCGCTGGTCGCCAGCCAACCCAATGGCGCGGCGTCCTGGTTTCCGTGTGACGATCATCCGAGTTCCAAAGCCAGCTACCGGATTTCGATCACCACGGACTCGCCGTACTACGCCCTGGCCAACGGCACCCTGATGCGCAAGTTGACCAAGGCCAGCCAGACCACCTGGGTGTACGAGCAGCCCGAACCCATGTCCAGCTATCTGGCCACCATCCAGATCGGGCACTACCGCAAACAGCGCATCGACGCCCCGCACGGATCCGTGCCCATGCAGGCGGTGCTGCCACCGCGCCTGCGCGTGGATTTCGACCACGATTTCGCGCGCCAGCCCCGCATGATGGAGGTGTTCACCGAGAAGTTCGGGCCGTACCCGTTCGAGGGCTACACCGTCGTCGTCACCGATGACGAGCTGGAGATTCCCATCGAGGCCCAGGGCATCTCGGTCTTCGGGGCCAACCATTGCGACGGGCGGCGTGGCTCCGAACGCCTCGTCGCGCACGAACTGGCCCACCAGTGGTTCGGCAACAGCCTCACCATTCGCCGGTGGCGCGATATCTGGTTGCACGAGGGCTTCGCCTGTTACGCCGAATGGATCTGGTCCGAGGCCGCCGACGGACCCACGGCCGATCAGCTCGCCCGCGCCGCCCGCCACAATCTGGCCCGCGAACCGCAGGACATTCGCGTCGGCGATCCCGGCCCCACCCGCATGTTCGACGATCGCGTCTACAAGCGCGGCGCGCTCACCCTGCACGCCCTGCGCCTCGAGCTGGGTGAGCGCGCCTTCTTCGACCTGTTGCGCGAGTGGACCGCCCGCTACCGGCACGCCTCGGTCACCACCGACGAATTCACCGATCTGGCCGGGCATTACAGCACGGTGCCGCTGCGCTCGTTCTGGGAGAGCTGGCTCCGCGACGAGCCGCTCCCCCAACTGCCGCCGCACGGCGGTTGAACGGTACCGCTCAGTTCCAGTCGTCGATCTTGACGTCGTGCGGATCCGGTGCGCCCTTGCCGGTTTCGACCAGCGACTTCAGACTGAGCAGGAAAACCGCCCACTTGGTGCTGCAGTGGTGCATGAACTCCACCGGCTCCTTCCAGCCCTCGTGAGCGAACAGCACGATGGTGTGGTCTCCCGCCGGTTTCAGATTCCAGCGCACATGGGTGCCGACCCATTCCTCCGGCCCCTCGACGACCTCCCACAGCACGTGGCGGTCCGGGTCCAGATCGCGCACCCGCATATCGAAACCTCCGGCCCCGAACCGGAATTGGAGCAGGCCGCCGATCTCGTCACCGTCTCCGGCGGTGTCGGTGGTCCACCATCCGGCCAAGCCCTCGGTGGTGGTGAGGGCGGTGTACACCGCGGCCTCCGATGCACGGATGCCGACCCGGTGCAGGATGTCTACCATTTCTTCGCGTCCTTCGTCTGCTGGATTCTTTCGGCGTGCTGGATTGTTTCGGCGATACGTTTGATGCGCCGGAGCCGGGCGTCCCAGGCCGCTCCGACCGAGGACAGCTGCGCCACCGCGCGGGCGAGCCGTTCCTCGTCCACCCGGTATCGACGCTCCCGCCCGGCGGCGGTGGCGTGCACCAGGCCGACGCGGTCGAGAACGCCGAGGTGTTTGGCGATGGCCTGCCGGGTCACCGGCAGCTCCTCGCTGAGTCCGGTGGCCGTGCCCTCGCCCGCGGCCAGCAGCAGATCGAGCATGCGCCGCCGGGTGGGATCGCCGATGGCCGACCACAGTTCGTCGTCGATGACGGTCACGGCGCGGACACCAAGCGGGTGACGTACTCCCCGAGCCGGGGGAGGTAGAAGTCCCAGCCGGTGACGTGTTCGCCGTACTCCTGCGCCAGTTTCGCTTCCGCCCAGCCCATTTCCCGGAATCCGGTCTCGGTGAGCCGGATCAGGGTGCCGGTGCCGGACGGCACGAGTTCGAAGGTGACCAGCAGTGAATCCGCGATCTCGTCGGCGGTGCCGTCCGGATAGGACCAGCGGAAGGCGAACAGGCGCGGCGGGTCGGCCCGAACGACCGTCATGGCCTCCACATGCTCCCGATTCCCCCAGGCGAGTTCGCCGACCGCACCCGGGGTCGGCTCGAATTCGGCCTCGTCGCTCCACCACTGGGCCATATGCCGCGGATCGCTGACCACCTCGTACACCACCTCGGGTGTGGCGTCGACGTGTATCTCACGTTCGATGCTGCCGTATTCCACGACCACCTCCATGTGCAACCATTAGTTGCACATCACCCTAGAGGCGGACGGCGAATTGCGCAACCGTTGGTTGCCTATTGGGTCGCGGCCGGCACCGAGCGAACCCGCCACACCGTCGTCGCGGCCGCGATCAGCAGGACGACGTAGGCGGTCACGTACCCGTTCATGAGCAGTGGGGCGATCGGCCACGACGGCGGAAACAGGAACAGCCCCACCGTTACCGAGGTGTCGCTCCAGTGGTACGCCCAGGCCGCGGTCCACAGCCACAGCGCCGCCGCCGCGACCCACCAGCGGGCATCCCGCTGGGCGCGGTGGGCACAGTAGACGAACAGCGGGACGAACCAGACCCAGTGGTGACTCCACGAGAACGGCGATACCGCGCACGCGGTCGCTCCCGCGAGAGTGACCGCGAGCAAGCGTTCACCGCGGCGGTCCAGCGCCGCCACGACGGTGAGAGCCACGGCGACAACGCCCGTCGCGAGCAGTAACCACAGCCATGTGGGCACGGCACCGTCGGCCAGATGGGCGAGTGTGCCCCGAATCGACTGATTGGCCGGATGTCCGTCGGGCGCGATGCGATCCGAGCGCAGAAAGGTCGAGCCCCAGTACTGCCGCGAGTCGTCGGGCAGCACGATCCAGGCCAGCACGACGGTGGCGGCGAGGGCCGCCGCGGCAATCATGGCCGAACGCCATTGGCGCAGCGCGAGAAAGTAGAGAATGAAGAAGCCGGGTACGAGTTTGATACCGGCGGCCAACCCGACACCGAGGCCGCGGAGTCGAGCGTGCTCCGGCCGCGACACGCCCCACAGCACGAGCAGCATGAGAATCAGATTGATCTGCCCGTAGTACAGCGTGGTGCGGACGGGCTCGAGGAAGACGCAGATGGTCGCCAGCAGTGCGCTGAGGCCGACCAGCCGGGGACCGATCCGGTAGCCGAGAATACGCCAGCACATCACGACACAGCCGAGGAGCGTGACCAGATTGAGCGCCAGCCAGGTGTTGGTCACGTAGGCCCACGGCACCGCCACGACCGGCAGGAACACCAGGGTCGAGAACGGCGTGTAGGTGTACAGCAACCCGTACAGCGTGGTCTCGGTGTAGAGCGGCTGCCCCCGCAGGATGCGCAGCGCGCCATCGCGATAGATGTGCGCGTCCAGACCGCCGACCAGGATCCCGACCTTGTCCAACCAGGGGTCGACTGTGGAGAACAGCAGCGATACCGCGACCACCGCGCTCACGGAGAGCAGGAGAAGCGTTCGGGCGGAGCGTGGCGCCTCCGGCGATCGCACGTTGTCCACGGGTGGTTAGGTTACCTAAGCAGATGACCTCGGGCATGCCCCGAAAACCGCGGGGCATCCGACCGCCGCGCGCCGGATGAGCGAATTCTCGGAAACCTATGACGGTACGTGCCGGAAACCTCTGACATTCCGTGCCACCAGGCGTGCAATGCCGTGCCCGGGGCGGCGGCCCCATTACCGTATCGACGGGCATTCCGATCACGAGGCGCGGCAGGCGGACTCCCGGCCGATCTGCCGCTACCTTCCAGCAGCCTCGTGCTCGGAGTGTTTGGGGGTTGCTCGCCCAACAGCGGCCCCCGGCCCCGTCCCGTTGTGGGGCCGACGCGGTACACGAAAACGCCGACACCGGCGGGCGGCAGTGCTCCCGTGACTCCCTGCCCCCGCCGGTGCGGTCGCGTGTACGGCCGAGGCCGGGCACCGGGACTCCCCCGCAAGCGTGCAGGACGATGACGGAGGTGATCACGGCGAACACCGACGCACAACGGCTGCTGGCGGAAATCCTGGCCCGCTACGGCAGCATGCAGGCCTTCTTCGACCAGCTGCAACGCGAACTCGACGGGCCCACCGAAGAACTCCCCCGCGTGACGGAGCCTGTCACCTCCCCGTGGGCCGACCCCGCCGAATGGCCCATCCGCCCCGTCCCCACCGGCGGCGGTGGCCGACACGCCCGCAAGGACGGCTGAGCACCCACCGATCCCGGCACCGCCGCGTCCGCACGCGCGAGCGCCGCCCACGCCGAGCGGCCGTGCCCCGTGCGGTCATGGCGTACTCCACTGTCGGTGCGGTGTATGCCGAACCGGAATATCTCACTTCGGGTCGACGCACGGTCAAGACCGCGTAACGACGCGAGGTTTTCGATCTTGATCTGCGCGCCCGGGCATAGGCTCGCACGGGTTACCTCGCAGTCGACGGATCGGAAGGGAGTGGGCGTGGTTCACACAGTGGGTACAACCGTCAAAATCGCGACCGGAACGGTCATGACCATGGTGGTGCTGGCCGGGCCGGGTGCCGGGGCGGCACACGCCGACGGCGGGCCGGTGGTCGGCGGCGGCTCGGGTATCGCCCTGCAGACCAGCAACCCGCGCATGGTCGCGCTGTGCACCATGACGGCGGTGGGTTACGACCGCGAGAACCGTCTCGTCGGCATCACCGCCGGACACTGCGCCGAGGACGCGGGGGTGGCGGTCTGGGCGGAGGCCGATCCGCATGCCGGGCCGATCGGCTTCGCCGCGGTCAAGGACGTCGACCACGACTGGGCGGTCATCGAACTCGACCCCGCCCGCGTCACGCCGGTCCGCCAGGTCGGTCCCTCCGTGGTCGCGACGGTCGGCGCTCCCGCCCAGGCGATGGAGACGGTGTGCAAGAACGGCCGCACCACCGGGTTCACCTGCGGGGTGGTATGGGATGCCTATCCCGACGAATTCCTCAGCCAGGTCTGTGCGAACCATGGCGACTCGGGCGGGCCGGTGCTGCGCGGCGACCAGCTGGTGGGCATGATCAACGCTGGTGTCGGCCTACCGGGCTCCTCCGAAATGCCCTGTACCGGACCCGGAAACCCGTTCCACGATCCGGACGTGTCCAACCAGATCACCGCGGTGCTGGCCGAGATCGACCGACTCGGGGTGGTGGGCGCCGGATTCCGCCCGCTGTAGCGATCACGCCCCGCAGTTCTCGAACCGCAGGGTCACCCGGGTCCCGTGCGGGGTGCGCACGGTGTCGATCGCATCGGCCAACCCGTTCATGAGGGTGAACCCGCGGCCGCGCTCGCTGTCGATCTGCGTGGTGGGGGCCGGAATCCACCGGCCCGCATCGCTGATCGTGGCGACCAACGACTTCCCGTGCCGGAATGCCTCGAGTGTCACGGTGGCACGGGAATCGAATCCGCCGCCGTGCTCGATGGCATTGGCCAGCGCCTCGCCGACCGCCAGCAGGATGTCGTACTCGCGATCCGGGGCCACGTCGTGCGCGGTCAGCCAGCGCCGCAAGCGATCTCGAATACCGGGCACCTGCGCGGGCGCGGCGGGCAGCACGGCGGCGAAGCTGCGCGCCGTCGCATGCACCGGACGCACCGCCAGCAGCACCACGTCGTCGGTGTATCCGTGCGGTGGCGCCAAGCGCCGCAGCAACTCCGAGCAGATCTCGGCGACGGGCAGGTCGGCGCATTCGGCCAGGGCCGCGCGCAAACGAGCGAAACCCTGGTCGAGGTTCTCCCCGGGCCGCTCGATGACGCCGTCGGTGTACAGCAGGATGACACTGCCGGGAGCGATATCCGCGCGACCGGTGCCGCCGCGCTCCGGCGGCGGCACCGCGACCGGCGTCCGGCGGCCACCGGTCAGGAATCCGACCGCGCCGTCCGGGCCGAGTACCAACGGATAGGGATGTCCGGCGCAGGTGTACTCCAGTGTCCGCGCGCGGCTGTCGACGACCGCGTAGGTGACGGTCGCGCAACGGCTGCCGGGCACCACGGCCGCGTAGCGGTCCACCAGATCCAGCACCGTGGTCGGATCGGCCGCCGTGATCGCGCCCGCCGCCACTCCGGCACGCAGCTTGCTCATGACCACCGCGGCGGGCAGTCCGTGCCCGACCACATCGCCCACCGAGATGCCGAGCCGATCGGAGCCGTGGAACGGCACCACCAGGTACCAGTCCCCGCCGACCCGCATGGCCTCACCCGCCGGCTGGTACACCGCCGCCACCGCGGCCGCGGTCGAACGCCGATCCAGATCCAACAGCTGATCCTGGAATTCGACGGCGATCCGATGCTCGCGCTGCATGGTCCGCACCCGGCTCACCGCGGTCTGGGTGACGGTGGCGGTGCGGGCCAGCACATCCAGGTCCTCGGCGGCGAAGGTGCGCGATTCGGCCCACAGCAGCGCGACCGCGCCGACCACGCGATCCGCGCCGTCGCGCAGCGGGTAGGCGACACTGGACCGGTGGTCGGCCACACCCCCGATCACGTCGGTGCCGTCGCCGGAGTGAGCGTCACCGACCACGACCAGCCGCCCGGTGCGGATGACCTCGACGATGGGCAGCGGCGAGTCCAGTGCCAGCACCTGCTGCCTCGCCCGCACCGGGGTATCCGCGGTGTTGATATATGCGGTTCGCACACAATCTGTCTCGGCGTCCAGCAGGGCGATTGCCGCAGCCCGCACGCCCGCACCGGACAGTGATTCCAGCAGCGCGGCCAGGACGGCCGTGAGGGTGTCGGCCGTGCGCAGCACGGTATCGAGTTCGGTCACCGCCGCCATGGCGCGCGCCAGCGCGTCACCGCGCAGCCGTCCGGCTCGTTCCCGCGCCGCGGCGGCCAGCCGTGCCGCGACCCGGTCGACCAACTCCTGCGAGGTGAAGGGTTTCGCCACGTAGTCGTCCGCGCCACCGGCGAAACCCTCGCGTGCGGCCTCCCGGCCCGCGCGGGCGGAGAGCAGCAGCACCGGCGTCGACGCCAACTCCGGTTCGGCGCGAACCGCGGCCAGCAGTTCGAAGCCGTCCAGCCCCGGCATCATGACATCGGCGACGACCGCGTCCGGGCGATGCTCGCGGACCGCGCGCAGGGCCGAATCACCGTCGCCCACGACCATGGTGTCCCATCGGACCGACAGCACGCGATCCAGGTGGTTTCGCATATCGGCGTTGTCGTCGGCGACGAGCACCAGTTCCCGGCGGCCGCCACGCGGTCGCGGCTCGGCCGGAAGACTGAGCCACTGCCCGGCCTCGGTGACATAGGGGTTGTTCGCCAGGCTGGGCAGCATGCCGGATTCGACGGTCCGCGTCGCGTCCGAGCGCGGCAGCCGGATGATCACCGCGGTACCGCGACCCGGTGTGCTCTCCACCGCCACCGTGCCGTGCTGCAGTTCCACCAGGCCGCGCACCAGCGACAACCCGATCCCACTGCCCTCGACGCTGCGCCCACGTGCGTTGTCGGCCCGATAGAACCGATCGAAGAGCCAGTCCAGGTCGTTCGGGTCGATACCGATACCGGTGTCGCGCACCGTGATTCGGCACGAATCCGGTTCCTCGACGCGGACCTCGACCCGGATCGAGCCGTCGAAGGTGAACTTCACCGCGTTCGACAGCAGGTTCAGAACGACGGTCTCCCACATATCGGGATCGATATCGGCCGCCACGGTGTCGCAGTCCAGCTCGAGGGTCAGACCGGCGCGCTGGCACAGCTCCGCGAAGGAAGCGGCGATATGGGCGGTCAGCACGCCCACGTCCAGGCAGCGCGGCCGGGCGGTGGCGCGCCCGGCCTCGATGCGGGAGAAGTCGAGCAGCGAATCCACCAGTCGCAGAAGCCGTCCCGCATTGCGGCGGGCGGTGTGCAGCCGGTCGCCCAGGACCGTGTCCGCGGCGTCGTCCTCGGCCAGCGCATCGTCGAGCGGGCCGAGCAGCAGGGTCAGCGGGGTGCGGAACTCGTGGCTGACATTGGTGAGGAAAGCCGTTTTGGCCCGGTCGATCTCGGCGAGCGCATCGGCGCGGCGGCACTGCTGCTCATAGGACACCGCCGCGGCCAGCGCGGAGGCCAGTTGGTCGGCGAGCAGGCGGCAGAATCCGCGATACTGCTCGTCGAGCGGCCGACGCGGGCTGATGCCGATTACCAGCGCCCCGATGACCGTGCCCTCCCCCAGCGGCAGCACCAGGGCCCGTTCCGGAGCACCATCCGGAAACGCTTCCGCCAGGCCGGGAACGACGGCGCGCAGATCGGCGATCTCCCGGCTGTCCGCCCGGGTGGGCCGCGCGGGCGACCCGGGGGCCAGGTCCGACAGCGACGGCGGCAGCAGCGGTGACACCGCCGCGCTCGCCCCGAGCAGTGTCGGATCGCGACCGTCGGCGTCTTCCGCGTACACCGCGATGAAGGGCAGATCGGCGGCCTGCTGAGCGCACACCGTCACCGCCGCGCGCACCACGTCGTGCGCGGTGCGCGATTCCATGACCGCCGCGTTGACGGCATTGAGGGCGTGCAGTCGTCGTTCGCCGAGCACGCGCTCGGTCGTCTCGGTGACGGCGCAGAACACCCCGCACACCGTGCCCGTGGCGGCGAGGAGCGGGCTGTAGCTGAAGGTGAAATACCGTTCCTGCGGACGCCCCTCCGTCAGCAGTGGCAGCATCAGATCGTCCGACCAGGTGGCGGCCCCGGTGGCGACCACGCTGGTCAGCATGGGGCCGATCGACTCCCAGATATCCCACCACACCTCGCGTCCGGCTCGCCCCAGGGCGTCCGGGTGCCGATCGCCCAGGATCGGGAGGTAGGCGTCGTTGTAGACCAGGAACAGCTCCCGCGCGTCCAGCCACAGCAGAATGGGGAACCGCGACGTCAGCGCCACGGTCACACTGGTGCGCAGCTCGGCGGGCCAGTCCGCGGGCACACCGAGCGGGTGCGCGGCCCAATCGAATTCGGCGAACCGCCGCCCCATCTCACCGCCCAGCGCGATCGCGGCGCGCAGGTCGGGCGGGATCGCGGGGCCGGACGGCGGGGGTGCGGTCATGGGTGTCTCCTGACGCTCCTCAGTGCTTCCTGGCCTGCGCCGATGTCGGATAGACGGCCAGCACGCTGTCGAGGTTCGTCACCTGTAGCGGCCGGACCACCCGCAGGTCGGAGGCCACCAGCCGCACGGATATCCCGGCGTCGATTCCGTGTTCGTGGCAGTCGAGCAGGGCGTTCAGTCCGGCGCTGCCGAAGTACGTCACACCGTCGAGGTCGACGACGAGCAGCCGGGCCGGATGTTCGAGCGCCGACTCCAGGGCGGCTCGCAGCCCCTCGGTGAGGGTGTGGACGCTGCTGATGTCCACATCGCCCTCGGCTCGCACCGTCACCGCATCGTGGTCCACCTCGTGGTCGACCCGCAACCGATTCATCCGCCGTCCCAGTTCCAACCGTCGTATACCGCCGTCGAGATTACGGGCGGCGGTCCTCCGGCGCGGCGCTACCGTGTGGACCGGAGTGCGGCGGTATGCGTTCGTGCACCGTGAGCAGCAGATGATCGAAGCGGCTCTGCACATTCGGCGGGGCGGGCGGCACGGAATCCAGTTCCGCGATGAGTTGCGCGGCCAGATCGCGCAGCTTCGTATTCGTCTCCTGGGACCGCCACCGCAGCACCTGGAACGCCTGCTCGGCGGTGATCCGGTAGATGCGCATGAGCACGCCCTTGGCCTGCTCGATGACGGCGCGATTCTCGAAGAGGCCGGGCAGCGTCTCGTCGAGCATGGTCTGCGCCGTCTCGGCGATGGTGTCGGTGAGGTCGATGTAATAGCCCGAGGTGCCGACCACCGCGCCCGCGTCGTCGAACATGCGGTCGGCCACCACGATCACATTGTGGATGCGCCCGGCGGTGTCGACGAAGCGGTGTCGGCTCGAGAACGACTCCCCGGAGTGCAGGGCGTAGTCCAGGATGTCCTGGACGTGCGCCCGGTCCTCGGGGTGCTTGTGCGACAGCAGCAGCTCCGTCGTCGGTTCGACGGTGCCGGGTGCGTATCCGTGCATCCGCGCCACCTCGTCGGACCATTCCCAGCGCTGCCCGACGAACCAGAAGCGGAATGTGCCCACGACCTGCCGCTGCTGCCCGGTCGCGGTGATCTCGTACGCGTCCGGACCGCTCTCCGGAATCTGCACTGGCCCCTTCACTCCACGGAGTATCCCACCCCTCGAACTCCCGTACGAGCGGCTCGCCGGATCCGCTCAAAAGTGCTGTGCGGCATGTGCTCTGACAGGGGTCCGGATCACTCTCCGTACGCGGGGCGGGGAGGTTTGACGGATGCCGGAAGTGGGCACCCCCGGAAAGTACGTCGACTCGGTGAAGAAAGCCGCCGGTTCGACGAAGTCGGAGGGAACGAGGAGAACCCGATGGCTGAGTCGACCCCTGCGCGCACCACCGCCGCCGACGCTCCCGCGTCGGCCCGGCGACGTGGCAGCCGCGGTGACAGCTATGAACACCTCGAGCCGTTGTTCGCCCGGCTCGCCGCCTTCGAATCGGACGACCCGCGCCGGGAGCGGGTGCGTTCGGAAATCGTGCGCCTCGGACTGCCCCTAGCCGAGCACATCGCCCGCCGCTTCGCGAACCGCGGCGAACCGTTCGATGATCTGTTGCAGACCGCCCGGGTGGGCCTGGTGC
Source organism: Nocardia sp. CC213A (assembly GCF_030766805.1). Taxonomy (NCBI): domain Bacteria; kingdom Bacillati; phylum Actinomycetota; class Actinomycetes; order Mycobacteriales; family Nocardiaceae; genus Nocardia; species Nocardia sp. CC213A. The sequence goes on from NZ_JASFXA010000001.1 coordinate 316,647, forward strand.
AGGCGGTCGATCGCTTCGACCACACGCGCGGCGCGGCCTTCCTGTCCTTCGCGGTGCCGACCATCATGGGCGAGGTGCGCCGCCATTTCCGCGACCACACCTGGTCGGTGCGGGTGTCCCGGCACACCAAGGAGATCCACGGCCGGATCGGATCGGCCACCGAGGTCTTGGCCCACCGGCTGGGGCGGATGCCCACCGCGCGCGAACTCGCCGTGGAACTCGAGGTGGATGTGACCGAGATCAGCCGGGCCATGATCGCGGCCAACTGCTACACCACCGATTCGCTGGACATGACCGTTCGAGACCAGGACGGCGACAGCTCGACTCCGGCCGTGGAGCGCCTGAGCACCGAGGAGCCCTGCTACCGGCTGCTGGAGGACGCCATGGCGGTGCGGCCGCTCATCGCGCGGCTGCCGCAGCGGGAGCGGCAGATCCTGATCTGGCGCTATTTCGGCGCCATGACCCAGAGCCAGATCGCCGATCGACTCGGTATCTCCCAGATGCAGGTGTCCCGCATTCTGTCGCGCACGCTGACCCGGCTGCGGGACGAGGCGCTGGCGGACCCGGAGCCCGCCGAAGATGATTCGAGATCGGCGCTGAGCGTGCGCTAGATTCCGCATACTTCATCACGAGTCCACTAGATTCACGAATTATACTCAGTTCACTGGACCTAAACTCGCATTATTTTCATACTTTCACTCCGAAGCTGCTCACCGAGACCAATACGACAGTCAGGAGTGCCGGTGCAGATCGGAATCCCCCGCGAGGTCAAGAACCACGAATACCGCGTGGCCTGCACACCCGCCGGTGTGCACGAACTCGTCACGCGCGGACACGAGGTGTTCATCGAGGCCGGAGCCGGGGCGGGCTCGGCCTTCGCCGACGACGCCTACGCGGCGGTGGGCGCGCGCGTCCTCGACACCGCCGACGAGGTCTGGGAACGGGCCGACCTGGTGCTCAAGGTGAAAGAGCCGGTGGCCGAGGAGTTCTCCCGGATGCGCGCCGATCAGGTGCTGTTCACCTACCTGCATCTGGCGGCGTCGCGGGAGTGCACGGACGCACTGCTGGACTCCGGTATCACCGCCATCGCCTACGAGACGGTCACCGGTCCGGACGGCTCGCTGCCCCTGCTGGCCCCGATGAGCGAGGTCGCCGGGCGGCTGGCCCCGCAGGCGGGCGCGTACCACCTCATGCGCAGTCAGGGCGGGCGCGGTGCGCTGCTGGGCGGGGTGCCGGGGGTGCGCCCGGCCAAGGTGACCGTGATCGGCGCGGGCGTGGCGGGCGGCAATGCCATCGCCATGGCGGTCGGCCTGCACGCCGAGGTCACCGTGCTGGACCTGAACATCGCGCGCCTGCGCGCCGTCGACGAGCAGTACGACGGCCGGGTGCGGACCGTCGCCTCCAACGCCTACGAGGTCGCCGATGCCGTGCGCGAGGCCGATCTGGTGATCGGCGCGGTGCTGGTGCCCGGGGCCAAGGCGCCCACCCTGGTGTCCAATGGCCTTGTCGCCCAGATGAAGCCGGGCTCGGTGCTGGTCGACATCGCCATCGACCAGGGCGGCTGCTTCGCCGATTCGCGGCCGACCACCCACGCCGAACCCACCTACCGGGTGCATGACTCCATCTTCTACTGCGTGGCCAATATGCCCGGGGCGGTGCCGAATACGTCCACCATCGCGCTCACCAACGCCACCCTGCCCTATGTCACGGCGCTGGCCGACCGCGGCTGGCGGGATGCGGTGGCGGCCGATCCGGGCCTGGCCGCCGGGCTCAGCACCGACCGCGGCCGACTGCTGTCGGAGTCCGTGGCGGCGGCGCACGGCTACGCCGCGCACGAACTGGTCGGCGTCTAGGACCGGTCGCGCTCGGTACCCGCCGGGCGCAGATGTTCGAAGATGAGAATGGTCTCGGTCGCGGATACCGCCGGGTGCGCGCTCAGATGTTCGAGGACGAAACCGCGCAACCCGTCGGTGTCGGCGGTGGCGACATGGATGAGGTAGTCGTCCGCCCCCGCGATGAAGTAGACGTTGAGGACCTCCGGCAGCGCCGCCAGCTGCCGCCCGAATTCGGCGAGGTATTTGCGCGAATTGCCGTGCAGCCGAACCGCGATCATGGCCTGCAGGCCGCGCCCGAGCGCGGCGGGGTCGATATCGGCGTGGAAGCCGCGAATGACGCCCCGCTCCACCAGCGACCGCACCCGGCCCAGGCAGGTCGACGGTGCGATACCGGCCGCCTCGGCCAGGGCGTTGTTGGTCATTCGCCCGTCGCGTGCCAGGTGATCCAGTAGGACTCGATCGATGGCGTCGATCGCGACCGGGCCACGCCCGGAGGTCGGCGGTACGGGTGGACGCGCGGGCGAATCCTTCCTGCTCACCGGCCTACCGTACCGAATGTTCGGGATCGCATCGGCCGGTCCGCACCACGCCGCGCGGGCGCGGTGGATGCGTTGTGACACAGGTCGCCGCCCGCGGGGCTGGCGCTACCGGGCCGCCGAGGCATACGCTCACGACGGCACGAACGCGAAATCCCTTGTTCTAAAAGAACATTCGTAGCAAATAGGACAATCGACCACAGGATTGCCGTATTCCGTCGCACCTCGTGCCGGTTCCCGACCACGCCGTCAGGCGCATCGTCGCAAGGAGTTGTGCCGGTGCCGGTTGCTTCCCGTCCGCACGGTCCGCTCACCCGCCGTCGCGCCCTCGCCGCGCTGACCCTCTTCGCGCTACCCGCCGCCCTCGGGGCGCGCTCGGCCGCCGACGGCGAGCCCGCCCGCCCGCATTGGGATTACGCGGCCGACGGTCCCGAGCACTGGGCCGACCTGGACCACCGCTTCCTGGCCTGCCGGGTGGGCCACCAGCAGTCCCCCATCGATCTGCCCCGCCACGCCCCGCTCGATCCCGCCGACCATCTGGCCTTCGCCTACGGCCCGCTGCCCGCGGTCGCCCTGACCGACAACGGGCACACCCTGCAGGCGGCCGTGCCCGCCGCCGGCGGACACCACATCGTCCTGGACGGCCGCCGGTACGCGCTGACCCAGTTCCACTTCCACACGCCGAGCGAGCACACCGTCGACGGCGTGGGCACCGTCATGGAGCTGCACCTCGTCCACACCGATGCCCGGGGCAACCTGGCGGTGGTCGCGGTTCTCATGGAGACCGGCCCCGCGCCCTCGGCGTTCACGCCCCTGTTCGCCGAGCTGCCGCCCCCGGGCGGCTCCCACACCACCGGCCCATTCGACCTGCGTACCCTGCTCCCCACCGATCACGCCCAGTTCCGCTACGGCGGATCGCTCACCACACCGCCCTGCACCGAGGGCGTGGCATGGACGGTGCTGCGCGAACCCGTCCGGGTGACGGCCCGGGAGGCCGACCGCTACCGCGCGCTGTTCCCGCACAGCAACCGCCCCACCCAGCCCCGCAACGGCCGCCCGGTCCTGCTGGCGGGCGGCTGACGCACGCCCGAACCGCCCGCGCCGCGAGCCGCGAGCCGCGAGCCGCGAGCGAACGGAGTGCCGCAACCCATCGCAGGTGGCCGACCGGTCTGTTTCCGAATCGGAATCCGGCCGCCACACCGGGCGTCGATCCGAGATCGTCACGATCGACGGTGTCGGGGTGTAGGAAAGGACGCAGCGGCTATCGCTGCATCGAACGGACGAGGAACCGGGACCGGGAACCGCCAGCGGTGGCGCGATCAGTGGGAGGTGCGATGACGCGGGGTGTGTGGGCCGCGCCGGGACGGGTGAACATCATCGGTGAGCACACCGACTACAACGGCGGCTACGCCCTGCCGATCGCGCTACCGCAGGTGGTGCGGTGCGCGGCGGCGACGGAAACCGATGGGCGCGTGCGGGTTACCTCCCGGCAGCACCCGGGCGAGCGGATCGACGTCGCTGTCGCGGAGCTCGGGCGGACATCGATCGCCGGGTGGGCGCGCTACCCGCTCGGCGTGGTGTACGAGTTCCAGCGCCGCGGGCACGGCATCCCCGGTGTCACCCTCGAGCTCGACGGTGCCGTGCCGATCGGCGCCGGCCTGTCGTCGTCGGCCGCCGTCGAGTGTGCGGTGGCGCTCGCGCTGCGGGATCTGTTCGACCTTCCGGTGCGGGTACCCGAGCTGATCGACATCGCCCGCACCGCCGAGAACGACTACGTGGGCGCGCCCACCGGCAGTCTCGACCAATCCGCCGCCATGCTCTGCACCGCCGGGCACGCTCTCTTCCTGGACTTCGGCAAGGGCGACCACGAGCAGGTCGCCTTCGATCTGGCCGGGGCGGGACTGGAGCTGCTGGTCGTCGACACCGATACCCCGCACCGGCTGGTGGACGGCGAATACGCGCGCCGCCGCCAGCAGTGCGAGGCCGCGGCCACCGCGCTCGGCGTCGCCACCCTGCGCGAGGTCGCCGATCCGCGCGCGGTCGACACCCTCGTCGATCCCCTGCTGCGCCGTCGGGCCCGCCACGTGGTCACCGAGAACGCCCGGGTGCTGGCGGTGGCCGACGCGCTGCACACCGGGGCGGATCCGCGCACCATAGGACCGGTTCTCACGGTGGCGCACGCTTCCCTGCGCGACGACTTCGAGGTGTCCACGCCGCAACTCGACACCGCCGTCACCACCGCGCTGGCGGCGGGCGCGCTCGGCGCGCGCATGGTCGGCGGCGGATTCGGCGGCAGCATGGTGGCGCTCACCGAACGCGGCGCCGCCGAGCCGATCGCCGCGGAGGTCGAGAAGCGTTTCCGCGCCTGCGGTTTCGCCGCACCGAAGTGGTTCGTGGCACTCCCCTCCCCCGGCGCGCGGCGCATCTCCTGATCGTCGGTACGAAGGTGATCGTCGGTACGAAGGCCGCTGTCACACCAGCGACAGAGCCACGGTCATCGCCGCCAGCGCCGCGTAGATCGCCAACGCCACCCGTAACCCGAAGCGCAGCAGCGTATTCTCCGAGACCCCGGCACCGCTGGCCCGGTCACCCGCGACCGCCAGGATCAGCATGATCATCGGCAGCGAGGTGAAGACGGCATGGCCCGCACCGCTGTTCTGCACCGCCGCGAACCAGACGTCCAACCCGGACGGCGCGAGCTGCTGCTGCAACGGCATCGTCAACACGTTGCCGCCCACATTCGATCCGGTGACGAAGCCGCCGAGCATGCCGAGCGCCGGTGCCGCCAGCGCGATCACCAGCGGCGGGGCCGCCGCCACCGCCCCGCCCACCCGCTCGATCATGCCGCTGTCGACCATCAGCCGCCCGAGCACGACGAATCCGGTCAGCGCCAGCAGCGGCCGACCCACGCGCACCAGCGCTGCCCGGACCTCCGCCCACCGCACCCGCCCCCGGTCCAACACCAGCGCCGCCACCAGCAGCGGCAGCCCCGGCGACGCCAGCAGCGCGAAACTCGCACCGCCCGCGTGCAGCGCCACGGACGGCACACCCACCGCGGTGGCCGCGCGCGATGTCGCGATACCACCCAGCACCAGCCCGTAGGCGTACAGCACCGCCCCCGGCGGAACCAGCCGCCCGGGACGCACGGACCCGTCGCCGAGCCCGAACGCGGGTCGGCGTTCACCAGCGCCCACGCCCACGCCCACGCCCCGAGCCATTCCACCCCGCCGAGGAATCACCCCGCCACCCGTGCCCGCGCTTCGCGAGAATCGCCGCAGCCATCCCCGATCCGCACCGCCCACCGCCACGGCACGCGAGCAGCGTGACGCGCACCCACCCTCGCCGCCGCCTCCGGTCGCACTACCCGGGAAGCGCGAGGCACTCCGATTCCCCGCACCACGTCCGGTCCCACCCCGCGCGAACCGCGACACACCCGCATTCCACACACCATCTCGGGCGGTCGGGTGCGTGGCGCGTAATGTCCAGCGGGCCTCCATATCTCGCGAACTTGTCGTCCGCCGCGGGTGGGCCCGATTCCGGCCCGCAGTTCCCGCAGCGGTGGCCTCGCCGGTCGCTTCGGGCGTCCGCACGGCTCCTGACGGCCGCCGCGCAGCGCACAGCAGCAGGCCGACGGTGGTGGTGAACAGCCCGGCCAGCACACCCGCGGGCGAGACCACGCCCAGGTGGTTGCAGGCCAGCAGGGTGAGTGCGAGCAGCCCGCCCGCTCCCGCCGCCTGCACCGTGGTGCGCAGCCGGTGGTCCGGTCGGGCCAGCAGCGCCGCCCAGACCGTCACCAGCGGAAAGACCAGGGCGCTGGTGACCGCCGTGGCGGTGCCCAGGGTCGGCAGCGGCAGGTCGGTGAGCGTCGCGCCGATCACGGTGGCCAGGCCGAGCGTGCCCCAGGGCATGATGTTCATGCCCAGCATGGCCTGACGCAGTGCGGTGGCGGGCGGGGCCAGCGCCAGCAGGACAGGCACGGTGACCAGCAGCGACACCCCGAAGCCGGTGAGCGCCTCCACCATGGGCGCGATGCCCGCGACCACCAGCGCGACCTTGGCGGGCCCCGACAGCGGCAGCCCGCGCACCCATTCCCGAAGCGACTCGTGCACGCCTCGGCGGGTGAGCACCTGGCTGAGGTAGACACCGGGCAGCATGACCGCCGCCGCGTTCAGGACCAGCAGGCCCGCGCCCGCCGCCCCGGTGCCGAGCGCGGACCGAGGCAGCGCGAACTCCGGCCGCCATCCGATGAGCAGCACCGCCGCCCCCACCCCCGCGACCGCGGCCCAGTGCGCCGGACGGCGCAGCCCGGTGATCATTCCCAACACCACCACCAGCGGGATCACCGCCGCAACCAACACCATCGCCGCCTACGCCCTCTCCTCGTGTACCGAATGCGCACCCAGCCTGACGGCGGCGACGGTCGGCGGTCTTGAACGAAAATCTCGGCCCGCGAGGGCCGCAGGGCATCAGGGCCGGATCGCGCCCGGTGTCACCCCGAAGTAGCGCTTGCAGATCCGGGTCAGATGCGCTTGGTCGGCGAATCCGGTCGCTGCCGCCACCTCGGCCGGTGGCCGCCCGGCCAGCAGCAGTCGGCGCGCGCGATTGGCGCGCAATCGCAGCAGGTAGGCGTGCGGCGGCAGCCCGTACGCCTCCCGGAAGGCGGTGATGAGGGTGGTTCGCGGAATCCCCGCGGCGGCACCGAGTTCGGCGATGGTGACCGACTCGGCCCACCGGTCGTGCAGAACCTGCCTGGCCACGTCCAGACCCCGGCGCGGCGGTGTTCCGCCCGCACCCGCCCGGCCGGGGCGGGCGTGCCGACGCAGCACCGCGCCCAACCCCGCCAGCAGCAGGGATTCGGCGGTCAGCCGATCACCGGCCAGCTCCTGTTCGCGGTGGGCGCCGCGCAGCCGGACGAACAACTCGTCATCGCGCACGGCCGTCTCGGGAAACCAGACGTCGGACCGGCCGAGCAGTTCACCGGCCAACTCCTCGACCAGCTCGGTGTCGAAATAGAACATCCGGTAGCGCCAGCCGGATTCCGCGGCGGCGAATCCGGTATGCACCTGTCCGGGATTGATGATCACCACTTGTCCGGCGGGTATCACCACTTTCCCGCCCGCCATGTGCAGCCCTTCCGCGCCCTGTTCGATGACGCCGACGGAAAGCTGCTCGTGACTGTGCCGATCGAAGGCGAAGGTCTCGAATCGCGCGGCGAGCAATTCCACCCGGGGACTGGCCGCGGCGGTCCACAGTCGAGCGTGCTCACCTGCCCTTTTCACCCGCACAGCCTATCGCCGGCAGCTCGGGCGGGAATGTGCTTACCCCCGGGCTTGCACGTGCAATTGCAGAATTCTTCGACTCAGCAATCTTGAAAGTCGTTGTGGCACAATCGCCTACGCGATCCACCAAATGTCAGGAGGGAGTCGTCATCAAAGCCGAGGCCGTGGGGGGTCACACCGTCGGGGGGAACGGGCCGCAGGAGAAGCCCGCACTGGTGCGCCGATTGGGGGTGAAGGTCGGCCGTCCCGGGCTCGGACGCACGGATTCCCACCTCGCCCTCGAGCAGGCGGCGTCGGTGGTGCGCTCCTACGCGCCGGGGGTGGTGCCGGAGCTGTTGCAGACCGCCGGTTACGCCCATGCCGTCGCCGCCATCGCCCGCCCCGCGTCGACGGCGCAGATCCAGCAGCAGGTGGAACTGCTCATGCGGCGTCAGCATCTGCTCGATCGGCCCGCCCCACTCACATTGTGGGTGGCGATCGAGGAGGCGGTGCTGCGACGCCCCTTCGGCGGCACGGAGGTGTGGCGCGACCAGCTGGACCACCTGACCCGAATGGCGCGCCGCGACAACGTGACCGTGCAGATCGTCCCGGATCACGTGGGCGGCCCGGCCATCAGCACGGTCCCGTTCACCATCTTCCGGTTCGAGCGCCCGGATGTGTGCGATGTCGTACACCTGCACCATGCGACCGGCACCCAGTTCCTCGACGACCGCACCGATCTGGACGCCTACCACCTGATCTGGGACCGACTGAGCGTGCACGCCATGCCGCCGGAGTACACCGGCGAACTCCTCACCGCCCTCACCGCGCAACGACCGGCCACCGCACTGCCGTCCGCCACCATCCAACGGGTGTGACCGGCGTCGACGCACCGCCCCACCCCGTGGGGCGGTGCGTCGGTGCGTGACCTCACGGCGCGACCGCCGGTGAACTATCCGATGGAGGAGTCCGACAGTCGCGAGGCGAGCAGTTCCTTGCCCATCCGCGCGCCCTTGCGGCTCTCGTTCTGCGCCTTGCGGAAGAACTCGACGAGCTCGGTGTCACCGTCGCGTTCGGCATCGCTGATGTAGGTCTCCAACCGCAGCGCGTTGTCCAGGGACGCCTCCACGAACCAGATCAGGTTGTAGTCCTTGTCCTTGGTGCCGGTGATGGTGCCCGTCTCTTCGGTCTTGCTCATATCCGATACTCCTCTGTCGCTGACACGTCCTACGGTCGTCCTACCCACGGCATGCGGCGGGAAACGGGGATCAGCGGGTCGGTTCGTGCACATGCGGAGCGAGCTCGGGTGCGTACAGTTCGTCGATCTCGCTCGCGTACTTGGCGGTCACGGCCCGCCGCCGGAGTTTGAGGGTGAGGGTGATCTCGTCGCCGCCCGCTTCCCAGAACAGCGGGAGGATGCGGAAGCGCTTGATCTGTTCCACCCGCGACAACCGCTGGTTCCCGGCCGCGATACCGGTCGTGATCGCCTGTACCACACCGGGATCCGCGGCCAGGGTGGCCGCCGACGCGTCGGGCAGGCCGTGGCGGCGGGCGTACGGTTCGGCCGATTCGGCGTCGAGCACGATCAGTGCGGTGTTGTAGGGGCGGGCGTCGCCGATGACGGCCATGGCGCCGATGAGCGGAGTGGCGGCCTTCACGGCGTTCTCGATGGTGGCGGGCGACATGTTCTTCCCGGCGGCGTTGATGATCAACTCCTGCTTGCGGTCCACCACCGTGAGGTAGCCGTCGGCGTCCACGGTCACGATATCGCCGGTATGCAGCCAGCCGTCGGCGTCCACGGCCGCCCGGGTCTCGTCCGGCAGGCCGCGGTAGCCGCGCATGACCAGCGGTCCGCGGACGAGTAGTTCACCGTCCGGTGCGTGGCGAGATTCCATGCCCGACAGCAGTTTTCCGACCGTGCCGAGCCTGGCGTCACGCGGGTGGCTGACGCTGCAGATGCAGGACAGCTCGGACATGCCCCAGATCTCGGCGATGGGAATGCCGAGTCCGGCGAAGAAGCCGAGGGTCTGGGGCGGGATGGGGGCGGCGCCCGAGAGCGCCCAGCGCAGCCGGTCGAAGCCGAGCGCGGTCCGCAGGCCGCCCAGCACCAGGTCGTCGGCGCGCTCCCATTCGGCCGCGAGTTCGGCGGGGATCGGCGTTCCGGCCAGCCGGTGGGCGCTGCGCGCGGCGGCCACGCCCAGCGCCCATTCCATGGCGCCGCGGCGGCGGTCGTCCGGCTCGTTGGCGACCTTCGATTCGATGGCCGCCTTCAGTTTCTCCCAGACACGCGGGACGGCACCCCATACCGTGGGGCGCAACTCGGCCAGCGCGGGCGCGATCCGTGCGGGGTCCGCGACACAGGTCACCTGGGTGCCGAGCACCTCCTGCACGTAGAGGGCGGTGAGCCGATCGGCGATATGGGCGGTGGGCAGGAAGGAGGTGATGGTGTCGCCGAAGCGGAAGCCCAGCACATCGTCGATGCCGTAGACCTGGAAGAGGAGGTTGGCGTGGGTCGTCTCCACCCCCTTCGGGTTGCCGGTGGTCCCCGAGGTGTAGATGAGCGTGGCGACATCCTCCGGCCGGACCGCCCGCCAGGCCGCCTCGAAGTCGAATTCCGGTGTGCCGTAGGCGATCAGCTGTTCCACCGACAGGGTGCCCACCGGTGCGTCGTCGACGCAGATCACATGGTCGAGTTCGATGCCGCTGTCCCACAGGCGCGGCAGGAATTGCGGTTCGCAGATCACCACGCGCGCTCCGGCATTGCCGAGCACGTAGGCGAGTTGTTCGGGGGCCAGGGTGTTGTAGACCGAGAACGAGGTCGCGCCGAGATGCTGTGCGCCGACTTCGAGCGGATAGAACTCGATGCGGTTGGTCAGCATCAGGGCGACGGTGTCGCCGCGGCCGATGCCGAGGCCCGCCAGTCCCGCGGCCACCGCACGCACCCGGCGCGCGTACTCGCCCCAGGTCATGGTGCGGGTGTCGCCGGGGGTGCGGAGTGCGACCGCGTCCGGGTCGATCGAGGCGGTGTGCTGGAACGCCGCGGGCAGCGTGCCGAAACGGGGGATGCTCACTGGGGGCCTTTCGGAGAGGTGCGCGACGGCGGTGCGCGCGAGGGTGTCAGCGGCGCTCGATGGCGCGAACGAGTTCGTGCACGGCCGAACTCGCGGCGAGCCTGCTGTCGAGTACGACATTGACCGCACCGCGCAGCAGCGCGTACGGCTCCCACCCGGCGGGTGCGATGGTGCGGGCGGCACGGCGGGCGATGGCGTCGGCGATGGCGCGTGCGGCCCGCGCCGCGGTGATCCGCACGCCGAGCGGCCACGGCAGCAGTTGGTCGAGCTCACGGCCGAGGTCGTCGGCGTCGAGCATGTCGTGGGTCATGGCGGTTTCCACGATCCCGAAGTAGGCGACTCCGGCGCTGGCACCGGATGCCGCGAGTTCGACCCGCAGCGCCCGACCGAACTGTTCGACCCCGGCCTTGCTCACCATGTACGGCGATCCGCCCATACCGGGTGCGAAGGCGGCGCACGAGGACACCACCACGACATGGCCTTTCGCCCGCACGATGTGGTCCAGTGCGGGGTGCACGGTATTGAAGACCCCGGTGAGATTGATGCTCAGCACCCGGTCGAAATCGTGCGGGTCCATGGTGCGGACGGTGGCGGGCACCGGGGTGACACCCGCGTTGGCGACGACCACGTCGAGGCGGCCCAGCCGCTCGACCACCGTGGCCACCACCTGGTTCATCCGCGCGCGGTCGGCGACGTCGGCCCCGATCGCGAGGGCGCGCGCGGACAGCGCGCAGGCCGCCTCGTGGGCGGCGGCCTCGTCGATGTCCACCAGGACCACGATCGCGCCCCGGGCATGCAGGATGTCGGCCAGCTCCCGCCCGATGCCCTGCCCCGCACCGGTGACGAGCACGACCTTCCCCGCCACGTCGAATCGTGGCGCGCCGAATCGTCCGAACAGCTCGAGCATCACGCCACCTCGTAGGCGTCGACGTCGAATCGCCGCGTGCGCCTGCGGTATTCGAAACTCCAACTGGGGTACAGGCCCGCATTGCCGCCCTCGGGGGTGGTGTAGTAGCTCTGGCATCCTCCGGTCAACCAGACGGTATCGTCGCTGCGCCTGCGCATTTCGTCGACGAAGGCGTCCTGCGCGGCGGCCCGCACCTCCACCCGGCGCGCGCCCCGCGCGCGCAGGGTGACCAGCGCGTCGACGATGTAGGCGAGCTGCGATTCGATCATGTAGATGGCGGATTGATTGCCCGCGGCCCCGAACGGCCCCAGCGTGCAGAAGAAGTTCGGGAATCCCGCCACGGCCGTGCCGAGATAGGTGCGCGGCCGCTGGTGGTACAGCTGCGCGATGGAGATCCCGTCGCGCCCGGTGATGCGGTCGAACGCGGTCGGGATGGGTTCGAATCCGGTGCCGTGGATGATGGTGTCCACCTCGATCTCCGCCCCGGCCCGGGTCAGGATCGATCGTGGCCGGATCTCGGCGATCCCGTCGGTCACCACCTCCACATTGTCCCGATCGAGCGCGGGGAGGTAGGCGTCGGAGAAGATGGCCCGCTTGCACCCGATCACGTAGTCGGGTGTCACTCGCGCGCGCAGCTCGGGATCGCTGATCTGGCGGCGCAACTGCCATCGCCCCAGCAGTTCGTACGGATGCCGGAAGCGATTGTCCACGAAGCCGACCAGGCCGAAGCTTTCGATCAGCGTGTACCAGGTGCCGCGGACGGCCTTGCGCGCCAGCGGGAACTGCCGCAACAGCAGCCGTTCCAGACCGAGGGTGGGTCGATCCAGGCGGGGCACGATCCACGGCGCGGAGCGCTGGAATACGGTCAGCGACCGCACCTTCGGCTGGATCTCGGGGATGAACTGCACCGCCGACGCGCCGGTGCCGATCACCGCGACCCGCTCCCCGGTCAGATCGTGGTCGTGCCTCCAGTGCAGCGAATGGAAGGTGGTGCCCTCGAAGTTCTCCAGCCCGGGAATCGCGGGATACTTGGCCTCGGCGAAAATGCCTGCCGCCGAGATGAAGTAATCGGCCGTCAGCGCCCCCCGCGAGGTCTCGATGCGCCAGCGCGATGCCGTGTCGTCCCAGCGGGCGTCGAGCAGTTCGGTGTTCAGCCGGAGATGGCGCACCACATCGTGTCGCTCGGCGACGGAGCGCAGATAGCCCAGGATCTCGCGCTGTCGCCCGTAGGTGCGCGACCAGTTCGGATTGGGCGCGAACGAGTAGCTGTACAGCTGGGACGGCACATCGCAGGCGCAACCGGGATAGGTGTTCGCCTGCCAGGTCCCGCCCAGCTCATCGGCGCGCTCGAGCAGTACGAGATCGTCGAAACCGGCTTCGCGCAGCTTGATCGCGAGCCCGATACCGCCGAAACCCGCCCCCAGCACGGCGATCTGCCGGTGTTCGGTGTGTGTGGTCATGAGACCGTATGCCTTTCGCGGTCAGAGGTCGAGAACGAGCGGCCCGCCGGTGGACCGGGAGACGCAGGTCAGCATGTGCTCGGCGCGCTCGCCCGGGGTCAGCAGCCGGTCCCGGTGCTCGACCTCCCCGGCCAGCACCCGGGTGCGGCAGGTACCGCAGAAGCCCTGGCGGCACGAGTAGACGGCATCGGGTTTCACCCGCCGGACGGCGTCCAGCACGGTCTCTCGGCTGCCGACCGTGACCTGGGTTCCGGTGTGCGCCAGGCGCAGCGGGAAGGCGCGGCCATCGGTGACCGGCAGCGCCGAGAAACGTTCGGTGTGCAGCGATCCCGTCGGGTCGAGCGAGAAGAAGCTGCGCTGCGCGGCGGCGAGCACCGGCGGCGGGCCGCAGACGTACACGGCCGCACCGGGTGCGGCGGTGGCGAGGATGGCGGGCACATCGGGCGGCCCGTATTCGTCGTCGGGCCGGATATCGGCATGCAGCGGCAGTTCGTCCAGAAACGGCATGGTGGCCCGCGAGCGCCCGGTGTACACCAGATGTCCGCGCCGACCGGCCGCCCGCACCATGGGCAGGATCGGCGTGATCCCGATTCCGGCGGCGAGGAACAGATACGACGGCGCGGTCTCGACGAAGGTGAACGCGTTGCGCGGTCCCCTGATGCGCAGGGCGTCACCCGGCCGCAGGGTGTGCATCTCCCGCGACCCACCGTCGCCGTCCGCGATGCGCCGCACGGCGATGCGGTAGCGGTCGCGGTCGCTCGGGTCGCCGCACAGCGAGTACTGTCGCTGTCGCCCCGAGGGGAGGAAGACGTCCAGATGCGATCCGGGACGCCAGGCGGGCAGCGGATCGCCCGTGGCGGTCACCAGGGTGAAGCTCTCCACGTCCACCGCCTCGATGCACACCGACTCGACCACGACATCGAGGTCGAATCCGCTGTGCCGCACCGGGTTCGGCGGTGAGATGGCGGGGGTGGTGAAGATCCGCTTGTAGACGTCCACGGCCACGCCGAGCAGGCGCAGGCTCGGCGTGGCGACGGCATCGCCCCGGGTCATGGCCGGGCCGCCGGGGAATGCGCCAGGTAGCGCAGGGCATTGTCCATCGACCCCAGCTGCGAGGGATGGAATCCCGGCCGCAGGTAGCGCGGCAGCTCGGTGAAGAAGGTGGTGAAGCTGGGGATCACCCCCCGCACGGTCGCGCTCACGAACTGCCGCCCCCAGAATCCGCCCTTGTCCGGGCTGGGATCCTTGCCGTACAGGTAGGCGGTCGAGATCACGAACAGCGGCAACAGCATTCCGGTCGCCAGCAGCCCGGTGCGCGCCCGCCGCCCGTAGCCGCCGTCGACGTGCATATAGGCGTCGAATACCACGCTGCGGTGCTCGACCTCCTCCGCGCCGTGCCACCGCACCAGATCCAGCATGGTCGGATGCATGCCCGCTGCCTCCAGGGCTGTCGACTCGAGCAGCCATTCGCCGATCACGGCGGTGAAATGCTCCATCCCGGCGAAGATTCCGAGCCGTTCCTTGAGCCATTCCTCCTTGGCCCTGCCGCTGAGCCCCTGATCGCCCAGGACGCGATCGACCAGCCACGCCACCTTCGCCACGAAGGACTCCACGTCGAGGCCGATGGACTGGAGGTGGGTGCGCGCTCCCTCGTGACTGCTGGCGTGCTTGGATTCCTGGCCGATGAAGCCGGCCACCTCCTCGCGCAACCGCTCGTCGTCGATATGCGGTAGCGCCTCGGCGAGGCAGGCGGCCATGGCCCGCTCCCCCTCGGGCAGCACCAGATGCATGACATTGGTGACGTGGGTGGCCAGCACCTCGCCCGGGATGTAGTGCATGGGCACCGACGAGAAATCGAAGTGGACGTCACGCGCGTGGATGGCGTGGGCTTCTTCCTGATAGGAGCGCCTCGTTGCACTGTTATCAGCCATGGGCCGACCGTACAGTGCAACATTCTCCATGGCAATGTTGCAGCCACAAATTGGCCGCGATTGTTGCAAACGGGTCGATCGCTGCTAGCGTCGTACCATGTCCTCCGCCGCCGCCACCTCGGGAAACAAGGCCGATTCCATCGAAGAGCGCATTCTCGACGCCGCTCTCGTGCAATTCGGTCGCGTCGGAGTGAAGAAGACGACGATCGAGGACATCGCCCGGCAGGCCGAGGTGGACCGGGTCACGGTGTACCGCCGCGTGGGCTCCCGCGACGATGTGGTCCGCGCGGTGACGGGCCGGGAGATCCAGCGACTGCTCACCGAACTGCACGAGATCCCGGCCCGGCACCGGGAAATGGCCGATATCGTCGTCGACCTCTTCGTCATGGTGGTCACGCGCTGGCGCGCCCACCCGCTGGTGGAGCGGCTGCTCACCGTCGAACCGGATCGGCTGCTGCCGCAACTCACCACCGAGGGCGGCGCCTTCTTCACCATCTCGGTCGCCGCCACCACCGAGATACTCCGCAACGCGTTGCGGGACAGGGAGCTACCCGAACCGCCCGACCTCACCACCCGGGTGGAGGTCGGGTGTCGCGTGGTGCACTCGCTCATCCTGCAACCGGTGGGACCCACCGACCTCGGCTCCGAAGCGGAACTGGCCGCCTTCGCCCGTACCTATCTCACCCTGATCCTGCCGAGCTGACGCCGTTCACCAGCGCAGCACGGCCTCGACCTCATCATCGACCAGTTCGCCGGTGGGCTCGAAGCCGAGCGCCCGGTAGAACCCCTCCGGGCTGCCCGGACCGACCCGGTAGCTGGTGTAGAACCGCGTGGTCCCGCGCGCCCGCAGCTGCTCGACGACGATCTCTAGCGCACGACGGCCGTAACCCTTGCCCTGATGCGGCCCGGCGATCATGAACCGCCACAGCGATACTCCCGGCTCCTCGATATCCATGCCGAGATCCAGCATGAGGAAGCCGACCGGCTCGTCACCTACGTAGATGCCGCGAAACCACGCCGTCTCCGAGAAGTGCGCCTCCGCGATGGATATCCCATTGTCCGCGACCATCTTCCGCTGCTCCGCCGACAGCGTCGTACTGAGCTTGCAGACCTCGTACACCGTATCCGCACAGAGTTTCCGCAGTTCGACCGCCGATCCGGCGTCTGATTCCGTCACACGCTCTTCGTATCCGAGAGCGGCCGTCCGGTTCAACGGATTTACGCGCGGGGGCCGGGTCCGGCGGCGAGCGTTCGCGCACGATTCCGGACGCACGCGACATAGCGCACGGTGAACACCATCGGGATGGCGAAGCTGAGCACCTGTACGACGACGCGCGGCGTCGGCGCGTGGGCGAGCGCCGCGAGCGCGAGCGCGCCGAGGGCGAAACTCGCCGTCCACACCGAGGTGAGCACGTATCCGGTGCGAACGAACAGCGGCTGCTCCCAGAATTCACGCGGCGCCGACTGTTTGGCGATCGACAGGGTGAACGGCGCGCGCAGCGCGAGCGAAACGCCGGCGATGACCGCCAAGACCGCATTGGCGAGGGCCGGCGTGTAGTCGTGCAGGCCCGCGCCCGGGCCGGCGAAGGCGACGACGGTGATCACGGCGAAGAACGCCGCCGAGCCCAGCTCGAGCACCAACGCGTCCCAGCCGCGCCCGGCCCGGCGCTGGTGGGCGATACCCGCGAGCGCGATCCCCGTGGCGAGCAGTGCGGACCACCGCCAGTAGTGCGTCGGGACGGCGGCGTAGACGATCCAGGGCGCGAAGGTGCGTAGGTAGGCCACCCGGTCAGCATGATATTCCATATTCGACATGTCAACTCTGGAATGTAAGGTGGGGGTATGAGCCTCCGCCACGCTTTGCTCGGACTACTGGCCGAACGCCCGGCCAGCGGCTACGACCTGCTGGGCAGCTTCCGGGAATCCCTGGCCAATGTCTGGCCCGCGACGCAGAGCCAGATCTACACCGAACTCGCCACCCTGGCCGAGGCGGGCCTGATCGCCGTCTCGGACGAGGGACCGCGCGGACGCAAGGAGTACACGCTCACCGAGACCGGACGCGACGAGCTGCGCACCTGGCTCACCACCACCGAACCCAAGCGCCGCAACCGCAACGACATGCTGCTGCGCGTCTTCTTTCTCGGCATCGTGCCCGAGCATGCCCGGGACTATCTGACCGAGATCGCGACCACCGCCGCCACCGCGCAGGCCGATCTGTCCGCGCTGCGGGAGACCACCGCATGGAGCGAGAGCGACCTGTCCCGCTACGGCCGCATCGCCATGGAATGGGGCGAGCGCTTCCACGCCATGAACCGGGAGTGGGCACAGTGGGCGCTCACCCAACTCCCCGACCCGGACCGGTAGCCAACCCCGGCACCGCGCAGGGCTCGAGCACGGCGAAGTCCCTCCGGCCCACCCGAAGTCGCGGTAGACCAGGTATCACCGTCCGTGCGGTCCCAGGGGCCGCTGACCATCCCGGCACCACGCGGATCGGTCGGCACATCGCACACTCGGGTACGCGGTGGCGGCGGCCATGCGCAATGGCGCGCGATATCAGCGATAAGCACCCATGAGCGCGATGTCATGGCCGCGACCGCGCGATGTCGTCGGTCAGGGTCTGACGGGTTCGGCGGGTCGGTATCGGTAGTCTGCGCCGACCGCGGGCATCCACGGCGCGCATGAGCGTGGTGACCAGACGGGAGCGTAGCCGGGAGGCCGGGTACCACAGTGGCTCGCGGGGTAGGGCGGGGCCGCGCGGGACGGTGATGGCCTGTTGGCGGCAGTACTTGCGGATTCCCGCCGCGCCGCCCCAGCGCGCGCCGATGCCCGAATCCTTCCAGCCGCCCATGGGCAGGGCGAAGCTCATGAGATTGGCGAAGGCGTCGTCGACATTGACCGCTCCGACCTCGAGGCGGCGGGCGACGCGTTCGCCGCGGCGGCGGTCGCCGGTCCACACCGTGGCGGACAGGCCGTATACCGAATCGTTGGCCAGCCGCACCGCCTCGTCCTCGTCGGCCACCGCGACGACCGGGATGAGCGGTCCGAAGGTCTCCTCGGTGAGGCAGAGCATGGTGTGGTCGACATCAGCCAGCACGGTCGGCTCGAAATAGCGCCCGCCGCCGAACGCCTTGCCGCCGCACAGGATTCGCGCGCCCTTGGCGACGGCGTCCGCGACGTGCCGAGTGACGATATCGCATTGCGCGGCGGTCGCCATCGCACCGATATCGTGGGTGAACGCCCGGCCGTCGCGGCCCTGCCGCAGCGCCCGCACCTCGCCGACCAGCCGCTCCACGAAGCGGTCGTAGACGGCTGCCTCGACGTACACCCGCTCCACCGAAATGCACACCTGCCCCGCATTGAACAACGCCCCGTAGGCGACTCCGGCGGCGGCGCGGTCGATATCGGCGTCGGCCAGCACGATGGCCGGATCCTTCCCGCCCAGCTCCAGGCTGTAGGGG
Source organism: Nocardia sp. CC213A (assembly GCF_030766805.1). Taxonomy (NCBI): domain Bacteria; kingdom Bacillati; phylum Actinomycetota; class Actinomycetes; order Mycobacteriales; family Nocardiaceae; genus Nocardia; species Nocardia sp. CC213A. The sequence continues at coordinate 335,103 of NZ_JASFXA010000001.1, forward strand.
ATGAGCCGCTGCGCGCAGGCGGCCGCGATGGCGCGGCCGGTGCGGGTGGATCCCGTGAACTGCACGAAATCCACGGTGTCCACCACCGCCCGGCCGGTGTCGCCGCCACCGGTCAGCACGCTGAACACCGGCGGCGCACCGATCTCGGCCCAGCCGCGCGCCAGCTCCACCGCGCTCAGCGGTGTCACCTCGGACGGCTTCACGAGCACGGCGGCACCGGCCAGCAGTGCGGCGAAGGCGTCGAAGCAGGGGTTGAGCAGCGGCAGATTCCACGGCGTGACGATGCCGACCACCGGATGCGGCCGCACGGTCGAGACCAGTCGTTTGGTGAGGCCGATCGGACTGTGTGGCCGGGGCCGCTCGTCGGCGAGGAAGCGCTCGGCGCGGTCGGCCCAGTACTTCGCGAGATCGACGGCGGCGGGCACCTCGATCTCCGCGTCGAACCGGGTCTTACCGGTCTCCGATCGCACCACCTCGGTGAGCCGGGATCCGTTGTCCAGCAGCCAGTCCTGGAATGCGCGCAGCCATTTCGCGCGCTCGCGCACCCCGATGGCCTCCCATTCCGGCTGCCGCGCGCGCAGCTGCCGCACGGCCTCGGCGACCGCGGCCGCCGAGTGGTCGGTGACCCGTCCGACGACGCGGCCGGTCGCCGGATCGCGCACGTCGATAGCGGCGGTGTCGGGCGCACGGCCGGTGGTGTCGGGTGTGGCGGTATTCGACACGGGAATCCCCTCGATCGGTTCGTCCGGCAGGATCTGCCGGTTCGTCACGCGCGGGGCAGCCGCACCAGCATCTTGCCGGTATTGGCCCCGCGCATCATGTCCAGGAAGGCGTCCACGGCGTGGTCGATGCCCTCGACGACGGTCTCCTCCGCGCGGAGGGTGCCGTCGGCCAGCCAGCCCGCGGCGGTGCGCACCCACTCCCCCGCTCGTGCGGTGTGGTCGCCGACCAGGAAGCCGCGCAGGGTGATTCGTTTGCGGGTGGCCAGGTGCAGATTGTTCGGCCCCGGAGCCGGGTCGGTGTCGTTGTACACCGAGACGGCACCGCACAGCGCCACCCGCCCGAAGTCGTTGAGGACGGTCAGCGCCGCCTGAAGGTGTTCGCCGCCGACATTGTCGAAGTAGACGTCGATGCCCTCGGGTGCGGCGGCGGCCAACTGGGCCGCGATATCGCCGCGGCGGTAGTCGATGGCGGCGTCGAAGCCGAAGTCGTCGAGCAGGCGTGCGCACTTGTCCCGCCCGCCCGCCGAGCCGATCACCCGGGCGGCACCCAGATTGCGGGCGATCTGTCCGGCCACCGAGCCGACCGCGCCCGCCGCTCCGGAGACGAAGACGGTATCGCCCGCCCGCACCCCGGCGATATCGGTCAGCCCCACGTACGCGGTCAGCCCGGTCGCGCCCAGTACGCCCAGATACGCCTGTGCCGGGGAGCGCCGCACGTCCACCGGCTGCGCGTCGCTCGCGTCGAGGACGGCGTATTCCCGCCAGCCCGCGAAGTGGATCACGCTCGCACCCACCGGAATCGACGCCGCGCACGAGGCGGTGACGGTGCCGACGGCCCCGCCCGACATGGCCCGGCCCAGTTCGAAGGGCGGCATATACGATCTGCCCGCGTTCATGCGACCGCGCATGTACGGGTCCACCGACAGCCACTCGTTGGCCACGAGTATCTGCCCCGGCCCCGGTTCGTCCAGGGTGACGCCGGCGAGTTCGAAGTCGCGCGGTGTCGGCTCGCCCTGCGGGCGGGCGATCAGCCGCCATTCCCGTGACCGTGTCATCGTGCCCCCAGCGCCTGCCGGTACAGCGGACTGTCGACGCTGTAGTAGTTGCAGTGGAATCCGCTCGGAATCGCGAACGGTATCCGCACCCGGGCCAGCGGTCCGGATGCCAGATCACCGGCCGCGAACACCGCCAGCTCGGTGTCGGCGGCACCGGCCGCGTGGACGAGAGTCAGTGCGTATCCGTCCACTTCGTCGGTGGCTCCGACGCGGGGGGCGAAGATGAGTTCACCGGCGGCGGCCCCGTCCCCGAAGTGGTAGATGTCCTCGGCCCCGGTGCGGGTGTCCACCCGCACCACCGAGTCCATGCCGTCGGCGCGGCCGTCCACCGAGTGCAGGTTGCTGTTGGCGAAGGCGTAGCGGCTGGGTCGCGTCGTGAGGCGGTCGTCGGGCCGGGGGAACTGGATGTCGCGGTCGTTGAGGATCTCCTCGCGCACCACGTCGGTGTGCGCGGCCGGGTCGATCACCCAGCGCCGCAGGCTCTGTCGCGTCTCCCGGTGGGTGCGGCGGCGGCCGTCGACGTCCGGGAACAGCGCGGTGCCCTCGGCGGCCGCCACATCGGCGACGATGCGGCCGTCCTCCTCCCACACATTGGCCTGGTGCATCATGTGCCGGGGCGCGGCCTCGAACCAGCGCACGTCGGCCGCCCCGCCGCGACGGGGCATGACCCCGAGTTTGGTGGGGCGGTCGGGATCCCACGCCACCATCGGCCCGCCCGCCATGGCCCGTCGCAGGCTGACGTCCAGCGGCGTCACCGGGAACACCACGTGGTTCTCGGTGACGAAGAAGGTGTGCAGCATGCTCTGATGCGGTAGCGGCACGGTTTCGGTGACGATCGGGGTGCCGTCGGAATCGATGATGTCGTAGCGCAATTCGGGTGCGGTGCCGCCGCGGCGCGCGATGGAGCCGATATTGATCAGCTCGCCGGTGGCGTGGTCCACGGTCGGGTGCGCGCCGAAGGTCGTGGTGACCACGCCGCCGTAGTGTTCCTCGCCGATGGTGTCGAGGGTCCGCGGGTCGAGTTCGACCGGCGGCGCGCCCTCCATGAGCGCGAGCAGCTTGCCGCCGTGCAGGACGACATTGGTGTTGGCGGTGTTGTACCGGGTGCCCGCGGCCAGCGGATCGGTGCTGGCCGGGTTGCCGTGCACGCCGAAAAGCCGTCTGCCCTCCTTCATTTCCAGCAGCAGCTTGTCGGTGCGCACCCAGCGGTTGCGCATCGAGACCCGGCGGCCGTCGAAGAAGAAGGCGTACACCATGCCGTCGCCGTCGAACCAGTGGTAGTCCTCGTCGGTGGGCGGATACAGCGGCTCCGCGCCGTTGCGGTAGAAGACCCCCGCCAGATCGTCGGGCAGCTCGCCCTCGACGAACAGGTCGGGGGCGTCCACCTCCATCCGGGTGGGCCGGTGATGGCCGGTGAGGAAGGGACTTTCGCGATATCGGGTGCCCACCATGGTGTTCAGCCCTCCCGTTCCAGCACGCCCAGCGGGGTGCCCACCGGATAGTCGACGTCCACCTCGACCGCGCCGTAGCGCAGCACGCCGCCGACGGGGGCGGGGATCTCGGTCTCCACCTTGTCGGTGCCCACCGTGTACAGCGGCTCCCCCTCGGTCACAGCGGTGCCGTCGGGCACCAGCCAGCCGAGAAAGGTGCCGTCGGTCATCGACACGTCGAGTTTGGGCATCCTGATCTCCATACGACTTCCGCTTTCGTTCACCGGACCCGAGGTCCGCACCGTTCTACTGCTCCAGGCGCAGGGCGCGGCTGGGACAGGCGGCCACCGCCTGCGCCGCGAGTTCGCCTTGCGCATCGGATAATTCGGCGAGCAGCACCCGCGCCACGCCGTCGTCGCCGACGGCGAACAATTCGTCCGAGACCGCCTCGCACAGTCCGTGCCCGACGCACAGGTCCCGGCTCACCACTACCTTCACGACTCACCTCACCGGGTCAGCACGGTGCAGCCGCTCAATCCGGGCGCACCGTAGACATGGGACAGCGCGGTGCGCACCGGCCGGGCCACCTGTCGCGCACCGGCCGCGCCACGCAATTGCAGGACGTTCTCGTGCAGCTGCCGCAGGCCGGACGCCCCGATAGGTTCCCCGTTGGCCAGGCAGCCGCCGTCGGTGTTGACGGGCAGGCGACCGCCCAGGCCGGTGGCCCCGCCCTCGATCAGCGCGGTCTGCTCGCCGTGCTCGCACAGGGCGGTCTCGGCCAGATGGATGATCTCCGCGCCCGCGTCGGTGTCCTGCACCTGGGCGATATCGATGTCCGCGGGCCCGATTCCGGCCTGTTCGTACACCGCCCGGGCGGCGTCCACGGTCGGGCTGTCCCCGCGCCGGATGGACAGCGACGGGCTGAGCACCTCGAACGAGCCCGGCGTGCGGGTGCGCACCGCGACCCCCGCCACGTACACGGGGTCGGCGCGAAAGCCCTTGGCCGCCTTGGCACTCGACAGTACGAGTGCGGTCGCGCCGTCGCCGGGTGAGCACAGCATGTACTGCCGCAGCGGGTCCACCAGCATGGGTGAGCCCTCGACGTCGTCCACCGACAGCGCCTTGCGCCGCCAGGCATTCGGATTCAGCGACCCGTTGTGGAACGCCTTGGCCGCCACCCGGCCGAGCAGTCGCGGCGGCAGCCGGTGCTCGTACAGGTAACGCTGGATCTTCAGGGCGAAGAACTGCGCGGTCACCGCCATTCCGGTACTGCCGTACCAGCCGCCGAGTCCCAGGTGCGCGGTGGAGATGGTGAACGCGCCGCGCGGGTGGGCGTCGAAGCCGACCACCAGCGCGAGTTCGGCCGCGCCGGAGTCGATGGCGTGCACGGCGGCCAGCAGCGCGCTGCTGCCGGTGGCGCACCCGTTGAGGACATTGACGAACGGCACCCCGGTGAGCCCGAGTTCGGTGACCAGGCTGTCGGCCGATCCACCGGACAGGCTGCCGCCCACCGCGTAGTCGATATCCGACCAGTCCACGCCCGCGTCGTCGAGCGCCTGCCGCACGGCGAGCACGGCCTGCGCTCGGGCGGTGGTGTCGCGGTAGCGGCCGAAGGGTCGGCAGCCGACCCCGATGACGGCGGTCTCGGACATCACCGTTCCCCTTCGTCGATGGGCGCGAATGCGAAAGTGGTTGCCGTTCGCCCGGATTCGACGGGCACCGGCAGGGTGGTCATGCGCATGGGCATACCGATGCGCAGGCGTGCTGGATCGCTGTCGGTGAGCAGTGTCTCCACGATCAACTGGCCGGGCAGTTCCACATAGCCGAGTCCGAAGGGCACGAAGTCGTCGGGCCGACGTGTGTAGGGCGGGCTCGGCGGCGGGAAGCGTTGCACCGTCCAGCTCCACAGCACGCCCTCGTCGGCGAGTACCGTCTCCGCGATCTCCGCGCCGCCGCAGCGCGGGCAGGTGGCGCCGAGCGGGAAGTGGTGGTCGCCGCAGCCCGCGCAGCGCCCGCCCCGCAGGCGGTAGCGGCCCCCGGCCGACACCATCAGCTGGGGGTCGATCAGTTCATCGGTCACGATCGCTCATCTCCTGATCCGTTGCCCGGGGACGGCCGCGCACCCCGCGCTTGAGCACCACCACATCGCCGTGCACGCGCGCCTGACAGGCCAGGCGCACCGGCCCGCCGCCGCGCGCCCGCAGCTGGCGCACCGCCTGGGTTTCGGTGTCGGCCGGTTCGGACAGATGCTCGGGGTGGTCGAGCACCTCGATATGGCAGACCAGGCAGTCGCCGAGACCCCCGCAGATGGTGGGCCAGCGGTATCCGGCCGCCTGGGCGGCGGCCATCACGGATTGTCCGCTCGCGGCGGTGAATCGCAGGCCGGACGGGCGCACCGTCACCGTCGGGCCGTGGTCGCTGTCGGTCCCGCTCATCCGTGCCGCGTTTCGTTCCAGGGCCTGCCGCGCTCGGGGTCGGGTTCCCGGTCCAGGCCGAGCACGCGTTCGGCGATGATGGTGCGCTGGATCTCCGAGGTGCCGCCCGCGATGGTCAGTCGTCGGCTGTCCAGCAGCGCGTACGCGCCGGGGGTGAGGGCCGCGTCGTCGGAGTAGGCGGCCCGCGCGCCCGCGATCTCGTAACCGATCTCGGAAATGCGTTGGGAGAGCTCCGATTGCGCGAGTTTGGTGATGGAGCCGCGCGGTCCGTCGGCCGCACTCGCCCGATTCCGCAGAGTGGTCAGGTGCAGTGCGCGTTCGGTGACCAGCAGGGCGGTGAGCCGATCGCGCAGCACCGGATCGCGCCAACCGCCCGTGGCGCGGGCCAGCGCCAGCACCGGAGCCAGCGGCACCCCGCTCGCCTCGGAACTGTCGGAGAGGCCGGATCTTTCGGCGCTCAGGGTGGACAGCGCGACCCGCCAGCCCTCCCCCACGCCGCCGAGCCGGTCCGTGTCGGGCACCACCACCTCGTCGAGGAACACCTCGCAGAAGTGCTGTTCCCCGGTGAGCTGGCGCAGCGGGCGCACGGTGACGCCGGGTGTGTGCATATCGAGCAGAAAGCAGCTGATGCCGGCGTGTTTGGGCCGTTCGGGATGGGTGCGCGCGAGCAGCATGCCGTAGCGGGCCCGGTCGGCGAAGGAACTCCACACCTTCTGTCCGCGCACGATCCAGCGGTCGCCGTCGGATGTGGCGCGGGTGGCCAGCCCGGCCAGGTCCGAGCCCGCGCCGGGTTCGCTGAACAGCTGGCACCACACGTCGGTGCCGGCGGCGATGCCGGGCAGGTAGTGCCGCCGCTGCTCCGGGCTGCCCCAGGCCATGACGGTGGGTCCGATCAGGGTGCGGGACACGAAGTACGGACCGGGCAGATCGGCCCGGTAGCGGGCGATCACCGCGGCCACCACGGCGGCCTCGGCGTCGGACAGTCCCGCGCCACCGTATTCGACGGGCCAGTGCGGCACCGCCCAGCCGCGCTCGCACAGGGCGGTGTACCACTCCCGGGCCGCCGCCGGATCGGCGAGCGCCGGATCGGTTCCGGTCGCGCCGGAATCGATGGTGCGCACCCACGATTCGGGCAGCCGGGCGCGGACCCAGGCTTCCGTCTCCTGCCGCAGGGTGTCGAGATCGGTTGTCTCAGTGGTCATACGCACCGTCCTCGAGATCCACGAGTTCGGCGAGCCGCCGCCGATGGTCGCTCGCGCTGCCGGTGAGCGCGACCATGGCGTGTGCCCGCCGCAGATACCGGTGCGCCCAGTGCTCCCACGTGATGGCGATACCGCCGTGCAGCTGCACCGCCGCTTTGGTGACGGTGGTGGCGGTATCGGCGGCCAGGGCGGCGGCCACCGCGAGATCGCTGTCGATGCGCGGGTCCTCGCGCGCCGCCCCGAGTCGCCAGGCCGCCCCGTACACCGCCGACCGGGTGAGTTCGACCTGGATGAGCAGATCGGCGAGCCGGTGTTTGACCGCTTGGAACGACCCGATGGTCCGCCCGAACTGAACGCGCCGCGCGACGTACTCCACGGTCCGGTCGAAGGCCCGCTGCGCGACACCGAGCAGTTCGGCCGCGACCAGCAGCCTGCCTCGCCGCCGCAGCGCCGCGATCACCGTCTGCTCGATGACCACGAGTTCCACTGCGGCCCGCCGGCATTCGAGTCGCCCCAGCGACCAGGACGGGTCGAACGCCGTGAGCGCACCGACGCCGACACCGCCGGTGTCGCCCGTCAGGACGACCACGCCCGGCACGCCGTCGACCGACGCCGCGCACATGATCGCCTCCGCACCCGCGAGATGCCACACCGGTGCCACCGTGCCGTCACCCAGCGGCCCCGCCGGGCCGCGACGAACCGTCAGCCGGTTCGGGCGATCGCCCGGCCCCTCGAGGCCCTGCGCCGCTGGGTCGAGAACGGCGGGGTCGAGCGCCGCCGGATCAAGCGCCGCAGAGCCGAGCGTCGCCGCGTCCAGCACCGGCGAGTCGAGCACCGCCGGATCCAGGGCCACCCTCGGGTGCCGCAGCAGACGGGCGGCCAAGGCGGGCTGCTCGTCCCGGAGATGGCCGAGCAGTACGCCCAGCAGTGCGGCCGGGAGCAGCGGGCCGCCGTACAGTGCGGCACCGGCTTCCTCGGCGAGAATGGCGAGATCGACCGGCGTACTCGCCGATGCCGCACCCTCGCGGTCGAACAGCATGTCGTCCACGCCGATATCGCCGAGCAGCGCCCGCCAAGCGGTCGGATCGGCGGTATCCGCCGGGGTGGCCGTATCGTCCGCGCCGTCCCCGGTGGCCAGATCCTCGGCCCCCTCCCGGAGGGCACTGCCAGCCCGGTCAGCGCCGCCCTCCCGGATCACTACACCGCTCGTCCCCTCTCGGCTCACCACACCGACCGCGCTCTCCCGGGTAGCAGCATCCTCCCGGGTAGCAGCATCCTCCCGGGTAGCGCTGCCCTCCCGGGTCGCCACACCGCCCGCGCCCTTCCGGGTCGCGGTGCCTTCGATACCCGCGCGGGTGGCGAAGAACTTCCGTAGTACCTCTCGGAGCGCGGTGTGCTCCGAGGTGAACGCGAACAGCGGTGGGAGCGTCGCCGGGGCCGTCCCGGCCTCGGGCGCGCTCATGACGCGCTCCCGGGGACGGCGGCGGCCACGCGTCCGGTCAGGTAGCGGTCGCGCAGGGTTCGCTTGTCGATCTTGCCCATGACGGTGCGCAGTTCGGTGTCGACGAATTCGACCAGGGCGGGACATTTGTAGTGCGCCAAGCGTTCTCGGCACCAGGTGACGAGTTCGGCGGCGGTCGGGGGCCGCTCGGTCGGTACCACCAGGGCGCACAGTTGCTCGCCCATATCCGGATGCGGGATGCCGATGACGGCCACGTCGAATACGCCGGGATGGGTGCGCAGTACCGCCTCGGATTCGGCCGGGTACACGTTCACCCCGCCGCTGACCACCATGTCCGAGGCGCGGTCGGTGAGATACAGGTAGCCGTCCGCGTCGAGATAGCCGATCTCGCCGATGACGAACACGTCCCCGTCGAGGTAGCTGCGGGCGGTCTTCTCCGGGTCGTTGTGGTACTCCGGGCGCATCCCGAGGGCGGAGCGCGCACACACCAGTCCTGGTGTGCCCGGGCCCAGTTCGCTGCCGTCCTGGGCGCGGATGCTCAACTCGTATCCGGGCATCGCGCGCCCGACCGAGCCGGGGTGGGCCAGCCATTCCGTGGAGTCGATGAAGGTCACCGTCCCCACCTCGGTGGACCCGTAGGCCTCGAACAGGACCGGGCCGAACCAGTCGATCATGGCGCGCTTGACGTGCACCGGACAGCTCGCGCCGGTGTGCACGATCGAGCGCACGCTGCCCACGTCGTAGCGCTGGCGGATCGCGGCGGGCAGCGCGAGCAGCCGGGAGAAGTGCGTGGGCACCATCATCGAGGATTCGATCCGGTAGCGGTCGATGAACCGCAGCACCCCTTCGGCGTCGAAGCGCCGCAGGATGACCAGCGGGTTGCCGACCGCCAGCCCGCGCACGCCGCCGATGGGGCCGGTGTGGTGCATGGGTCCGACGATGAGGTGGCGACCCCTGGGCCGCACCGGCGATCGGTCGATGCGGCGTACGTGCTCGACCATATTCGCACCGGTGGGATACATCTGCTCCGGCAGCCGCACCCCCTTGGGCAGTCCGGTGGTGCCGGAGGTGTAGTACAGCGGTGCGGCCGGGACGATCAGCTCCGACGGCTCGTCATCGGGGAATCCCGCGACGAGCCGCTCGAAACACTCCACGGCGGCACTCCCCCCGCCCCCGGCAGCACGCCCCGCATCGACCGTCTCGCCGCCCACCTCCGCGGAACCCCCGCGCATTACCCGCCCCGCGTCTCCGGAATCCGCGCGTGCTACCCACCCCGCGTCGCCGGAACCCGCGCGTGTTATCCGCCCTGTGTCTCCGGAACCCGCGCGTGCTACCCACCCCACGTCACCGGAACCCCTACGTGTCACCCGCGCCGGGGCGTCGGAAGCCCCACGTGTCACCCACCCCACGTCACCGGAACCCCTACGTGTCACCCGCGCCGGGGCGTCGGAAGCCCCACGTGTCACCCGCCCCGGGGCGTCGGCACCCTCCGGTGTCTCCCCGGCCGCGAGTCCGGCGACTTCCGCTGTCTCCCAGGCGATGACACGCACCGTCTCGCTCGCCGCCCGCACCGTCGCCGCGCAGCGCGCCGAGCACAGCACCGCATGCACCCCCGCGTCGTCGAGGATGTGCCGCACCTCGGCCGCGGTGAGCTGGAAGTTCACCGGCACCACAGACAGCCCCGCGTAGGTGGTGGCCAGATGGGCCAGCGCCGTGTACAGCCCGTTCTCCGCCATGATCGCCACGCGCTGTCCCTTCCCCACCTCGAGGGACAGCAGCCAGCCGACCGTGCGGTTGATCATCGAATTCAACTGCGACCACGACCATTCGAGGTCGCCGTCGGTGACGGCGACCCCGTCCGGATCACGGCGCGCGACCGCCGCCACTCCGTACGCCACGATCAGCTCCCGACCCGGGGATGCGAGCGCGCCAGGGTGGTGCGCACCGCCGCGAGCACGGATTCCGCGTTGGGCACGAACGCGTCCTCGAGCGGTTTGGCGTACGGGATGGGCGTGTTGGCCCCCGCGACCCGGGCCACCGGCGCGGCCAGTTCGTCGAAGAGCCGTTCGGAGATCATGGCGGCCAGCTCCGCGCCGAAACCGTTGCGCCGCACCGCCTCGTGCACGATGACGGCATGCCGGGTGCGGGCCACCGACTCCAGCACCGTCTCCTCGTCGAGCGGCACCAGCGACCGCAGGTCGATCACCTCGGCCTCGATGCCGTCGGCGGCGAGCTGTTGCGCCGCGGCCAGGGCGTCGTAGACCTGGCGGCCGTAGGAGATGAGCGTGATGTCGCGTCCGGGCCGCCGCGTGGCCGCCACCCCGAGCGGCACATAGTGCCGCCCCACCGGAACCGGTTGCGGCGGCGTGAAGTACAGCAGGCTCTGCTCCACCACCACGCACGGATCGGGATCCTCGATACAGGCGGTGAGCAGCCCCTTGGCGTCGGCCGGGGTGCTCGGCACCACCACCTTGAGTCCGGGGATATGGGTCAACCAGGCTTCGAGCATCTCCGAATGCTGTGCGCCGAACTGCATTCCGGCTCCGGCCGCACATCGCACGGTGAGCGGGACGGTGGTCTGGCCACCGGACATGTAGCGCAGTTTGGCGGCGTGATTGGACAGCTGGTCCATGCACACGGCCAGGAAGTCCATGAGCATGATCTCCGCGACCGGCCGCATTCCCGCCACGGCCGCGCCGATCGCCGCGCCCATGATGGCCTGCTCGCTGATCGGGGTGGCGCGCACCCGGTGGTCGCCGTACTTGGTGGACAGCCCGCGCGTCACCATGAACACGCCGCCGCCCGGGTCGGCGATGTCCTCACCCAGCAGGAAGACCGAGGGGTCGCGGGCGAGGGCATCGTCCAGTGCGCTGCCCAGCGCCTGGAATCCGGTCATCGGCTGGCTGTCGGTCGCCTCTCGCGGCTGTGCCTCGCTCATACCAGCGCCTCCTCGTACACGTCGGTGACCGCCTCCGCGGGATCCGGCGGCGGACTCTGCTCGGCGAAGGCCACGGCGTCCTCGACCGCCGCCTTCTCCTCGTTCTCGATGCCCGCCAGCACCGCCTCGTCGGCGATATCGCGGTCGAGCAGCCATGCGCGGAAACGCGGCACCGGATCGGCGGCGCGCGCCGCGTCCAGCTCACCGGGTTTCATGTACTCGTTGCGATCCGACATCTGGTGTCCGTGGAAACGGAAGGTCATGGCCTCGAGCAGGGTCGGCCCCTCCCCGGCCCGCGCGCGGGCGATGGCCTCGCGCGCGGCGGAGTACATGGCGACGGGGTCGTTGCCGTCCACCCGCACGCCGGGGAAGGAGTAGGAGGCGGCGCGGTCGGCGATGCGCGCCACACTGGTGCCGTCCTCGTATGCGGTGTGTTCGGCGTAGAGATTGTTGTGGCAGCAGAAGATCACCGGCAGCTTCCAGATTCCGGCGAGATTGCAGGCTTCGTGGAACGCGCCGATATTGCTGGCCCCGTCGCCGAAGTTCACCACGGTCACCTGGTCGGTGCCGCGCAGCCGCGCCGCCAGGGCCAGCCCCGCGCCGATGGGCAGTCCGCCGCCCACGATGCCGGTGGTGACCATGAGCCCGGACTCCGGGTGCGTGATGTGCATCGGCCCGCCCTTGCCTTTGCACATCCCGGTGGCCTTGCCCATGAATTCGGCCCAGAGTTCGCGCAGCGGAACACCTTTGGCGAGCTGATCGTGCAACCCCCGGTAGGTGGTGACGACATGGTCGTCCGGCCGCAGCAGTGTGCCCACGGACGCGGAGACGATCTCCTGGCCGCGCGGCGAGTAGTACTGCGCGCTGACCTGTCCGGCCAGCACCAGCGACCGGAACTTCTCGTCACACAGTTTGATTCGGGTGGCCTTGCGGAAGATCCGGATCAGTTCGTCTCGACCGATCTCGGCGGGAATGTCGGTGTCCAACACGATGACCTATCTATTAGTTGGTCCGATAATTAATTGATAGCACGGGGCGCGATCGCCCGTCCAGTGCCGATTCGGGTCATTTCGCCAGGTACGCGTCCAGATCCTGATGGAACTGCCGAATCCGGACCTCCTGGTAATCCGCCAGGGTCACACCGGGTTTCGTCATGGCCTTCAGACCGCGCTGCACCAGCGGCAGATTCGACAGGTCCTGATTGAACACCGGAACCAGCCCGCCCAGTTCCGGTGCGGCGCTGAAGTCCTCGTCCGGACCCAACCAGTGGATCGGACCGGCCTTGGGTTTGGGCACACCCGGCGGGAGCGGCGCGAGCAACATGATGTCGAACACGCAGCGATCCGGATCGTTGCCGTAGGGCCGGAAGCGGTAGGTCAGCGGTGCGCCGACACCCGCCCACGGGCACATGTTCGGGAAGACGAAATATTGGATGGCGTCCACGATCTCGCTGTCGCTGACCCCGGACAGATCCGCCCCGGAGCGCTCCACCAGGCGCTGCCGCAGCGCCTCGGCCACGATCGGCCGCGCCGACTCACCGTCGGGGACGTGAATGGCCCCGATGCCCTCGGGGTAGAAGTCGCGGAACATGGCCTCCAGCACATCCTGGGGCTCCAGCGGTTCCAGATGCGGGCTGGTGGTGGCCTGCGGGGTGATCATCCGATTGAAGCCGGGCTGCCCGTCGGACCCACGGTAGACGTCGTACTGGGTATTGCTGTCGCCCAGGTATTCCAGCAGTTGCGGGTGGGTCGAGATGACATGGTAGGACTCGATGAACGCTTCCAGAGCGACCTTCCAGTTGCAGTCGATCACCTTGGCGACGTGCACCGCCTTGAACCGCTCCTCCAGCTTGAAATACGCGAAGTGTTTCTCGACCTCGCCCAGATAGGTGTGCAGCGAGACCGCGTCGGGATCCGGATTGACGAAGACATATCCCGCCCACACATCGGTCTTCGCCTGCGGCAGTGCGAATTTCGCATCCTCCACGTGGGGGAAGTCCCAGCGGCTGGGCACCTCGGCGAGCGCCCCGTCCAGCCCCCAGGTGAAACCGTGGAACGGACAGCGCAGCTGTTCCGCGTGACCGTTGTCGTCGCACAGCCGGGTGCCCCGGTGCAGGCACGCGTTGTGATACGCCCTGATCTCGCCGTCCCGGGTGCGCACCACGATCAGGGAGATATCGGCGATGTCGTAGACGATGTAGTCGCCGGGCGCGGGGATGTCCTCCTCCCGGCAGGCCAGCTGCCAGACCTTCTTCCACACCTTCTCCACCTCGAGCCGGTGGAAGTCCGCGGAGAGGTAGCGCTCCTTGTCGATGTCCTCCGACCCCAGGTATTCGTAGGACTCCTCGAGCAGCGGGGGCGGCACCTCCCGGGTGTCACCGGACAACAGGCTCTGCACACTGGGCCCGGGTGAGCGGGCCTCGCCCGGTGCGAGCTCGCGGCCGTCGCGAAGGTCGGTCATGACATCCTCCAACCAGAGTGAATTACATTGCGGGAGAGAAGGTGACGGATGGCGCTCATGGTGCCGCCGTCAGCTGTTCGACATAGCGCTGCGCGGCCATGCCGATGAAGGCCGACCCATTGCTGGTCCAGCCGCCGTCGACGTAGAGCACCTGCCCGGTGATATAGCTCGCGGCCGGGGAGATCAGGAACCCGACCGCGGCGGCGATGTCCTCCGGCGTGCCGAGCCGTCCCAGCGGCATGGCCGCACCGATGGCCCGTTGCAGACCGGGATCGCCGAATTCGGCCCGGGTGCCCTCGGTGAGGACCAACCCCGGCCCCACCGCGTTCACCCGGATCCCGCGCGGTGCGTACTCGGTGGCCATCTGCTTGGTGAGGGCGACGATGGCGGCCTTGGACGCGGGGTACATGCCACGCCCCGGTCCCGACATCTCGGCCAGCACGGAGGTGAGGTTCACGATCGCCCCGCCGTGCGCCGGGAAGTTCGCCACGCAGGCTCGGGCCACCAACCAGCTACCGATCACATTGGTGCGCAGCACCGCGTCGACATCGGTCAGGGTGGAGTCGTCGAGGGTGTGCGAGCGCCAGATCCCGGCATTGTTGACCAGCACGTCCAGCGGACCGACCGTGGCGGCCAACTCCCCGACCGCCTGCTCGTCGGAGATATCGCAGTCGAGCGCCGTCCCGCCGATCTCGGCGGCGGTGGCCGCCGCCGCGGCCTTGTCGAGGTCGACGGCAACAACCTGGAATCCGTTGTCCGCCAGCTGTTTCGCGATGGCGCGGCCGATTCCGTTGCCCGCACCCGTCACCAGGGCCTTCGACATGCCCCACCTCCGTTCTCGGCGACCGCGCTGCGCGACCCCCGCTTGTCTATGACACGGATCACTATTATATTGGCCAATTAATTAGTCAAGACCCGGCCCACCCGCCTGTTTTCTGTGGGGGGCAACATCTTTGGAGGCGGCTTTGACCGATACCTCGCCCTGCTCCGCTCCCGCGTTCGATCCCCTGGATCCGCAGACACTGCAATGCCCGTATCCCTGGCACCGCGCCCTGCGCCGGGAGGCGCCGGTGCACTTCGTGGCGAGCCGGGGCATGTGGTTCGTGACCTCGCGCGAGCTGGTCGCCACGGCGCTGGCCGATCACGAGGTGTTCTCGTCGAACTTCGGTCTGCCGCAGCTGCCCCCGCCCGAGTCCATCAAGGAGGAACTCGAGCGGATCCAGGCACAGGGGTGGCCCGCGGTGCCGACGCTGCTCACCGCCGATCCGCCGGAGCATCACTACTACCGACGCATGCTGGCCAAGGCGTTCACGCCCCGGTTCATCGCACGCCTGGAGCCGCGCATCCGCGAGATCGCCCGCGAGCTGGCCGAGGGACTACCCGACGGCACGCCGGTGGAGTTCGTGAAAGCCGTTGCGGCACCACTGCCCCTGCGGGTCATCGCCCATGTGCTGAATGTGCCCGACGACCGGATCGACGATTTCAAACGCTGGTCGGATCAGTTCACCGCGACGGTGGGCGCGGAACTCGACGACGGCGGACGTCTGGAGCAGGCCCGCGGTCTGCTGGAGTATCAGCGCTTCTTCGCCGCCGAACTCGACGACCGGCGCGCGCATCCGCGCGACGACCTGCTGAGCGGACTGGTCCACGCGCCCAGCGCCGCCGACGGTGACGAACCGCTGAGCACGGCCGCCTGCCTGAGCATCATCCAGCAGTTGCTCATCGCCGGGAACGAGACCTCGACCAAACTGCTGACCGGAGTGTTCGAACAGATCGCGCACGCGCCCCGGTGGTGGGAGTGGCTGCGCGCGGACCCCACCGCGCATGCCGCACCCCTCATCGAGGAGGGGCTGCGCTTCCTCGCCCCCGTGCAGAGCATGTTCCGCATCACCAAGACCGAGGCGACGCTGGGCGGCTACACCATCCCGGCCGGGCAGCTGGTGGTGCTCGGTTTCGGCTCGGCCAGCCGAGACGAGGCCGCGTTCGAGCGGCCCGAGGAGTTCGACCCCGAACGGCCGGATGTCAGGTCGCACCTGGCCTTCGGCGCCGGTATCCACGCCTGCCTGGGCGCGCCGCTGGCCCGGCTGGAATCCCGGATCATGGTCGAGGAGCTGGCGGCGCGCTTCGGCGCGGTGGAATTCGGCCCGGACAACGATTTCGAGTACGAACCCAGCTTCATGCTGCGCGGCCTGAAGCGCCTCTCGCTGATCTTCCGGGCGCAGGGCACACCCGCCGCCGACCGCCCGGTATCCGCCACGGCCGAACGGTAGGCCCGGCGATGACCACCACCGCTCCCCCACCCCCACCCGATGCGGCCTCGGCGCGCGCCGAGGTGGTGCGGTGGTCCCGGGGTTATGCGAACCGCCATCCCCTCGCCGCGCTGCGCACGGTCGGCGGGCAGTTCGTACTCGGGGTGCGCGCCTGCCAATATCTGATGTCCGATATCGCGCGTCGCCGGTTCCCGTTCGGCGAGTTCGTCGAACAGGCGACCTTCATGGCACGCACGGCGGTGGTGCCGACCCTATTCGTCACGGTGCCCATCGCGGTGACGCTGTCCATCCAATTCGGTTTGCTGGCCGGGCAACTCGGGGCGACCTCGCTGGCCGGGGCCGCCAATGGGCTTGCGGTCATCCGGCAGGGCGCGCCGATGGTCGCCGCCATTCTGATGGCGGCGGCCGTGGGGTCTGCCATCAGCGCCGATCTGGGGTCGCGGACCATTCGGGAGGAGACCGCGGCCATGGAGGTCATGGGGGTGTCGGTGATCCGGCGGCTGGTGGTGCCGCGCCTGGCCGCCGCGGTGGTGGTGGCCGTCGCACTGACCGGATTCACCTGTTTCATCGGCTTTCTGGCCGGATACGCCTTCACGGTCACCCTCCAGGGCGGCACCCCGGGTAGTTACACCGCCACATTCGCCTCCTTCGCCACGGTCGACGATCTGGTACTGACCTTGCTCAAGGCGATGGTGTTCGGGGTGATCGTGGCGGTGGTGTCGTGCTACAAGGGGCTCGACGCCCGGCACGGCGCATCGGGGGTGGCGAACGCGGTCAATGCCGCCGTGGTGCAGTCGATTCTGCTGCTCATGCTGGTCAATGTGCTGATGAGCCAGATGTATCTGATCCTGTTCCCGCGGGCGGGATTCTGATCATGGCGACCGGCTACACCATCGCCGGAACGCGCCCGCTGGTGGCGGGGGCCGGTTTCGGCCGTCACCACCTGGCGCGCGTCGGCCACATGGTGGCCTTCTTCTTCCGTGCCATCGCGGGCATACCGATTGTGCTGCAACGGTATTCGCGTGAGTTCCTGCGGCTGCTCTCCGATGTGACCTGGGGCAACGGTTCCATCGTGGTGGGCGGCGGCACCGCGGGCGTGGTGCTGGTGGTGGGTGGCGCGACGGGCGCGATCGTGGGCATCGAGGGCTACAACGCGCTGCAACTGCTCGGCCTGGGTCCGGCCACCGGGCTCATCACTTCCCTCGCCGCGGTGCGGGAGCTGGCCCCGCTCATGGCGGCGCTGGCCTTCGGCATCCAGGCGGGCTGCCGCTTCACCGCGCAGTTGGGGGCCATGCGGATCGCCGAGGAGATCGACGCCCTGGAATCGGTGGCCATCCGCCCGATTCCGTATCTGGTGACCACGCGGGTACTGGCCTCGGCGCTGGCCATCCTGCCGCTGTTCGTCGCCTGCCTGGCGCTGAACTTCCTGGCCTGCCAACTCGTCGTCTTCCTCGCCAGCGGGCAGGGCACCGGTACCTATCTGCACTACTTCGCGCTCATGCTCAGCGGGCGCGACATCGTCTTCGCGGTGATCAAGGTGTGTGTCTTCGTGGCGGTCATGTCCACCATCCAGTGCTACTACGGCTTCTACGCCACCGGTGGCCCGCGCGGGGTCGGCATCGCGGCGGGGCGGGCCATGCGCGCCAGCATCACCATCATGGCCGTGCTGAACATGCTGCTGACCATGGCGTTCTGGGGCATCGACGCGGGCGGACGACTGGGGGGTTAGGCACGACATGGGAAACAGGACACGGGGCAATGCGTTCGAACTGGACGGCCGGGGGCCGTCCACCCGGCTACTGCTGGCGACCGGGGTGGTCTTCCTGGTGATCTGCGTGGTCGCGACCCAGCTGCTGCTGGCGAAATCCCGGGGCGATCTGGATCGCAGGGTCACGGTGACCGCGCTGCTCGGGAGTGTCGGCGACGGTCTGCCGGAGAAATCCGATGTGAAGTTCCGAGGGGTGCTGGTCGGCATGGTCCGGGGCGTCACCCCGGCACGCGGCGATTCGCCCAATATCGTGACCATCGACCTGAAACCCGAACACGCGCGGCGGATTCCGAGCACCGTCACGGCACGCATCGTGCCGAGCAACGCCTTCGCCGTCTCCTCGGTGCAACTGGTGGACAACGACGGCGGGCCGTCCCAAGGAGACGACGGCGGGCCGTCCCATGAAAACGCCGTCGGGCGGCCGCTCACGGACGGTGCGACCATCGCCGAGGACCGTACGCTGCCGACGCAACTGTTTCAGACCACCCTGGTCAAGGTGCGGGAACTGCTGCGCGCCGTCGGCCGCGACGACAGCGACCGCACCCTGGGTCTCATCCGCACTCTCGCCGATGCCACGGCCGGCAAGGGCGCGACGTTGACCGCCACCGTGGACGGGCTCAATCGGGTGGTCGACGAGATGAACCGGCTCAGCACCGAGGACACCGGCCCGAGCACCCTGCGCACCTGGGAGCGGGCCATCGCGACCTTGGCGGAGACCGCACCGGATCTGGTGGACGCGCTGCACAGCACGGTCGCGCCCCTGCGGACCGTCGCCGAGAAGCAGGAGGAACTGGCGGCGCTGCTGCTGGGCACCGGCGACACCCTCGGCACCGTCGGCACCGCCATGGACAATCACGCCGACCAGCTGGTGAACATCACCGCCCAGCTCACCCCGGTGGTGGGGGTGCTGGCCGACGACGCCGGCGAATTCCCGGCCATCATGCTGCGGTTGAACAGTGTGGTCGACACCTTCTTCCGGGAGCTGTGGACGCGCACCGGAGAGAAGCTGACCTTCACCTTCAAACTGGTGGTGTCGCTGACCCCGCTGCGGCTGTATGTGCGGGCCGACTGCCCGGTGTACGGCGAATTGCGTGGCCCGAGTTGCGATACCGCGCCCGAGACCACACCGGTCATCGACACCACGGGTCTGCCCGATGCGCGCGCCTACACCCCGCCGCCCGGGGTGACGCTGCCGGACGCGGACTCCGCGGCGGCCCGCATTCTGCTCGGCCCGCTCGGAACTCCGCCCGCACCACCGGTATTCACCCCGGTTCCACAGACCGGTCGCTCGACGGAGGGCCAACGATGACAGCACACCGACGAAACCTGCTGTGGCTGGCCGCTTTTCTCGTGGTGAGCCTGTCGCTGACCTGGACGATATTCGTCACGTTACGGCGGGATGTACAGGGTCCCACGCATTCCTACACCGCGATGTTCACCGATGCCTCGGGCCTGCGCAAGGGCTCGGATGTGCGGATCGCCGGGGTGCGGGTGGGCAGGGTCGACGCCGTGGAACTCGACGGCACCCGCGCCCGGGTGCGCTTCCGGGTGCGGCGCGATCAGCCGGTCTACGGCGATACCCGCGCCTCGATCGTCTACCAGAACATCGCCGGACAACGCTATCTCGGCCTCACTCTGGCCGACTTCGGTCAACCCGCACGGCTGCCCGACGGCGCCACCATCCCGGTCGAACACACCGAGCCCTCCTTCGATCTCACCGGTCTGCTCAATGGTTTCGAACCGCTGTTCACGCTGCTCGACCCGGCCGACCGCGGCAATCTGTCCACCGCACTCATCGAGGCGCTCCAGGGCGATGTGCACGCACTCACCACGCTCATCACCGAGACGTCCCGACTGGCACAGGTGGTGGCCGGACCCGACGAGCTGCTCGGCAAGGTGATCACCAGCCTGAACGGGGTGATGGCCACCCTCGCCGCGCAGGGCACCCGGTTGCAGACCACCCTCACCCAGGTCCGCACGGTGGTGGACGGGCTCGCCGAGCAGCGCGGTGAGCTGGTTTCCTCGCTCGGCGCGATCTCCGGAACGGTCGGCCGGCTCGCGGCGGTGATCACCGGGGCGGCACCGGATCTGGAGCAGTTGCTGGCCCGGGAGCCGGGGTGGCTGGCGACCATCGTCGGCAATCCGGACGGCGTCGCCACCCTGGGGGCGAACCTGCCCGCGGTGTTCAAGGGGCTGGCCCGGGTGACCGGGGACAGCACCGCCATGAGCGCGCAGGCGTGCGACTTCAACTTCACGATTCTCGACCTGATCGCCCCCGTCGTTCCCGCGATCGTCGACAGCGCGACCCCCGGTGGGCAGCGCAGGTACTCGGCACAGTGCAGGTGATATGCCATGACAGCGACAGCGCGAAACAGCACGCCGCGCAGCCTCATTCCACGCTCCGTCGGTATCGGTCGGCGACTGCGCGACCGGCCCCTGGAATCGCTGCGCCAGACCTGGCTCGGTGCGCTGGCGCTGGCCGCGCTCGTCCTGGCGGTCGCCGCCACCACCCTGGTGACCACGCTGCACATCGGCCAGGCCACCTACACCGCCGAGTTCGGACAGGCGGCGGGCATCCGGCCGGGTGATCAGGTGACGGTCGCGGGGGTGCCGGTGGGAACCGTGGGCGGCACCGAACTCGCCGGCGACCGCGTGCTCGTCCGCATGAAGATCGACGGCGACGTCGCCCTCGGCGCGCAGACCCGCGCTGAGATCGTCCTCACCACCGTACTGGGCGCTCGCTCGATCGCGCTCATGCCCGCCGGTGACGGATCACTGCCGGACGGACGAATCCCACTGACGCACACCACGGTTCCCTACGATCTGCAGAAGCTGCTACAGGATTCGACCGCCACTTTCGAACAGGTCGACGCCGATCGTTTCGCGCGATCCATGGGCCTGCTGGCGGCACAGCTGCGCGATACGCCCGCGATCCTGCCCGAGGCACTGGCCAATGTGGAGAACCTGTCGCGGATGATCGCCGAACGCCGCGATCAGATCGGCGCACTGTTGCGCAATACCGCCCAACTGGCCACCATCCTCGGCGACCAGAGCGGCGATATGGCCGCCCTCATCGGACAGGGCGATGTCATGGTGCGGGAAATCCTCGCCCGCCGGGCCGGTGTGGTGCGACTGCTGGATGCCGCGACCCAACTGGTCACCATCGCGCATACGGTGGCGGTCGGCAATCGGGAGCACATCGACTCGCTGCTGGTCGACATCCGCACCCTCACCGGCATGATCGGCGACCACGACGAGTTGCTGCGCAATATGTTCCAGGCCATGCCGATCGCCGTCCGCAATATCACCAATGCCACCGGCACCGGCCCGTTCCTGGACTTCCTGCTGCCCGGCGGGCTCATGGTGGATTCCTGGATGTGCGCGATCAGCGCCAATGCCGAGCAGCACCACTGGCCCGAACACTTCCGGTACTTCGAGGACTGCCGATGAGATACCCAGCCCTCCGCCACCGAGCCCTCCGTACCGGCGCGATCGCGGCTCTGGTCGCGGCGCTGGTCGCCGCCGGATTCGCGGTACTGCCCGGCACCGGGACCGCGCCGCGCACCATCATCGCCCAGTTCGACAATGCCATCGGCCTCTACCAGGGCAATGCGGTCGCGGTGCTCGGCATGCCGGTCGGCACGGTCGAGAACATCACCGCCAAGGGCGAATACGTCGAGATCGAACTGCGCATCGACAGCGGCGTGCGCCTGCCCGACACCGTGCAGGCCGTCACCGTCGGCACCTCGATTCTCACCGAACGGCATATCGAACTCACCCCGCCCTACACCGACGGCCCGACCCTGCCCGACGGCGCGGTGCTCGGCCTGACCCGCACCAGAACGCCCATCGAGTTCGACCGCATCCTGAACATGGTGGACAAGCTGGGCACCGCGCTGGGCGGCGACGGTCGCGGCGGCGGCCCCGTCGCCGAGATCCTCGACAGCACCGCGGCCATGGCGGCGGGCAGTGGTGAGCAACTGCGCTCGGCGCTCGGCACGCTGTCGGAGGCGCTGCGCACCGGGGCCGACGACGGCGAGGGCACCCGCCAGGCCATCACCACCATCGTCACCGAACTCGCCGCGCTCACCGACGCCGCCGCCCGCAATCAGCAGCTGCTCGACCAGTTCGGTTCCGGCGTCGGGCAACTCAGCGACCTGCTGGTGCGGGAACAGCTGGGGCAAGGTGAGACGGGGCGACTGCTCAACGAGGTGCTCGACCGCATCACCGCCCTGCTCACCGAGCATCGCGACGATCTGCGCGCCACCGTGGCCAGCAGCGATTCCTTCGCCCGCGCGCTGGTGGACTACCGGCGCGAACTCGCCGAGGTCTTCAATCTCGCCCCGCTGGCGGTGGACAACGTGGTGAACGCCATCGACCAGCGCAACGGCTATCTGCGGGTCGGCGCGCACTTCGATTCGGTGTTCTTCGACAGCTCCATGACCAAGGAGGTGTGCAATATTCTCGGACTACGCCAACTAGGGTGCAGCACCGGCAATTTCAGCGATATGGGGCCGGATTTCGGCGTCACGTCGGTACTCGAGGCGATGACGAGGATGCACCCGTGAGCCGCCGTCGACCGCTGCCGGTCACCGTCTGCGCCACCGCGGCCCTGCTCGCGGGCTGCTCGGTCAGCGTGGAGGACCTGCCGCTGCCCGCGCCCGGGGTGAACGGCCCGAGCTATCACCTGAACGCGGTGTTCTCCAATGCCCTCAACCTGCCCGATCGCGCCAAGGTCCGGGTCGGCGGCGCGGACGTCGGCGAGGTGGTGTCCATGACCGCCCGCGACTACACGGCGGTGGTGTCGATGCGCATTCTCGACACCGTCGCGCTACCCACCGGCACCCGGGCCGAATTGCGTTCGGCCACACCACTGGGCGATATCTTCGTCTCCCTGGTGCCGCCCGCCGGAGGTGGCGGCGACACGGCGCTGCGCGACGGTGACACCATCCCGCTGCCGTCCACCGCGGCCGCCGCCACCGTCGAGGATGTCCTCGCCTCCACCACCCTCCTGGTCAACGGCGGCGTGATCCGCAACCTCACCCGGGTGCTCAACGGTATGGGCGACGCCATGAACGACGGGGGTGCGCGCCTGACCGCCGTCATCGCGCAGTCGCGGGATCTGCTGGCCACCATGGCGGCCCGCTCCGAAGAACTACGCGGCGTGCTGGCCCGCACCGCGGCACTGGCCGACGGCCTGGACGCGCGGCGCACCGCCATCGACGAGATTCTCGGCGCGGCCGGACCCGCCCTCGCCGTGATCGCCGACAACACCGCGCGCATGGTCACCCTCGCCGACCAGATCGCCGCGCTGACCCGGCATCTGGAGAAGTTCCCGGCGATTCAGGGCACCGACACCCGCAGCATCGTGCACGACCTGAACATGGTGTCGGCGGCCTTCAACGAATCCGCCGTGGATCCGCGCGTCACCATGGCCAACCTGCTGCGCATCCTGCCGCCGACGCTGAAGTTCTTCAGCTCCAACGCCGCCCACGCCGATGTGGAACTGCGGCAGGTGGTGATCGGTCCGGTGGACGATCCCGGCCACCTGGCCGATTCGGCGTTCCGGTTCCCGGAGCAGGCCGATCTGGCGAACTTCGTCGGATCGCTGGCCTTCGTGCTCACCCAGCTCGGCAATCGCGTGACGGGGGCGGGGCGATGAGCATGCTGGAACCACCGGCGCGCCTGCTGGTGCGCACCGCCCGGGCCGCGACGGCGCACCGGCTCGCGCTGTCGGTGGTCGCGCAGGTGGCGCTGCTGGCCCTGGCCGGGGCCTACATCATGTTCGGCGCGCTGCGCACCGATCCGTTCGCCACTCAGATGCGGATTCGGGTACAGCTCAGCGAATCCGGCGGACTGCTGGCCGGACAGGACGTCACCCTGCGCGGCGTGCCGATCGGACGGGTGGAGTCGGTGGAGCTGACCGCCGACGGTGTGCGGGCGGTGGCCCGGGTCGACGGGACCGCGCGCATTCCGCGCGACGGCACGGCGGTGCGGGTGTCGGGGCTGTCCCCCGCCGGTGAGCAGTACCTGAACTTCGAACCCAGCTCGCAGGGTGGGCCGCTGCTGACCGACGGCAGCCTGATCACCCAGGACCGCACCGTCGTGCCGGTGCCGCTGTGGCGGGTGCTCGGCAATATCGACGGCCTGCTGGCGCAAACCGATCCGGAGCGGCTGCGGGCCATCGTGGACGAGCTCGGCGTCGGACCGGAGGGACCGCGCACACTGCGGAACCTGCTGGGCGGCATGGAACTGCTGGTCTCCAGCCTGGACGGCGTCCTGCCGCAGACCACCGCCCTGCTGCGCGACAGTCGACCGGTCTTCCAGCTCATGATCGACAAGGCCGACGGAATGCGCACGGCCACCGCGAATCTCACCGCCACGCTCAACGCCGCCGGGGCCAAGGACGCCGGGCTGCGGCAGCTCATCGAGCACAGCCCGCGCACCCTGGCCGCACTCGACACCCTGATCGCCGACAACTCCCCCACCATGGTGCAGCTGCTCGGCAATCTCGCCACCGTCGCCCAGCTCTCCTATATCCGGGTGCCCGCGCTGACCCATCTGCTGCGCGACGACCGCGGCTCGGTCCTCGACGCCGTCGCCTCCACCATGCACGACGGCGGGGTGTGGGCGGTGGCCAACCTGTACTTCCGCCACTACTGCGACTACCCGCATCCGCGCGACGTGCCGTTCGACCCCAGCTATCCGGAGCCCTACATGTACACCTACTGCGCCAATCCCGATCCGGCGCTGCTGGTCCGGGGAGCCCGCAACGCACCGGTGCCCCCCGGCGACGACACCGCCGGTCCGCCACCCGGATACGACCCCATGCGCCGCACCGACCCGACACCGATCGGACCGCACACCATCCCGCTGCCCTACGGCGGCCCCGTCATGCCGCCCGAATCCGAGCCCCACCGGCAGGGCAAGTAGCTCGACCCCTAGGAAACGCCATGCCCGACAAGACCATCGACGTCCTCGATCAGGACGCCGACTCCCCCACCTCGACACCGCCCGAGACCGCGACTACCACCGCCACCGACAGCACCGGCTGCGACAGCAGCACCGACGACATGCGCACCGACCGCGACCGCGAAACCCCCTCCGACACCGACGTCGCGACCGCGAAGTCCACCGCACCCGACAGCAGCCGGTCGTCCACGGCCGATCCCGCGACTCGCGCGGACCCGATCGACCAGGCGGCCCCAGCAGAGAAGGCGGCCCGTTCAGGCACACCGGCCCCGGCAGACAGCTCGGCCCGCGCGGACAAGGCGACACCAGCAGACAGCTCGGCCCCGGCAGGCGAAGCGACACCAGCAGACAACGCCACCCCGGCAGGCGAAGTGACATCAGCAACCAGCGCCACCCCGGCAGGCGAAGCGACACCAGGAGACAACGCCACCCCGGCAGGCGAAGTGACACCAGCGGACGACGGAGCCCCCTCGGACAAGGCGACACCGGTGGCGTCGGCGGCATCAGCAGGCAGCGCCGGCGCGGCGGAATCGTCGGACGCGACAGGTCCCACGACTCCGGCACATTCCCGCGTGGCCAAGACCATCCGTATCCGGTGGCGCCCCGCGGCCGGTGCGCGCCGCCTCGCCCCGGCGATCGCGCTGCTGCTCATCATCGGCCTCGGGGCCGCCGCCGCGTACTTCGGCTGGCAGTACCGCGAGGTGCGGGCCACCGAGCAGGCGAGTGCCGCCGCGCTGCGTGCCGCCGAGACCTACGCCGTCACCCTGACCTCGGTGGACAGCGCCGATCTGGACGCCAATTTCCAGGCTGTCCTGGACGGCTCCACCGGCGAGTTCCGCGACGCATACACCCAGTCCAGCAGTCAGCTGCGGCAGCTGCTGATCGACCACCGGGCGGCGGGCAAGGGCGTGGTGCTGCAGTCGGCCGTCCAATCCGCCACCCGGGACGAGGTGGTGGTGCTGCTGTTCGTCGACCAGACGGTGACCAATACCGAGATGCCGGACCCGCGGGTGGACCGCAGCCGCATCGTCATGACCATGCGGCTGGTCGACGGGCAGTGGAAGGCCGCGCGGGTCGATATTCCCTGACGGCGCTCGCCGTCGACGAGAGGTGGAAAGACGAGAGGTGGAAGTATGAACAGTCCCCAACCCACCGGCGCGCTCACCGCGCTGCGCGACGACCTGATCATGCGGTCCATGCTGGCCCGCGTCGGTGACGTGCCCGAAGCCGTCCTGCTGCCCGTGCTGCGGGTGGTCGCCGACGACCGCGCCGCGGTGGACGCGGGCTGGGCGGCCGTCACCGCCAAGCGCACCGGCAACCGGTTCCTGGAGGGACCGCGCTGGTCCTGGAAGCGCCGCTACGGCCAGTTCGTCACCGAACTCGAATGGGCCACCACCGAATTGACGAAGGTCATGCCGGTCGAGGACGTCACCGACCTGGTCGCCACGGCGGTGTCGATCCGGCTGCGCCGCTGGCTGCGCTATCTGCTCCCGGCCTTCGCCTCGCTGCGGCTCATTCCCCAGGGCATGTACCCGTCGGTCATGGACGCGGGGGTCGGCTTCGCGACCTTCCTGGTCGGACCCATCCGCCGCACGGCGGTCGAGGCCGACGGCACCCTGGTGTACGAGATCCCCGAATGCGCCATGCACGCCTCGGTGTCCGCGCCCGCCGCACAGACGAATTCCTGCCTCATGGGCTGCAAGGCGGCCTGTGAGCGCGTCTTCGACGCCACCTCGGCGATGCCGCTGGAATTCGAACCCCATCTGCCCGAACTGTCCTGCACGCTGCGCGTGCGTCCCGCGCTCTCATGATCCAGGAGGGGCCATGTCCAGCCCGACCACGACATCCGACCAGACCGCGACCGGTCGCGACTATCTGCCGCTGCACGACGAATTCGACTACACGGTAGACGATTTCACCGGAGCAGTCCCGGAGAGCCTGCGCGGCACCATGTATCGCAACGGACCGGGCAAGATGGACGCCGGGGGCCAACCGCTCGGCCATCTGTTCGACGGTGACGGCATGCTGTCCATGTACGCCTTCGACGACGGGCGACTGCACTTCCGCAACCGGTTCGTCCGCACCAAGCACTATCGGCGGTCGCTCACCGCGCACGGCGCGCCGTATCGCGCGCTGGGTACCCTGCGATCCGGCGGAATCCTCACCAACGCACTGCGATTCCCGGCCAATGTGGCCAATACCAGTGTGGCCGTGCACGCCGGGAAGCTGCTGGCGCTGTGGGAGGGCGGGCGACCCACCGAGATCGACCCCGACACCCTGGCCACCGTGGGCGTACACGATTTCGACGGCGGGCTCACCTGGATCGGCGCGTTCTCCGCTCATCCGCGCTGGGATCCCCGCACCGGCGAGATGTTCAACTTCGGCCTGTCCATGTTCCCGCGCCCCCAGCTCGCCTGCTACCGGGTCGACCGCGGCGGCACGCTGCACGCGCTGGGGTCGCTCGGACTGCCCACCCCGATGTTCAATCACGATATGGGCCTCACCGAACGCCACCTGGTGTTCGCCATCCCGCCCCTGGTGTTCCCGATCGGCAAATTCCTCGGTGCGGGCCTGGGCATGCGCAATTTCATCGAGGCCATCGACTACGACGCCCGGCGCGGCACCATGATCGGCCTGGTGCCCCGCGACGGCGGCAAACCCCGGGTGCTGCACACCGATCCGCTCATGCACCTGCATCTGGCCAACACCTACGAGGACGGCTCGGACACCGTGGTGGAGCTGGTGGACTACGACGCCTCCTGGACGGAACTCAACAGCCAGCTCAGCACTGTGCGCGACGGCATGCTCGGTGCCGGAAAACCCTACGGCGGCAGGCTCACCCAGCTGCGCGTCACCCCCACCGGCCGGGTGATCCACGAGATCCTCTCCGACCTGCACGGCGACTTCCCCACCTACAACCTGGGCCACACCAGCCGCCGCAACCGCTACGTGTACCTGGCCGCCAGCGCCGACGGCACCCCCTACCCGAGTTCGATCGCCAAGCTGGACACCGACACCGGCAAGGAGTCGGTGCACCGACTGCCGGACGACACCCTGGCCCACGAGGCCCTGTTCGTCCCCCGCCCCGGTGCGAGCGCCGAGGACGACGGCTGGCTGCTGGCCGTGACCCAGGACCGCACCACCGAACTCGCCAGCGTGCTCGTACTGGACGCGCGCGACCTCCTGGCCGACCCGCTCTACCGCGGCACCCTGCGCCACCACATGCCGCTCACCTTCCACGGCACCTTCACCGACCGGGTCGCCCGGCCCGCCTGAACACCCGGCGGGCGGTGCGTGGCCGCATCGCCCGCCTAGGTGGTGGCGTCGAGCAGCAGGCGCTCGAACAGGCTGTCCAGGATATCCATTTCGATGGGGTCGGAGGCCGCGGCGGCGTGCGCGAAACCGTCCACGACGGCGAGGATGAGCCGGGCGATCTGCACCGGGTCGAGGTCGGCCGGGATTCGTCCGGCGGCCTGCCCTCGGGTCACCGCCTCGGCCACGCCTTCGACCATGCCCTTGCTCACGGCGGCGAAGGCTTCCGAGAGTTCGGCGTGCCGTCGGGCGTCGATCGGTGCGGTCGCGACGAACCCGGCCAGTTCCGGATGTTCGTGGTTGATCCGCATGGAGACCGCCAGCAGGGCTTGCAGCAGTTCGCGCACCGAGAGCGCACCGTCGATGGCGGCCGCCGCGCGGTCCTGGATGCGGCCGTACACCTCGGCGCAGACGGTTTCGAACAACTGGCTCTTGGTGCCGAAGTGGTAGTAGACCGCCCCGGCGGTGACCCCCGCGATACCGGCGATGACGCTGTTGGTCGCCGGTCCGTAGCCGTGCTGAGCGAAGCAGCGAATGGCGGCGTCGACAACCCGCTGTCGCGTGTCGACGCTGTCGATTCCGGCCGGGCGGCCCGGACCCGGTTTACCCCGCTTGCTCTGAGTCACCTGGTCATTATCGCGTATCGGCCGGGTCGTACCGGCCGGAAGGGGTAGCGGTGGTGCGCGGTGCCCGGCCGGTCCACCGGCGGTGGGCGCGGCTGAAATTGGCGGCGTCGTGGTAGCCGAGCCGGCGCGCGATATCGGCCAGGGTGAGGCGATCCAGGGCCAGCAGTTCGGTGGCGAGGGTGTGGCGCACCTCGTCGAGCAGTTCGCGGAAGGTGGTGCCTTCGGCGTGCAGCCGGCGGCGCAGCGTGCGCTCGTCCAGGTGCAGCCGGGCCGCGACGGTGGCGGCGGTCGGCCCGTCGGCGAGTTCGGCCAGGATCAGCGACCGGACGCGGCCCGCCGTGCCGCGGCGGGCCCGCCGGGTTTCGAGCAGCCGTCGGCACTGCTGTTCCAGCAGCAGCGCGGTGGTCGAATCGGATTGGGTGAGTGGATGATCCAGTAGTCGGGCGCTGAACACCAGGCGATGCCGGGCGGCATCGGTGCGCAGGTCGACGCCGGGCAGCCGCTCCCGCAGCCGGGCCGCGCGGGCTCCGGTGAAGGCGGTCTCGATGCGCATCCCGCTCCCCGCGCCGATGGCGGCCGGAGCCAGGACGGCGATCTTGGTGAGTTCCCGCTCCACGAAGAAGGCGCGCACATCGGCCGGAATGGCGCTGTCGTCGAAGGTGACGGTCAGGTCCGGCCCGTCGGCGGCGAGCACCGGTTCGATGAAGGCGAAGGACAATTCGGCGTACCGCACCCCGAGCCGGATCGCCTCGCGCACGGTCGCGGCGGACAGCATGGCGTAACCCCAGACGCCGAGGGTACCGACGGTGTAGCGCAGCCCGGCCGCGATTCCGAGACCGGGCCGGTCACCGATCCGGTCCAGCAGGGCGCGGGCGATGGCCAGTTCCTGTCCGGCTTCGACCACGGTATCGGGCCGGGTCAGGTCCGTGGCGCACAGCCCGGTACCGGACAGGCATTCGCTCGCACTCATCCCGTACTCGCCACCCAGCTCGACGAGGATGCGGGCGGCGGCCGGTCCGCGCGGATGATCCCAGGCGCGCGGCGGTGGTGTGATCGAAGCGCTCATGTCCGTAAATGACAATAGGACACCCGGAGCGGACATCGCGGCGATTCGGGGTCGGCTCCTAGCGTCGAACCATGACGAGCAGGACGGTGTCGGTCGGGATCATCGGCGCGGGTTTCGGCGGTGTGGCGGCGGCCATCGAATTGGACCGCCACGGCATCGGCGACTACACGATCTTCGAGCGGGGCGATTCGGTGGGCGGGGTGTGGCGGGCCAACTCCTATCCCGGTGCGGCATGCGATGTGCCCTCCCCCATCTACTCGCTCTCCTACGCACTGGAGACGAACTGGTCGCGCCGGTTCGGCACGCAGCCGGAGATCCACGACTACCTGCGGCGCACCGCCGACAGCTTCGGCGTCACCCCGCGCATTCGATTCGGCACCGAGGTCACCGCCGCCGCCTTCGAGGAGGACAGCGGCCGCTGGCGGGTGGAGACCGCGGCCGGCGAGGTGCTGCGATTCGACGCGCTCATCTGTGCCACCGGCCAACTCTCCCGCCCCCGACTGCCAGAACTGCCGGGCATGGCGAGCTTCGGCGGTGCCCAGTTCCATTCCGCGCAGTGGGATCACGACGTCGATCTCACCGGTCAGCGGGTCGCGGTGGTGGGCAGCGGCGCGAGCGCGGTGCAGGTGGTGCCCGCCATCGTGGACCAGGTCGCGGAGCTGCACGTCGTCCAGCGGTCCGCGTACTGGGTGGGCAACAAGTGGGACCATCGCACCACCCGCGCGATGCGCGCGGTCCTCGGTTCGGTGCCGGGACTGGCCCGGCTCCAGCACAATATCGAATGGCTGTGGTACGAGTCGCGAGCGCCGTTCATCGCCCGCTGGGCCGCACCGGTGCAGCGACTGTTCGAACTGTGGCTGAAGGTCAAGATGCGCCGCGAGATCCGCGATCCGGAACTCCGCGCCGCCGTCCTGCCGACCTACCGCTTCGGCTGCAACCGCGTACTGCTGTCCAATGACTGGTATCCGGCGCTGGACCGCGAGCATGCCACCCTCCACCCGCACGGGGTGGAGGAGGTCACCGAACGGGGACTGCGGCTGTCCGACGTCAGCGAGGTCGCGGCGGATGTGATCGTCTGGTGCACCGGGTTCACGGCGAGCGAGTACCTCGCCCCCGTCGACATCACCGGACGCGACGGCCGAAAGCTGCATGCGGAGTGGAAGTCCGGGCCGTACGCCCATCTGGGGATCACCGTAACCGGCTACCCGAATCTGTTTCTCATGTTCGGGCCGAACACCGGCTCGATCACCAACACCATCACGTTCATGCTCGAGAAGCAGGCCCGCTACGCGCGCATCGCCATCGAGCGCATCGCCGAGCGCGGCGGCTGGCTCGACGTGCGCCGCGAGGTCCAGGACGCCTACAACGAGCGGCTCCAGGAACGGTTGCGCCACACCGTGTTCACCACCGGCTGCCCGGGCTGGTACCACACCGAGGAGGGCAAGGTCATCGCCGTCTGGCCCGGTTCGCATATCGGTTACGCCCGCGCCACCCGCACGGTGGATTTCAGCGAGTACGAGTTCGGTCACGCACCCGCGGCCGTCTGACCTTCCCGATCCGACCCCGCGCGGTGGCCCCGCCCTGCCCCGGCCCGCTCGACGGCCACGACCGCCGCGAACAGTAGGGCCTCACCGGCATTGCCGAGCGGCGGCAGGTCGAAGGCCGCCGCGGAGGCCACTACCAGCACCACCGCCGCGATCACCAGCAGGGGCCGCTTCTCCCTGCGCCACAGCGTGATTCCGGCGAGCAGCACCACGGCGATCACGACCAGTACGGGCCAGGGCGGCCCGTGCGGTTCCGCAGGGGTGTAGCGGAGGGTGTCGGCGAACTCGCGTGGAACCAGCCGCAGCGCGAGCAGATCGCGCAGCACGCCCCAGGCCATCAGCAGTACGGCGAGCATCCAGGCCCAGCGGCGACGCAGGCCGAGCACGCGTTCGGCCGCCCACACCAACAGCAGCGGGGTCAGCACCGCGTGCCCGACGAACCTGCCGACGCTCAGTGCGTGCAGCGTCGCGCCCGCACCGAGAGTGGAGCCGAGACCGAAGACCGCCGCGTCGTAGGCGAGTCCGAGACCCAGCAGGGTCAGGGGCCAGCAGGGCGCGGACGGCACTCCGGAACCGGTCCACAGCGCCACGACGCATCCCAGCTGTGCCACCGCCAGCAGCACCAGTACCACCGAAACCATCCGCTACCACCCGCTTCCCTCGAACGGCCACGATATCGGCGGCTCCGCCGGGTGTCGGTCACCGCCGCCCGGCTCGGCCCGCGCTCAGGCCGGTTTCCGGCGCAGGTAGGCCCCGTGCGGATCGCCCTGTACCCGGCCATCGCCGAAGATCCGCCGACCGCGCAGAAAGACGTCGGTGACGCGGGCGTTCATCTCGAAGCCCTCGAAAGGCGTGTACTCCTGGGCGGATTCGGAGTCGGCGGCGCGCACGGTCCAGCGGGCGTCCGGGTCGATCAGCACGATATCGGCGTCATGGCCCGGTGCGATATCGCCCTTTCCGGACAGCCCGTACCGGCGTGCGGGATTGCCGGAGGTCAGCTCGGCGATCCGGGACAGCGGCAGCCCCCGCTTCGTCCCCTCCCCCACCAGACCCGGCAGCAGGTACTCCGCGCCGCCGAATCCGGATTTGGCGGCGAAGACGTCCGCGCGATCGTCGCCGAACTTCTGCTCGTCCCGACAGCAGGCGTGATCGCTGACCACCCAGTCGATCTCACCGGCCAGCAGATGCCGCCACAGCGCCTCGACATCGGCGCGCTCGCGCAGCGGCGGATTCACCTTGCCGCCGATACCGTGCGCGGTGTCGACATCGGCCAGCAGGTGGCCGATGGTGACCTCGCGGCGGAAGTCCACGTGCGGGAAGGCCCCGGCCATGGTGAGCGCCGCCGCGACCGCCTTGGCCGAGGACAGGTGCAGCAGGTTGATATTCGCCAGTCCGGTCTCGTGGGCGAGATAGGAGGCCATGGTGATGGCCAGGCCCTCGGAGTGCGGCGGGCGCGACGCGCTGTAGGCACGCAGCCCGGTGAGGGTGCCCTCGCGCTCCACCAGTGCCGTGTAGGCGGCCATGATCTCGGCGGTCTCGCAGTGCAGCGACAGTGAGATGTGCGGACCCAACGCGGCGCGCGCCCGCTGGACGGCGCGCATGACGAATTCGAAATGGGCCAGGTCGTAGCGCTCGTGTGGCCCCAGCATGAGGAAGTCGGCCTGATCTGACGAACGGCCGTGCAGTCCGTGCCCGCCGTAGAACATGAAGATCTTGAACGAGGTGATGCCGAAATCGGTGACCAGCGACGGGATCTCGGCGATGTGCTCGGCGCTCATGGGCGCCAGGTGCAGGGCGTGGTCCACGAACGAGCGCCCCGACATCCGCTCCAGCACCTCGGGGACGAAATCGCGGTACGCGCCGCCCCGGTTCAGGTAGTAGCGGCCGGTGCGCATATAGGTGAGGGAGGTGGTGACGCCACCCTGGGCGCAGGCGCGGCTCTCGGTCTCGGTGTCCTGCGACAGCTCGCGGTAGATGCCCCAGTGCTGGTGGGCGTCCACCACACCCGGAAAGGCCAGCAGGCCCTGCGCGTCGACCACCCGATCCGCGTCGGTGACCGTCTGATTCGGCCCGATGGCGGTGACGACGCCGTCGTGCACGGCGATATCGACCGGTTCGGGATGGTCGGTGGTCGGATCACCCGGTCGCACCACGCGGGCGTTCCGGATCAACAGGTCGGTCGCCACGACTGCTCCAGTTTCTCTGTGCGAAACATCTTTTCCAACTCGGCGATCATCGCAGTAGGATGCGCTGATAGTCAACGCCACAACGTCCTGAGCTGTTTCGTATTGGGAAACACAAGGTGGCGGGTGAGGAGTCGGGTGATGGATGGACCGCTGTCGGGAATCCGGGTGCTGGAGGTGGCGACGCTGTTCGCCGGACCGCTGGCGGCGACGCTGCTGGCGGATTTCGGGGCCGAGGTGGTGAAGCTCGAGCACCCCGGCGGCGACCCCGTGCGCGGACACGGCGCACAGCGCGACGGGGTCGGCCTCTGGTGGAAGATGCTGGGCCGCAACAAGAAATCGGTGACGCTGTATCTGGGCGCACCGGAAGGGCAGGAGATCTTCCGCCGGATGGTGGCCGACGCCGACGTGGTGATCGAGAACTTCCGCCCCGGAACCCTGGAGCGCTGGGGATTGGGCTATCCCGAACTGCGCGAGATCAATCCGGGACTGGTGCTGGCCCGGGTGACCGGATTCGGGCAGGTGGGGCCCTATGCCCGCCGTCCCGGTTTCGGCACGCTGGCCGAGGCGATGAGCGGATTCGCCGCCGTCACCGGAGAACCGGACGGCCCGCCCACGCTGCCGCCCTTCGGCCTGGCCGACGGGATCGCGGCGCAGGCGACCGCTTTCGCCGTCATGACCGCGCTGCGCGCCCGCGATCGCGACGGACACGGCCAGCAGATCGACCTCGCCATCATCGAACCGATTCTCACCCTGCTGGGTCCGCAGCTCATCGCCTACGACCAACTGGGCGAACTCCAGCCGCGCATGGGCAATCGGTCCTCGAACAACGCACCGCGCAATGTGTACCGGACCGCCGACGGCGGATGGGTGGCGGTGTCCACCAGCGCGCAATCGGTGGCCGAGCGGGTGATGCGACTGGTCGGGCGGCCGGAGTTCATCGACGAACCCTGGTTCGCCTCCGGTGCCGAACGCGCCCGGCACGCCGATGAACTGGACGCCGCGGTCGGGGCGTGGATCGCGGACCGCCCCACCGACGAGGTGGTACGCGCCTTCGAGAAGGCCGAGGCCGCCATCGCGCCGGTCTACACCGCCGCCGACGTGCTCACCGATCCGCAGTATCGGGCACTGGGCACCATCGCCGAGGTGCCCGATGCCGAACTGGGGACACTGCGCATGCAGAACGTGCTGTTCCGACTCTCCGAGACACCCGGCCGAATCCGCTGGGCGGGACCACCGCTGGGCGCGCACACCGCGGAGGTGCTGGGCGAGTACGGCGTCGACGCCGCGGCACTGACGGCGCTGCGGGACGCGGGGGTGGTCGCATGACGTACCCGGCGCATTCCCCGGACCGCCCGGCCCGACCCGTCATCACGCGCGATCCCCTGCTGGAGGCGGTGCGCGGCGGCGTCCGGCTGATCGAACTCGGCCAGCCCTTCTTCACTGGTATGCCGTGCTCCCCCAACCATCCCGGCTTCCGCATGACCCTGGCCCGACGCCACGGCGATATGGTGCGGCCCGACGGCGGGTCCGCCGCCAATGAGGTCATCGTGACCGGCGGGCACGTCGGCACGCACATCGACGCGCTCAGTCACGTCAGCCACGACGGACTGCTGTACGGCGGCATCGACGCCGCGGCCGCTCAGCGGGGCGGCGCGTTCAGCGCCCACGGCGCGGAACTGTTGCCCGGCTTCCTACGGCGGGGCCTGCTGTTCGACATCGCGCGCCGACACGACACCGACACTCTGCCGGGCGGGTACGAGGTGACCGAGGCCGACCTCGACGGCGCGGCGGGCGACGCCGGGTTCACGCCAGAACCCGGTGACGTGGCGCTCATCCGCACCGGCTGGGCGCGGCACTTCGACGACCCGCCCACGTATCTCGGTGGCACGACCGGGGTTCCGGGCGTGGGCGTGCCCGCCGCACGCTGGCTCGCCGCGCACGGCGTGGCCGCCACCGGCGCCGACACCACCGCCTACGAGCGCATCGCCCCCGGCGCGGGACACAGCGTCCTGCCCGTACACCGGGTGCTGCTCGTCGACTCCGGAATCTACATCCTCGAACACCTCGCACTCGAGGAACTCGCGGCGGCCGAACTGACCGAATTCGTCTTCATGCTCGCTCCCCTGCGCATCGTCGGCGGCACCGGCTCCCCGGTGCGCCCACTCGCGGCGGTGAGCCGATGACCGAGACACCCGGCACGACCGAAGCGACCGAGCCCCGCGAATCGACGGGACCGACCGGGCCGACGGCGCCCGCCGAGTCGACCGCCCCCGTCAGGTCGACCGCACCGACCGGTCCTCCGGCGGCCTACCGGCTGGCGGAGTTCGCCGTGGCGGCGCGGGACAGGGGGGTTGGTGTGGAGTTGCGTTCCGATGCCGCGCGGCGCGTGCTGGACGCACTCGGCAACAGCATTGCGGCGCAGCGGGTTCCCGCCGCGGCCACGGTGCGCGCCCTGGTGGCCGAGTGGGGTGGGGCCGCGCGGGCGACCGCGCTGGGGCTGCCGGGCCGCTATCCGGAAGCCGCGGCGGCCCTGCTCGGCGGCACCCTGGCACACGCCCTGGACTTCGACGACACCCACCTCCCGTCGGTGCTGCATCCGTCGGCCACGGTGGTACCCACCGCGCTGGCCGTCGCCGAGGCCACCGGAGCCACCGGGGCCGCGCTGCTGGACGCCATCGCGGTCGGCATCGAGCTCACGGTGCGCGTAGGGATGGCCGGATACGATGCCGCACTGGGTAATTCGGTGTTCTTCGAGCGCGGACTGCATGCCACCGCCATCTGTGGCGCGGTCGGCGGCGCGGTGGCCGCGGCCATGCTGTACGGCCTGGACGCCGCCGGAATCGCGCACGCGCTCGGCATTGCCGCCAGCATGGGTTCGGGCCTGCTCGAGGCCAATCGCACCGGCGGCACCGTCAAGCGCGTGCACTGCGGCTGGGCCGCGCACGCCGCGGTCACCGCCGCCGGTCTGGCCCGACACGGCCTCACCGGCCCGCCGACGGTGCTGGAGGGCAGATTCGGTCTGCTGCACGCCTTCTGCGGGGAGCGGGCACATCCGGACCAGCTGCTGGACGGGCTCGGTGAGCAGTGGGAGCTGCCCGGGGTGTTCTTCAAGCCGTATCCGTGCAATCACTTCACCCACGCCGGTATCGACGCCGCCCGCCGCCTGCGCGATCGCGGTGTCACCGCCGACGAGATCGTCCGCCTCACCCTGGGTGCGCCCACCCCGGTGCTGCGCACCATCGGCGAAC
Source organism: Nocardia sp. CC213A (assembly GCF_030766805.1). Taxonomy (NCBI): domain Bacteria; kingdom Bacillati; phylum Actinomycetota; class Actinomycetes; order Mycobacteriales; family Nocardiaceae; genus Nocardia; species Nocardia sp. CC213A. Next base: position 371,799 of record NZ_JASFXA010000001.1, read on the forward strand.
CCCGCACCGCCAAACAGCGACCCGAATCCGGCTACCACGCGGCCTTCTCCGGCCCCTACACGGTGGCCGCGGCCCTGCTCGGCGGCGGCGGACTCGGCGTCTTCCACGAGGACTTCACCGACGTCGCCGCCCGCGACCCGGCCCGCCTCACCCTCGCCGCCAAGGTGGTCTGCGTCCCCGACCCCCGCTGCGACGAGATCTTCCCCCACCAGTTCCCGGCCACCCTGACCGCCGAACTCCGCGACGGCCGCACCGTCACCGAACATGTGGCGGTCAATCGCGGCGGCCCGGGCGACCCGCTGTCCCCCGACGAGCTGGCCGTCAAATTCCGCCTCAACACCGCCGAGGCGCTGTCCCCCGCCCGCGCCGACGACATCACCGAGATCGTCTACGGCCTGGCCGATCTCGACGATCCAGGAAAGCTGACAACCCTGCTGCACTCCCCCACCTAGCCCTCACCTGCGCATACGAAAGCAGCCCGGCCCCTCGGCCGCCGGGCTGCTTTCGCACGTCCGCAGCATGCCGGGCGCTCAGTAAAACTGCTGGTCACAGCGGTGAAATTTTCGGCTCGAGCTATTGACTCACGAGTGTTTCAGACCATTAATTGACGCTACTCGAAGAAACACTGTTTCCCCCTGAGAGACAAAGGAGTCACCTTGAGAATCAGAACCCTGTCGGCCGCGCTGTCCTCCCTCTGGATCGCCGTGGCCGCGCTCGCCACCGCCCTCGCCCCCGTCGCCACCGCCGACACCACGGTGACCAAGGTCGAGAACAAGGTCGAAATCCGTTGCGCCTTCCGCATTCTGAAGCAGAGCAGCGACTGGTACTTCCCGGCGGGGAACCCCAAGGGCCTGCTGTGGCTGCAGCACGGCTTCTCCGCCGCCAACGATGCCATGGACGACACCGCCCGCAAGTTCGCCGCGCAGGGCTTCCTGGTGTTCGCGCCCACTCTGCCGACCTCCAGCCTGCTCGGCTGCACCATCGCCAACCTCGGCAACAACACCGACTTCCTGCACAATGTGGCCGACCTGTTCGGCAAGTCCGCCGATCCCTCGGACAAGCTCGGCCGCAGCTTCGCCGACGCCAAGGCCAAGGCGGGGCGACCCGAACTCACCCTGCCGACCTCCTGGGTCTTCGCCGGACATTCCGCGGGCGGCGAGGCGGTGCCGTTCGTGGCGCAGGAACTGCGCGCCGACTACCCGTCCGCCTTCGCCAATCTGCGCGGTGTCATTCTCTTCGACCCGGTCAAGAGCATCATCGGCAACAACCTGAGCAGTTCGCTCAACCATCTGAGCAACAGCACCCTGCCCGTGGTCGCGGTCTCCGCGCCACCGTACAGCTGCAACCGAAACGGCTCGGGCACCGAAGAGGTGCTCGAACAGCTGCCCCGGCCCTTCCTGGGCGTCCTGGTCACCACCGCCTCCCACATCGACGTGGAGGCGTCCAGTGCACCCGGGCCGGACAAGTTCGCCTGCGGCACTCCCCAGAGCAAGAACGTAGATGCGCTGCAACGACTTTCGGTGGCGTGGGCCGGTGATTTCGTGAGCGGCTCGACCACGGCCGACTACTACCCCGGCGGCGGATACTTCCAGAGCCTGGTGAGCGCCGGAATCCTCGAGCCCCTGTCCTGAATCGGCATCACTGCGATCCCGGCCGCGCCGGAGGGAAACCTCCGGCGCGGCCGAGCAGCGCGGGGACGGGGCTGCCCAGCACCTCCCCCAGCCAAGTACCGGTCGCGCTCACCGCCTCCGCGCGCACCCCGGTGCCGATATCCATGCGGTGCAGCAGGTACAGCAGATCCTCGGTGGCGATATTGCCGGTGGCGGCGGGTGCGAACGGGCAGCCGCCGACCCCGCCGGTGCTGGCATCCAGGATGCGCGCACCCGCCTCCAGCGCGGCAACGGCATTGGCGTAGCCGGTGTTCCGGGTGTTGTGGAAGTGGCAACGGACGGGGATGCCCGGAGCCAGCGCGGCAGTGCCCGCCACCAGTGTGCGAACCCGATCGGGGGTGCCGACGCCGATGGTGTCGGCCAGGGCGATCTCGTCGGGTTCGGCGGCGGCGACCCGGCGCACCAGATCCAGCACGGCGGCGGCGGACACCTCCCCCTCGAAGGGGCAGCCGAAAGCGGCGGCGATGGTGACGGTGCGCCGGACGCCGTGTGCCGCGGCGCGCCGGGCCAGCGCCGACCAGCGCTCCACCCCCTCGGCGGTGGTGCAGTTCTGATTGCGCCGACTGAACGTATCCGTCGCCACCACAACCACATTGATCTCGTCGACATCGGTCGCCAGGGCGCGGTCCAGACCCCGGTCGTTGAACACCAGGCCCGCGTACGAGACGCCGGGCACCCGGGGGACGCCCGCCATCACCGCCTCCGCGTCCGCCATCTGCGGAACTCGTTGCGGATTCACGAAACTCACGGCTTCGATGCGGCGCAGCCCGGCCTCGACCGATCGTTCGATCAGGCGGATCTTGTCGGCGGTCGCGACGATCGCGCGCTCGTTCTGCAATCCGTCGCGCGGGGCGACCTCCAGCACGGTGACTTCCACGCCCAACCTCCAGCATTCACTCGTCTTGCCGCTCTGTTTCTCTCAGGGATACAGTGTTACCACTCTCGCACACTTTACCGAAATGGAGGCGACGCATGGCCGCCGCACCGCACCCGACCCCCGGGCCGCTGGCCGATCTGCGCGTGATCGAGATGGGCCAGTTGTTGGCCGGGCCGTTCTGCGGACAGTTGCTCGGCGACTTCGGAGCGGAGGTGATCAAACTCGAAGCGCCCGGCAGTGGAGATCCCATGCGCCAGTGGGGCCGGGAACAGTCCCAGGGCAAATCGCTGTGGTGGCCGGTGGTGGCGCGCAACAAGAAGTCGGTCACCTGCGATCTGCGCCAGGCGGAGGGCCAGCGGCTGGCACGCGAACTCATCGCGCGCGCCGATATCGTCATCGAGAACTTCCGCCCCGGCACCATGGAGCGCTGGGGACTCGACTACAACCGCCTGCGGGCCGACAATCCCGGCCTGATCATGGTGCGCGTCACCGGATACGGCCAGACCGGGCCGTACGCGCCGCGCGCCGGATACGGCTCCATCGGTGAGGCCATGGGCGGCATCCGCTACACCACCGGCGACCCCGACCATCCGCCCGCGCGCACCGGTATCTCCCTCGGCGATTCGCTGGCCGCCGTCTTCGCGACCATCGGCACCCTGACCGCGCTGCACCACCGGGAACGCACCGGACAGGGTCAGCTGGTGGACTCCGCCATCTACGAGGCGGTGCTGGCCATGATGGAATCCCTGCTGCCCGAATTCGCGGTCACCGGCTATCAGCGCGAGCGTACCGGCTCGGTGCTGCCGAATGTCGCGCCCAGCAACGTGTATCCGACCGCGGCGGGCGAGATGATCCTCATCGCGGCCAACCAGGACACGGTGTTCGCGCGACTGGCCGAACTCATGGGCCATCCCGAATTGGCGACCGACGAGCGGTATTCCACCCATACCGGCCGGGGCGCGCGGATGGCCGAACTCGACGATGTCATCGCCGCGTGGACGGTCACCGCCACCGCCGACGAACTGCTGGAGCGACTGCACGGCGCGGGCGTTCCGGCGGGCCGGATCTACACCGCCCGGGATATGTTCGCCGATCCGCACTTCGCGGCGCGCGAGGCCATCGTGCGGATCGCGCATCCGGAGTTCGGCGAGCTGCCCATGCACAATGTGGTGCCCAAACTCAGCGCCACCCCCGGCACCATCCGGCACTGCGGCCCGGAACTCGGCGAGCACAATGCCGACGTGTACGGCGGCGTGCTCGAACTGTCCCCCGACCGCATCGCCGCACTCGCCGACAGCGGCGTCATCTGAGGGGAGCACCCGTGAAGGATCTCACCGAGGACGCGCGCAGCGCCGGCTACGGGCAGCGCCTCGGGTCCGGACAGCGGCCCGCCGTGCTGGTGGTCGATATCTGCGCCGCCTATCTGACCGACGGATCGCCGCTGCGCGCGCCGGTGGAGGACGCGGTGACAGCGGCCGCCGCCGTGGTGCACCGGGCCCGCGCGGGCGGCCATCCGGTGCTGTTCACCCGGGTCAGCTATCGGCCCGGCACCGCGGAGGGCGGACTGTTCCGCCGCAAGGTGCCCACCCTGGCGGTCTTCGAGGAGGGCAACCCGCTCGCCGACTTCCTCGACGACCCCGCCCCGCTGCCCGGGGAATGCGTGGTGGTCAAGCAGTATCCCAGCGCCTTTCACGGCACCGCGCTGGCCGCCAACCTGACGGCGGCCGGTATCGACACCCTGCTCATCACCGGTCTCACCACCAGCGGCTGTGTGCGCGCCACCGCCACCGACGCGCTGCAACACGGCTTCCGGCCCATGGTCGTCGCCGATGCCTGCGGCGACCGCGACCCGCGCCTGCACGATGCCAATCTCTACGATCTGGACGCGAAGTACGCCGATGTCCTCAGCCTGGACGCGGCACTGCGCCTGCTGCCCTGACCAGGCCCGCACCCGGGATCTCCGGATGCGGGCCGGGCACGCGGTGCGGACACTCGCGCCGGGTGTGATCGGATCGGTCGGACGCGGCAGGCACAATCAGGACATGCCAGACGGTCCCAAGCCCACCTCCGAGCACGCCGGATACTCCGTGCGCACGGTGGCCGAGCGGATCGGGGTCCCCACCGCCACCCTGCGCAGTTGGAACCGGCGCTACGGCATCGGACCGCAGCAGGACCGGCCGGGTCGGCACCGCCTGTACACCGAGGCCGATATCGCGGTGCTCACGCGGATGGTGGATCTCATCCGGGCCGGTGCGACCCCGGCCGGAGCGGCCGCCACCGCCCGCGGTCCCGCGCTGTCGCTCGGCGACAAGGCCGCGCTGCTCACCGCCGCGTTCGCGTTGGAGAGCCGGGCGGTGTGCGCGCTGCTGGACACCCACCTGCGCGATTACGGGGTGATCGACACCTGGGATCGGCTGTGTCGCCCCGCCTTCGCCGATATCGTGGCGCGCCAGCTCGACGGGGAGGGCTGCGTCGACGTGGAACATCTGTTGTCCTGGTGCATCATCGCCACCCTGCACCGCGCCGCGCCGCCGCCGGACACCCCGCCCGGACCGGTGGTGCTGGCCTGCACCAGCGGCGAAACCCATTCGCTGCCACTGGAAGTGCTACGCGCCGCCCTGGCCGAACGCGGCACGGGCGCGCATATGCTCGGCCCGGACGTGCCGACCGCCGCCCTGGCCGACACCCTGGCGCGACTGCCGTCCCCGGCCACCGTCCTGCTGTGGTCGCAGCAGGAGTCCACCGCGCTCACCTCGGCGATCCGGGTGTGCGACAACGCCGACGCGACGGTCTACCTCGGCGGCCCCGGATGGGACACCCTCATCCTGCCCGCATCCGCCACCCGGCTGGACAGTCTCAGTGCGGCGGTCGATCGTCTCGGCTGAGTTCCTCCACCGCGGCCAACGCCGCCTCGAGCGAGTCGACATGGCGGATATCGTGCGCGAATCGTCTTCCCGCCCAGCCCGGTCCGGCCAGCACCAGATCGATCGCCGGGTTGTCGGCGATCCGGATCGGTTCCGGGCGTGCCGTATCCGATGTCTGCGACCAGAGCACCACGACGGCCGGACCGGCCCGGCGGGCGAGCGCGTCGAGCAGAGCGTCGACGGGCACGGCGGCACCGAGCATGAGGGTGGGCCGCCCGCGTTCGGCCAACGCGGCGCGCAACACCTCCAGCGGCAGCACGTGATGCTCCTCGGCCGCGCAGGCCAGCACGATCGGCCGCGCCCGGTCCTTGTCGGTCTGGGCGGGCACGGTGCGGTGCAGGCCGGTGGTCAGTGCCCACGACAGCACGTGCTCCACGTCGATGTAGCCGTCGCCGCGGCGCTGCCGATCCACGATCGCGCCGAAGGCGGGGCGGCACAGCCGATTCCACGTCGCCACCACGCCGTGGTGCGCCAGGTGCGCGGTGACCAGGGAGAGCAGTGCGGAGACGTCCATGCGTTCGGCGGCGGCTACGACCGGTTCGACGTCGCCGAGCGGGGGTGCGGGACCCAGTACGGTTTTCGCCGCCCGCGCCGCACTGACCGGACTCGCCCCGGCGCGCACCAGTTCCACCATGCGTGTCACCACGGCGAGGTCCTCGGTGGTGTAGTGGCGGTGCCGGCCGGGCCGGTGCCGCTGTGGGCCGAGCCCGTAGCGCTGATTCCAACTGCGCAGCGTCGCGACGGGAAGGCCGAGCAGTTTCGCCACCGAACCGACCGTGTACTCGGTCACGACAGACACCTCGGTCGGCTCGGCCACAACGGGCTCATCCGCCGGCTCGGTCGCACCGCGAGCCTCGGTCGACTCGATCGGCTCGATCGCACCACGAGCCTCGGTCGACTCGATCGGCTCGATCGCACCGCTAGCCTCGGTCGACTCGTCGGGCTCGGTCCGCGTCGGGTCGGCGCGCATCAGCGCACCGCGTCGTTCCCGACCGACGCGCGCCGACCCGCACCCCACCGCTCGTATCCGGCGCTCACGGCACACAGCAGACCCCAGCCGGAGGTCACCAGCAGTGTGTTCGGCCGTTCGGGTCGTCCGCGCAGCGCCCGGGCCAGCACCACGGTATCGGCGGTGTCGGACGCCACCCGGATCGCGGTGGCGGCCCGCCGCGCCCGCGGATCGGTCGCGCCCGCCATGACCAGCCCGGAGGCCAGGTCCCGCAGCGCGATCAGGCGGGCCAGCGGCCGCAACTCCGGTTCCTCGTCGGTGCCCAATCCGGCCGGATGCAGCATGATCTCGGGCCGGATGGCCACCGCGAGACCGTAGACCGCGGTCGCGAGGCCGAGTAGTCGGGTCGGGGTGGCGGGGTTCATCGGGTCACCTCCGGGTGTTCGAGGACGAGTTGCACCACATTCAGGTAGCCGGATCGGAAGCCCGCTTCCGAGTAGGCCAGGTAGAGCCGCCACATCCGGCGGAAGGTGCGGTCGAAACCCTGTGCGGCCACCCGCTCGGTCTCGGCGGTGAAGCGCTCCCGCCACAGCCGCAGGGTGTGCGCGTAGTGCGGGCCGATCTCCTTCCGCTGCACCACCCGCAGTCCGGTGTGCTCCGAAAGCCGCTGGGACAGCAGCGTTTCCGAGGGTAGGAAGCCGCCGGGGAAGATGTACTTGTGCACCCAGGTGTAGGTGCGTCGGCTGGCCAGCATCCGGTCGTGCGGCATGGTGATGGCCTGGAGGGCGCTCCGGCCGCCGGGGGCCAGCACTCGTTCCAGGGTGGTCAGGTAGTCGGGCAGGTAGTCGTAGCCGACCGCCTCGATCATCTCCACCGAGACCACGGCGTCGTACCGGCCGTCCACGGCACGGTAGTCGAGCAGGTCGATGGTGACCCGGTCCGCCAGCCCGGCCGCGGCGACCCGCTCCCGGGCCAGTCGGCGCTGTTCCCGGGAGAGCGTGATGGAACGCACCGTGGCCCCGCGCGCCGCCGCCCGGATGGCCAATTCGCCCCAGCCGGTGCCGATGTCGAGTACCGAGGTGCCCGGGCCGACACCGGCGCCGTCGAGCAGTCGGTCGATCTTGCGGCGCTGGGCGGCGGCGAGGTCGCCCCATACCGGTGGTGGGTCCAGCCGGTCGAAGTCCGCCGCCGAATAGGTCATGGTCTCGTCCAACCACAGCGCGAAGAAGTCGTTGGACAGGTCGTAGTGATGTGCCGCGTTGCGCGCCGCACCCGATGCGGTGGCACGCATCCCACGCGGCAGTCGCGGCAGGCACAGCGTCCGCAGGGTCTGCAGTGACCGCGGGATCAGCCGGTCGATATGCGCGGCCAAGACGGTGAGCACGCCGGGCAGATCGGGTGCGGACCACTCCCCGGCCATGTACGACTCGCCGAAGCCGATGAGTCCGCCGTCCGCGATCCGCCCCGCGAAACCGCCGGGGTCGTGGATCAGCATGCGGGGTGCGGTCGGATCGTCGGCGCTGCCCAGGACACGGCCGTCGGGGAATTCCACCCGCAGCGGCAGCCCGCGCACGGCATTGCGGAACAGTGCGGCCGCCACCGGCCGCCCCAGGGCGGCCCGCCAGCCGCGCGGCACCCGGTGCGGTTCGGCCCAGCGGTCGTCACGGGATTCGGCGTCGTGCGGCGCGCTGTCGCGCGCATCGACGTGGCGCACATCGACATCGTGCGCATCAGCGTCGTACGTGTCGGCGGCGTGTGCGTCGGGCGCCTGCGCATCAGCGTCGCTCGCGTCGAGAGCGTGCGTGTCGGCATCGCGTACGTCGAAGGCGCGCGCGTCAGCGTCGCTCACGTCGAAGGCGTGCGTGTCGGCATCGCGTACGTCGAAGGCGCGCGCGTCAGCGTCGCTCACGTCGAAGGCGTGCGCGTCAGCGTCGCTCACGTCGAAGGCGCGCGCGTCAGCGTCGCTCACGTCGAGAGCGTGCGCATCAATGTCGCTCGCGTCGGGCGCGCGCGCATCCGTGGCGTGCGGCTCGACCGGAGCGCTCGCCCGGGGGCAGTGGGATGTGGTCACGACAGCCTCCTACGAGATGTGTTGTGGTCGCGGCAGTACCGGCAGGCCGCGCGCCCACAGCCGCAGCCCCTGCCAGCGGATGCGCGCCGTCACCCGCCAGGTCTCCAGCGGGTGGGCGAGCAGTACGCGCGCCAGGGTGCGCGGGTCCGCGGGCAGCACTCGCCCGGACATGCTGGCGGCGAAGAAGGTTCGCCCGTCCGGTCGGTCCAGCACGATCGCCAGGCGCAGCCGGTCGGTCGGCACCGGGGCGCGCAGCCGGTAGCGTCCGGCCACCGGATTGAACGGCGAGACGTGGAACCGTTTGGCCACGGTCGATTCCGCGCGCGCATCGGGTTCCACCACGTAGCGGTGCACGCCGCCGTAGGTGTTGTGCACCTCGGCGACCACCGCGCGCACCGCTCCGGCGCGGTCGTGGCACCAGTAGACGGTCAGCGGATTGAAGACGTAGCCGAGCACGCGGGCGTTGGTGAGCATGAGAACGCGTCCGCCGCCCGCGTCGATCCCGGCGTCCGTGAGACAGCGTTCCACCATGGCCCGCACGTCGCGACCGTCGTCGAGGCGCGCGAACGGCCGCAGATACCACGGCAGCCGCGGCGGTTCGTCCAGGTCGACCAGCCAGCTGTAGCTGCGATAGGTGAACCGGTGCCGGACCGGCTCGGTGCGAGTGTGCCGGATGACGGTCCGCACCAGCCGGGGCGCGGTCACGACGGCTCCCCGGCGGCCACCGCCACCGTGGACGGGCGCCGCGCCCACCGGCCGCCGATGCGTTCGGCGGCGCGCAGTCCCGACAACGCGCCGTCCTCGTGGAAGCCCCACCCGTGGTAAGCGCCCGCGAAAGCCACCGTGTGATCGCCGATCTCGCGCAGGCGATGGCGCGCGGCCATGGATTTCGGCGTGTACTGCGGATGTTCGTAGGTCATGGTGGCGAGCACGGTCTCCGGCGCGACCCGATCACCGTCACCGAGGGTGACCAGGAAGCGCCGGTCGGCGGATTCGGTCAGCCGCTGCAATCGGGAGACGTCGTAGCTGACCAGCACGCGGTCGGGGGCGGCCGCGCAATCCGGCAGCCGGTAGTTCCAGGAGGCCCGCGCGCCGGAACGGCGCGGCAGCACCGATTCGTCGGTGTGCAGGATGGTGTGGTTCACCGAATACGGCAGTGCCCCCAGGATCTCGGCCTCGGCCGTCGTCGGTGATTCCAGCAGCCGCAGCGCCTGATCGGGGTGGGTGGCGATGACGGCGGCGTCGAAGAAGTCCACCCGGTCGGCGTCGTCGCGCACCGCGACCGTCCGCGCGCCCCGGTGCACGGCGCGCACCGGCGTCCCGGACCGCACCGCGTGCATCCGCGCGGCGATGGCCCGCACATAGGTGGCCGACCCGCCGGTGACGGTGCGCCAGGTCGGCGACCCGAACACGGTGAGCATGCCGTGGTGGTCGAGGAAGGTCAGCAGATAGCGCGCCGGATACTCCAGCGCCCGCTGCGGCGGACACGACCACACCGCGGCCACCAGCGGCACCATGAAATGGGAGGTGAAGTACGGCGAGAACCGGCCCGCCGCAAGGAATTCCCCGAGCGTGCGCTCCTCGTCGCCACCGTGGGCGGCGAGTTCGTCGCGGGCGAGCCGGTGGAAGCGCAGGATCTCACCGAGCATGGCCAGATACCGGCCGCGCCGCAGGGCGCCCGGTTCCGGGAACAGTCCGCGCAGTCCCTTCGCGCCCGCGTACTCGAGGCCGCAACCGTCGCAGCGCACCGACATCGACATGTCCGATTCCTGTGTGCGAACGCCCAATTCGCCGAACAACCGCAGCAGTGTCGGATAGGTGCGGTCGTTGTGCACCAGGAAGCCGGAGTCGACCCCGAGGGTGTCACCCGAACCGTCGCGGCGGGCCGCCACCCGGTGCGTGTGGGCGTGCCCGCCCAACCGGCCGTCGGCCTCGTACAACACCACATCGGCATCGCGGGCCAGCACCCAGGCGGCGGTCAGGCCCGAGACGCCGCTGCCGATCACCGCCACCCGGCGGTTGGCTCCGGTCAACGCTCGCACAGCGGCACGATCCGCTCGTCGCCGCCGGTGGTGGGCGAGGTCAGGAACAGGCAGGTGTTCAGGCCCGCCGCGTCGATGGCGGCCCGGATGGCAGCCCACTCGTCCGCGCTGCGCGCCGGGGTGCGCGAGAGCACGAATCCGGAGGTGCGCTCCGGATTCACGACCAGTGCCCAGGAGTAGTCCGGATCGATCGCCGTCACCACGTAGTTGGTGGGCGGGTCGGGCTGATTCCAGAAGGTGACGCCCAGTTGCGCATTGGTCACCGGGTCGTTCACCCGAGCCCTGCCGACGATCTCGTCGGTGGTGCCGAACCAGGTGGTGCAGCGGTTGCGGACGGTGATGTCGCCGTCCGGCATCAGGCTGTAGTCGGCGCGGGTGTCGCGGGCGCAGGCGAGGTTGAACGGCTGCGGAATGGCGGCCAGCTGCTGCCACGTACCCAGGTACCGCTCGACGTCGAGCCGGGGCACCGGGGTCACGGGCGCCGCGGACGCGGTCGCCGGCAGCAACGCCCCCACGGCGAGGGCCGCCGCCGCGGTGGCGAGTACCGCCGACATCCTCCGGTGCTGTCGATGTTCCTTCATCGTTCTCCACTCCTTCGCACGAGTCGCTGGACTCGGTCGACGTGCTGGTGCCGACAGCGTACCGTAGAAACGATGCAAAAACGATGCATCATCCGAAATCGCATCGCTACCAGGAAGGCGCCCCCGCTATGCCCGCACGGCCCGCCGATCGGCTCGACGACCTACTCGACCGCACCGTCGTAATCGGCTACACCCGCCTCGGGCTGCGGCTGCGACGCCGATCGTGGCAGCCGATCCCGGCGGACGCGTTACGCGGCAGGACCGCACTGGTCACCGGTGCGAACTCCGGAATCGGCCAGGCCACCGCCACCGGCCTGGCCCGGCTCGGGGCACGGGTGACGCTGCTGGTGCGCGATGTCGATCGCGGCCGCCGGGCGGCCGCCGCGATCGCGGCCACGGTTCCCGGCAGCGCGCCGCGCGTCGACGAGTGCGACGTGTCCAATCTGCTGCGGGTGCGCGCCTACGCCGAGGCCCGCGCCGCCGCCGCGGAACCCCTCGATATCGTGGTGCACAATGCGGGGGTGCTGCCGTCGAGCCGGACCGAGAGTCCCGATGGCCACGAACTGTCCCTGGCGACCCACGTGCTCGGCCCGCTGCTGATGACCGAACTGCTCGCCCCCACTCTCGCCCGGTCGGATTCGGCCCGGGTGATCCTCATGTCCTCGGGCGGGATGTACACGCAGCCGCTGCCGGTGGTGGATATCGAGTACCGCACCGGTCGCTACCGGGGCGCGGCGGCGTACGCCCGCAGCAAGCGAGTGCAGGTCGCACTGACCCCGATCCTCGCCGAACGCTATGCCGCGCAGGGTATCTCGGTGCATGCCATGCATCCGGGCTGGGTGGACACCCCGGGCATCACCGCCGCCCTGCCCGGCTTCCGGCGCGCGGTGCGCCCACTGCTGCGCACCGCCGCGGAGGGTGCCGACACCGCCGTATGGCTGGCGACCGCCGATGTGCCGTCCGGCCTGTTCTGGCACGACCGGCGCTCCCGGCCCACGCACTACCTGCGCCGCACCCGGGAACTGCCGGGCGACCGCGAACGCGTGTGGCGGTACTGCGCGGCGGCGTCCGGGATCGATCCGGACAGCCGCCCTGCCAACCGAGACCAGCCTGTCGACTGAGACCGGCCGGTCGACCGAGACCAGCCTTGGTCGCCCGCGCCTACGACAGCGCGACGCTGCAACGCCTCGCGTACCGGCCGCCGCAGGATCAGATGGTGGCCGAACTGCGCGCCGCCGGTTCCCGCCGAATCGCCGGAGTATGGAGGCCGCCGAGGTGACGGCCACCGACGATCCGGCGGCGGACCGCACCGTCGACGCGGTGGTGCAGCCGGGGCTGCAGGTGGCGGAACGGTCGATGCATTCGACCGAGACCAGCCAGCCCGACCGACGCCGGTCGGTTGGCAGTCGGTCGGCGGACGAGAGTCGCTCACATGCCGCGGAATTCGACGATGGGGGCCGGATACACCGATGCGGGCACACCGGCGCGCCACGGCCGGTGCACCTCGCCGCCCGGCAGGTCCGCGAGCTCGGGCAGCCAGCGACGCACGTAGTCGCCGTCGGGGTCGTAGCGTTCGGACTGCAACAGCGGGTTGAGCACCCGGCTGGACCGGGTATCGGTGCCGGTTCCGGCGGCCCACTGCCAGTTCAGCCGGTTGTTGGCGAGGTCGGCGTCGACCAGCCAGCGCTCGAAGTGCGCGGCGCCGCGCCGCCAGTCCACGCGCAGCGTCTTGCTCAGGAAGCTGGCCACGATCAGGCGGGCGCGCCCCGGCATCCACCCCTGGGCGAGCAACTGACGCATGGCCGCGTCCACGACCGGGTAGCCGGTGCGTCCGGCTCGCCACGCCGCGAGACCCGTGCGGTCGTCGAGCCAGGTCCGGCTCTCGGACCGGTAGTCCGCGTGCGCGACCTCGGTCCGGTCGGCCAGCACCTGGTGATGGAAGTCCCGCCAGGCCACCTGTCGCACGAAGGCGTGACCGCCCGGGGACGAGGCATCGGTGCGATACACCACCTCCGCCGGCGAGAGGCAGCCGAAGTGCAGGTAGGGCGACAGACCCGAGGTGCCCTCGACCGCCAGCAGATCCTTGCCGTCCGCGTACCGCTCGACCGGTCCGGACAACCAGTGCGCCAGCAGCTCACGGCCGGTGATCTCACCGCCCACTCGCAGTTCCGGCGAACCCGGCTGGTCACACAGGTCGGCCGGATCGGGTATCGGATCGCTGGCGATATCGGGCACGGTTAACGTGTCGGGGGCGGGCAGCGGTGACCGCATGGGCGTTTCCAGCCAGCGGCGGAAGTAGGGCGTGAACACCGCGTAGTGGCCGCGACCGGTATCGGGTTTCACCTCGGCGGGATCGACCGCGGTGATCGACGCCGCGTGCGTGCGCAACCGGCGGCCACCGGCCGAGAGTCGCTCCCACAGGGCATTCTCGCGGTCGCGGCTGTAGCGGCTCACATCCTCGGCGATATGCACGGTGCGCGCGCCGACCTCGGCCGCCACCCGTTCGACCTCGTCGACCACGCGGCCGTGCCGCACGATCAGCCGACCGCCCCGGGACCGCAGTTCGGTATCGAGTTCGGTGAGTGCCGCCCGGAGGAATCGCAGCCGGTTGGGCGCGGCCGTTCTCGACAGGATGGCCTCGTCGACGACGAAGAGGGGTACCACCTCTGTCCCCTCGTGGTGGGCGGCGGCGAGCGCCGGATTGTCACGCATGCGCAGGTCGCGGGTGAACAATGCGATGGAGGCAGCCATACCACCAGCATACGCTCAAATCGATGCACAACCGATTCAACCCGGGCGGTAGCAAACACTTTGTTTGTGGAAACACCGTTTCGATGTGACACTATCGGCGGTATCCGAGTACGAAACCGTGTTTCGCACAAGAGAACAGAGGCAACGTATGGGAGCGCATCCGAACGGCTGGTGGATCCTGCTGCACCTGGTGCTGTTCGTGTTCTGGCTGGGCGGCGATCTGGGCGTGTACTACTCCAGCCGCTTCGTGATCGATCCGCGGCTCACCCCGGCCGCCCGGTCCTCCGCACTGGCCATCATGAGCGGACTCGATCTGGGTCCGAAAATCTGCCTGGTGCTGTTCCTGCCCAGCGGCGTCACCCTGATGGCCCTCGAACCGCACGGGGCGTCGCTGTTCGGCATCGACTTCTTCCCCTGGTGGTTCGTCGTGGCGGTCTGGCTGTTCGCCGCGGTGTGGTTGACACTGGCCGTCATCGCGCATCGCACGCACGGACGCCTCGCGGGCATCCATCGCGCCGATCTGGCCATCAGGGTGGCGGTCATCGCGGGGGCGCTGGCGTCGGGTGGCTACGCGCTGGTGGCTGCCGAGCCGTTCGGCGTCACCACCGATCCGCGCTGGCTGGGCGGCAAGATCCTGCTCTACGGCCTCGCCATCGCGGCGGGGCTGGGCATCCGAATGACCTTGCGCCCCTTCGGCCCCGCCTTCGCGACCCTGATGTCCGAGGGCTCCAGCGAGCCGGTGGAGCGCACGCTGCGACGCAGCGTGGACGGCTGCCTGCCCTATGTGTGGACGATCTGGGGCAGCGTGCTCGCGGCGGCCGCACTGGGCGTGCTCAAGCCCGGCGCGGATCTGTGAGACGGCGCGGTCGCCCCGAATGCCCTCACCCCGCCTACGCCGTCAGCCCGCGTACCCCAGTTGCGCCGACACCGCGCCCGCCGCCTTCTGCAACATCGGCACGTACTCTTTCAGCCGCGGTTCGAAGCGCGACAGCGGCCCGCACACACTGATCGCGGCCACCACGCCGCCGTCGTGGTCGAGCACCGGGGCCGCGACCGAGGCCGCGCCGATCTGCCGCTCCCCCAACGAGATCGCGTATCCACGCTTGCGCACCTCGGCCAATTCGGTGCGCAGCTTGCGCGGGGTGGTGATGGTGGCGTCGGTGAAAGGGGTCAATTCGTGGCGGTCCAGGTACTCGTCGACCTCCTCCTCGCGCAGGAAGGCCAGGATGGCCTTGGAGGAGCTGCCCGCGTGCAGCGGATACGGCACGCCGAGGGCGACCTCCATCCGCAGTTCCTGATCCGGCACCACCTGATCCACGTACATGCGGGTGTCACCCCGCCGAATGGACAGGGTGGCGGTCTCCCCGGTCTGCGCGGCCAGGCGGCGCAATTCCGGTGCCGCCATGACCCGCAGATCGGTGCGCGCGAGATAGGCGCGCCCCAGCGCGATGGCGGCGTGGCCGAGCGCGTAGCGACGGGTGGTGGGCTCCAGGGTGATCAGTTCGCGATTGCGCAGCGCCGTCAGGATGCGGTGCACCGCGGCCTTGGTCAGCCCCAGTTCGTTGGCGATCTCGGTGACCCCCAGATCGGGTCGTCCGGTTCGGCCGAACAGTAGCAATACATCCATGGCGCGCTCGACGGCGGCGATGGAACGACTTTGATTCTCGGCCTCGGTGTCCGACACGCCTACAGCTTAGGGCACACCATTTCCCATTGGGAAACACCCCGCCGAATCCCGCGAGAACTGGCCATTTTCGTCGCACCGCTTGCACCGCACTCATCCAGGGCGTTACCTTGTGCGTAACAACGTTTCCACTACCGAAACGGAAACCCTGTGAGTTCGACGAATCTCCGTGCGGTACTGGCACAGTGGGCCACCGGCGTCGTCGTGGTGACGACCATCCGCGACGACGGCGGGCGGCACGGCATGACGGCCAGTTCCTTCACCAGTGTGGCCCTGGATCCGCCATTGGTCTCCATCAGTCTGACCACGGCCAGCACCACCTGCCGACTCATCCGCCGCAGCGGGGTGTTCGCGATCAATGTGCTCGGCCACGATCACGAGGAGATCGGGCGGCGCTTCGCCACCGCGAGCGACGATCCCGCCGCCCGCTTCGCACTCGGCGACTGGGATACCGCACCCAGCGGAGCGGCGATCCTCACCGACGCGGTGGCCTGGCTCGACTGCGCGGTCGCCGCCTGCCACCCGGCCGGGGACCACACCATCGTCCTCGGCCTGGTCCAGGACGCGGCCCGGCCCCGGCCCGCACCCCCGCTGATCTACCACGACCGCACCTACCACGAGGGGATTGCCCGATGACCGCCGAACGACCGACCGGCCAACGGCTCGTCGAAGATATGACCGATGCGGAACGGCAGCGCGCCGAACGCGTCGACGCCGTGCTGCCCGCCCTGCGGGCGGCCGCCGAGGAGGCCGATCGCACCGCCACCTTCCCGGCCTCGCATATCGGACTGCTGCGCGACGCCGGACTGCTCGGCCTGGTGGTGCCGGAGAAGTTCGGCGGCCTCGGCGGCACCCTGCGCGATCTGGCCGCCGCTACCTTCGCCATGGGCACGGCCTGCCCGTCCACGGCGCTGGCGTACTTCTTCCACAACACCAGCGCCTCGCGCGGGCTGCTGCCGCTGGAGGCGATCGACGCCGGACTCTTCGCCGCCGAGGAGATCCCGGTGGTGCGCGCCTTCGCCGAGAAGGTGCTGACCCGCATGGCCGACGGCGTGTGGCTGGCCAACTTCGCCTCCGAGTCGGTGAAGACCGCCAAGGCCAACATCACCATCGCCACCACCGCGCGCAAGGTGGAGGGCGGTTGGATGCTCCAGGGCGAGAAGTCCTTCGGCTGCGCGACCGGGGTGGCCGACTACTACCTGACCTCGGCCAAGCTGGAGGGCTACGAGACCGCCGAGGGGTTGGCGACCTTCTTCGTACCGCGCGACGCACCCGGGGTGAGCGTGCGCGCCCCCTGGGACGGACTCGGCATGCGGGCCACCGCCAACAACGGCATCCGGCTCGACGAGGTGTTCATCCCCGAGGACGAGGCCCTTGCGGTTCCGGGCGCGTTCACCAAGATGCTCACCATGAGCAGAGGCAGTTTCGTCGGCAATCAACTCGCCATCGCGGCGGTGTACACCGGCTGCGCGCAGCGCGCCTACGACGAGACCCTGACCGCGACCACACGCAAGACCTTCGCCGACACCGGGGAGCCCATCGCCTCCTCGCCCGTGCACCAGGTACTGATCGGGGAGATGACCCGCCAGTTGCGCACCGCCTACCTGTGGCTGCGCTATCAGCTGAGCATCGAGACCGCGGAGCCGCCGATCACACCGAAGTCGGAGGTGTTCACCCAGTGGCGGCTCGGCAAGGGCGCGGTCACCGAAGCCTGCTTCCAGGTGGCCCTCGGGGCGCTCAAGGCGGGCGGCACCTCGGCGGCGTCCATGGGCGGTCCGGCCGGGCGCGCGCTGCGCGATCTCGCCATGGGACTGGTCATGACGTTCCCGGCCGAGCGGGGCATGCTCGAGGTGGCGCGCATCGTCACCGACGCCGAGGCCAACGAGCTGTTCACCACCGCGCCCGAGGCGGCGCGATGAGCGCGGCGCTGCCCGAGATCCTCGATCTGATCGACGGCGAGTGGGGCACGCCGAGCGTGGATCTCGGTCTGGCACTGGAGGATCCGGCCACCGGAGCCCCGGTGGCCCGGGCCGTCGCCACCGCCCCGGAGCGTGTCGATCGCGCACTCACGGTGGCGGACAACGTGTCCGGAGCCATCACCCCGGACCTGCTCGACGCCGTCGCCGACGGCCTGGAGCCGCTGCTGCCCCGCATCACCGAACTCGACGCCCGCGCCACCGGCGTGCCGATCCGGCAGACCGAACCCCTGGGCATGATCGTGTCGGGCGCGTTCCGTCTCGCCGCCGAACAGCTTCGAGCGGGTGTGCTGCGAGCCGACGTGGCGGGGGTGCGGGTGCGGCGGCTGCCGCTGGGTCCGGCACTGTGCCTGGTGCCGTGGAACGCACCCGCCCCGATGGCCGCGCACAAGGTGGCCAACGCCCTGGCGGCGGGGTGCCCGGTCATTCTGAAGGTCAGCGAATTCGCGCCCTACAGCACGATTCCACTGGCCGAGGTGATCTCCGACCATGTGCCCGCCGGGATGTTCCAGCTGGTGCAGGGCGGTCCGGCGACCGGTGCGCAACTGGTCGCGGACCCGCGCGTCAAGGCCGTCTCCTTCACCGGCGGGCTGCCCGGGGGCCGCTCCATCGCCACGGTGTCGGCTCCCCTGCTGCGACCGTGCCAGCTCGAACTGGGCGGCAACAATCCCCTCGTGGTGCTGCCCGACGCCGATCTCGACACCGCCGCGCGCATGGCGGCCGAACTGCTCACCACCCTCAACGGTCAGTGGTGCCGGGCGCTGGGCCGGTTGATCCTGCCTGCCGACCGTGCGGCCGAGATCCTGGACGCCACCGGAAAACGCTTGGCGGCCTTGCGCATCGGGCCACCACTGGATCCTGAGACGGAATTCGGTCCGCTCGTCCATTCCCGCCATGCCCACCGAGTGCGGGCGGCGCTGACCGGACGCCGGTTCCACGCCTACGGCACGCTGCCCGGCGGCGGCAACTATGTGGAGCCCACGCTGCTCGCCGACGATCTCACCGACGAGGTGTTCGGACCGGTCGCCGGAACCGTCACCTACGACTCCGTCGAGGAAGCGGTGCGGCTGGCCAATGCCGTCCCCTACGGACTGGAGGGCTATGTGTGCGGCAGCGACGAGGAGCTGGCCGTCAGCGTGGCGCACCGGATACGCGCCGGTGAGGTCAAGGTCAACGGCTCGTCGATCATGAGCCTGCACCTCATGACACCGCGCCCGGCCTGGGGGCTGTCCGGGCTGGGCGAGGAGGGCACCACCGAAACCCTGCGTTTCTTCACCGGAGCCCGGGTGGTCGGCGTCGAGGGCCGCTTCGCTCTCCACACGTCGTGACCGCCGTCGTGGTGGTGGGGGCGGGCCCGGTCGGCTTGACCGCCGCGCTCACCCTCGCCCGCCGTGGCGTCGCGGTCACCGTGCTCGAACAGGGCGACGGCCTGGCCGCCGAATCACGTGCCTCCACCTTCCATCCGCCCACCCTGGCGATGCTCGCGGATCTGGGGGTGCTGAAACCGCTGCTGGCCCAAGGCATCATCGCGGCCACCTTCCAGTACCGGGAGCGTGGGGGCGGCCCGATCGCCACCCTCGACCTGGGGGTGCTCGCCGACGACACCGACTACCCGTTCCGGGTGCAGTGCGAGCAGAGCAAACTCACGCCCATCCTGCGCGGTGCGTTGCCCGCGCACGCCGACGTGCGTTTCGGCCACGAGGTGCGCGGCCTGTACGCCAGCGACGACGGGGCCGTACTGCACACCTCGCGCGGGCCGGTGCGCGCCGACTGGGTAATCGGCGCGGACGGCGCGCATTCGGCGGTCCGCCACGGTATCGGGGCCGGTTTCGACGGCAGCACCTATCCGGAACGGTTCCTGGTCGCGTCGGTCGACGAGGATCTCGCGGCGGCGCTGCCCGATCTCGCACCGATCAACTACGTCTTCGACCCGGACGAATGGCTGGTGCTACTGCGCACTCCCGAGCACTGGCGGGTGCTGCTGCCCACCCCCGCCGATACCGATGACGACCTCGAATGGTCCCGACTGCCACAGCGTTTGGCGGCCGTCGCGGATCTGGGCCGCCCGTGGCGCATCCGGCACGCCTCGCTGTACCGGGTACACCAGCGCGTCGCCCCGTCGTTCCGCAGCGGCCGGGTGCTGCTCATGGGAGACGCGGCGCATGTGAACAATCCGCTCGGTGGCATGGGTATGAACAGCGGCATCCACGACGCCGTCCAACTCGCCACCGCACTCGCCGATGTGCTCGACGGCGGCACCGAATCCCAACTGGACACGGTGGCCGCCCGGCGGCGCACGGTCGCCGTCGAGCACGTACAACGCGCCAGCCACGACAACTGGCGGCGGCTGCGCGGCGAGGACGAGACCTACCGCGCGCACCTGCGTGAACTGGCGGCCGATCCCATCACCGCCCGCGCCCACCTGCGCCGCGCCTGCCTGCTCGACTCCTTGGAGGCGCCACGGTGATCCGCCACACGACCACGCCGACCGCCGCCGATACCACGGAACACGCGCCCACCACCGCCGTCGATCCTCGATCCCCGCATGCCGCCGGTGGTCTGGTCCGAACACGCTGCGGCCGTCACGGTTTCGCGCGGCGGGGTACGGGTCTGCCCACTCCGGAGGACGGCGTCGTCCGCCGGCGCGGCCAGTCGCGCCGGGTCGGCGCTCGCGGCGGGTTCCCCACACCCGCGCCCACGGCGACAACCGGGGACGCCCGCGTGGGTCACGTAGGCGACCGAGCGCACGGCGCTGCGGTGTCGGGCGCGTACGCGCCTCGCGGCGGCGCGAAACCGGACGGAGCGCGCCGATGAGGATCTCGCGGGAGAATCCGGCGCGGCCGAGCGAGATCGTCGGAACGGTGCCGGTCACACCGGCCGAGGCGGTGGATCCGGTGGTCCGCGAAGCGCATCGGGACTTCCAGGGGTGGTCGGCGCTGCCGTTGGAACGCCGCCTGACGGTGCTGGGCACCGCCGCCGACGCGCTCGCGGCCGCGACCGCGCGGCTGAGTGTGCTGCTCGCCCGGGAGACGGGTAAGCCGGTGGCCGACTGCCGGGGCGAGATCGGTTTCGCGGCAACCTATCTGCG
This sequence comes from Nocardia sp. CC213A, assembly GCF_030766805.1. Lineage (NCBI taxonomy): Bacteria > Bacillati > Actinomycetota > Actinomycetes > Mycobacteriales > Nocardiaceae > Nocardia > Nocardia sp. CC213A. The sequence goes on from NZ_JASFXA010000001.1 coordinate 392,412, forward strand.
GTGGGTCTGCGCGAACGCACCACGTGTGCTGGATGGTTCGGTCATCGACGACGAGCACGGCCGGATCGAGTGCACACCCGCTCCCTTCGGAGTGGTCGCCGCGATCACGCCGTGGAACGCGCCCGTCATTCTCGCCGCGCTCAAACTCGGTCCCGCGCTCGCCGCCGGAAACGCGGTGGTGCTCAAGCCGTCTCCGCTCGCACCGTTGGCGGTGACGGAGCTGGCGGCGCTGCTGCCCGCCACCCACGTGATCCACGGCGGCCCGGAGACAGTGCGCGCGCTCATCGCGCATCCGAGGGTCGGCAAGGTGGCCTTCACCGGCGGGGCCGAGGCGGGCCGCCACATCGCCGCGGCGGCCGGTACGGCGCTCACCCCGGTGGTGTTGGAGCTCGGCGGCAACGATCCGGCGGTGCTGCTCGACGACTTCGCGCTCACCCCGGCCGATTACGAGCGTCTGGTGCTCGCCTCCTTCGCCACCTCCGGGCAGGTGTGCATGGCGGCCAAACGGCTGTATGTGCCGCGGCACCGCCTGGACGAGTTCGTCGAGTCCTATCTCGCCGCGGCGCGCCGCGTCCTGATCGTGGGTGATCCGCTGGACGAACGGGTGACCATGGGTCCGGTGGTCGATCGCGCCGCCGTCGAGCGCATGAACCACTTCATCGCCGACGCCTGGAATCGCGGCGGCTGGCTCATCCCGCTCGCGGATCTGCCGACGGACACCGCCGACGGGTACTATGTCGCGCCCACGCTGGCCCTCGACCTCCCCGACGACGCCGCCCTGGTGCGGGAGGAACAGTTCGGCCCGCTGGTCCCCGTGCTCACCTACGAGACCGAGGACGAGGCGTTGGCCCGGGCCAACGACTCCGACTTCGGTCTCGCCGCCTCGGTCTGGTCGGCCGACGAGGACCGCGCCCTCGCGGTGGCCGCCCGGCTCGAGGCGGGCTTCACCTTCGTCAACACCCACAACCGCACCGGCATGTCGCTGCGCGCGCCGTTCGGCGGTGTCAAACGCAGCGGCTTCGGTCGTGAGTACGCCGAGGAGGGCCTGCGAGAGTACGTGCAGAGCACCGTGATCCACGCCCCGGCCGCATTCCGCCCCGGCGGCGCGGGCATGCCCGCGCGCGCCTACCCGGACGCGGCGTCGCGGTAGCCGTCCACATCCGCCCGCATCCGACCGGTCACCGCCCAGTGCACGCAGCGGCGCAGGATGGTCCGGAACGCCGCGGACTCCCAGCTGCCCCGGTCGGTGCGCCCCAGATCCGCGATGCCGAGATCGCGCAGATCGTAGCGGCCACGGCAGTGGCCGAGGGTGAGATAGCAGACCATACCGGCCCCGTGGTCCTTCAGATACAGCACCGGGCGGATCTCGTCGGTGCGGGTGTGCCCCTCCGCGAAACCCGGGCAGTCGCCGACGAATCGGGTGTGGGCGAGCACGCGCAGCGGCGGATGCAGTTCGCTGATGTACAGCTCGTCGGTCACCTCGAACGCCCCGACCCCCCGCAGCAGCGGATGTTCGGGTTCGGTCGGCACCACCCGGTAGGGCGCGATATCCGGATGGCCGAGGAACTGGCTGCCGAGGACCTCCGCGAGCTCGCCGAAGTCGCGGGGCGTGGCGAACAGGGCGTCGGCCTCCGGCCCCAGGGGTTCGATGGCGGCATTGGTGCCGTGCAGCGCCAGCCAGCGCCCGCCCCGGGAGACGAAGTCCGCCAACCGTTTCCGCTGCCGCTCGGTGGGCACGGTGGCGCAGGTGTAGGTGACGAGCAGGTCGGCGGTGTCCAGGGCGTCGCGGCAGTCGTAGTCCTCGAATACCCGGGTGCGGACCAGTTCGTAGGCGCCGAGTTCGCGCAGCAACCGCAGCCGGGCGTAGTCGAAGTCGTGCCAGCGTCCACCGCACACCAGCACCGCCTCGATCCGGCCGGTGGGTCCGGACATCACGCCGCCTCAGAAATCGAATCGATTGGTGAAGCCGCCGTCCACCACCAGGTTGACCCCGGTGATGTGCCGTGCCGCCGGGGAGGCGAGGAAGGTGACCGTACGGGCCACGTCCTCGGGACCGGCCAGCCGCCCCAGGGCGGTGGCGGCCACCGCGCCGTCGTAGAGCGCGGGCAGCTGATTCTTGATGTAGTCCCACGCCCCGCCGTCGAAGTACACCGGCCCGGGCGAGACGGCATTGACCCGAATGCCCTTGGGACCCAGTGCCCGTGCCTGTGCACCGACGTGCTGGACCATGGCGGCCTTGAGCGCGCCGAAGCTGTTGGCGGTCGGCAGCACCCCGGCTTCCAGTGCGGAGGTGCTGGCGATGGCGACCACGGCCGCAGCCTCGCTGCGCTCGAGGTGCGGTGCGGCCGCCTCCAGCAGGCGCACCAGGCTCATCAGATCGGTGCGGAAGTTGTTCTCCCACGCCTCGGGCCCCTCTCCCACCGAGGCGGAGGCATTGACCACCACGATGTCCAGACCGCCCAGCGCGCCCGCGACGGCCTCGACCAGCTCGGTGATGGCGTCCGGGTCCGAGACGTCCGCCGCCCGGTGGAATACCGTGCCCTGCTCCCCCAGTTGTGCCGCGGCGGCGGCGAGCGCGTCCGCGTCGCGGGCGCAAACGCCCACCGCCGCACCTTCGGCGAGCAGGGACCGTGCGGTGGTGAGGCCGATGCCGCGGCTCGCGCCCGTGATGAGGGCGCGCTTGCCTTTGAGATCCAGTTCCATGGGAGTGTTCCTTCCGGTCGGCGGATGCTGTCACGCCGGAATGCGCTGTGTGGGAGCGGCTCTCGGCACGCTGCCGGTTTCAGTGAAACACAAACTAGAGTCCATCTATAGAAACTTCGCCGAATTCGCGGCCGAAAGTCCGCCGGGCACACCAACAGTCGCCGGGGGGCGCTGAACGCCCGACAGACACAGCAGGACTCGATACCCGCACAGCGGATTTCCGATGCGCACGCCCGAACTAGTCGGCACGGCACCGCGCGGATCACAGCGCGCCGATATCCTCCGCGATCGCACGCACCTCCGCGCCGAAGCGCCGGCGGCCCAGATTGGCCAGCACGGCGTCCTCGGTGAGCCACGCGACGGCCGCCACCTCGAGCAGGCTCGACAGCGCGGTCGCCGCCGCGCCGCGGCGCGCCGGTGACGACTTCCCGTGCCGCCGAGCCAATTCGGCCGCGAACACGATCACGACCTCGGCATGGTGCGCGCCACGCAACGCTTCGACGGCCGAGTTCCAGCCGGGTGAGCGAACGAAGTAGACCAGCGCGGCATCGCGTCGGTGCGAGCACCAGTGCAGCATCGCGTCCAGGACATCGCCGATCGGCACGTCCGGGCTCCGGTCGAACTCATCGCGCAGCCGGCTCGTCAGCGCCCGCGCGAACCGACGCACGGCGGCCAACAGCACCTCGTCCTTGGACCGGTAGTGGTAGTACACCGCGGCCGGGGTCATACCCGCCGCGGTGGCGATCTCGGCCACGGTCACCTGCTCGATCGGCCGTGCCGCGCACAGTGCCACAGCGGCATCCAGTACCGCGTCCTGCCGAGACGGACGGTGGGGCGCGCGACGCGCGCCGGGTCGATCTGCCATCGCACGATGATGACAGGCGCGACACCATGCGAGCACCGCGCCATCGCCATACGAGCACAGTGCCATCGCGCCGAACCAGTGGCTCTGCCATCGCACAGCAGTGCTCGGCAAACGCGCCGAACCAGTGCTCTGCGATTGCTACGAGCACTCGGCCATCACCACACAAACGGTCTGGCGTCGCTGCGCGAAACGCTGTGCCCTCGTCGCGCGAAACGCTGTGCCTCGCCGTAGCGGCGCTTGTGCCATCCTGAGCGCACCCACCGTCGGCGCACAGTGAACCGGAGCAGCGAGGATGACCGATCGCCCCCTCGAGGATGTCCGCCCGCCCGCGCATCGGCCGTCACGCCGCCACCTCGTCGTCGCGGCAGCGGTCCGGGTGTTCGCACGTAAAGGCTTCGCCGACACCGCGATTCAGGACATCGCCGACGAGGCCGGGATGGGGTCGGCGGCGGTCTACTACCACTTCACCGGTAAGGAGGAGCTGTTCGACGCCGCCCTCCGCCAGGCCATGGACGCCAGTTCCGCCGCGGCCGAGGCGGCATGGCCGCAGGACGCACCGGCCGACGAGCGCACCCTGGACCGGATCGTCACCGCCGTCTGGGACTGGACTGTCCGCGACCCCGACGCCTTCCGCCTGCTCTCCGGTCAGTCGCACGGCGGTGCGACGCCCGGATCACGCACGCTGGCAGCGGAGTACGCGGCCCGCCACGAACGGCGCGCCCACGACTACTTCGGGGCCGACCCGGTACCCGCCACCCCGCGCGCCGCCGCGGCGGTCCGCGCGCTGCGGGCGCTGCGCATCCGCACCATGATCATGACCACCATCGCCGTGCATCCCCTTCGCCTCGACGACGGCCCCCTGGCGGGAATACCCGACGGGGACCTGCGGACCGCGCTCATCGAGGTGTGCCACCGCATGGTGAAGGGGCGCGAGCCAGGACCCGCCGCCCCCGCTCAGGAGTGATAGTCCACCACCGCCCGCGCCGCCAGGCGCGGCACTAGCCAGGCCGCCACCTCGCGGTGCGCCGGATGCCCCTGGTAGGCCAAGAGTTCCGCGCCGGAGTCGTGGGTTGTCACCAGGCACAGGTCATAGGAGACATCGGTGCCGAGCTCGTCCAGCTCGACCGTCAGCGACCGCACGTGCGGCACCTCGCCCGCCAGGCCGCGCAGCAGCTCCGCCGCGCGCTCGCTGTCGGCGCGATCGGCGAACTTCATGAGCACCACGTGGGTGAGCGCCCCGTCGGTGCTGATCGCGTCGGCGGTCATCGGCTGCCGCGGCGACGCATCACCAGCAGTCCGGCGGCCAAGGCCGCGAGTATTACGCCACCGGCCACGATGGCGACGATCATGCCGGTATCACTGTCCTCCTCGGCCGCTTCGGCCGTGTCGGCGTCGGCCATCGGCGCGGGTGGTGGTGTGGTCTCCGGCGTGCCGAAGGTGAGCGGGACGGACGCCAGGATCTTGGACGGGTCCGTCAGACTGGTGACCGCGACGGTGCAGGCTCCGGGGGCGGCGGTGCAGTCGGTGCCGCCGACGGCCTCGACCAGCGCCAGCTCTCGGCCGCCGGTCGGCTGCCAGACGCCCTGTTCGTCGGCGCGGCCCATGAGCGAGCCGCTGAGCTGGCAGTCGGTCGGCAGCGTGATCTGCGGTTTGCACTGTCCCACGGCCACCGTGGGGAGATTCGGCGGCAGGCCCGCCAGATTCACCGTGATCATCTGTCCGGGTGCGACTCCGGAACTCTCGCTCACCTCCAGCGTCGGCGCGGCGGACGCGGCCGGACTGCCGACGAGCAGTGCCAGGGTGGCGGCGGCCGCCGGTACGGCGGTGCGCAGGACGGTGGACTTCATATTCTCTCCTCGGGGGATCGTCACAAGCGCCGACGCTCGGCGAGCGCGGCGAGAGCTACGGCGGACAACAGGGCGGCGGTGATCCACCACAGCGCCATCGACGGACCGGCGGTCTCGGAGTCGACCCGGGTGGCCGACGTGGTGGTCGTGGGGGTGACAGGTGGCCGGGAACCGGCGAAATCGACCGGGATCTGCGCGGAATTCGCGTCGATCACCGATTGCGGTTCGGTGCCGGGCAGCGGCGCGGCGGCGATCACGCACTGCCGCTGCGTGCAGTCGATATCGCCGAAACGCGCTCGCGCGGTGAGGGTTACGGTCGGAATGGTGCCGTCGGCGGTGATATTGACGAAGGTCGCCCCGCCTTCCAGGTCGCAGTCCCGCAGCCCGTTGGCGAAGCCCTGCGTGCACAGCCCCACCGCGACGGCGGCCAGGCCGGGCCGGAAGCCGCTGCCGTCCACCGTGATCCGCTGCCCCTCGGTGAGACCCGAACTCGCGCTCACCGACAGCACGGGCGGGTCCTCCGGTGCCGCGTACGCGGGTGCGGTGACGGCCAGCGCCGCCAGCGTGATGGAACAGACCGCGGCCGCGCGGATCATGACAGCCCTCCTTCGAGCACCGGGTGGGCGGCGCTGGTACGCGCCGGTCGAGGACGCGCCGAGCGCGCGTACAGCGCGGCGGCGATCAGGACGGGCAGAGCGAGCGCGGTGAGCGCCGTACCCGTGCCGAAGCTCGCGTCGAGCAGTGTCACCGCACCCAGCCCCAGTACCCCGGCCGCCAGGACGACGAGCAGGGTGAGCACCGGGAGCCACGGGTGTTCCGACACGGTCGCGGCCGTGCGGTCCAGACCGCGCGCCGCCCGCGCGGCGGCGGCCAGCGTGACCGCGATGCCGATCGCCGCACCGGCGGTGCCCGGCGCGGTGGCCACCAGGACCGGACCACCCGCGGCGAGGATCAGCAGCACCGGTACGGCGCCGACGTGCGGGCCGGGCAGTGCCACCGCGATACCCGCGGGCACCGCGGCCAGCAGCAGCAACCCCACCTGGTCCGCCCCGAACGCTTCCCAGCGGAAGAGCAGCAGGTGCAGTGCGGGCAGTACGGTGCCGCCCAGCACGAATCCGGCTGTGGCATACCCGAACAGGAGCAAGCGGATCGAGACGGACGCCCCCGCGCCCGTTCCGACACCCGCACCTACGCCGGCGCTGGCACGGCCGCCGGAACCTCCGTCGGAACCGCCACCGCCACCGCCACCGCCACCGGCATCGGCATCGGCATCGGCACTGATCGGAACCGGTTCTTCCGCAGCATGTGTCACTCCCAGCGCCAGCACGCTGTGCAGTCCGACGGCGATGCCCGCGACGATCAGCGCGGTGCCGGGCGTCTCGATCCAGATGGCACTCGTACCCGCCGCGACCGCCACACCCACCGTCATCGCCACCTGCCATCCGGCCAGGGCGCGCGACTGTCGCCAGACCATGACGCGTCCGAGCGCGATGAGCGGGCCGCAGGCCGCGCTCGCGACCAGCAGCGCCGCGACGAAAGGCACGGGCCCGGTGACCATCCCGGCGACGATGAACGCCAGCCCGGCCACGATCCCCGCCCCCGCCGCCCAGGACGGCGGCAGCCGCCGCCACACCGCCACCGCCGCCGCCACCGAACCGGTGACCAGCGCGGTGATCGCGATATAGCCGACCGCCGCGCCGGGGACGCCGACCACCCCGCCGAACGGTTTGCTCAGCAGCACCAGTTGCCCGCCCGCCACCGGACCAGCCCAGACACCGGCGAGCACCAGGGCGGCGAGCCCGAGTCGATCGGAACGCATATCACCCCTCCGACCTGCGTCGCGGACCAGCGGTGCCGGGCGCGGCGGACGGAAACGTGGATCGGTGCGATTCGCAGGTCGTCATCCTTACCTCCTGCGAGCGTTTCTCTGAAGGAAACGCAGTTTCGGAATTGCCATATTGAACCCGCACCTCCACCGGGTGTCAAGGCGAAACGAACCCGGCCGCAAGGGAAACAGCCGATCGCGCCACCGCCGATTACCACGGCGTGAAATCCGTGAACGCCGCTGGACAGATCCGGGCACCGGGTACAGAATCAGAACTATGGAAACAGCGTTTCGATGAAGGAAACGCGATCCGGAGCGGAAGGGCCTCACCCTATGACCCGAGTCGCGGCCGCGCAGTTCGCGGTCGGAACCGATGTCGCGGACAACCTCGCCACCTGCGTCCGCATGATCGACACCGCCGCCGATACGGGCGCGGAACTGGTGGTCCTCCCCGAGTTCTGTAACCACCTATCCTGGTACGATGACCGCGCCCATGCGCACCGAATGGCGTGCCGGCTCGGAGATTCCTTTCTCACCACCATCGCCGACCGCGCCGCCCACCACGGCGTATTCGTCAAGATCGGCGTCACGCTGGCGCACCCCGACGGCCGGACCACCGGAGCCTCGCTGCTCTTCGGCCCCGCGGGCGAGCTGCTCGGCCGCGCCGACAAGCAGATCCTCATGGGTGCCGAGAACGACTATCTCGAGGTGGGCCGGGAGGATGCGCCGGTCATCGAGACGGCGCTCGGCCGCCTCGGCATGTACGCCTGCATGGAGGGCGTCGTCAACGAGGTCACCCGGTCGCTGGCGGTACGCGGCGCGCAGGTGCTGGCCAACAGCCTCAACTCCTTCGCCGTCGACGAGGCGGCACTGCATATTCCGGTGCGCGCCGCCGAGAACAAGGTGTGGGTGATCGCCGCCAACAAGGTCGGCCCGCTGCTGCCGGTGGACCGGCTGCCCGAGATCGCCGCCCGGCTCGGCGTACCGCCGGATCGACTCGACGGGGCCGGGGAGTCCCAGATCGTGGCCCCCGACGGCACCTGCGTGGCCAAGGCTCCGCCGCGCGGGGAGGCCGTGATCGTCGCCGATATCGAGATCGCCCGCGCCGACGACAAACGACGGCCGGACGGCACCGATGTGCTCGCCGCCCGGCGGCCCGACCTCTACCGGCCGCTGCTCGCCGCACCCGCCGCCCGACAGGCCCCGACCGGCGCGGGGGCGGTGACCGCGGCGGTCGCCCGGCCCGATCACGACACCGTGCGGGCGCTGGCCACCGCCGACGTCCAGCTGATCGTGCTGCCGGAACTGGCCGCCCTGCCGGCCCCCGCACTCGTGGACGCCCTGCGCGACACCACCGCGCACGCGGTCACCACCGTCCGCGAGGGCGTCGCTCACCACGGTCTGCTGGTGAACGCCGACGGGGTGGTGGCGCGCCAGCCGCAGCTGCATCCGACCGCGCGCCACCCCTGGCTGACCGCGCCCGGCTCCGCCCTCACCGTGATCGAACTGCCCTGGGGCCGGCTGGCGCTGGTGGTCGGCGACGACGCGCTGTTTCCCGAGACCTTCCGGCTGGCGGCCGTCCAGGACGCCGATGTGGTCGCGGTGTGCCACACTCCCGCCGAACCGTGGGAGGCGCGCCTCGGACTGCCCGAACGCGCGGCCGAGAATCGGCTCAACGTGGTGGCCGCCGGACTCGACGACAGTGGCGGGCTCACCGGCGGGATCTACGCGCTCAGCCCCGATTTCACCCTCTGGACGGTCTGGGAGGGCCCGTTCGCCGGGGTGATCAGCCATCCCGACATCACCCCGGTTCCGGCCGGGGCCACCAGCGTTCGCGCCCGCATCCGACCGGCCCAGGCCGCCAACCGCCTCGTATCCCGGGGCACCGACCTGGTGGCCGATCGCCCGCGTCAACCCTTCGATTCCCTACCCGTGCCCTGACGAAAGCAGCCGTGTGACAACCGTATCGACGACTCCGGAGCAGCCATGAGCGAAACCCTGCAACACGTCGAGCAGCTGGTCGACCAGACCCCGCGCGCCGATGTGACCGAGACCTTCGAGGAGTGGCGGGCGCTGCTCACCGGATTGAAATCCCTTATCGCCGCACGCTTCTCGCTCACCCGTGACCCCTCGACCGCCGATCTGGAGACCTACGGCGACCCGGACGGTGGCCCCTCCGGCAGCCTCGCCGCCTACTCCGGACCGGAGATCGACTGGCTGGTGCACTCCTGGATCGGCGATCCCCGAACCGGTTTCGTGAATCTGCATCTCACCGCGTGGTTGGGCCCGCACATCCGGGTGCCGCACCTCGGATCGGCGCTGCTGCTGTGGCCGGAGGGCTGGTTCTACGTGGACGCGATCCCGCGCGGCGACCTCGTCGGCGACGGCGCGTACTTCGACGACTTCTACGCCCCCAATGACGAACCCTGGCTGGACTTCAAGCGCGACCACCCGGACTTCACCTGGTTCACCAGCCGCACCGGCTTCATTCGCGGCAGCCTCTCCCCCACCGCGTACTGCTACTCCTTTCCCCCCACGCGACCGAATCTCGATACCGTGGCGCAGGTGCTGACGTCCAGAGTGGAGCAGTGGCTGACCTGGGTGGACGCGGCCGAACCCGTGCCCGCCGCGGAACGCCCCGCACTCGCCGAGCGGGATCTGGCCATCCGGCGCAATATCGCCGAGCGGGATCCGGCCAATGTCATGGGAGAGCGGTTCTTCGGGCCCGAACTCACCCAGCGGCTGGTGCGCGCGCTCTGGGGCGGCGACCGTGAACTGCCGAGGCCGACCGCATGACACTCATCCGCTCCCTGTGGTGGTCGGCGCGCACCGACGGCACCGCACCATTCGACACCGCCCACCTGAAGGTCTACTACCCGGCCGTCGCCACCGGTTCCGACGCCGAACGGCTCACCGGCGTGTTCCCGCCAGATCCGGCGGACGCGCCCTATCCCGTGGTGGTGTTCCTGTCCGGGGTCAATGTCGGGCAGGAGTCCTACCGCCGCTTCGCCACCGCGGTCGCCGCGACCGGATTCGTGGTGGTCACCCTGGATCGGGTCGCCGAACTGTTCGGCGGGCAGCGTGGGCTCACCCCGGGCGTGGATCTGGACGCCGCCCGCCCGGACGCCTACGGCACCCGGCCGACCTGCCCCACCATCGGCGCGGTGCTGGCCGCCCTGGCCGACCTGAACGAACAGCCACCCTTGCGCGGCGCTCTCGATCTGGAGCGAGTCGCGCTGGGCGGACATTCGGCGGGCGGCACCGTGGCCCTCCAGTCCGCGCGCTTCTTCCCCGAGATCGCGGCGGTATTCGCCTGGGGCGCGCACACGCTCGTCGCCACCATGCTGGGCTGGGCGCCGGGCACCGTGCTGCCCGCCCAGACCGCCTGCCCGGTGCTGCTGGGTGTGGGGTCATGCGACGGGGTGATCCAGGGCAGCACCGACCGCTACGGCGAGGAGGGGGACGAACGGCCCGATCCGGTGCGGCGCACCTTCACCGAGGCGCTGCCCGACGGCGATCACCTGCTGGCGGAGGTGCCGGGAGCCAACCACTTCGGGATCGCCGACGCGGACCCCACCGCCGCACGCGCCTTCCTCGACGGCGTCGGTGACACCGACGCCCTGCCGTCGTTCGCGCGGCTGGTCTCGATCTTCCTGCGGACGCACCTGCGCGGCGATGCCGCGGCCAAGACCGAACTGGCCGAATTCGACGATGCCGCACTGCGTCTGACCCGGCGATAGGAACCACCATGCTGAAGAACTTCTGGTACGCCCTGGAATTCGCCGACCGCATCGGGCGGCAACCCCGGAAGGTGACCTGTCTCGGGCAGGATTTCGTGCTGTTCCGCACCCGCTCCGGCACGGTCACCTGCCTGTCGGATCTGTGTGTCCATCGAGGCGGGGCGCTGTCCATGGGCACGGTCACCGACGACTGCATCGCCTGCCCGTACCACGGCTGGCAGTACAACAGCGAGGGTGTCTGCGTGAAGATCCCGGCCAATGCCGAGGAGCGCAAGATCCCCCGCAAGGCGCGGATCGACGCCTACCCGACCGTGGAGCGCTACGGCATGGTCTGGGCGTTCCTGGGCGATCTCCCGGAGGCGGAACGCCCGCCCATCCCGGTCATTCCCGAACACGACGACCCGGAGTTCCGGGTGGTGCAGTTCGAGATGGAGATCGACGCCAATTACGAACGGGCACTGGAGAACGTGGTCGACGCCGCGCATACGCCGTTCGTGCACGGCACCAGCTTCGGCAACCCGGACAAGCCCGAAATCCCGGATTTTCGTATCCGCCAGACGGATTGGTCGGCCGAGGCCGATATCCAGCTCAGCCCGCCACTGCCCAAGGGACTGTGGGGACTGCTGGCCCGGCGGCGACCTCGCCCGGAATCGGTCACCGTGACCAACGCCTGGTATCTGCCGAACATCGTGAAGCTGCACATCCGGCTGCCGATCGGCGACATGCTGCTCTACGACTTCAATATTCCGCTCTCCCAGGAGCGCACGCTGGTCAAGATCCTGGGCTACCGGAATTTCTTCACCGGGGCGTGGGCGGACGGCAACGCGCGCAAGCGCATCGAGAAGATTCTGCTGCAGGACCGGCCGGTGGTGGAATCGCAGCGGCCCGAACTGCTGCCCTTCGACCTGTCCGACGAGCTGCACGTGCGCAGCGACGGCCTGCAGGTGGCCTACCGGCGGCGACGGTTGGAACTGCGCAAGCAGGGGTGGTGGGTCGGCGACGACGACATCATCACCGGCGACTCGCCGCGCCGGACGGCGACCGTCATCGCCTCCCCCGCCCGCCGCGACAATCCCGAACTGGCCAGTGCCTGGGTGCACAAGGCCCGCACCGGAGGTAATCCCGAATGAGCCTGCCCACCGCGCTCTGCGAGCGCACCCTGTCGGCGTTGAGCACCGCGCTCGGTCTCACCGTCGCCGAGGATCTGCCGCTGACCAGCGCCGTGTCGCCCGATCCGGTGGGCAGGCTGCGGGTGCTCCGCGGCGGCCCCATCGACAAGGCGGTGGTGGTGGATCTGGTGGTGCCGCCCATCGGACTCGACAGCCACATGGTGTTCGCCTTCACCGGAAGTGATTCCGCCGTACCGCATTTCACCCTCGATGCGGTGTACGCGGGCGACTACCACGCCATGCACCTGGATCTCATCCCGCGCGTGGACCTGGCGGTGCACCTGGACTATCTCGACGCCGCCTTCGGACCGCTCACCGATCCGCTGGCGGAGGCGTGGCGCATCGACGGGCTCTCCGCCGCCGCCATCGGACCCCGACAGCGGGCCATGATGTCGCCGTGGATGGTGGTGTGCCGGGCCACCGAGACCGCGTTCAAGGCCCTCGACGCCACCGTGGACCGGTATCTCGAGCATTGGCTGACGCTGGTGGACAACGGCGTTGCGGCCGTGGACGCCGAGCTGGCGGTGCGCGACCGTCGCCAGCGCGCCAACCTGTTCAGCCCCGAGGTCGATCCGGTGTGGGGGCGGGTCGCCCAGCTGCTCGGCACCGAACAGGCCGAGCGGGTGCGCGGCGAACTGCTGGCCGCCCGGTGAGAGACGGTGACGAGTGAGAGAAGGTAGCGCCATCGACGCTCCGAGCAATTTCCAGCAGCGCATCGCGGGTGAATGGGTGGGCCGCCCCTCCTTATTCGACGCGGGCGGCACCTGGTGTGGTTTCGAGGACATCCGACGCGCGTCGGTGCACGAGAACGGCACCACCACCTACTACATGGACGGCGGCCTCACCGGCGGCGGCACGCTGGCGGGCCGCTTCGCCCTCGGCGCGCCGTTCGCCTTCGGCGTTCGCGACTCCGACGCCGACCGGATCTACACCGGCCCGGACTTCTTCGGATCGGGGCAGCCCTACGGCGGGTTCGTGGACGCCAACTACTACGGTCCGGGCTGGCAGGTCGGGCTGAACACCTGGAATCAGACCCTCGGCGACACCCAGGTGTATTCCTCGGTGCTGTACCAGGGACCCGCGCTGGTCGGGGTGTTCACCGGTCTCTACACCCGCGACCCGGAGCTGGTCGAGCAGCGGGTCGAGACCGAAACCCGCTGTGGGCCGGTCGTCTTCACCGTGCCGACCAAGGAGAAGAGCCGCTACGCCGGTGAGCTGGAACTGTGGTCGGCCACGCAGCAGCCGCTGGGCGCGCTGCGGATGGAACTCGAGATCGACCCGGTGACCCTGCTGGTGGCCGAACACCGCCTGGTCATGTCGGGCCCGGTCGCCTCCGACTCCCGGATCACGGTGCGCCGCGACGGCGTGCGGTCCTTCCACGAGGGCCCCGATGTGTGGGGCAACGGAAACTCCTACGGCAGAGCGAATTTCGTGCGGCTGCACACCATCGACGGCCGTCGGCTGATCGGCCGCGAGTTCATGATGGACGCCGAACCGGGTATGGGCGCGGGCACCCGGATGGCCGTCGTGTACCAGATGTTCGACCACAACAGCCTGGCCGCGGTCATGCACGGCGTACTGGAGCGCACATGAGCGCCGTGGTGATCACCGGCGGCACCCGTGGCATCGGGCTGGGTATGGCGCGCGCACTGCTCGACGGCGGTCACCGGGTCGTACTGTGCGGCAGCGACGCCGGGCGGGTAGCGAAGATCAGCGCCGAACTCCCCGATCACGCGGTGGTGGTCACCGCCGACGTCACCGACCGGGAGCAGGTGCGTCGGCTGTGGGACACCGCGGTGGAACGGTGCGGCGGCGTGGACATCTGGATCAACAACGCGGGCGTTTCACACGACCGGAAACCACTGTGGGAGTTATCCGTCGAGACCACCCGCACCGTCCTGGACACCAATCTGCTGGGCGTGCTCAATGGCTGCGCCGTGGCCGTGGCGGGAATGGCCGACACCGGCGGCGGCCACATCTGGAACATGGAGGGCCTGGGCAGCGACGGGCGCATCGTGGCCGGGCTGGGGGTCTACGGCGCGAGCAAGCGCGCGGTCACCTATCTGACCACCGCGCTCGCCGCCGAGGTGCCGTCCGGGGTGTCGGTCGGGCTGCTCAGTCCTGGCATGGTCGTCACCGACCTGCTCACCCACGGCTACGACGATCCGGCCGAGTTGGCCAAGGCGCGCCGCATCTTCAACATCCTGGCCGATCCGGTGGAGACGGTCGCGCCCTGGCTGGCCGCGCGGGCGGTCGACAAGCGGCGCAACGGCGCGCACGTGCGCTGGCTGACCACCCGCAAGATCATCGGGCGGTTCGCTCTCGCGCCGGTACGTCGCCGCGACCTGTTCACCACAGAGAGGAACCCATGACCGACGCACTGGGCTGGCGGCGCAAATTCGGGGTGATCGCGCCGTCGACCAACACCATTGTGGAACCCGACTTCTACCGCATGGGCGTGCCGGGGGTCACGGCCCATTTCAGCCGCATCCACATTCGCGACCAGAACATGAACGACGACGCCGGTATGGGTCGGCTGCTCGAGCAGATCCGCGCCGAGATCGGGGCCGCCTGCGAACGCGTGCTGACCTGCGAACCCGACTACATGGTCATGGGTATGTCCGCGGAGACCTTCTGGGGCGGAGTGGAGGGCAATCGGCAATTCGTGCAACAGATTCACGACATCACCGGCCTGCGGGTGGCCACCGGCGCGGAGGCGTGCCGACGTGCCCTGCACCTGTACGGCGCGGAACGGATCGGCGTGGTCACCCCCTACCAGCCCGTCGGCGACGAGAACGTCGTCCGCTTCTTCGGCGAACTCGGCTTCGACGTCAAAGCCATTCGCGGACTGCGCTGCCCGACCGCCGTGTCCATCGCCCACGTGACCGAGGACGAATTGCGTACCGCGCTGCACGAGGTGGACGACGCCGGAGTGGACGCACTGGTGCAATGCGGCACCAACCTGTCCATGGTGCGTTTGGCCGACGAGGCGGAACGCTGGCTCGGCAAGCCGGTGATCGCCATCAATGCCGCGACCTGGTGGATGGCACTGCGCGACAACGACATCCCCGACCGTGTGGAGGGAGCGGGCGCGCTGCTGCGCGACCACTGACCGCCGGCCCGGCACATTCGTCGCCGGGTCCGGACCGCCGACGCCGCGCGCCCCCACGTGCAACAGGGCCAGGACGCGAACTCAGCGCATCGACCCCGCCGGCGGCAGATGCGGTTCGAAAGCGGCAGCGACGCGGAGAAACTCGGCGTCGGTGGGCACGCCTTTGGTCGATGCTGCCTCGATCTCCGCCGCCCTCGCCATGTCGATCATCGTCGCTGCGTTCATGTTGCGGCCGTGGGCTGATGCCACGGGTCGCCGGTGGGCACTCGGGCGGTACTCCTCACTCGAGCCCCTGAGCGGCTTTGAGCCGTTCGTCGAAGATGGCGATAGTGTCGTCGGCGAGTCTGCCGACCGGCCCGGAAAGCCAGGGCCGGTACACGGTTGTCACGCGGTCGGTGCGTATCCATCCCGCGATGGGGTCGGCGTCGGCCAGCGGGACAGCCACCAGGCGGTCAGGGTCGTAGCGCTCGACGGGCGCGACCATGACCCAGTTCTCACCTGGTCCGAGCAGGTATCCGGGGGTGACGATCACGCGGTAGGGGGTGCGCTCGTCGTCTTCGCGGCTGGGTCGTTCTCGATCGAAGGTGTAGATGTCGCCGTGGTTCACGCGGCGTGCCCGCCTCGGTGTTCCTCGGCGCGGGCAGCCTCCTCCAGTGCGGCCTGTTCCTCGGCGCGGGCAAGGTCGGCGGCCTCGTCGCGGCGGCGCGGCCGATTGGCGTCCTCCCACAGCGCGCCGATACGAGCGGCCCGCACGACGTACGGGGAGAGCTTCAGACCGTTCCGTTCAGCAGCAGCCCGGAAAAGCGCCAGGTCCGCGTCTGGTACCTCGATCGTCAGTTTCGCCATACTTCACACCATACTCTCAGCCAGGTCATAGAACGGGGGATACGCCGTGCTATGTAGTTGCCTCGGAACGTCACGGCCGCGGTCCGAGCCGAGCGGGTGGGATCAGTGTTCGCGCAGGAGGGCTCCCGCGCCCTCGATGCGATCGGCGAAACCGTGGTCGCGCAGGGCGTACCACAGGGTGGCGGCATTGATGGCGATCACCGGTTTGCCCAGTTCCGCTTCGAGGCGATCGGCGAGTGCGACGAAGGAAAGGTTGGTGCCGACCTGCACGATCGCCTGCACGTCCGGGCCGTCCAGGGCCGTGACGACCTCGCGTAGGCGGTCGTCGCCGACGCGTGCGATTGCCATGGCGCTCGGGCAGCGCAGCCCGGTGATGGCGGCGACGTCGAATCCCGCCTCGGTGAAGAACCGCCCCACCTCGCGGTCGGCGATGGGTTGGTACGGCGAGAAGACCGCGATGCGGCGGCAGCCCAGTTCGTGCAGAGCGGCCCGGCACGAACTCGCCCCGGTGGTGACCGGCAGCCCGGTGCGGTCGCGCAGGCGCTGTTCGAAGGCCGCGTTCCCGGCCACGCCGCCCCAGAACGTCTCCGCGGACATGCCCATGACCATGCGTTCGGGTTCGGCGGTCAGCACATCGCGCACGGCGGTCTCGATGGAGGCGCGGATCTGCACCAGCAGCGCCTGGAAGTCCGCGTCGTCGCCCATCACCGGATTCGGGATGTACATGGAACCGGCGCGGAACGCGATACCCGGCAGCCCCGCCCGCCAGTAGTCGTGCTCCACAACGGTATTCGTACTCGGTACGACGACGCCGAAGACGGCGCGGGTGCCGACGACATTGGTCATGACGCTCCCTGGTACTGCTGGATTCGGGTGTTTCGGTTCAGGTGGTGACGCGGGCCAGCACGTCGGCGGCCGCGCGGTGCGCCCGCTCCCGGTCCACCGGGCGGTCCAGCAGCAGCGCGTCCACGAGCAGCGGCGCGACGATCGCCGACGCCGCCTCCTCGACGGCGGCCTCGTCGCCGAATGCGAGTGCGCGCAACGCCGCCCGGAATGGCTCCAGCAGGTCCGCCACGTACCGGTGGCGCAGCTCGGTGCAGGACGGGTCGGCCGACGAGGCGGTCACCAGTGCGCGCAGGAAGGCGGCGACGGGCTTGTCGCGCAGACGATCACACAGCAGATCCACCTCGGTGTGCAGATCGGCCACGAGATCACCGCTGGGCGTGAGGGGTTCGTGCGGGGCGACGGCGATGAGCGCGGCGAGGACCTCGCGCGGTGTCGGCCAGTGCCGGTAGATGGTGGTGCGGGCGACGCCGGTCACCGCGTGCAGGCGCTGCGGGGTGAGCGCACCGGCCCCCTCGGTGAGCAGCAGGTCCAGCGCCGCGGTCAGCACGACGGCTTCGGTATCGGCGGCGGGGCCCGCGGGACGTCCGGGTCGAGTCACGAGAATTTACGATACACCTTGTTTTGGTTATTCATAACCAGTACATTTCGTATCGGAAATACAGCTTCCCGAGGAGGACCGATGCGTCCACACGTAGAACTCATCGACACACGCGATCTGATCACCCATATCGCCGAGTTCGAGCACGCCACCGGCAGCGCCGTGCAGCGCAATCTCAGCTACGACGAAGAGGACGGATCCGCCTCGCTGGCGGTCACTTTCACCAGCGACTGGTCCCGGCCCGCCGGGGTGCACCACGCCGAAACGGAGTGGTACGTGCTGTCGGGCGAGGTGACCATCGGCGATACCGTGCTCGGCCCCGAGGGCTATTGGATGGCCCCGACCGGCGTCCGCACCCCGCCGATCTCCGTCACCGCGGGCACCGAGATCCTGCTGTTCCGCGAACAGGGCGACTGGCGCTTCGACCTCGCCGACGCCGACCGCGACTTCGTGCGCCCCGATCAGACACTCGTGGTGCTGAATTCGGCCGAGATGCCCTGGATCGACGTCAAGGACGGCAGTCCGATGCGCTTCGACCTGGGCGGCACACCGGTACCCGGCCTGTACATCAAACTGCTGCACCGGGACGAGAAGACGGGCTTCTACACCCGCCTCATCAAGGCCAAGCCGGGCTGGCGCGAGGAGCCCCTGGCCCACCACCCGTGCTCGGAGGAGGCGTACTGCCTCGACGGCGGTTTCGAGTACAACTTCGGCAGGATGTGGCCCGGCACCTATTTCTGGCGGCCCGCGCTCATCCGACACGGCGATTTCACCGCCGACGCACAGCAGGGCTGCACATGGATCGTGCGCTCGGACGCCGATCTCGTGGACTGGTACACCGACAACGCGCGGGTGACCATGTCCGGCGACGCCACCAACTGGGGCGACGACTACCCGCACAGCCTCGCCCCGCGCTACATCGAACCGGTCCGCTCCCGCTCCATCGGAGCCTGGGCCGATCCCGGCTACCAATAGCGGCGGCCACGCGGACGACCCGAGTTCGCCGGGGTCCCATCGGCTTCCGATGCGGCACGGCGCGCGCGGGTAACCGGGTACGGGGTGCATGACAGGGTCGCCCCGTACCCGTCGGCCATCCCGGCACAGCCTCCCGTGCGGCCACGTCACGCCGGCACAGCGACCGTCCCGGCACGGCTCACTCGACGCAGCGGCCGCCCCGACCGGACACCGCGATGAACCCGATACAGCGATAGATCCGACATCACTCACCCCGGCTCGGCGATCAACCGCACACGACAGCCAGGCCGGCCCGGCGATCGACCGAGAGCAGCGGGGTGCGATCACGCCCGCCTATTCGAACGCGTCGTCGACCAGGGCGCGAGCGCGGCGAACAACGGCGCGGTCCACCATGCGGCCCGCGTCGTCGAGAACGACACCCCCCGCGGCGGCCTCGAAGCGGCGCACCAGCGCACGGGCCGCGTCCAGGTCGGCGGGGCCGGGGGTGAACACCTCGTTGACGACGGGGACCTGGGCCGGGTGGATGCAGGTGCGGCCGCGAAAACCCAAGCGACGCAGGGCTTCGGTCGATGTGCGCAGATCGTCGAGGTCGCGGAAGTCGGTGCTGGTCGGCGCGAGCGGGGCCGCGATGTCCGCGGCCGCACTGGCCAGCACGATCCGGGTGCGCAGGGCGAGCATTTCGTAGCCGTCACGCCCGGGTTCGATACCCAGTTCCGCGCACAGGTCCGCCTCTCCGATCATCAGGTGCCACACCCGGGGCGCGGCGGCGATCTCGCGCGCCGCGTAGATCGCGGCGGCGCTCTCCAGCAGCGGGCAGAGGCGAATGGGCCGCCTCGCCGGTTCGACCGCCGCCAACACCTCCCCCACCTCCCGAATCTGTTGCGCTGACTCCGTTTTCGCCAGGCATACGGCTTCCACTCCGGCCGCGGCGACCGCACGAATGTCCTCGAGGCCATGTTCACCGGGGTTGACGCGTACCCATATCCGCCGCGCCGACGGGGTGGCGGCGCGCAACCAGGCGGCCACCTCGGCGCGTGCGCCCTCCTTGTCCCGCAGCGGCACCGCGTCCTCCAGATCCAGCAGAACCACGTCCGCGGGACCGGACACCGCCTTGTCGAACAGTTCCGGTCGGTTACCCGGAACATACAGCGCCGATCGCATCCACTCCCCCTCACTCACCGGGCAACATATCGGCACACCACATTTGAGTGAAACATGGTTTCCCATATCGAAACATAATGGTCACCCCCCGCCCTGTCCAGCCGCAATAGGCTCACGCCGACCGCTTGACAGCAGCGTCGCCATCACCCTTAATGGTCAGCCAAAGAAGAAACGCCATTCCGCTAGAGGAAACAGGCGCCCGCCGTGGGAGTAGCCATGCAACTCAGAGGCCCAGGTCTGGCCACCATCGCCGTACTCGCCGCGCTGCTGGCCGCACCCGAAGCCCAGGCCGCCGACCGCCTGCCCGGAACCATCGACATCCCCTGTGCCGCCACGGTTCTCGAACAGGGCGCGGACTGGTACCTACCCGCTGGACCGCCTCGGGCCCTGGTGTGGGTGCAGCACGGCTTCGCCCGCTCCAGCGGACATGTCGGCGCGCTCGCCTCGACCTTCGCCGACGCCGGATACCTGGTGTTCGCACCGAGCATGCCGTTCATGAACCTCTCGGGCTGCACGCTGCAGAACATCGGCGACAATACGGCGTTCCTGCACGATGTGGCCGCCCTGTTCGGCACCGCCTCCGCGCCGGGCGGCGCGCTGTCGACCAGTCTCGCCGACGCCGCGCACCGCGCGGGCCGCGCCGTTCCCGCCATTCCCGAACGACTGGTGTTCGTCGGGCATTCGGCGGGGGCCGAGGCCGTCGCGTACGTCGCCGAGCGGCTGCGCACCCATCATCTGGAGACGTGGAACACGCTGCGCGGGGTGGTCCTGCTCGACCCGGTGCGCTCGTTCATCGGCAACAATATCGACCGCGCCCTCGACGGCATCTCCGGTACCGACCTGCCGACATTGACGATCTCGGCCCCGCCGTCGCCCTGCAACAGCTTCGGCATCGGCACCCTGGCCGTACGAACTCGTCTGGACCGCCCCTTCCTCGGCGTGCTGCTGCCCTCGGGGGTGCACACCGACGCCGAGGGCACCAGCTCGGACGCGATGGGCGAAATGCTCTGCGGCATCTCGGAATCGGTCAACTCGTCCACGCTGCGCCGACTCGCCCTCGGCTGGATGGGTGACTTCGTCGCCGGAACACGAACACCCGACTACTATCCCGCCGCGCCGCACGGCACGGTGCCCGCCGCGCCCGCGGCTCACCTCCTCACCGGCTACTGACCGCGTCTCGCGGTCGCCTCCTCACCTGTTCCACGTCGAAAGTCCGGTACCCCATGCGTATTCGATCCTCGCTCGCCTCCGGTGTCCTCACCGCCGCCCTCACCGCCGCCGTGATCGGTGCGGCCGATACGCCCGCCGCCGCCGAACCCGCCGAGGAGCAGGGCCTGTCGGGTCTGTCACTGTGCCAGCGCGCCCAGGTGAACACGGCCTCGCTGCGATTGGTCAGATTCCACCGAGCCGGTGGCGAATTCGCCGAGGTGCCCTACACCGACCTCGCCGCGTTCGCGGCGTCGAAACCCCAGGTGCGCCCGCTCACGGTCACCAGCTACATCACCTACGACGACACCGGTGTACCGCGCCAGGTGCGCTGCAAGGGCAAATCGGCCGACCACATCAACCAGGAGTACGGCGACCG
Organism: Nocardia sp. CC213A; assembly: GCF_030766805.1. NCBI lineage: Bacteria > Bacillati > Actinomycetota > Actinomycetes > Mycobacteriales > Nocardiaceae > Nocardia > Nocardia sp. CC213A. The sequence goes on from NZ_JASFXA010000001.1 coordinate 413,684, forward strand.
CACGGCCGGGGCGAACGGCACCTGCGGTGAAACCAACCGGAGAACACTGTGGCGGGTGGCCCGGGATCTGACCCGGGCGGAACGGGACGCCCTGGTCTACCGCCCGTACCAGGTGACCATCGATCCGGACACTCCGGCGGCCACCGGTCAGGACTGGTTGGCCGACTTCCCGACGGCCACGGTCGATTCCGGCGGCACGCTGCACCTGCCCTCGAAATCCCTGCACGTACCCCTGGATACGCCGGGTATCCCCGACGCCTTCAAAGGGCAGCACTACTGCACCCTGATCGCCCCCGAACACCTGAAGCGCATCCTGCTCGGCACGGTGCCCGCGTCCTGATTCGGGCGGGGTCGACGGTCAGCTCGTCCGCGCGTCCACCCGCGCCGACAGGAACGGCCGACCCGCCTCGACGACGATCTCGGGCTCGGTCATCGCGAGCACCCGCCCGCGATGCTCGAGCTCGAACCGTCCGGCCGCCAGCGTATTGCGCACCCAGTCGCTGGCCCGGCCATAGTTCAGCGCGATCCGCAGTTCCGTACCGCGCCAGGTGGTTCCGACCGGAGTCCGGTAGCGCTTTCCGGTCCGGCGACCGACGTGGACGACATTCGCGTATCCGGGTAGACGGGCGGCCGCCCCGAGGAAGGCCGGATTGGTGATCCGACGGTTCACTCGAGCCAGGACACGCATGGGCCGCCACCGCATGGCTCATGGTATCCGGGGTGCACCGCCGACCGGCCCGATCTGTCGGCCTGCACAAACCGCTCGCGCATCCTTCGACACCGTGCCCATGGCGGGAGTCCGGAACATCGACCATGCTGGAGGGGTTCAGCTGTCGAAGGAGCCGGCCGATGTCGTCATGGAACCGTATCGAACGCGGCAGCGGGGAACCGCTGGTACTGCTGCACGGAGCGGGTGGCACGGCCCGCAACTGGCTGCCGGTCATGGATCGGCTGGCGGTCGACCGCCGGGTGATCGCCCTGGACTTCCCCGGCTTCGGACGCACCCCCTTCCCGGACGACGCGGTGTTCGGAATGGACTGGGCCATGGGCGAATTGGCGGCCGAGCTGCGGCGGCTGGGGATCGACGGTCCGGTGGATCTGGCGGGCAACTCCATGGGCGGCTGGTTCGCGCTGGAGGCCGCCAAGCGGGGCATGGCGCGCTCGGTGGTGGCGCTCGCCCCGGCCGGGCTGTGGCGGCGCGGCATGCCCGGGCTGCTGTACACGCAGTTCCACTCCATGCTGGCGGGCAGCATGCTGACCCGGGGACCGGGTGCGGCGGTCCTGCGCATTCCACCGGTCCGCTACGCCGGTCTGGCCGTGGTGGCCAGCCGCCCCTGGCGGATCAGCGCGGCCGAGGGCATCCGCATGGTCCGCGACCTGGACCGTTCCGAACGGGCGCTGCGCATCGCGGTGAGTCATGCCCGCGGTTTGCGGTTCGAGGGCGGTCAGGACATCGACGCCCCGGTGACGGTCGCCTTCGGCACCCGCGATCTCATGCTGCCGTCGGGCGTCAGCCAGCACCGGGATCAACTGCCCGCCCACACCCGCTGGGTGCGCCTGCCCGGCTGCGGGCATGTGCCCATGTCCGACGATCCGGACCTGGTGGCGGGCACGATCCTGGACGGGATCGCACGTCCCGCCGCCAGGGAAGCGAGCGCCTGAGCTGCGCTACGGACGCAGCAGGAAGTATCGCCAGAAGGCGTTCTCGATGGGCAGCACGCGGGCCTCGATGAATCCGGCCTCCCGTGCCCAGCGCAGCAGGGTCGGCGTGCGGAGCATGGTGCCGGTGGCCTCCACCGGGTTCTCGGCCATGGTGGCGGTCAGGTAGTGCAGCACGCTGCAACCGAATTGGAAGCGTTCCAGCAGGGGTCCGGGGGTGGTCAGCTCGTCCTCGACCCGATCGTCACCGATGAGGACCGCGCCGTCGGCCGTGAGGGCACGGCGGGCGGCGCGCAGGGTGCCCACCGGATCGCCCATGTCGTGCAGAGTTTCGAACAGTGTGATCAGTTGGTACGCACCGGTTTCGGTGAGTGCGGCGGCGTCGGTCGCGGTGTAGCGCACCCGGTCGGCCAGTCCGGCCGCCGCGGCCGCCGCACGCGCCTCCTCGATCGAGGCGGCGTCCAGGTCCACGCCGTGCACGCTCGTGTGCGGGTAGGTGGTCGACAGGGCGGTGGTGGCGCTCACCACACCACCGTCTGAACGTTGCTCGGCCGAGTCTGAACCCCGCGCCCACCGGCCGCCTGTCGCTCCGCCGACCGTCTCGATGTCACGCCGCCGACGCATCGCCCATTTGCCAACTGGTTGCCACATGCCGACTCGAGGTACTGTTCACCCTTCGAAAGATCCTTGGGGGATTCGCGAAGTAGCACCGCCGAACCGGTCGAGTACCCCGAACGTGTTCGAGGAGAACGCCATGCCCTACCTGATCGTCGGACTCATCACCCTGGCCCTGTGGGTGTTCTGCCTGATCGACGTGATCACCGCCCCCGAGTCCGGCATCCGCCACCTCCCCAAGGGCGCCTGGCTCCTGGTCATCCTCTTCGTCCCCACCGTCGGCGCCCTGCTCTGGCTCATCCTCGGCCGCCCCTACGAACCCCCGCGCCCCCGCTCCACCACCGCCTACCCCGAATACGACCGCCCCGGCCGCTACATCCCCCGCAACCCCGACGACGACGAGGAGTTCCTCCGCGCCCTCCGCGCCCGCGCCGAACAGCAGCGCGCCGAGGCCAAACGCCAGGAGGAAGCCCGGCAGCGCGACCTCGAACTCCGCCGCCAACAGGGCGAACAGGTGGACTGAACCCATACGCGAGCGAAAGCCGAGCCGCCCCGACTCCTGCTTGCTCTGGCTGCTGACCGCGCAGACCATCTTCTCCCTGGACACCATCGCGCACGCCGTGACGCTGTCGGGCACACGCTCGGACTACGCGCTCACAGCCGCGCTCGCGCTGGTCTGGGGAGCGATTGGCTGGGCCTCGATCAGGCGCACCCCAGCCCGGGACCGGCAGCGGGACCGACCGCGCACACCGGCCGGATCGAGGCCCATATCCGACCGCTCGGCACGGCGTCGCGCCACTCGCCCGGCAGGCCCTCCGGCATCCCGACCCGGGCAGCGAAACCCGGGAAGACTCACGTCAGAGCGCAGTAGCCAATCAGTTGCCATACCTTGCTGATCGTCCCTCGACGCGACGCGACAGTGAAGCCGGTCCTCGGTAACGATCCAGATACGGACACTGCGCCGGAGGCGGTTCCGGACGCGACACGGAGAACGAATACTCCAGCGCCGCAGTGCCTTTCGGCGGAGACGCCGCGTTCGTGTGAGGTGGGTCGCTGTGGTGGCCGGGCAGTGACCGCTATCGCATTCCACTTCCTGGTCGCATGACCGGCGTGTCATGGTCGCAGTCGTCGCCGGGCCTGGCGCGTCGCACCATTCGGAAGGTTTCTCATCGGCTCCCCACGGAGGACACCATGCCTACTCGGACCACCGCTTTCACCCTGCTGACCGCCGCGAGCGGAATCGTCGCCGCCACCGTGATCGGCGCCGGATCGGCCGCCGCGGCCACCCCGGTCGCCGGACCGGGGGCGGTCGGATTGGAACTGACGCCCGGCGAGACGGCGGCGCTGGCCAGTGGTCCGGTACCCGCGCTGGTCGACCAGGTGGTGCCGTACAACGCCACCTCGGTGGCGCTCGCGCCGGGATCGCAGCTGGCCGAGAACGACGCGTGGCGGTTCGCCCCGCTGCGCGACATCATCGGTGAGGCCGCGGCGCACCCCGGCGGGAACGTGGCCGTCCTGGTGAGCCCCGCCGACGGACTGATCGTCGTCCAGAACTGGTAGATGCCCGACCGCGGATGGCCCGTCGATCGCATCGGCGGGCCATCCGCGCGCATCGGCGCCGGGCGGCACCCTGGACTCTCCTCCGGTGGGAGAGTCCACCATGGACCGTGGTTCTCCGCTCCCGTCCAAGGAAGGTTGGCGATGGCCACGGTGGTAGACGTCGACGCGCGCGGTGCGCAGCACTGCGAGACGACGGCGCTGGGCGTCCTGCTGCGACAGCGGGGCCTCGAGCTGTCCGAGCCCATGCTCTTCGGGCTCGGCGGCGGGCTGTCCTTCCTCTACTGGGACAGCAAGGCCATGGGCTTCCCCTTCCTCGGCGGACGCGTCAAACCGTTCGACCTCACCCGCAACCTCGCCGCCGCCCTCGGACTGAACCTGCGCGTGCACGAGACCACGTCACCGCGCAAGGCGTGGGAGAACGTGGCCTCCGCCCTCGACGACGGCCAGCCGGTGGGCCTTCAGCTCGACAGCTACCACCTGGACTACTTCGGCTCGAAGGTGCACTTCGGCGGCCATATCGTCGCCATGTACGGCTACGACGACCACAGCGCCTTCCTGGTCGACACCGCACAGCAGGGCGGCGCGGTCACCACCAGCCTGGCCAGCCTCGCCGCGGCCCGCGCCGCACGCGGCCCGATGACGGCCAGGAACCGCTCCTTCACGCTCACGCCGCCCACTCCCCCACCCGGCCCATGCGGCCCGATCGTTCCCGCCGTCACCGCCTGCGCCCGCGCCTTCCTCGAGCCACCCATCGCCAATATCGGCTACCGCGGCATCGAGAAGGCCGCTCGGCTGGTGCCCACCTGGTTCGAACGCACCGACAACCCGGGCCGCGACCTGCCAGAGGCCGCGCTGCTCATGGAGCGGGCCGGGACCGGCGGCGCCCTGTTCCGCAATCTCTACCGCGACTTCCTCGCCGAGGCGATGGAGCTGTGCGACGCCAGCGAACTTCGCACCGGCCACCGCCTGTACAGCCGTGCGGCCACCCACTGGACCGAGGTGGCCACGCTCCTCACGCAGGCCGGAACGACAAGCGCCACAGAGTATCTCGCTCAGGCGGGAACGCTGCTCGGCGAGGCCGCCCGCATCGAGCGCGAGGCCATGCTCGCCCTCGTTCGACTCGGCGAGCCGGAATGAGATCTCGGCCACGTCCGCCCCGCCGAGCTTGCGACTCTACCCGCACGGGAGGGTAGAGTTCCCATCGCTGAGCGTTAGCTGAGATTCCGCATCAGGCAGTGTGGCCGATGCCGATCAGCAGTGGTTCCGCATCGTCGGCCGCTCGCATCCGGAATGAATTCTGTTCATGCCCACGCGTTTCCGCACTCCGGTGACGCGTGCGCAGTGATGATTGGAGCCGCCGATGGCGACCGCCGCGCCCACCCGCGATACCGAAGGGTCGGTACTTCACGCTCTGCGCCATCCCACCCGATTGCGTACCGAGGTGCTGGCCGGTCTCGTCGTCGCGCTGGCCCTCATCCCCGAGGCGATCTCCTTCTCGATCATCGCGGGCGTGGATCCGCGCGTCGGCCTGTTCGCCTCCTTCACCATGGCCGTCACCATCGCCATCGTGGGCGGTCGCCGGGCCATGATCTCGGCGGCGACCGGTGCGGTGGCGCTGGTCGTCGCACCGGTGGTGGCCGAGCACGGGCTCGACTATCTCATCGCCACGGTGATCCTGGCGGGTGTGCTCCAGATCGTGCTGAGTGTGCTCGGCGTGGCCAAGCTGATGCGCTTCATTCCGCGCAGCGTCATGGTGGGTTTCGTCAACGCCCTGGCCATCCTCATCTTCCTGGCCCAGATCCCGCATCTGCTGGGCGTGCCGTGGCTGGTGTACCCGATGGTCGCGATCGGCCTGCTGATCATGGTGTTCCTGCCCAAGCTCACCACCGCCGTCCCGGCCCCGCTGGTGGCCATAGTCGCGCTCACCGCGGTCACCATCGCGTTCGCGCTGAATGTGCCGAATGTCGGCGACGAGGGTGAACTGCCGTCGAGCCTGCCGGTGCTGCTGCTGCCGAACGTGCCGCTGAACCTGGACACCCTGACGATCATCGCACCCTACGCCCTGGCCATGGCGCTGGTCGGCCTGCTCGAATCCCTCATGACCGCCAAACTGGTCGACGACATCACCGACACCCACTCCGACAAGACCCGTGAGGGTTGGGGCCAGGGCATCGCCAATGTGGTCACCGGCTTCTTCGGCGGCATGGGCGGCTGCGCCATGATCGGCCAGACCATGATCAATGTGAAGGTGTCCGGCGCGCGCACCCGCATCTCCACCTTCCTCGCCGGCGTCTTCCTGCTCATCCTGGTGGTGGGCCTGGGCGATGTGGTCGCGCTGATTCCCATGGCTGCCCTGGTCGCGGTCATGATCATGGTGTCGGTCGGCACCATGGACTGGCACTCCATCACCCCGAAGACGTTGCGGCGCATGCCGATCGCCGAGACCACCGTCATGCTGGTCACCGTCGCGGTCACCGTGTTCACCCACAATCTCGCCTACGGCGTCATCGTCGGCGTGCTCACCGCCATGGTCGCCTTCGCCCACCGCGTCGCCCACTTCACCGAGGTGACCACGGTGCACGAGGCCGACACCGACGAGGACGGCGATATCGACACCCGCGTCTACACGGTGCGCGGCGAACTGTTCTTCGCCTCCAGCAATGACCTGGTCTACCAGTTCGACTACACCGGCGACCCGCACAACGTGATCATCGACATGTCCGACGCCCACATCTGGGACGCCTCCACCGTCGCCACCCTCGACGCCATCACCACCAAGTACGCGTCCAAGGGCAAGAACGTCGAGATCATCGGACTCGAGCCCGCCTCCGAACAGCGCCGCGAACGCCTCAGCGGCCACCTCGCCGGAGCGCACTGACATGGCCGACCGCGCCACCCTGCAGATCGGTCAGGTCGCCGAGCGAACCGAGTTGTCGATCAAGACGATTCGACACTACGACGAGGTCGGCCTGGTCACCCCCTCGGCGCGTTCGACCGGCGGCTTCCGCCTCTACACCGAGGCCGACGTGCGCCGCCTCATGGTCATCCGCCGAATGAAGCCGCTGGGATTCACCCTCGCCGAGATGAAGGAACTGCTGGAATCGCTGGCCGTCCTGGACGATGCCACCGCCGACACCAACCGGCGCCGCCGAGCCGCCGAGGTCCTGCGCGACTGCCACGACAAGGCCGAGGCGAGCTGCGCGACACTGCGCCGCCAACTCGCCTACGCCGAGGAATTCGCCGCTCTGCTGTCCGATCGCAGCGCGGCGCGCGACTCCGCACCCGCGACCTAGCGCGCCGGATTCGCCCGAGGGCGCGCGCCACCACGCCGACGCGACCGTGGTGGCCCCCGCGCGCCCCGGCTGCGAGCATGGGGCGGTGGCCGTCGATACCGAAGAACTGGATCCCCGCGCATTGGAGGCGCTGCGGATGCCACTGACCGGTTACTGCTACCGCCTGCTCGGCTCCGCCGCCGACACCGACGACGCGGTGCAGGAGACGCTGATCCGCGCCTATACCCGACGCGACGGCTTCGACCCCGGCAAGGGGCGGCTGTCCACATGGGTGCACGCCATCGCCACCAATGTGTGCCTGGACATGCTGCGGTCGGCGCGGCGGCGGATGCTGGTGTGGGAGGGGCCGGTTCCCGAGGGGTTCGATGCCGGCTCGGTGCTGCCCGCCGACCGGTGGGTCGAGCCGATGCCCGACGCCGAACTCATCGAGGCGACCGATCCGGCCGAGGTGGTCGTGCGGCGCGAATCGGTGCGGTTGGCGTTCGTGGCGGCGCTTCAGCATCTGCCGCCGCGACAGCGGGCCGTGCTGGTGCTGCGCGATGTGCTGGCGTTCTCGGCGGCCGAGACCGCCGGGATGCTCGGGGTCAGCGCGGCGGCGGCGAACAGTGCCCTGCAGCGGGCGCGCGCGACGCTCGACACGGTGCGGACCGATCGCGGGCACGCGCTCGACCTCGACGCCGAGCGGGATCGCGACCTGTTGCGGCGGTATCTGGTCGCCTTCGAGGCACACGATGTCGATGCCTTGGCCGCGCTGCTGTGCGAGGACGCCGAATCGAGTATGCCGCCGTTCCCCTGGCGCATCGACGGGCGCGACGCCCAGCTCCGGATCTTCGCCGCGGCCGACGCCTGTACGCGTGATCGGCTGGTGCCCGTCCGGCTCAATGGATCCGCCGGATTCGGCCAGTACCGCCCGGACGAGCACGGAGTGCTGCGCCCGTTCGCCCTGCTCGCGCTCGAGCAGCGCGGCGGTCGCATCGCGCGACAGCTGACCTTCCTGGGGACGCACGCTCGATTCGCGCGATTCGGATTGCCCGAGACATTCGATTCCGCGACGACCGATGAATCTCGGCCACCCGCGTCGTAGCAGTAGTGACCCTATCGCTACGACGCTTCGGAGATGCCCGTGACCGACACCATCGACCTGCGCGCCCACACCACCGCCGAGCGGGAACGCCTCGCCGACCTGCTCGCCACCCTCACCCCCGACCAGTGGGCCGCGCCCTCGCTCTGCACCGGCTGGCGGGTCCGTGAGGTCGTCGCCCACATGACCATGGCCTACCGCATCTCGTTGCCGCGATTCGCCATCGGCTTGGCCGCGGCCCGCTTCTCGTTCAACCGCTATGCCGACCGCGCGGCTCGCGCCGATACGCGGCGTCTGAGCGACGCCGAACTACTGACCTGCCTGCGCGACAATGTGAACCATCCGTGGCAGCCGCCGGGCGGCGGCCCCGCGGGCGCGCTGAGCCACGACGTCATCCACGGTCTCGACATCACCGAACCGCTGGGCCTGCCCGCCGCCCCGGCCGCCCGCATCGCGCTGGTCCTCGGTCACGGTGATGCGAAGACCCTCGCCTACTTCGGCGTCGACCTCACCGGCGTGCAACTGCGGGCGACCGACGCGGACTGCACGATCGGCTCCGGAACCCCGGTCGCCATGCCCGCCAAGGACATCCTCCTCACCGTCACCGGTCGCCGCCCCCTCGAGCGGGGGTGACCCGACGCGGATCAGGGTGCCACTCGGGGAATTCACCGATGCGCCCGATTCGGCGGGCGAGGACACTCGACAGTGTGACGACCAACGATGCCACCCCCCGTACACCTGTCGCCCCGGCCGACTTCACGCCCGCCCCGCGCCCACGCGGCGGCGGGACCCGCTCGCTCGGCCTCGCCCTGCTCGCCGCCGCGTTCCTGGCCGCACCCGCCGCGTGGGCGGCCGGTACGGCCACCGCGGACAACGGCGACGAGCGGGGTTACGGCTACGTGCTCCAGTTCGGTGAGAACGGCTACGAACACCACTGGGTCCAGCACCCCGACCGCACCGGCTACTACTACCACGACGGCCGGATGTACTGGAATCCGGGCAAGTAGCCCGACACTCCCGAACGGTGCGGATACTCGCGTCGATTCCGCCTGCACCGCCGGATGATTCGCCCGCTCCGACCCGAGTGTCGGTGAACGGCGCTAGTCTCGCCCCATGGGCATTTCGTCGCGGCGCGATGGCCCGGTCGATCCGATCGCGGCCGCGTTCTTCTGGCTGCCGGAACTCGGCATGCCACCGCGTCCCGGTGTGGAGGGCCTGTCCCGGCCCGCCGCCCGGGTCGTCATCGAGGCGGCACCGCAAGCCTGGCGCTACGCGGGCGACTGTCTCGGCACCAATTACGCACTGGAGTCCTTCACACTGGTCGAACGCCTCGGCAGGCAGGCCCCCGATCTCATCCGCCGGGGCAAGCCCGTCCGCTGGGCACGAGCCTGCGTCTGGGCGGTCGGCCACCGGTACGGGCTCATCGGCCAGGACTGCGGCCTGGATGTGCCGAACCTGTCCCGGGAGCTCGACGCCAAACCGCACTACCTGAACCGGGACGCCGCCGCCATCCGCGAGGTCATCGACCAGAACTGGCACATCCCGCTGGACTACGACTTCAGCTAGGCGGCGCTGCGACCGGTCCGGCGAGTGTCGGCCACCGCCACAGCCGGCGATTCGGCGATTCCGGGGGCCTACCGGCGCACAGCGGCCCTCGAGTTCAGTCGATATGGAAGGTGTCCGCGCGGTGCGACAGCCGTTCGGCGAAGGTCTCCGTCCACGCGGTGGACTCGGGTTCGTCGGGGGTGATGGGGGTGCGGTGGCTCGCTCTGGGCGGCACGGGAATATCGCGTCGCTCGGAGCCGCCCGGACCGGCCTGGAGGGCCAGTAGCCGCACACCCCAGCGGACGTAGGCCGGAACACTCATCCCCGCGCACTCGGCGGCATCGCGCAACGTGAGCCAGTCCCCCTCGCTCACGGTCACCACTATGTCTTTGCTCGCCATACCCGACAACCGTAGACCGCGTTCGGGGACCGCGCAGCGAGTCCGGGTATCCGCTGTGCGTGCATCGGGCGCGACATCCGACCGGCTATCGGGCACTGACGTCCGGTGTGCGGATCCGCCACATGCCGCCGCCGATGGCGAGTACGCCCCGGGCGGGCAGGGCGACCGCACCGATGACCGGGTTCTCGGCCAGGCGCACGGGATTGCCGGGATCCTGGCCGTCGAGCACGGCCGATGCCGCCGTGATCAGGTACATCTGCTCGGGCATCAGGGTTCCGTAATGGCCGCTCGGCATCGTGCCGGACATCCGCAGGGAGCCCATACCCAGTGCGGCGGCCGCGATTTCACGGGCCCGCAACAGCGACCGCGAACGCCAGGTCAGCGGCAGACGCGGTCCCAGCACGTTCGGCAGCCGCAGCGCCGACGCCCCGGTGGCGGTGAACGTCCACTCCACCGTGGGGTCGTCGACCGTCCCACGCACCGACGCCGGTCCGATCCAGGTCACCTCGATGGCCGGGCCACGGTGCGTCACCGCGGCGTTCCGGCAGGTCCCGCAACCAGGTCGCCAGGCCGAGCACGGTCCTCACCTCCGTGCGATCCGTCCACGACGCGGCCGCGGCGGGAACCGTGGCGAGTGGCGAGGTGAACCGGACCACCAACGCTAGCCGCGGTGCGGCCTCGTGTCGTCGGGTGTGCATCCGCAGCGCCGGGTCGTCGGCGATGATCTCGCCGTACTCGGGATCGGCATCCGGTTCGGAGAGCGACTCCCGCGGCCGCGGCACGAAAGGCGTCGACCACGGCCGGATCGAACTGGATGCCGCGCCGGGAGCGGACGACGTCGAGCGCGGCGTCCATCCCGGCCGTCCGGTACACCATCTCGACGACGTCGGCGAGATGGAACGGCCACACACCGAGTCCGATGCGGTCACCACCCACACCGCCCGGCACCTACGGCGATCTCGATGACGCACTGGACGGTCTCATCGGCAGCATCGTCGCGTATCCGGAGATCTGAGCACGGCGCACACCAGGACCTACTGCGACCGGAGGTCCCGGAAGTTTCCCGACGCACCGCGCGAGCCCGAACCACCGCCCGCAGAGGGAAATTCGATATGAGTGGTCAGGACACATCGCGCTGGGCGGGTAGGGCAGCGGCGATGAGCGCGACCACGATCATGACGGCGGCGATGGCGCAGAAGGCGCGGTCGTACGCGCCGTGCACACCCGCCACCGTGGTGAGCGCGGCCACACCGAGCGCACCGCCGACCTGCTTGGCGGTGTTCATCAGGCCCGAGGCCGCGCCGGCGTCCGGGGTCGGCACACCGGCGGTGACGGCCACGGTGATCGGAGTGTTCAGCAACCCGCCGCCGATGCTGAAAACCACGGCGGGACCGAGTATTCCGAGGAGATACCCGCTGTCGACCTCGAGGTGGGCCTGCCACCAGAATCCGGTCGCGGCGAGCACGGCGCCGACCGCGATGAGCACGCGGCCGTCGACACGGCGCATCAGCCACGGCGTCGCGCGCGCACCCACCAGGATCGCGACCACGGTGTGCGGCAGGAAGGCCAGACCGGTCAGCAACGGGCTGTAGCCGAGGACGTCCTGCATGGACAGGGTGAGGAAGAGCCACATCGGATTCAGGCAGGCACCCGCCAGCAGCATGGCCGCATTGCCCACGGCCACCGAGCGAATGCCGAACAGGCGCAGGGGGATCAACGGGACCACCGCCACCCGCGCCTCGACCACGACGAACACCACGAGCAGACCGACGCCCAACGCGATGCCGGTTACCGTCACCGGTGCCGTCCATCCTGATGTCGCCGCCTCCGCGATGCCGAAGGCGAGAGCGCTCACGCCCGCCGTAGCCAGGACGGCACCGATCGCATCCAGCCGCGGCCGCGCGCCGGTCGGCCGATCGGCGGCGACGTAGCGCGCTGTGAGCACCACCGCCGCCACGCCGAGAGGGACGTTGATCAGGAGGGTGGACCGCCAAGAGAGATATTCGGTCAGAATGCCGCCCACGAGATTGCCCGCGGTGCCGCCGCCCATCCCCACCGCCGTCCAGGTCGCCAACGCCCTGGTGCGAGCGGCGCCTTCGGGGAAGGTGGCCGTGAGCATGGTCAAGGTGGCGGGCGCAAGCACCGCCGCCCCCAGCCCCTGCACCGCACGCGCCGCCACCAGCATTCCGGCCGAACCGGCAAGGCCGCCGACCAGGCTCGCGCCCGAGAACAGCAGCAGTCCGGCCAGGAAGACTCGGCGGCGGCCATACAGATCGGCGAGGCGACCGCCCAGCAGCAGCAACCCCGCGAAGGTGAGTGCGTACGCGGTGACCACCCACTGCTGCCCGGTCTCGCCGAAGCCGAGCGCCTCCCGAATCGACGGAAGCGCCACATTCACCACGGAGATGTCCAGCACCACCGCGCACTGGGCGGCGCACGCCACCGCGAGCACGACGCCGCCCGTGTCGCCCCGCTTCTCGTCGAGAAGGTTCGCTCGGACCTCGCGTTGGGACATGCCCGCCTCCCGGCTTATACGCTTGTACCATATACACTTGTATCACGAAGTGCCGCCGAGCGAAAGGAAGGGTCGTGCCCCGCACTCCAGACCACGCGGCTCGCCGCGCACAGATCGCCGACGCCCTGGTCCGGGTGGCGAGCCGGGATGGCCTGCACGCGGTCACCATGCGATCGGTCGCGGCCGAGGCGGAGGTCTCACTGCGCCTGGTGCAGTACTACTTTCACGACAAGGAACATCTGCTGATCGGCGCGCTGGAACATCTCGAACAGCGCAGCCACCGACGCTGGGCGCAGCGCCTGGCCGAACTCCCCGATCCCCCGCCGCCACGCGCCGTCATCGAGGCGTTCCTGCTCGAGGCACTGCCGACCGACGATCCGAGCCGGGTGTTCCACCTGGTCGGCACGTCCTACGCCGTACTCGCCATGACCGATCCCCGCATCGCCGAGCAGCCCTTCATCGGTGGGGTGAGCCGCCTCGAGCGGCAACTCGCCGGCACCCTCGCCACCGCCCGGGCCGCGGGCGAACTGGCCGACGACGTCGATATCGACATCGAGGCGATACGCCTGGTCACCCTCACCAACGGCTTGGGCACCACCGTCTTGGTCGGCCAGCGCAGCGTCGACGACGCCATCGCGGTGGTCCGCTATCACCTCGATCGCCTGTTCCGGCCCGCGCGCGGCGGGTCTGCCCGCTGATCACATCGGATGCGATTCCAGCGGCGGGTCCAACGGCTTTCGAAGATGCGATTACCGATTGCGAGGTCAGGAGAATCCGTGAGATCCGCCGTCGACCGAATGGTCGGATCTGAATTGACAAATACGACCGGTCAGTATTCATCGCCTGTCCGCCCCGGTTTCGACACCTACTTCACGAACCGGGGGGTGCGGACGGATCATCGTATGAGCGATCGAAATGCTGTGGCAATTGCTCGCATTTCACGGAGATGTACCAGACCTTTCGGTGCGGTTAACGGCCCAGCATCCGGTATGCAGGCAGTATGCGGCGTTCGGCGCATGAGCACACGAAAAACTGGTCGGATGCCTGGCGATACGCGGCGATGTTGCTCCTGAACCGTTAGCGCTGCGCGCGGCGATTCCACCCGGTAATATCAAGCGGCGGTATCTGAATACGCTGCGGTCGAACGTATTTGGCGCGCCGATGCAGGATGTCGAGTCGAGCCCTGCGCTGGCACCCGACCGCATGAAACAGGGAGTTCATTGTGGCGAGGTCGGATCGGCACTCGAGCCTCATACTACTCGCGCTCCTTGTCTCACGGCGCGAGCGGAGCGCGTCGACGGCGGTTTCGTTACCCGCACCATCGATCTGATCCGGTCGACCCCCATCGACAGCGGCATGGCCGCGGCGGTGTCGGCCCGAAAGCCACCGGCACCGCTGCGATCTGGTCGCCCCTACTCGCAGTGAGGAGATGTTCTTGCCGACGCAATCTCATCCGCACCACCTCGGCACCCGTGGACACGACAGCGACGGCGGTGTGCGCCCGTGAGGCTGTACTCGTCGGAATTCGCGGCCGATCCCGGTGCCGCATACCAGGATCTGCGCTACCGCTACGGTGCGCTGGCACCGGCGGAACTCGCCCCCGGGGTGCCCGTCACGCTCGTGACCGGATACCGGGCGGCCCTGGACGTACTGACCGATCCGTCGCGTTTCCCGGCCGATCCGCGGCAGTGGCAGCAACGCGTCACCGGCGACTGCCCGGCCCTGCCGATGCTGCAGTGGCGACCCGACGCGATGCGCAGCGCGGGCAACGACCACACCCGGTACCGGCGCGCCGTCACCGACTGCCTCGACCGCGTGGACCCGTTCGCACTATCCATGACGGTCGAGCACGCCGCCGCCCGGCTGATCGACGGATTCTGCGAGTCCGGCTCCGCGGATCTGCTGAGCCGCTTCGCGATTCCGCTCACGGTCCAGGCGTTCAACCGCATCCTCGGGCTCGCCCCCGCGGCGGCGCAGGCCGCATTCGACGCCCTCGCCCTGATGCGCGAGGCCACCGACGCGGCCGCCGTCGACCACGGCGATCGGATGCTGCTCGCGGCCATGCGGGAGACGGTGTCCGCCAAACACGCCGCCCCGGCCGGTGATGTGGCGTCCTGGCTGCTGAATCATCCTGCCGGACTGGACGATACCGAGGTGGCGTACCAACTGGTCATGTTGTACGTGTCCGGGTGTGAACCGACCTGGAATCTCATCGCCAACACCCTGCTGCTGCTGATGACCGACGACCGCTTCGGCGAGGAACTGCTCGCGGGGGCGTTGACCGCCCGCGACGCCATCGACGAGGTGCTCTTCGCCGACCCGCCGCTGGCCAACGCCTGTCCGCGCTTCCCACGGCAGATGCAGATCATCGGTGAGGCGATTCTGCCCGAACATCAGCCGGTGCTGGTCAGCCTGGCCGCCGGCAACAGCGACCCCGCCGTGGGCGGTGACCGCACCGGCAACCGCTCCCATCTGGCATGGGGCGCGGGTCCACATCAGTGCCCGGCCCGCTCGCTGGCCATGGTCATCGTGCAGGAAGCGTTGGACCAACTGCTCGACGCGCTCCCGGATATCGAACTCGCGGTGCCGCTGGAGGACGTGCACTGGCGCGCGAGCGCCTTCCACCGCGCACCCGCCGCCGTCCCGGCCCGCTTCCCACCCTCTCCCCCACTGTCCTACGTCCACACGTCCCCGTCGCTGCCCCACCTCTAGCGGACCGCGCCGCGGCGGCGCGCTCCGATGAGAGCCCGCGGCCCGACCGATCGGTCTCTCCCGCTCCGGCGAGAGGCCGATCACCTGGACACGGCGCGGTTAGAGTGGCGGCCGTGGGGTTGGCATTCGATACGCGCGCGTCGGATTCGCCGTGGATCGCGTCGGTCTGGACCTGCCGGAGCGAGCGGGTAGCGGAGATGACGTCGGTGGCGACAGGTACCTGGGGACTGGTGTTCTGGGTGGAACGAGGCCGCACGCACGCGAGCGTCACCGGCGCGGGTACCGCACCGGTGCCCGAGGAGGCGGATTTCGTCGGCATCGAGTTCGCGGTCGGCACCTCGTTGCGGTCGGTGGCCGCCGCGTCGCTGCTCGACAGCGGCATCGCGCTACCGGACGTGTCCCAGCGTGGCTTCTGGCTGGATGGCGGCCGATGGGAGATTCCGCATCCCGACGATGCCGAGGCACTGGCGCAACGGCTGGTCCGCGACGGCGTAGTCGTGCACGACCGGTTGGTCGCGGACGCGGTGCGCGGACACCGCCCCGACGTCAGCGACCGGACGCTGGAGCGGCGCTTCCGCGCGGCGACCGGACTCACCCGCGGCGCGATACGGCAGATCGAGCGGGTGCGCACCGCCGCGACAGCACTCGCCGCAGGGGTACCGGACGCCGAAGTCGTTGCCGCGCTGGGATATTACGACGAGCCGCATCTCGCCCGGGCATTGCGGCGCTACGTCGGGCGCACCGCGGGACAACTCCGCGCGGGCGAGGGCGGCGCGATCGCGCTCGATCTCGCTCAGTGCACGACGCTGTAGACGAGTTTGGTCACCCCATTGGAGTAGGCCGCGGAATCCTCCAGCCGCAACTGCTGCTTGTCCCGATCGGCCCTGCTGAACAGGCTCTTGCCCGCTCCCAGCAGCACCGGGAAGACGAGCAGGTGGTATCGATCGATCAGATCGGCATCGGCCAGGCGCCGAGCCAACTCGGCGCTGCCGTGGATGAAGATCGCACCACCCGCACCGCGTTTGAGTTCGGCGACGTCCTCGGTGGAGCGGAGAATGGTGGTCGGACCCCAGTCGTCGACCAGGTCGGCGTCGGTGAGACCGGTGGACACGACATACTTGGGCAGGTCCTGGTACGCGGCATGGTCCTCGGATTTCGGCCAGATCGGCGCGAAAGCCTCGTAGCTGTGGCGACCGAACATCAGCGCCGTGGTGTCGGCGAGCTCTTCACCCTTGAGCGAGTACGCCTCCGGGACGAACTCGGTCTCGAACACCCAACCGCCACTGCGATGCCCCTCGACCTTGCCGCCCGGCGAGTCGACCACGCCGTCGAGCGTCATGAAGCCGGTGTAGACCAGTTCTCGTGTCAAGGAACCCTCCCGAGGTGTGAGCGGCCGAAGTGCCGATCGCCATCGTAGAGCGGACAACCCGCCACGGTCTTGGACGAAACCGACACCGATCGCGTCCCCGGCCACGCGTCGGCCAACCGGATCGGCGCGGGCCGGCGCCGTGAGAGTCCGCTGCGGCACCTCGGGCTTCGTCGACCGAGGTGCCGCGGTCGACCTTCGCCGACCCGTCGGGCGAGTACTGATGCCCCCTTCGCGTCAGTACTCACCGGCCCCGCTCGCGGGTTCTCGGTGCGGATGGATGCCATCACGAGGTCCCGCGAGAGTCTGTCCCTCGCACACTAGGACGCGTAGCCGTGGGGTCTCGACCCCTTTCCTGCCCATTCGCGGTCGATTTCCGCCCGCCCGTGCTCCGAGCCGAGGGATCGGCGGGTGCACTCGGCGTCTTGTAGTGTTGTGCCCGGTTTTTCGCTTGCTGTGGGTGCGTGAACGGGGCCGTTCGAATGGGTGGTGTGGAGTTTCAGGCTGAGGACTTCGCGTCCGACGAGGCGGATCCCGCCGGATCGTGGGACGAGTACCTCAAGCAGAAGCAGGGATCGGTCGGCCTGGCCTTCCGGGAGCGGTTCCGCTCGACCGCGTTCGCCCAGCGACTCGGTCCCATGCAGCTGGTCCGATTCTCCACCGCCCCGCTCGACTACCGGCGCACACGACGCCATATCCGCGCCGACGGCGACGATCGGAGCTATCGGCTCCTCATCCCGCTGGCGGGTGATTTCAGGTTCGAACAAGGGGATTCCAGGGAGATCTTCCACCCCGGCAGGGTCGGCTTCTTCCGATGGCACGAACCGCTGTTCATGACGCACGAGGGGGATATCACCGCGCTGATCCTGACCGTCGACAGGGACGCCGTCGATGAAGCACATGCCGAACGGGCCCCGCTCGCCCTGGATGAGGCGCGTCCCCTGGTGCGCACCCTCGGGGCACAGACCAGATTGCTCGGCGAGGCCCAGGGCTGGACGGCCGTGGATTGGAGCGTGGCGTACAGCAGCGCGGTCGACGTACTCAGGGGGGTGATCAATCCGTATCCGGAGGCGTCGCTCGGCAAGCGCGCGATAGATGCCGAACGCGCACGGCGGCTCATCGAGCAGCACGCGCGCGACCCCGAGGTGACGCCCGGAGCCGTCGCAACGATGATGGGTATCGGCGAGCGGACACTGTACAAGGTGCTGAAGAGTGCCGGGTACCCTCCGGCAGCCGCGATACTGCGTGAGGTCCGCGTGCACCGCGCACATCGGCGCGTGCGTACCGCGCTGCCGTTCGATATGGACACAGTCGCTTTCGAGGAGGGGTTCCCGAGCGCGCGCAGCTTCCGAGAAGCCTATCGCGAGCGCTACGGGCTCACCCCGATCGAAATGCGTGACAAGCTTTTCGGTGACGACGCCCGACAGCGGTGAATCACCGGTGCGGCCCACGCCCCACGATCACTCGTCTGCCTTACCGAACCACCTCACCGGTGTGCGAGGAGCTGACACTGGGGAAAGTGGCGCTGTCCCAGCCCGCGTGGTCCATCCACGTCTGAATGTAATCCTTGGTGAAGAGTGGACCCGGCAGCGACGGGAGCGCGAAGGCGGCTACCAGGATCGGCAGCTGGTCGGCGATCACCCGGAGGTGGCGAGTGAGTTCGGTGGTGATCGCCGCGGCACGCTGCGGTGTCAGCCGAAGGTTGGCGGTGTACCAAGTGCCGTGTGCCTCGATACGGCCGAGGGCGTAGGCGGCCGCCGCGGCGACAGCGAGTTTGCGGGCCGCGGGGTCGGCGGTGGTGAATGCCGCCGTCGCCAGGGCGGTGGCGGCGAGGCGTTCGGCCGTCGCGGTGGCCATTTCGATGGCGGCCGCGTCCGGTCCGAGGGTGTTACCGGCGGTTTCCAGGCTACCGGTGTCCAGTGCGTGGGCGATCGTGCGTTCGCGTTCGACGAGCATGGTTACGTACCAGGGCAATTGTGTTGGCGTGCCGGGCAATTGCAGTGCCGTCAGGGCGCTGCCCCGTTTGCCGGCGGTGATCTGCATGATCTGGTTCTCGCCTTCGGCGGTTCGGATCGCGGCGAGGTTTCCGAGCCAGTCCACCAGGTGATTGATACGCAGCGCGCCTTGCGCGGCGGCGCGGTCGCGGCACATCATGAGGACATCGTTGGCGGTGTCGGACAGCAGCGGTTTGGCCAGCATCGACCAGAGTGCGTGTTCACCGGCGGAGACGGTGGGGTCCGTGCGCAGGTCGCGCAGCCGACGGCCGAGCACGCTGGTCGCGTACACGGCGGCGAGCCCGGTAGCGAGATCCCGCTGGACCGCGTCACGGTCGGCCATCAGGGTGCCGGAGCCTGGCCGACGTTGGCGGCTGTAATTGACCAGCCCGGCCAAACCCGCTCGGGCACTGGCGATTGCGGCATTGGCGAGGTCGAGTCGACCGTTACCGAGGACGCCGATCGCCCGGTGGAAGCGGCTGCGGGGTGGCAGCTCACAGGTAAAGTGCCCATCGGCATCGATACGAGCCCAGTCCCCGCCTAGTAGGGCCTCCCGGGGTAGCCACACCCGGTCGAACCTGATCAATGCGTGATCCATCGGCGCGGAGTCCTTGTCGGGCAATCGCACCACGTGCACGCCCTCGGCCAGACCCTCGATCGTACGAAGTTTCAGCAGGAAGGGCAGGACGCCCTCATCGCGGCCGTCGACGACCAACCGTGCGGTGATCACCACTGTTTTCGGCACGACCGGATCGGCGACATTGGGCATGAACTTGATCGCCGCGGCGGCCGGGGTGGTGAGCCGGAAACCCCCGGTGTCCGGCTCCCACGTGGCGGTGGTCTGGTGGTCGGCCCCGTTGGTGCCGCCGAGTTCGGTCAGCACCAACACCCCCAACGCCGCGGCGGTGTCCAACTCGGCCAGACACTCCTGCTGGTGACGAGAACCATTGCCCAGAGCGAGGATCGCACCGATCGCCAAATCGAAGTGGCCCGTCAGCACCAACAGCAGCCTGGGCGCGGCGATCTGCGCCCAGTCGCAGAGCGCGCCGCGCAGCTGGGCGTCCGCCGCGATCTCACTGGCCGGTCGCCCCAATCCGGCGATGACAGCCCGCAGCAGGGCCGGGGCGCGCTCGGCTTCCTGGGTGAAGGTGAGTCCCGAGGAGGGCAGATCGGCCAGACCGACGACAATGTCGCGAACCCGGGTGTGCAGGGCGACGTGCTGGCCGAAGATCACCGTCTGCAACGCTTCGACGGTGGTGGCGGGGTCGGTGCGCCGCACCGGTGGCTCGGCGAAGATTCCGTCGACGGGAAAGTCTGTCGTTGTCATGGCACTCACCTATCCTGCGATGCCGCACGTGCCGCGTCGATCGCGTCGGGCGACCCGTACGGTGTTCTACTTTCCGGACCGACCGAAACGTTCGGCCGGCCGGGCACTGCTGTATCGAAACCTTCTCTGTGTGGTGCTATCTCGGACGCATGGTCGTCACCGGGTGTGCAAACGCGGTGAAGGGGGGAAGACGGCGGGCAGCGCGGCGAGCGCGCGGTGGAAAGGACCCGGCCGCCACTCGAGCTGGTCGGGGGCGACGGCGAGAGCGAGTTCGGGCAGGGCGTCGAGGAGTTGATCGATGGCGTCGCGGGCGATCAGTTGCGCGACGGAGCGGGCATGGGATGGACAGGCGTGTGGGCCGGTGCCCCAGGCGAGATGCCAACCGTTGCCAGCATACTCGCCGGTATTGACTTCCGGACTGTTGTTACAGGCCGCCATGCTGGTGATGACCGGCTGATCCACCGGCAGCCACACATTGTCGACGATGACCGGCTGCCGCGGATACGTAAGGCAGTAGTTGGCCAACGGCGGGTCGGTGGTGAGGATCTCGTCGAGCACCGACTGTGTCGACGGCGGGAAGCCGTTGACCGCGGAGAATCGCTGGGCGTCGGTGAGGATCAGCAGCAGGCTGTTGGCGATCAGGTTCTGCGGAATCTCTATACCGGCCGAATAGCAGGTGACCAGTTGGTGGATCATCTCGATGTCGGTCAACCGCGCCGGATGCTGGACGAGGCGAGTGGCGATATCGTTCCCGGGTTCGCGGCGTTTGAGCAGGGTGAGCTCGAGCAGGGCCGCATCGAGCATGGCGTTGACCGTCGCGGTGTCGACTCCCTCGAACAGCGCCGCGCTCGCCGCGGCGACCTGCTCCCCGATTTCCGGTGGACAGCCGATGATCTCGTTGAGCACCGAGAACACCAGCGGCAGACAGTACTGGGACAGCAGATCCGCCGAACCGTCGGCGCAGAAGCCGTTGATGATCTCCACCGCGTTCTTCTCCACGCGGGCGCGCAGCCCGTGCAGGTCGACTCCGGCCAATGCGGCGTTGGTCGCTTCGCGGTAACGCGTGTGATTGACGGTATTGCCGTTGGTGCGCAGCGCGTTCGGCCGCCATTCGATCATCGGCATGATCGGCAGGTTGGCCGGCACGGTCTTCTGCCACGGCCGCGGATCGGCGGAGAAATGCTCGGGATCGTGGAGGATGCGGACCGCGGTGTGATACCCGATCACCAGCGTGGCCGATATCCCGGGCCAGATCTCGACCGGGACCAAAGTGCCGTAGCGCGATCGCATCTCACGGTAGGTGGCGTGTGGGTCGGCGGCGAACTCGGGTGTGTAGAGCGGGACGCGGGGTCCGAGCTGCTCGATCGACAGGGCCGGGGTGTCGTCGTGCTCCATGTGGACGAAGTGCTGCACTGCAGGATTCTCCTGTTGAGGGTGCATGGAAGTAAGCGGGAAGGTGAGCTGAGTGGCCTCAGGGGTTTACCGGCGGACGTGCCACGTGCCCGACGCCGGACGAGGAACGGTCAGCGCTGCCGGACGCGTGTGCCGATTCGATCTCGCCACAACGGATTCCTCCCTGTGCCGTGCCGTGCCGTCGAGACCGAGCACACCGCTCGGCCGGTTTCGACGGCACGGCATGCCAGATTCTTTCGACTGCAGCGCATTTGGATAACGCCGATTGATATTACCGGTCAGGTCTGCTGCGTGCACCGCCAACGAGCGACGAGCAACACCGCCGCGTAGCACCGCGCATCCGTACAGCTGTCGCGGAGCCATCGAACCGGTTCGTCCACTACCTGTACGCAAAGATCGGGACGCTTCCAACACTGGACGGTCGCGTAGAACGCCGCAATATCCAGGCAATCGAGACAGCACGCCGTCGCGCGGTCGGTCGGCGACCCGGAGCATCACGGACGATGCGTAACGACCGGAACCCGTTCGCCAGGAACGCCTAGCCACGGAGTTGGCACGTTTGCCCGAGATTGGCGCGTTCCGCCCTGGCCGCCCGCCGGGAGCGCCTGCGACAGTGACAGTCGGTATGCGCGGCAGGGCGTCGCGCCGTTCTGATCTTGGAGCGAAATCAGTTGTAGAGCATTCTCATTCGCGGTTCACCGTGCCTGTCGACATGTGATTGGAGATGCCGTGCCCCACACCCGAGAGAGCGCTGTCGCCTACGTGATCACGGCCCTGGAGGCCAAAGGTACTGCGACACGCGATGATTTCGATGTGCCGGGGCTGGTCACCACCTCACGCGCGATCGCTGGGAGCTGGGACCTCGAAGGGATGCCGCCATCGCTGCTCTGGACCCTCGCCGCCAGTCACCTCAGGGTCTAGCGGCTCGGGGTCCAACTCCGGCCCGGCGACCACCGGCGTCCGGCTCGCCACCGCCCAGCGCAGCGTGGCGCGGCGCATGGAGGCACCACGATCGGATCCAGCGGTGCCGCGACGACGCGTCGGGCTCGGGTCAACACGGCGGTCAATCCCCATAGATGCGTGTGATCACGCGCGCGGCCCCCGCCGTCGACCATATCGAGTCGCAGCATCGGGCCGCGATCGCCGTCGATGAGATCGAAGCGGTGATTGGTGGTGACCGCCGAAACGTACGGGCCGCATGTCGCCAGCCCGGCTCCGACCGTCGGTGCGCTGACGAACAAATAGTCGTATAGCCGGGTTGCCTTCAGTTCGTAGCGGCTGGCCACCCGCAGCGCCACATCCGGATCGTCCAGCCAGCGCGCCCCGATCTCCCACAACCGCCAGAACGTCTCGCTGGATACGTGCACGCCGTCCCCGGACAATGCCCACCCGGGCACACCGCACTCCCGGATCATCCGCTCCCGATCGAGTCCCGCCCGCGCCAGCTGATTCAGCACGAAGCGGTGCAACAGCGTCTGATCGGTCCCCACACCCACCTCCCGCACCCGTCGCTGCCAGTCGGTCGGTGCGACATGCTATCTCGCGGCGTGCGAGCCGTGTTCGGAAAATCGGCATCCCGCCCCGCTCCCCGGGCCGGCGACTACGACCGAGAATCGCTACTACATTTCGTAGTAGACAATGCGCCCCACCTCGTTTACGCTTGCCGTGTCCGATCCCTCCGATAGGCGAATACTCAAGCAGGCCAGGGGTTTTCAACGCAATGACCACGTATGCGACGATCGATATGGTGACCACACCGGACCGTTTCGACGAGTTTCGCGACTTCCTGGCGAAGCACTTGCCGAGCACCCGCACCTTCCCCGGCAACATCAGCGTCGAAGTGGCGCGCAATCAGGAGGAACCGGACCGGGTCCTCCTGGTCGAGAAGTGGCGTTCCCGCGCCGACTTCGATGCCTATCTGGCGTGGCGGCAGGAATCGGGCGTACTGGCCGAACTCGCCGCGTTCGCCGACGGCGAGGTGCGCTTCGGCTTCCACGACCAGATCGGCGTATGAGACCCGTGGCGGCTGTCAGTAGCTCGTAAGCGTCGGGTTCCCGAGCAGCTCGCTCGGGTCGACCGATGACTTTTCGCGGCCGGTGTCGTCGATACAGCAGTGGCCTGTGATCGTGCCGTGCGATCGATGGGTCAAGCCCGCGCTGTCGACATGCGACAGCGCCGAACCAGGAGGTTGCCTCGCGTGACGAAGCCGGTTACCCGTGACGAGTTGTGGGCGATGGCCCACGCCGAGCGTGCGGCATTGGCCGATGATCTGGCCGCGTTGGAGGATGCGCGGTGGGCCGAGCGGTCGCTGTGCGGGGACTGGACGGTGGAGGAGGTCGTCGCGCATCTCACCGCGGCGGCGAGTATCGGGCGGTTACGGTGGCTGCGCAGTGTCGTCGGTGTCCGGTTCGATTTCGACGAGCACAATGCGCGGCGGCTGGCCGAGCATCGGGGAGCGACTCCGGCGGAGACCTTGGAACGGTTTCGGGCGGTGGTCACCAGCACCACCGCCGCGTCGGGGCATACGGCGGCCTGGCTGGGTGAGGTGGTCGTGCACGCACAGGACATCCGACGCCCGCTGGGTGTGTTTCGTGAGCCGTCCGTCGAAGCCGCCACTGCCGTCGCACACTTCTACGCGAGCCGCGACTTCACGGTCACCAGCCGCAGCGCGATCGAGGGACTCCGCCTGGAAGCCAGCGACGGGCCGTTCACGACCGGAACCGGGCCCCTGGTCAGCGGTACGACGCTCGCGCTCACCATGGCGATGGCCGGGCGAGCCGTCTACTGCGACGACCTCACCGGCCCCGGCGTGGACACCCTGCGCCAGCGCAGCCTCGGCTAGATCCGCGAACAAGGAGTTGCACCCATGACGACACCATTCCGATTCGGGGTCGTCGCCCCGCTCCGCAGCGACGTGCCGACCTGGCGAGATCGGGTGCGCCGCATCGCCGACAGCGGCTATTCGACACTGCTGGTACCCGACTTCCCGCAGCTGCAACCGGCGCCCGCTCCCCTGCTCGCCACCGCCGCGGCGCTGACCGATCTGCGCGTGGGCAGCTGGGTGTACGCCTCCCCGTTCCGCCCCGCCTGGCTGACCGCGTGGGAGGCGCACTCGCTGACGCTGCTGACCGAGGGCCGCTTCGAGATGGGTATCGGCACCGGCAGGCCCGGAATCGAAGACGAGCTGCGCGACAAGGGCATACCCGACGTTCCGCCGCCGCGCGAGCGGCTGACCCAGATCCGCGAAACCATCACCAGGCTGCGGGAACTCGACGGACCCGACCGTCACACGCCGGTGGCTATGGCGGTCTACGGCCCGAGGGCCCGCGCATTGGCGGCGGAGGTCGCGGATACGGTCACTCTGGTGCTGGGCGATCAGCCGCGCGGCGAGGTCGAGCGGATGACACGAGAGTTCCGCTCCGACAACGCCATCGAACTCGCGCTCGCCGTACCGGTCGTCGGCGACACCGTCGCACCGCACATGGCACCACCCGACACCGATACCGCCGCCCTGCACGCGGCCGACGCGATGACCGTCCTCCCGGACGACCCGGCGGCCGCCGCCGAGGAGATTCAGCGACGACGCGAGGAACTCGGCTTCTCCTGCCCTGTATTCCGACGGCTCCACGGGCTACGAACCAAGCTGCGACACGTACATTCCGCCAGCAGAACCTACGCTGCTGCACTGCGATATCGGCGGCGCCGCCGTGTACACGGATGGCTCATACTCGGCGACCGACCCGCGCTGCTCATACCTCGCCGACGAGCCGAACTCCAACCCGAATCCCGGGGGCGGTTATCCGTACAACCCCGAAGAGGACCGCAACGACGACGGCGTCGTCAACGGGTACGAACGTTGCGGGGTTCTCTGCGGTGACCCACCGACCAGTGGTGATGTACAAACACAGCGCGGCTGCGAAGAGGGCTACATCACTGGACCCAGCTGTGACCGCTACCGTTAGGCCGCAGCGGCGTGGAATCGGGCCGACGGAACCAGACATCTGTCGGCTGACCAATCACGGCGAATCCCCCACGCCGAATCCGCCACTGGAGACCTACGCTGGTGGCGACGGAACGCCGCATATCTCTGTGGGAGAACGGAGCTCGCCACGCTGAGCCGCCTTTCAGCTCAGCTGGTGCGTGTCATGATTCGGTCCGAGAGTGCGCACAGTCGCGTGATCACCCCGCTGTCGACGGGCGATTGTCGGGAGCCTCCCGATGGCGGCTGAGCGCTCTGGGCTGCTGCGTTCAGGAAACGAGTCGCATGGGCGGTACCGAGGGTTCGGTCCAGGGCGCACAGCGCACCGAGTGCCGGCACGCGGCTGTAGCCGGACTTCGCCGGGCCGGCTGGGCGGGTGAGGTAGGTTACGAGGACGTCCACGTCGGCGGGCGTACCGAAGCGGGCGAGTGCGAGGCAGTAGCCCCAGCCGGCGTGAACGAGTTCATCGGCAAGCAACAGCTCAGCGAGTTCTGCTCGAAAGTCGGTCCGTTTGTCGAGACCGATCAGCCAGGACGCGGTCAGCCGTGGTCGCCAGTCGAACTCGAGCAGCGTGCGTAGTTCGTCGTCGGTGATCTCGCGTGCGTCTCGAGACAAGCTCGCCTCGAATTCGCGTCGGTCGGGGTGATCACGCAGCAGGTTTGCGCCGCGAACTCTCATGTAGCGGCCGGGTGGGGCGCAATCGCCGATGACCCACCGTCGTATCAGTGCCAGACTCGGCTGATCTGCGGGTAACCGGAAGCTCATCACGCCATCCTGCCCTGGCCCCTGGCAAACCAGGCGCGGAGCGCGACGAAGTCGCTGTGCCGCAGACCGACTCGCGGGTCGACGCGGTACAGGAGTGCCCCACCGGGGTGATGTTCGGCTACCCATACCCGGTCGTCGTCGCCGATCTCGTCGTCGATCCAGATGAACGACGCTCCGGCGGACCGCTCGACCAGAGTGCGTGTCTTCCAGTGCAATCCGAACCATTCGTCGATGCGATCGTCGGTGCGGTCGCACCATTCGACCACCGGCAGTTCGGGTAGACCCAGGAGTGGACCGATGGAACGGTTGGCCTCGTTCCCCCAAGTGGTGGCCCAGACCAGATCACCGGGCAGGCCCGACAGCAGCGGACCCAGAGTGGGGTCGACTCGTTCGATGAGCGGGTTCACGGCGTGCTGCGCTTCTCGTAGAGTCGAGTCCTCTTGGTAACCTTCGGGCTTCGCACGGAAGGGTATGAGCGGTCCGTCGACGTCGAGAAAGATCAGTGGGCGGCGGTCCGGAGTCATACTGGTGGAAGACTACAGCAGCGGAACTGGCCCCAATCGCAGGTCAACGGGTCGAATCAGCCGGAATGGTTGCCTGACAAGGCTTCACCTCGCAGCCCTACAGATCGTGACAGAATCGGGCACATGACGCCGGTCCCAGAAGGCCACCCAATTCCCATTGAGCCGAGCGGCTACGACAACATCGCCGACGGTTACACGATCGAGAACGAGACCGGACTCCTGCACGCATACTACAACCGGCCCGCGATCCTGGAACTCGCTGGGGACGTCGCCGGGCGGCGAATCCTCGACGTCGGCTGCGGCTCAGGACCGCTGTTCGCCGCAGACGCGCAACCGGATCGACGAATGGACCATGGGCGGTCAGACCGCCCGCCTGAGTTTCTGGGACCGGCCTTTACATGCGATGACAGACGCCTTCACCACGGCTGGGTTCCACATCAGCGTTATCAGCGAACCTCCGGCCCTGCCCGCCGCCCGCGATCTGATTCCCGAGGTATTGGGCGAAAGCCTCGATAACAGATTCCTGTGCTTCTTGTTCTTCGTCCTGCACGCCAACTGATCCACTCACCACAGCTCGAATTCCGGCTCGTCCGATTCGAGCATCGATGCCAGTTCCCCAGCGTCGATCGTGCGCCGGTCGGGGTTGTCGAGGAAGTAGCGGAAGGTCGAGAGCAGGGCGTTGGGGTCGACGGACCAGCTCAGGGTGTTGATGATCCAGATAGTGGGGCGTAACTGCCGTCCCCAGGCGCCGGAGCGTTCGATCGGCCCGTTGCGGTGCAGCTCGGACCGGGCAGTTCGGCAGGTGAATTTCAGTGATGATTCCCGCGACGCCCACGGGCGCGGGACCAGTTCTACGTCTTCGATGTCGTCCCAAGGGAATTCGTGCACCAGCGTTCCGCCGGTAATGGTCAGGCTCACCGGGGAGAAGGTCATCGTGTAGGCGCGCAACACCACCAGCCGTTGCACGATCACATACGCGGTGAGCGCGATGACCACGACTCCCAGGATCGCGAAGAACGGACCCCCGCCGTGCAGCCCGTTATCGAGGGCCGCGGCCCCGAGTCCGACGCCGGACAGCACCGCGATCAACTGCGGGTCGCGTAGCCGCTGCGCGTGCAGAACCGGTGGGGCCGAACGGCTCTCCACTGTCGTTCGACGCGGAAACACCCACCCCAGTACCATCATGATCCCGACCGCTGCGAGCATCGTGCCCGTCGGCTTGTCGGCGAGGCTGCCCACGACCACCAGCACCGCGCCGAGAAGCGCGTACCAGACGCTCAGGCGCATCGAGTGCGGCCAAGCCCTGATCGGCACGTACCCCTTCGGCGGAACGACGTAGTCGTCGTGCACGGACATCCCTCCCACTCCGTCGACAGCACTGCGTGGTGGAAAGGGACGAACCTCAGCAGCATACACCGCTACAAGATCCGGCTACCCAAGCGAATTCCACTGGTGCGCAATACCAATGAGACCGCAATATCAAAGAGACTCTGATCGACGCGGCCATCCCGTCCGCGCGGAAACGCGGCGGCCGGCTCAGCTGTCGGGCCAGCTCAGCCCCGCGAACCCCGGAACCGCATCCGATCGGAGTTCGAGCACCGGAATCGGCTTGCCTATCGGGTTTCCCATCTCGTCGAAGGCGATCGAACCGCTGGCACCGCTGATCGCGGACCGGCCGTGCAATCTGTTCATGACCTGTAGCACATCGGTCGCGGCGACGTCGGTGACGGTGTCGCCCGCCGCGCTCCGGATCGACCACGCGGCCGCCTGCACCGCGTCGTAGGCGATGATGGCGACTCCGTCGTCGAGCGAATCCCCCGGAAACAACGTGGGGTAGCACGTATCGCAGGAGTCGGTGAACTTGGCGATCGAACCCGCGCTGAAAGCCTCCGGCCGAACCTGCCACGCCTGCGGGTGCGCCAGCCCGGTGAAGACCACGCGCACACCGCTGTTCAGCGTGCGGCTGACCGCATCGTCCGGTGCGGCGTACTGCGACAGATCGTCGGCGGTGGCCACGGTGATCGGCCAATCCGTGCACTGACGCTCCGCCAGTGCCTTGATCAGCAAGGTCGCGTGTGCTCCGCGACCGGCGAAATACAAGACGTCGGGTCGGGCCGTGCAGATATTGGGCAGCATGAGGGAGAACGCGTTGGCCACACTGCCGGCGTCGGACAAATACCACTCCGTCGGGGCGGCGAGTCGATGATCGGCATCGACGAAGCCCTCCGAGAACGCGGTGGCGAGCGTCTGCGGGTAGTGGTCGCGGGGATTTCGGTCCTGTACCAGCAGGGCCGTGCGGTGCTGCGGTTTCAGATAGTCCGCGACGGCGCGCGCCTGGGCGGAGTTGGTCGGCGACACCCGGACGAAACCGCCGATACCCGTCAGATCGTCCGCGGTGAGGGTGGAGGCGAACACGGGCATCCGCGATTCGGACAGCTCCTCCATCGCCTCCCGGGCATTCTCGGTGCTGAGCCCGATTCCGGTGACGGCGACAATGCGATCGCTGTCCGCGCGCCGACGCAATTCGTCGACCACCCGCTGCCAATCCCGCAGTCCACTACCGGGATTGGCAAGCAGCAGCCGGATGAGCGGCCTACCGCCGCTCGCGGTCACGTCATGGTTCACGGCGTGCTGGGCGAGGTAGGCACCCTGCAGTTGATGGCGCACCCAGGGCATCGTCACCTCATCCCCCGGCCGCAGCGTCATCGGCAGCAGGACCGCAACGCTGACGTAGTTCTCGTCCCGGCGTGCGACGTCCTGGTTCTCCGCGTGGATCAGTCGCTGCACGTCGTCGAGTTCCGGAGCGAAGACGTAGTTGCCGTCGGTCACGCCCGTACATTCACCGGATTCGCCGGTACGGGTCACGCCCGCCCCGCACGCACGCAGCGCGTCCCGCACCGACGGAACCACGACGAACGCCGCGACCAGTGCGATCACCACCAGCACGGTGCCACCGACGATCCACGCCCACCGGCGCCACGGCGGTCGCGGTGGCGCTATCGGTTCGCTTCGACCGCTCATCGATACCTCTCCGCACGCTCGTACAGCACCATGGACCCGCTGCCCCGCCCGATCGCCAGATGCTGGAGCTCGCTGCGGATCATGGCGTGCAACGTCGCATCCGGATCGCCGAGCGGATCGTGCGTGATCCAGAGTGCGGCGGTCAACCAGCCCAGGCTGCTGCCCAATTCGTCCTCCGGCTCACCGACAATCGGCTGGATCTGGTCGATGGGCGCGACATCGGTCGCGAGCCGGTTCGGCGCGGAGGTGATGAGGTCCAGGTCCGCCAGCCACGCCGTCGCGGCCGCGACATCGAATTCGGTGCCCGGCGCGTCGAAGGGCCGACGCAGGTAGGCGACCACGGCGGGCACGTTCGCCAACGCCAGGTCGTGATAGCACGCCTCCGCTGTCCGCTCCCGCCGCGCGAGGCTGTCGCGGCAGATCGAGTGTGTGGCGACCCAGTCGCGCGGATCGTCCGCTGCTCGCTCGGACAACTCGGACAACAGGATTCGACGCAGCCACGGATTGACGCGAAAGCCGACACCGGGCTGTTCCCGGATCCACAGGTGGTTACGCAACTTCTCCACCAGCGCGGCCGCGTCCGGACGGGCGGAGTCCAGCAATTCGGGTTCGTACAGCATGTCGATGGTGTGGGCCGCGCTCGCCGTGACGAGGTCGCGACGTTCGGCGGCGTGGTCGAAATCCCGCAGCAGATGTTCGCGCGCTTTCTCCGATACCGTCGGCGGCTGCTCGGAGGTATGACCGGGCAGGGTCGAGGGCGGCACTCGCAGGGTCATGACCTGCCGCAACCGCGTCGGCCTCTCCTGGTAGCCGCAATTCGACGCGGCGCCGAGCACATCGATGGCACCGCCGGGATGGCCGTCGGTCAGTCGATGCACGAAACCGACGAGGGTCGCGTCCGGACGCATGCCGCGGGCGGCCGCCACATCGGCGATCTGCTCGGGTGCCAATCGTCCGAGATCGACGAGGTACCAGGGCAGCCACGGGCAGGGGGCAGATTCGCGGTGCTGATGCCAGTCCGCGGTGATATCGGTGAGCATGCGCGGTGCGGGCATGTTCAGCCCACCGGTCAGCTGTGTCGATGGATGCCGTGGGCCGCGCGGCAGCTGACTGCCCGGATGGTGCCAGCCCTCGCTCCACCGCGGCATCCAGGTCCGGCTGGTAGCGAACACCACCATCGGATCGTTCTCCGCATCCGACCGGTACCGGCTGCGCTCCAGTGCGGACAGGAACTTCCGGCCCGTGGGTGTGTGCGCATTGTCCAGCAGAACAACGCAATTGAGGGTCCGCCTGCTCCGGTTGAACCCGGAGTAGGCGTGCCGCAGGTCGCCGAGGAACGCCTCGCAGAAGATGGTGTCGACCTCGCCGCGCTCGGCTTCGCCCTCGCCGTGCGACCACCGGGCCAGATCTATCAGGGCGTCCTCGGGACCGTCCTCGACGGCGGAAAGCCGGCCGATGTGCCGTAGCAGCCGCCGCCGGTCGAACCATCCCAGACCTCGCAGCAGCAACCCGGTCGCCGACGAAACCCAGGGCGGCAGACCCGATCCGCCCGCTACCACCCCGTCAGCGAATTCCACCAGCTGTGTGATGGTGCCGTGGTTACGTTCGATCGGCTGGCTCCCGGCGACGACTCGTCGCAACCCGTCGAGAGCACGCCGACGATCGTCGGCGTCGGTGTGGATCGAACTGCCGACGACCAACAGGCACAGCCACAGTCGCGGAAAAGCCAGCCGACCGAACTGCGTCCGACGGCGGCTCAGCCCGAACGCCAGTTCACCGAGCACTTCACTCGGCTCCGCCTCTCGATGCTCGAAATCCACATACACGTGCGGTATCTCCCGGCATCGATACCGAATCTCGCTCAGCAGCGCCGTCTTTCCGGTACCTCGCGGACCGACCGCGACCACGATCGGAGAGTCCACATCGTGCCCCCGCGGCCGGGCGAGCAGATGTTCGAGAAACCACCCGGTGAAGGGGCGGGTGCCCGACAGCCGCGGTGGATCCATCGCCATCCCCACCCGCTCCAGAGCTCATCCGATTCCGATCGATGCGTACCGGAGATGCTAGTCACCGCAGCCGAACCGAACGCCCGGTGCTGCACACCGTCGTCAACTCGTAACACTGCCGCCGAGGTCGCGCAGGCGGGGCGTGACTCGACATCGCGAATCAATCTGGAAGGCATCACGTTCGGAGTAGGATCACGTTCGGCGTGGCCGTCTCAGGTTCGGGTCCACCCCGAGAGGCCCGACGGTGGTTCGCCCGATCGAGGGGATGTGCCGATGTCAGACCCGCGCGCTTACACGGTTTTGATCGCAGTGCCCGCGCTCTTCGCATTCGGGTCCGGTACCGCTACCGCGGCACCGCAGCACCCCGGCCTCCCTCGACCCGTCGTGGGCAGCTTCGACGCGGCCGAGACACCCACCGCGACGCGGGATCTCAACCACCTGCGGATCGGTTCCCAGACGATTCCCCTGCCCGAGGGGATCGACCCCGGTCTCCGGGAACAAGCGCAGAACTCCGTGGACGACGCGCAACGGCGGATCGCCACCGCCTACGACGATATCGGCTTCCCCCGCAACGAATCCGACCGCCGCACCGCGTCCACCGCGGCCGGTGCCGTCATCGGCGCCGTGGTCGGCAAGGTCGTCGTCTTTCCCTTGGAGATCGTGGGGTGTGGAGTCGGCGCGACGGTCGGCGCGATCGCCGGTGGCGTCATCGGCGGGCTTCCGACCGTGGGTGCGGGCGTCCCGGTCGGCGCGGCGGTGGGCGGGCTGGCGGGCTGTCTGCTCGGGGGGCTGGCGGTGGCCATCCCGGTGGATGTGGTCGGCCTGGTCGGCGGGGCCGTTATCGGCGGAACCATCGGTGGCGCATTGGGCTCCGGCACCGAACCGACTTCTACAGACGTACCCACACCCAGCGCTAACGCCTCTGTGCCCCAGACTGATTCGCCGACTCCCGCGCCAGTGGACGCCTTCGCCGCGGTCAGCCCCGATACCACCAGCGCGATCACCTCGCTCGACGCCGCGATCGACGCGATGCCACCGCTCGCCCCCGACACGCTGGGTCCTCTGACCCAGTCAGCGAACGACCTGCTCGCGGCGGTGCAGGCCGCATTCTGAGCACTCGCTCGGACGATACGTACGGAGTCCTGTGCCGCAGACCCGTGCTCGACCCGACACCGCCGCCAATTCCGGAACCACGTCACGGCGAGCGGCCCCACGTCGCGTCGCTCCGGCTATCGAGGGTTCTCGGCGGCTGTGGCGACGTGCTCCGACATCGCCGCGGCCCACGACGCACCCTCTTGTTCGAATCGTCGTGCCAGCACTCGCCAACGGCCGGGATCGAGGGGGTCGACGACGAGAGCCTGTGTAGGCGACAGGTGTGCCAGCACAGCCTGCGGCGGATTCAGCAGTGTGGCGGTGCGCCATCCGGGATACCGCCAGGACGGCGGCAGCTCACCGTCATGCTCCAGCAGCAACCGTGGCACCACCATTCGCTCGTGCGCGAATCGGTCGCCGGTGCTGTCGCCCTTACGACGGAACACCTCCGCCTGCGAGCGTTGGTGCGCGACGACTCGGGACATGTCCACTGTGCCGTCGAGCCGCAGCATCGCGCAGAGAACGGCGTAGTCGGCGTCGAGTTCGGTGAGTTGACCGTGAACGGCACGTGCTCCGAGCGGAATACGATCGGAAATCCATTGCAGCACATACAGTGTGCACTGAATGACGCCAACCGCCCGGGTCAGGGCAATGAACCACGCGTCGATATCGGAGGCCCCGCGCGCATCCGCCAGTCGCAACCATGGACGCTCGATGAGGCCGGTCAGTGCCGCAGACGCCGATCTGGAGACGCGGGCGGGCTGGTCGGGCTCGGTGAGCGGCGAGTGCGCCCAGTCGTTCATGGTCGCCGGCACCTGACCGTCGAAGTAGCGGCGAGCCAACTCCTCCGGAGTGTCGGTGTCACGTATCGCCCACAGCAGCAGCGTGAGCGCTCGCGCCGCCCCGCGAGCGTCGCGGCACAAGCCGCTCTCCACCATGTCGACGACATAGTCCGTTGCGGCGGTGAGACTTCCGCACTTCCAAGCATGATGCAGCGCGGCTCGCTGTAGGCGCGCCGACTCCAACACATAGCTGTCGCCGTCGGACTGCCGGCTCGACCCCGAGTTCCGGCGCACCTCGGTGTGCGCCTCCCAGCGCACGAAAAGGTCGAGAAGCCAGTCCGACGGCGGGTAGTGCGGGCGCTCGGAAAGGTAGCCACTCAGTTCGACGGCGGATGAACCGCCGACAGCGTGGTGCAGGAACGGTGTCCGCATAGCGGTGAACCGCAGACCGGTTGCCTGCTCGAGGTCCTGGGCGAAGGAATAGACGACACCGTGTCGCGAGCGCCGCGCCGACACCCTGTCGGCGGCGTTCGGCGTCACCGCCTCGAACGCACTGACGAGCAATGCCTCTTTCATCAGAAAGGCGAGCACCTCCGCGAGGGTGTCCAGCCCCCGGACACCGCGATCGACCGTGAACCCGATCGGGATCATCACAGCACCCCGAGCCCGCCGACCACCCCGACGATGTCACCACCGTTTCGCCGTGCCGCCTGAAATCCCTTGAGCAGCCATTCCCGAATGGGGCGCGCGGTGGTGCGCTCGTACTGCAGACCCGCCTGGGTCCAGTGCACACCGAGAGCGTCCAGGAACTTTCGCGGCTTGGTGTGCTGGGCCATCTCCTCGATATCGGCGAAAACCGTGCGCAGATGGCTGCGGACCGCGTCCGAGTCCTCCTGGGGCAGGGGGAGAAACACGCCATCGGTCGATTCGGCGAAGTCGCCGAACACGACCAGCCCCGGTGGGCGCGGCACGCGTCGCCCGCCGTCGAACAGCGTGCGCAGCAACTCGTACGATGGATTCACTCCGCGCTGGATCTCTCCCCACCCGCCGGTGACGCTGCCCGAGACCGGAACCACGATCGGCGCGGGCTGGTGCCACGTGAACATGACCAGAATGTCCGGCCCGCTGTCGTCGGCGAGCGTGCACCCCTGTACATAGTCGGCGACCGGCCGGTCCGCGACCGGATCGAACGCCAGGAAGCACACGGTCGAGTAGTCCCTGCGCAGCCGCGCCAGGTTCTCCGCCTCCAGCAGACTGGACAGCTGCCGGACATTCCCTCCGTCGAAGCGGGCGTCGGAGGTCGCCTCCTCCAGGATGGCCTGCACCGAGATCACCAGCACAGCGAGAACAGTAGCGATACCGGTGACTCCGCGCGGTCGTTCGGCCAGCTGGTCGCCAATCGGCCCACCCGGTTCGGCGGCCCCGAGATCGGGTCACGCTCAGCGGTAAGCCCTGGGGCGGGACGATTCTCACTTCCATCGTCTCGATCGCGCGCGGCTCCGGATAACCACGCTGGGGTCTTTCGCGCACCTTTACGGGTCCATCGGCCCCTGTTCCGGATGCCGGACCGGCCGAGACTGGGAGGTGCCCGACACCTATCACGGAGGCAACATCATGAAGGTCGAAGAACTCCTCGCGGCCGCGAAGGACAACGCCACGGTGAAACGCGTCTACGCCGAACCGGTCGAGCGGGACGGAATCACGGTGATCGCCGCCGCCGCGGTCTCCGGCGGCGCGGGCGGCGGTGGCGGCCACGACAAGGAGGGGCAGGAAGGCTCCGGCGGCGGCTACGGCATCGGAGCCAAACCGGTCGGCGCGTTCGTGCTGCAGGACGGGCAGTTGCGCTGGCAACCTGCCGTCGACGTCAATCGGGTGATCACCGTCGCCGGATTCGTCATCGCCATCGCGATGATCATCGGTGCGCGCATCGCCAGAGCGCACGAACGGTAAGTGTTCAAGGACGTTCGCCGGGTTGTCGTCCGACGAGACGGCAGCCCGCCGCGTCCGTGATCACTCCGGAGTCGAGTGCGCCGCACCGTGCTACCGTGGCGACGAGTCCACCGTACGAGGTTGTGATGCGAAGCTACAGCGATTATCTGCGTTGGCTGTACCGAACCGGTCGACCGAATTGGTTTGCCCGGGTGCAGAATCGAGCATCGGCGTGGGCGTTCGCGCTCGGCGTCGCCCCGCGCAGGGTAGCCGCGCTCGGCATCGTGGGACGGCGCAGCGGACGGCTCATCTGGTTTCCGATCGTCCTGACCGAGGTCGACGGCGAACGGTACGTGGTGTCGATGCTCGGTCCGAACGTCAACTGGGTGCGCAATCTGGCCGCGGCCCACGGCCGGGCGGTACTGCGCCACGGCCGCCGCGAGGACGTCCGACTGACGGAAGTGGAACCGGCGCACAGACCTCCCATCCTGCGGCGCTATGTCCAGATAGCGCCGGGCGCGCGCCCGCACATCCCGGTCGGGCGCGACGCGCCTCTCGCGGACTGGCAG
The DNA here is from genome assembly GCF_030766805.1 of Nocardia sp. CC213A. Classification (NCBI taxonomy): domain Bacteria; kingdom Bacillati; phylum Actinomycetota; class Actinomycetes; order Mycobacteriales; family Nocardiaceae; genus Nocardia; species Nocardia sp. CC213A. The sequence goes on from NZ_JASFXA010000001.1 coordinate 449,831, forward strand.
CGCATCGCCGCCGATTACCCGGTCTTCCGGATCACGCGGTAGGACAGCCCGGCGTCATCCGCTCCGCGCCGACTGCGCCGAATCGGGCAGATCCGCGCTCGCAACGAGGTCCTCGGGCCACTCACCCCACACGCCGGTACGCAAGGCGCGAGTATGCCCCTCCCCGACAGCGCGCAGCGCAGCCGTCCACGCCGCCGGTTCGACCACCTCGGCAAGGTTCAGGCCCGGTAGCGCAGCGAGTACGGCGCGCAGACTCGGATGCAGCGACTGATGCACTACCGCTCCGCCGCCGTCGGTGACGGTCAAGACGCCGATCGGGACCGCCGACCGTGCCAGCCGCGCCACGACCTCCAGCTCTCCCCCACTCGCCGCACCGAAACGATCGACGACGTCGCCGCAATGCTCGGCCAGCCGCAATCGGATGCACCGGCGAGCGATATCGCACTCACCGGCACCCAGCCGCTCGGTCAACTCGGCCATGGTCGGCGGCCGCGCCGCGGACCATCCCGTGGTCAGTACCTCATCGGCGGCCGCGCCCCACAGCGGCAGCCTGTGCCGCTGGTGGGTTTCCCTGACGAAGTCCTCCCACTCGAAATCCGGCGCGGCCGCCATCCTGCCCAATGCCCCCAGCGCCGATTTCTCCGCATACGCATTGTCGAGCAGCCATCGCGCCCGCGTTCGGACACCGGTCACCGTGCGCTCGCAGAGATCGGCGATATCGTCATCGTCGAGGCCGCGCGCGAGCGCATCGAACAGCAACGCATAGTCCTCGGCGGTCCAGGGTTGGCCTTGGCGGGCTGGGCGGTCGGTGACAGTCATCGAATCCCCTCACATTCGTCGTAGGCATCGCGCCGATTCCGGCGGCGCACAGCACGCCGTATTCCTGTGGTGACCAAAGGAATATGAACGAGATGCCACCACCATCGTCAGCCAGCGCACCGACAAGGGGATCTGTTGCACGGGATAGGTGATAAATCGAGCCACGTCAGGCAGATACGACGGCTCGTGGCGCCCCGGTGGACTATCTTCGCCCCACCCGACCAACACACGTGATCGCTGCGCAGTTGGAGTGTTCACACGAGAGAAAGGTTGGATCGCTGTGTCCGCTCCGAGGCTGCGCAAGGGACAGCATCAGCCGTTGCCACCGCATACATCACCAGCGATGCGACCACCGAAACGGCCCTGTTCTGCGGCGAGGTCTACCGCCATGGCGACGAATGGAAGATCCGGCCGGTCGGGCAGGGATTGGACTCCGGGCTCGCTTGTCTGGCAACGGATTTCAGCGTGAACGTCGACGAAGACTTCGACCACGAGCGTGTCGACGAGACCGTGCGACACGAGGCCGGTGATCGATACCGGCTGTGGACCCAGGCCAGGACATTCTGCGAATACGAACTCACCATCGAGCCCCCGTTTCTGCCGGCCCTTCGTAGCCCGTTCCCACAGGACTTCCTGACCGACGGCGACGAGCTGCGACCGATCGTCGAGCTCGTCCCCGAGCCCGGCGGCGACCGAGGCGAATGGGCGGTATCGGTTCGGGCGGGCGGCCGCACGGTCGCGTACCTGAACGACGAGGATGCTCCGCGTTGGGCATCACCGACGACGCGGAGCAGAACCTGCCGTTCGGCGACTACGCCGAATGGTCGGACATCGCCGCCAGCGGTCAACACCTGCAACTGGCCACCGCGTGGGCTCCCCTCTCCTGACACTGTGGTGCTCCCGACAAGTGCGTCTTAGCCAGGGCAGACTCGACGCGTATCTGTGACTGAAGTAGCGTTCGATCTCATTTCTGGGGCGAATCCGCCCGAGAATCGGACTGCGAAACCCGCATAGACACCCGTTCCTCCCGTCCGAGACCTCTCGAGCCGACAATCGCGCCCCGCGCTCGGTCCGGCTTGCCCGTTCCATCGATCGTCCCGCTCCGCCCCGAAGTACGTGATCGCTCGTCGTTCCATGGCGTCGGTCACGTCGACACTGACGGACGCATTGCGACCAGATCGCTGCTGAGGGCGCTCGATTGGAAGCCCGGGGACAGGCTCGATTGTCGCCTCCACACGGGGCTGCTCATCATCTCCCCCGGAGAACACCCACGCATCCATATCCGCCGCGACGGCAATATCCGCATCCCTGCCGCGATTCGCCGAGTCAGTAGGATTCGCCCGGGCGATCGCGTACTCCTGACCGCAGTCGGTCCTCATAACCAACTCGTCATCTTTCCTGCTTCGGTGCTCGACGAGTTGGTGATACAGCGCATTACCGACGGCCGAACCGGAGGTCAGCGATGACCAATCCGGCACCCACCTCCGACATCGGCACCGCCATGCTGCTGATCGATCGGCTCGGGGTAACCCTCGACGATTTACGCGAAGCGTCGAATAGTCAGCACCGGATACCGACCTTCGCCGAGTACACCACCATCGTCTACAACGCGATGCCGGCGACGGTCACTCGCGACATGTATATGAACTATTGGAAGAGGCTCTGGCCGGACAAGCGACTCGACGAACCCACGGTCACCGACTTCAAATCAATCATCGAATCGACTCGTCATCAGCGCCGAATCCGCCGCAACGACCGCGGCGGCCGCTACTCCAGCGAGCACTTCTACCATGCGATCCGCTGTCTGTATCGGTTCGCGGTCGATGACAGGTACATCTCCCGAGCCGACGATCCCTCAGCGCGGTTGGAACGGCCCAGGCCGCTGCCGTCCAACCGCCGGGCGCTGCCGAATGATGTACTCGCGGCGATCAACCGCGCGGCAGGCGAGGGCGGAACCGATCCGCATCTCGACAGCCTGTTGATCAGACTCCATACTGAAACAGCGTGCCGACTCGGAGGCGCACTGGCATTGCGCATTCACGACCTTGATCCGACGCAATCGCTGATCCTTCTCCGAGAAAAGGGCCGGACCGAACGGTGGCAGCCGGTGACACCGACATTGATGGCCGCCCTGCAGAACCACCACGCGGAGCGCATCCAGTGCTTCGATCCGAACAGGCACAAGACCCGCAACGGACGCCTCCTCCGGGAAGACTGCGCACAACCACTTCTTCGATACCGCGATGGAATGCCGATCACCAAACGCCGGTACGACGTCCTGTGGAAACGCATCGGGCAGCAGGTGCCTGTCGTGGCCACTCATCAGATAACAACCCACTGGCTCCGGCACACCACCCTGCGGTGGGTCGAGCGGAACTACGGCCATTCGGTGGCGAAAGCCTACGCGGGACACACATTTCAGAACACTCTCGGAGCCACGACCACCTACACGCGGGCAGGAATCGAGGAAGTGGCGGCGGCTCTGGTGGCGATGACCGGGGAACCCCACCCGCTTGCCTCCGGCCCCGGACTGATGTGGCACGACGTCGACCAAATTGCACTCGAGATCACTCGATCTTCCGAGTAGCCCGCAGCGAAACAAGCCTGCGGGGTTACCCCCAGTCGGTTCACCAATCCCCGCCGCTTGCACAGGGTCACTGCCGGGGTGCGTACAACGGCGTGGTTTGGTCGCACCGCCGTCAGACAGCCCTCCGCAATGTCGATGGCTGTGGCCGAGACGTATCAGGTGCCAGGTCGAGGTCACCTATCAGCCCAGAGCGATGGTTCGGGTGGCTCCGGTAATGTGCTGGTGATGAGTTCGGGCGGGCGGCGGAACAAAGGGCCTGGGGCGGCGGCGGGGAATCGGGCGGCGATTGTTGCGGCGGCGCGGATTCTGTTCGCGGAGAGCGGGTTCGACGTGCCGATGTCGGCTATCGCGCGGGCCGCGGGGGTGGGGCAGGGGTGTTGTATCGGCACTTTCCCACGCGGGAGAGTATCGCGTTGGCGGCGTTCGACGAGAACATCGCGGAGATCGAGGGGTTGGCGGCGGATCCGGGGCGGACGCTCGATGAACTGCTGGGGGCGATCGTCGAGCAGCTCACCGACTCGGCGGCGCTCATCGCGCTCATCGACCCGGTGGATACGGCGGATGAGCGGTTGACCGCGCCCGCGGGGCGGCTGCTGGAGTTGATCGCGGGGAAGCTCGAGGATCCGGAGCAGCGGGGGGCGGTGCGGGCGGATCGCCCGCAGCTGCGACTCCGACAGCGCGAACAGTGCCGCGTTGGTGGTGATCCCGCGCCGGTACAGCACCCGCTGGCATCGCGTGGGCAGCCATGCCAATTCGCGCATCGCGACGTTGGGAGGCTGCACCGCATCCGGGTGCTCAAGGTTCTCGACTGCGGCGCCGAGCAGTTTCTCCACCGGCACGAAGTCCGTGTCGCCGATGGGTCCACCAGCGCTGCGGACGGTGACCTCCGCCAACATCCAGGAATCGGCGGATCGGCCCACCGGCCGGACCAGCGTCACCATGTACTCGACATCCGGGTGCCCCGGGAGCCGCAACCCCAGAGTCCGCGTTTCGATATCCAGGGGATTGCCGATCGAGCCCACAACTCGGATGTTGCCACGCTCGGCGCACCCTCACGACCGAAAACAGACCAGTCAGTCATTCCGTGGGTCGGCTGTGCCGCGGTGGCGGTGGTGCTTCCACGTCCAGGTCGGCCACCCGTTCCCAGCGGTGGTTGTCGGCGGACCGCCAAACCACGACCCAGTCGCGGTCGTCCGGCGGCTCGGCGGAGATGATATCCACCAGCCCGTCCAGGTGATGGACGAAATCGGTGCGCACGATACCACAGTGCCGCGGGGCATCACCCACCCGCGCCGCTCCGGACGGTCGATGCGGTACACACGGGTGCGGGCGGGTAGCTCAGACATGCGCGATCCGCCCGGTCACGGCGAGGGCGGATCCGCGGGGACGAGGTGAACGGTCGGGGTCGGGAACGGATACCGGCCGGGCGCATCCTCGGCGGCCTGCACGAGCGTAGTGCCGTCGTCCCGGACCTCGACAACCTCGAATACCGATACCCCACCCGCGAGTAGTCGGACTCGATCACCTACAGCCACCACACCGACCACGATATCGGACATATGTTCGATATCGTGGTCGGTGTGTCCGACCACGACCGCGAATCCTCGCCGCGCCACCTCTACGTGGCCGACGGGCGGGTGACACCCGCGCGGCAGCTGGTGGGACTGGACGAGGGCCGCTGGGCCGAACCGATCCCGGCGCGGTGCCCGCACGGACATCCACTGCCCGACGCCGCGGATGTGCTCGTGGGCTGGGTGCCGTGCCCCGGCCCGGATCGCAACGGGCACAGGACACATCGATGCCGGTGCGGGGCCACGTGTACACCCCGCCGCAAGACCGCCCTGTGTGCGCCTGCCAGCAAGCCCGCGACCGCACGCCCCACCTGAGAACCGAGGAGTCCTGAGCCGGGTCGTGCCGGTGGTGTTTAGTGGTAGAACTACACCGGCACAAGCTCATACACCTAACTGACCTGCATGAATGTAGATGCTTGAGAACGGTTCCGGCTTTGTGTCATCGTGCGCGACATGATCGTCCCTCTCCCGCGGCTCACCCGAGCGGCCACCGCGAGCCGCATCGTCGGCCTGGACACCGTCCTTCTGCCGGCCGCCACCTGGCCGCGCCTCGGGCATTTGGTCCTCGAGGTCACACCAGATGTGTGCCACGCACACAATCCGTCCACGAATCTCCGTACTCTCCCGAACGCGGCCTCACCCAGGCCGTTTCAGCTCTCCGACAAGGGAACTGAGAAACCACGCTGCGACCCCTGCCGCCAAGGTTTGGCCGCCACAGGGGCAGGGGTCGCAGGAACACCAGAACCACAACAATGTGAAAGGCTCCGGTACCCATGAGGCTTTCGGCCTCGGCAAACGATTCTCGCCGATACCCCCCAACCCCGCTACGACTCCCCCACGCTCCGGCCGGTCCCACCGCCACGAGCAGCCAGAACAGACGTGCACGTTCGGCTGCACCCCACCTCTCTACGCTCCGCCGTCGAACGAATACCCCTCGATCGACAGGAACTCCACGATGACCACACCGTCCGCCCTGCTCGTGCCCTGGTTGCTGGTCGCCCTACTCACCAGCGTGCTGATCGGCTTCATCGGCGGCGCCTTGACTCGGCACAACGGAAACACCTGGGCCACTGCCATCTGCGCGGGCGGCGGAGCGTTCGCCGGGGCATTCACCATCGGCCTGCTCACGCTGAACACGCTGCTACCCAACTGAATCGGTCCCGCACCACCCCACGGCCCCCGAGCCCATGGCACAGGGGGCCGTCAGGTGAGGTACCGCGCCGCACCCGGCCGCGTCCCTCTTCGATTGGCCGGGACGGAGGTGCGCGGGCCACGACAACTAACCCGGCCAACCGGCAACCACCCGACCAATTCGACCTCCAGCTAGGTCCGGCTGGAGGTCGAATTGGTACACCACACCGTTGTCGCAGTCGGGTTGTCGGTACAGCAACCTACCCTCGGAAGACCATTTGTCCGTTGCGGGACACCAAGTCTCGCCGGTGAGGCAGGGGTGGTCACATGGGGCGGCGATATCGGCGGTCACGGCGACGCGCGGATTCGGGGGCGTCGATGTTCATGGCAGGCGTGGCGGGCTTAGCCGTGCTCGCGCTGGTCTTGCCGGTGCTCAAGGCCCGGCCCGCGGTGGTCGCGGTGATCGGTGCGGGTTTTGTAGCCGTGGCGGCGATCGCGGCGGCCCTGTGGATCTGGCATCGGCGCCGTATCCGTGCCCGCGATGACGCGCGGGCAGTCGCAGCGCTGCGACAGAACTCCTTGAGCCCCGCCGCCTTCGAGCACGCACTGGCCGCGTTGTGCCGCCGCGACGGCTGCCGGGATGTACGAGTGGTGGGTGGCGCCGGCGACCTGGGCGCGGATGTGCTGGCACGCGGCCCGGCAGGACAGCGGATCGTGCTGCAGGCCAAGCGGTATCGCAATAGCGGCAAAGTGGGATCCCAGGATGTGCAGCGCTTCGGAGGTACCTGTTTCACCATCCACCGCGCGGATATCGCGGCGGTGGTGACCACCGCGCGGGACTACACCTCGGCGGCACGGTCCTACGCGCAGGCGGCGGGCATCCTGCTGATGGACGCTCGCGCGCTGGCGGCCTGGGAGTCACGCACCGGCCCGGCCCCGTGGGAGCTGTAGCCGGGCGTGCAGGGGCAGGGCCTACTGGTCGCGATCCCATCGAAGCCACATGCCATGACAGAGCAGCAGGTCTCGCACCCAGCGCTGGTCAGCCCGTACCTGTGGGGCATCGGCATCGAGCAGGGCCTGTCGTTCGATGGGGTCGTTGTCCATACCGGCTCGCCCGGGGTGCCCGCGGCGATGTGACACGCCGCTGAGTGTCCGCCGATCAGGATGCGCGCCAGGGCGGCATGCTCGGCCGGGTGAAAGACGGACCCGTAGCTGCTGATGCCTTCTCCCACAGGAGGCCCGGGGCGGCGGTGGGTCACGAACACTGGCCCGCGCGTGCGGCCCTTGATCAATCTCGGGAGCAGCCGGGCGGTGCCCGCGTCCCAGTACACGATCTCGAGGACGTGTTCGTGGTGGGCGGCGCCGGCGAGGTTGTTGCGCGAGCTGAGGGTGTGGGGGTGGTCGGGTCCGAGGGCCCGCTCGCGGTCGATGAGAGTCTGCTCGCAGAGCGCAATGGCTTCATCGAATCGTCCCGACTTCATGCAAGACATGAAGTCCGCGTACTCGTTCACTAACCGGCCAGCTGCCGTTCGATCTCGCTGCCCGGGTCACGAGGGGGCACGGCTGCGGCGGCGCTCGGTAACGTCTGTCCGACTTTCTGGACAGTCCATACATGGCAGCTATCAAAGGTCGAGGTTCGCGCAGGCGTCAGTGCTGTCGGCAGAACGTGAATACTGGAACTGGCACGGTTTGCGTGATTGACCCGACCTGGATTGCCAACGGGCGCTTGATGATCGATCATGTGGCCGGTGTTCTGATCTTGGACCGACGGCGGTCCTGTTCCCGCATCTGAATGGGCTGAGGATCGACAGCGTGGACTCGGCAGTGGGCCGGGTGCGAATCGACGCGAGGACGGGTGACGAACCCGCCGCGTGCTCAGGATGCGGCGCGTTGTCCCGCCGGGTCCACAGTCGCTACGGACGCCGATTGTCCGACGCCGCGATCACCGGCAGGGAGGTGGTGATCCGGCTGCGGGTGAGGCGGTTGTTCTGTGACAACTCCGACTGCGGGAGACGGACTTTCGCCGAACAGGTGCCGATGCTCGCAGCACGGTATGCGCGGCGCACCGCCGTCCTGCAACGCCTGCTGTGCGCGGTCGCATTGGCCCTGGGTGGTCGTCCGGGCGCCCGGATGACTCGACATCTGGCGGCCACGGTCAGCCGGATGACGCTGCTGCGACAGATCCGGACACTGCCCGATCCGGAGCTTGCCACCCCGCGCGTGCTCGGCGTCGACGACTTCGCCCTGCGTCGCGGGCACCACTACGGAACAATCCTGATCGACATCGAGACCCGGCGACCCGTCGACGTGCTCGACGACCGAACCGCCGCAACCCTGGTCGCCTGGCTGCGCGCTCATCCCGGCGTCGAGATCGTTTGTCGCGACCGCGCCGGCGCCTACGCCGAAGGCATCGCGGACGGAGCGCCCGACGCGGTGCAGGTCGCGGACCGCTGGCACATCTGGCACAACCTCGGCGAGGCAGTCGAACGCGTCGTGGCCCGATACCGAAACCACCTCGACACCCTCACCGATACCGAAGGCGACACCGATCCAGAGAGCACGGATCGGCAGGAGATCCCGATCATTCCCGAAGCGGTTGCACCGGCGGACCGGACCGACAAGTGGGCCGTGCGGACCCGCGAACGTTACGCCACGGTCCACGCACTTCTCGCCGACGGCGTGAGCTTGCGGTCGGTCGGCACTCAGCTCGGTCTTGCCCGGGGAACCGTTCGACGCTTCGCACGGGCCGTCACCGTCGAGGAGTTGCTGGTCAACACCGGCACTGGACAGCGCCGGAGTCTGCTCGAGGAGTTCAAGCCCTACCTGCATCAGCGATGGAACGAGGGCTGCACCAATGCCACCGAGCTGTTCCACGAGATCAAGGCCCGCGGTTTCCGTGGCGGACCGAAGATCGTCATGAACTACCTCCACCCGTTCCGGACGACCGGCCAGGTTCCTCGCGCTGTCCGCAAGCCGCCGTCGGTGCGTCGTGTTGTGAGCTGGCTTATGAGCGACCCCACCAACCTCGATCCCGACGATCGGCAGCGGCTCGATGCGATCCTCACCAAGCGCCAGATGTTCGGGCGCGCGAAACCAGACCTTCTCCGGAAGCGAATCCTGTTGAGCGACTGAGCAACCCGGACCGGCCGAATCAGGAATTAGTGCCAGATCCAGGATTGGCGTTCCGTTGACAATGTCGTTCACCGAACAGGGCAGACACACCCTGTCACTGCGACTTACGCCACGCCTTCAGATACCCGAACAGCCCAGATCACCCCGGCAGTGTTGTCGATGACGCATATGGCGAAAGACAAGCCGATCCCTTCGATCGATCCCGCAACGATGAAGGAGCGCCGCACAGCGATGCCGGATACTGCAGCATCTGGCCAAGGGACGACTGGATCTGATGCTGGGCCGGGGCAACACAGGGCCGGTCTACCCGTGGTTCGGCAAGGACATCCGCCAGGGCGTCCACCTCGCGTTGGAGAACTACAACCTGCTACACCGGCTGTGGCGCGAGGACGTGGTCGACTGGGAGGGCCACTTCCGCACACCGCTGCAGGGCTTCACCTCGGCTCCACGGCCGCTCGACGATGTCCCACCCTTCGTGTGGCACGGGTCGATCCGCACCCCCGAGATCGCCGAGCAAGCCGCCTACTACGGCAACGGCTTCTTCGCCAACAACATCCTCGCCCCCAACGGGCACTTCGTCCCGATCGTCAACTTCTAATGGCAGCGGTTCGAACACTACGGGCACGGCAGTCAGCAGGACGCGATCGTGGGCCTGGGCGGACATGCCTACATCGCCAAACGTTCGCAGGACGCCTACGCCCAATACCGGCCATACTTCGCCGGCAGCAGGCTCTACGGCCTCACCGATTCGCTGGAGGACTTCGCGCAAGCGACTCCGACGAGCGTCGGCAGCCCTCAGGAGGTCATCGACAAGACACTGACCTTCCACGATCAGTTCGGCGATCACCCTGGAACCAGCTCTACCAGCAAATCAAGATCAGACATTGCAGCCCCCTGCACTACTTTCCTGATGTTCCGGCTACGAGTCTTTCACATAGCAAACCTCGGGCATCGTTGGCGTGGGCGGCGTCTCAGCCGCCGAGAGCCCGCATGAATTCTGTGATTGACTGGCCCGTGTGCGACTAGGTGATGTGAAAGCTTCCCTGATGGCCGGATTCGCCAAGCAACTGGCGCTCCCTAGCGGACGGGTGGGGCTGGCGGTGATGCGGCTGCTGAACGTGGCAAATCGCAAGTTGATGGACGGTTCGGTCGACGCGGTGAGCGCTGCTCCTGGGCAGCGGGTGGCGGACATCGGTTTCGGCGGTGGTCACGGGCTGCGGCGGCTACTCGGTCAGGTAGGGCCGACCGGCATCGTGCACGGGGTTGACCTGTCGGCCGATGCGATTGCGCAGGCGCAAAAGACTTTTCGCAATAAGATCCGCGACGGCCGGTTGACGCTGCACCACACGTCTATGGACGCGTTGCCCTTCGATGACAAGAGCCTGGCGGGCGTGGTCACCGTGAACACGGTCTACTACATCGAGGACGAGCCGCTGGCGGCCTCGCTGGCGGAGGTAGCGCGCGTGCTCGAGCCCGGCGGCCGACTCGTCATCGGGGCCGCTGATCCTGCCTATCAGGCGGGCCTGCCGTTCCGTGACGGCATGATCAGCCGCACGCCCGAGCAGATCCAGGGATTCATGGAGGCCGCGGGCTTCTCGGTGACCGATCATCGCCGCGTCGGCGACAGCGACCGCGCGTTTCACGTCTACGTGGGCACCCGGTAGCCACCGATGGGCATCCGCACGCGGGCAGCTACCGACGCAGATGTCACCGCGATATCCGCCGTCCTCGCGGAAGCCTTCGCCGATGATCCCGTGATGGCCGCCATCTGGCCCAACGACGCGCACCGATACCGGCTGCTACCACGCTATTTCGCGGTCTCGCTACGGCATTTCCACCTACCGGGCGGCGGGGTCCGCGTCGCCACCGACCGCGACGGCCATATCGGCGCGGTCGCGGTGTGGGACCCGCCCGGCTCGCAGGCCGGGAGTACCGCCCGCACCGTGCGGGCGCTCCCTGACCTGTTGCCGATCCTGGGCAGGCGGGCCGGGGCGGGATTGGCGGTACGCCGGGCCATCGACGCCCGCCGACCATCCTCGCCCCCGGAGCATTGGTATCTGGCGCACCTGGCTTCCCCGCTTTCGCATCGTGGGCAGGGCTACGCCCGCACGCTGCTGACCTCGAGTGTGGAGCGGCCCGCGTGGCTGGTGTGCACACGAGAGACCACCATCCCGTACTACGAACGCGCCGGGTTCTCCGTGGCTGAAAGCTTCCACCTGCCCGCAGGGGCGCGGCCACCTGTGTGGGCGATGGTCCGCAGGACATGATTCGCACTCACGCCAACCCGACCGGTTAGTTCTTTTCGTGGCTTATGGAGGACTCACCTGCGGCGATGGTTGAGCGTTTCCCTAGCTCGTGCGAGGGGGGTGTGTGGCCCTCCAGGGCTCGATGACTCTTCGGATAAGCTCTCCTCCAGCTTGAAGGGACACTGATTTCCCTCTTCCGCTCAACGGCTTTCGCCTGACGAAGGCGCGGGCATCGAGGCAGATCGCATGCTTTGTGGCGGCCGAGTCCGCTCCCGGTTCTGCTGGGGGTGGACTCAGCCGCCGCAACAATGCGGCGGCCTTTGAAGCCCTTCGGGGCGGAGGAGTCGGAATTCAAGTGGATCAATCAAGTCAGCCAGGGCCGGAAGACCCTGACGACCCCACGGCCGGAAAGCCGTGGTGGCCGATCATCGTTCGTACGGCGAAAGTCGGTGCGGTGGTGCTGGAGGTGTTAGTGGTGGCGCAGGACGCGGCCGGATACGACACCGCCAGCTCGGCGATGGTGGTCACCAAGCTGGCGGTGGCGGCACTGCGCGCGGTAACTGAGTTAGGCCCTTAGCCCGCGGCAGTAGTTGGGAGGTGGCAGGTTGGGTAGCTGCGGGAACAGCGCCCACCTGTCACTACCTGTCACTCATTCTGACGGGCTGATACTACTGAAGTACAGAAATCTGTCAGTCCCGGGGTTGCCCAAATGGGCGGGACTTTTCGCCGCTACCAGCGTAAATGCCTCCTAAAACAACCGAGCTGCTTTGACTGTGTTCGGCACGGGTGCTCCCGCGCGACACCCAGCAGCGGACCGCCCGCCACCAAGAGTGCGGGCTCGCCTTCCGCCTCTCCGCGTTGCTCGGGGCAGAGAATCCCGCATGGGCGAACAGCCGTCCGTCAGTCAGGCACTCGCCGCACGTGCTCAATGCGGTATGGCGTCGATGATTCGCCTAGCTCCTTGGCGGAGCAGATCGGCCCCGACGAAGAATCCGAGGGCCTGCGGCTCATCGGGGACGCCCCAGTGGTGCGAGTCGAGCCATTGCGTGCCGTCAGCGGTGAACACCTTGGCGCGCAGGGTGAGCCGCCCCGTGGGGTCGGTGCTGGCGTACCCCGCGATCGGGGAGTTGCAGTGTCCTTGCAGGGCGTGCAGCATCGCCCGTTCGGCCTCGGCCTGGCGGCGAGTGTCGGGGTCGTCGAGCCGGGTCGTGAGGTCGCGTACGTGGTGGTCGTCGGCGCGGCATTGCACCACCAGGATTCCGGCCCCAATCGGCGGGCACATCACCTCGAGGTCCAGGGTCTCGGTGATGCGGTGCTGCTGGCCTACACGGTGCAGGCCGGACACGGCCGCGATCAGCACGTCTACGTGTCCCTCGTCCAGGCGGGCCAGGCGGGTGTTGACGTTGCCGCGCAAGGGAGCCGGGGTCAGATGCGGATGGTGCAGGCGCAGCTGAGCGACGCGCCGCACAGAGCTGGTGCCGACGGTGGTCCCGGCGGGCAGCTCGGCCAGCGTCGCCCCGGTGCGGCTGATTGCCGCGTCGTGGATGTCATCGCGCGGCAGGAATGCCGCGAACTCGGTTCCGGCGGGTATGGGCACGTCGCCGGGAATGTCCTTGAGGCAGTGCACCGCGATATCGGCGCGGTCCTCGAGCAAGGCAGCGTCCACCTCTTTGACGAACGCGCCTTTGCCGCCGAGCTTCGACAGATCTCCCATCCATCGGTCCCCGGCGGTGGTGACCTTCACCAGCTCGGTTTCCGCGCCGTGGGTCGCGAGCGCGGCGGCGACCTGTTCGGCTTGGTGCAGGGCCATGGGGCTGGATCGGGTGGCGATCCGCAGAATGCGCGACGGCATGGCGGGCACTCTACTCGCGGCCTTCCTCACTCTGGCCGGGGCCGACGGTGTAGGCGGCGTAGCCCGAGGGGTGATCGGGCCCGCGGTGCGGCAGCGTGCCGGGTTCAGCCAGTTTCTCACCTGCTTCGCCCAGCAGAACGACGCTGGGATGCTCCGCGCCGAGGATCACGCGGAGCTGCTGACGTATCGCGCCGAGACGGTCGCGGTAGGCGATGAGCAAATCCGCTCCCAGCACCACCGTTTCCGGCTGGGGGTCGTTGTCGGGCATGAAGGTTGGCCTTTCCTCGTCGCTATGGTCGCCGCGCGCATTGGGACTCGGGCACGTCGATATTGTCGGATACGTCGTAGAAGTCGAATGGGATGCCAGCGGCGGAGGTTCCACTGATCGTGACGAGAGAGTGCCACGTGCCCGCGTAGCAGGCCGCTGTGCCACCGTAGTTCGCCCACGGGGCGGGAATCTGGCTGTCGGTTTCGCCGATCGCGTGCGTCTCCCACGACTGCGAGCCCAGCGGCCGGAACGTCACGAACAGTTGTAGGTGATGCTCAAGCGGCGGCACGTCACATTCGACCCTGCCCCGCACGTTGATGTCGGGCGGATCCACCTCGGGGACACCGAGCAGGGTGGTGAACGCCCACCCGCATTGATAGGGGGCCGCGTGCGCCACCGGCGCGGTGACGAACCCACCGGCCCCGGCCGTGATCATCGCGGCGGCCGCGGTGCAAACAATCCGCATGGTGTTGCCTCATCCTCGGTTACTCGGGGTGGTGCCGTGCCAAGCTCGTTGGCGTTCTGGTTCGGGCTTACGTGCCCCGAGTAGCAGGCCGCTGTTCCAATGCATCGCGGTGCAGACCAGCGCGGGTTCGGCGTGGATCTCGGTCAGGAAGCGGTCTACCCGCTGCTGATGGTCCTCGGGCCAGGTCGGTTGCGGCAGAAGGTCATCGACCACGTACAGCGCGCCCGGCGCGAGCCGCGCGAACAGCTCGGCGCGGTGGCTGAACTTGCCGGGCCGACAGTCCACGAACACGAGATCGAACGGGGCACCTGCCACGGTGGTCAGCCATTCGGCGGCATCGCCGCAATGCAGGCTCACCCGCCGGTCGCCCATGATCACCCCACGCGCGACCGCGCACCGCACCGGATCGGCCTCGACGGTGATCAACCTGGCGTCGGGGTCCATGCCTGCCAGCAGCCAGGCCGTACCCACGCCGGTGCCGGTGCCCAGCTCGAGCAGCCGGCCACCGGGCTTACTGGCGGCCAGGGCCCGCAACATGGCTCCGGTGCGGTCGGTGCAGCTCATCGCGAATTCGGCTGCCTTGGCGGCCCTCTGGGCCTGGGCCACCATCGGCGGCAGCGGCCGCGGTGCCACGTCGATGGGTGCCATCACCGGCCCCCTGCCAGCGCGGCCGCGATACGCGGCGCGTCGTAGGTCATGATGAAGTCGGCTCCCGCCCGGCGCAGCATCCGCGCGTACTCGAGCACCAGGCCGTCATCGGCGGCAGCGAACATCTGCTGTTCCTGCGACACCGAGAAAGCCGTAATCGGTGCCTCGGTGACCAACCGGAGTCGCGTCAGGACATCGACACTCATCATGGCGGGCTGCACCAGCAGGCTGTCTGCTCCCTCCGACATCCACCGTTCGGCCTGGGCCATGGCCTGGCGCTGGTGGTCGGCGTCGATCTGGAATCCGCGGCGGTTACCTCGGCCCGGATCGGTGCACATCGCGGACTTGTAGGCGGTGAACAGGCCGGAATCGAATATCACGCTGGGGGTGATCCCGACATCGGGGTAGCCGTGCTCGTGCAGGCCACGGCGGATGATCCGAACGGACCCGTCCAGCATCGCGGCGGGGCCAATGAGGTCCGCGCCCGCCTGGGCGTGCAGCACGGCCATTTTGCCCATGAGCAGGTAGGTGGCCTCCACGTCGGTGCGGCCGTCGGCATCGGTGATCACGCATTCGCCGCTGTCGGTCCATGCGCACCCGCATACCTCGGTCGAGATCACCATGTCCTCGACCGCCGCGCGGATGGTTTGGATGGCGGCCACCATGAGGTTGTCGGGTCGCAGCGCTTCGGCGGCGTCGGGGGCCTTGGCGTCGCAGTAGACGAACACCTTGCACGCCCGTATGCCCAGCTCCCGCAACCCGACCGCGTAGGGCCCGAGTTCCGAAATCGCCACGGCGGTAGGCACATACGTGTACTGCTCCGGCGGGCGCGCGTCGGGTTGCACCAGGATCGGCACAATCAGATCGGCGGGGCTCAACAGCTCGCGGTGCAGCAGCTCGCGCACACGCGCCCTCGCCCGGACGGGGTTGATACCGGTGATTTCGCGGCGCGGCCGCGGGGGTGCGACGGTCGGGGTCGGCGTCGAGTTCATCGGCGTATCTCCTGATTCAATTGGTGTTATCGGTTGGGAATCAATCGTTTTCGGGCCGCTCGTAGATCAGCCGGTACTGCGAGGCGGACAGGTTCACCCGGTCGGCCTCGTAGAGCACACGCAGGGCGGCGCGGCGGCGCGGGCAGTCCTCGAGCCGACACCGGCGGTGGGTGTTGGCGTCGCGGACGGCCTCATCGAGGTTGGGCGTTGCCGCGCGGGCACGGTGCGGGATCTCGGCCTGGATGTCCCACACGCTCGGCCCGTCGGGGCGGGGTGCTCGACGCAGCACATACAGCAGGGCTGCACCGACGGCGGCCGCGGTGAGCAGCGAAACCCACGCCAGCGCGCCCATCAGCGGCCGCCGGGGCCGGGGTCTTGGGCAGGTGGGGCCTCGGCACGGCGGCGGCCGCTGGCGGGCCAGTGGTATTTGTGCAGCCCTGCCACAACTCGGGCAAGCAGTTCCGGGTCACCCTCGTAGGTCCATGCGGGCGCGGGTTGAGCGGCGCGGCCGGGGATTCGCCAGGGAGCGGGGTGCTGTCCACGTCGTCGGGCCTTTCTCGCTGCTATGCGCCGTTGAACTGCGGCAGTTGGCCGGTGGAGTGGCGCGCGTAGGTGTGTACGTCGTCCACGGTGATCACATCGGCCACTTGCACCAGCTCGACCGGGACGCGGCTACCGTCGAAATGCGCGGCGCTGGGTACGAATACGGCCTCCGCCCGCGTGCGGCCAGCGGCGACGCACAGCCGGTGAATCGGCTGGTCGATGTCTGGGCCGAAGGCCAGAATCCTGATCAGGTCGTAGCCGAGTCTGGTGGCGAGCCTTCGCATCTGGGTTCGGTGCCATTCCAGCTGGAGCCCGGAGATGTGTGGCCGCAGATAGCCGATTGCCGGTGGTGAAGTCATAACGATCACCCCTTCCGTCCCGATGACTGCTCAGTCCTCAGTTCCGGCGGAGATGTAGGCGTGAGCAGCCAGAAAGCGACGGCACTGGGGGCCGTGGGCGGCGTGCAGCGCTAGCACCGCGTATGCCTCATCCGAGGCGGCGAAACCGATTGGATCGGTGGCGCAATCACGATGACTGACCTCGCAGAGCGATACGTCGAACGATGACACCGCTTGCCTCCTGAATCCGGTTGCTCACGCTGGGACCTATCGGCCGCCAAAAAATGAGTGAATTCAGCTCAGCACCCACCAACCCAGCGGTGCAGGTCTACGGTGGTGACAAAGCGCGCACCTGCGATTTGTCACCACGGGAAAGATGAGAGATGACCTCGCACGCTGCACGATTGCCGAATATGCACGCGAACCGCACCGGAACCACGCTGCGGCGTATCCGCCGCGCTCGAGGCACCAGTCAACGCGAGCTTGCCGCCGCGCTGTTCTGCGATCACACCTACATCACCGCCATCGAGGCAGGCCGCCGCTGGCCGGGCAATCGCGGTTTCATCGAGGACGCTGACGTATCGCTGGACGCGGGCGGGGAACTGGTGGCGGCCTGGGACGCCGATCAGGCCGAACGCGCTCGCGCGGCAGACACGATGCGAATGCTCAACGATGCACGGCGCGCGTCCGAAGCACTGCTGGTCACCCCCGACGGGGCATCCCTCGATGACATCGGACAGCGCATCGTCGATATCGCCACCAAGGCCCGCCTCGAGTCCTACGAGGACACCTTGAACAAGGCGCTCGGGCTGCGGGCGGAGCTGACCCGCCGGCTACGGGTCGGCGCACACTCACCGAACGCCATCCGGGACCTGTATGTGGCGCTCGGGCGAGTGTGCGGTGTGCTGTCGTACCTGACCCTCGACCTCGGCCAGGCCGACCACGCGAAGGTCCACGCGGAAGCGGCGTTCCAACTCGGTGACCGCGCCGACCACAACCAGCTGCGCGCATGGGCGAGGGGCACCCAAGCTCTCGCGCTGCGGTTCACCAAGGATTTCGAGGCCGCGCGCAGCGCAGCCGAAGACGGGTTGAACTATGTCAGCCGCACGACCGGGACCACCGAACCGCGGCTGTTGTGCAGCCTGGCCGCCTCGGTCGCCAATCTGGGCGACTCGGCGCACGCACTGGAACTACTCGAGACCGCCGACCGGGTACGCGAGCACTGCCAACCCGATGAGATCCCCGGCCTGTTCACCTTCACCCCGGCGAAACAGATCTACTGCCACGGGTTTTCGCTGATGTGGGCCGATGACCCGAAAATGCTGCGCCGCTCGATCACAGCATCCGAGGACGCCCTTACCGCCTGGCAGGTACAACGGTCCCCCGGTGACGAGATGCTGACCACCATCTACCTGGCGATGGCCAACGCCCGCATCGGCGACCTGGACGCCAGCCTGGCGGCCGTCTCCCCGGTGCTCGCGCAGCCGATCGAGGCGCATTTCTCGTGGGTTCGCAAACGGCTGAATCAGCTCGATAGCCTATGGGCCGAGCACTTCCCGGACTCGAAAACCGCCGCCGAGGAACGCAAAACGCTGCGTGCCTACGTCCACGCGGCATAACCCGACCGCGCAGTGTTATGGCGGCGGGATCTATGTCACAGCAGCAGTATTCGACCGCCCGGGCCTGGTTGCTGATGCTCTCACGGGCCACCGACAACCGCCCGCCGGTTCCTCGTCCCGCGCAGCGGGGTCTAGTCGTTGCCGTACAGCGCCGCGGGACCGAACAGGACGCAGAGATTCAGATCGGCGTCAAGCTGGTCGGCGGCTTGGCGGCGGCGTACCGCGGCCACGGTGTCGCGGCCGTAGCGGTCGAACAACTCGTCTAGCAGGGCGGTCGCGGTCTGCTGATCGCCGCTGTGGTGCGCGTCCTGGAGCCGCCGTAGCTGGTCGAGTATGGCGCGCTCGTCGGCGGCCGGGATATCGCTCATGCCTCGATCCTGCCTGCCTACGCTGGATCTCATGGCCGAAGACGATGAGGTAGCGCGGCTGCGTGAGCAGATCGCAGCGAGCAAGCTCGCCGAGCTGCGCGCCGACCGCGCCGATATCCTCGCCGAACTCGACACGGCCACCGGCGATGATGTGGCGTTCCTCGAGGCGCAGCTCGAGGACGTTGACGCCGAGATCGCCGCTCACCTCGACCGGCGCGGCCACGGCCGCGCCGCGCAGCAGCGCACGCGGCCCGCGCCGCCGGATGCGCCCGGAACACTGTTCTGAACCAAACCGATAGGTTCGAACAATAGTTCGACTCGAGGTAGGCTCCCTGCCTATGCCCGAACTTGATCGCCGCGACTGGGCAGCACTGAACCTCCGGCAGGTCCGCGCCCAGCTGCTCGACGCCGCCGCCTTCGGCAAGTACCTGACCCCCGAACAGCTCGAAAACGCCGCAGGCAAAATCGGCGAGGGCCTGCGCGTATTCCTCGAGGAGACCACACCACGCTCAGATGGCCGGTAGCGTCCCTGGGGCCACGTTGCGGCGCGTGGCCTCTGGCAGACTGGCCGCGCGGGCCGTGGCGGGCGGGCCCTAGGGCCTGCTGATACAACATTGCGCAGTAGATCAGTTAGAGCCCGATGCCTTTGGTGGCGTTTTCGGCCCAACGGTCCACGATGCGCAGGTACTTGTACAGTTCGGCGCTGGTCGGGTTCCAACCGCCTTGGTCGGCAATGGTTTTCACGTCGTGTCCGGCTTTGCGGGCCTCGGTCGCCAGTCCGGCGCGCAGACTGTGGCCGGTGAGGTGGACGGGCACCTCGGCGGCCTTCGCGGCGCGGGTGACGGCCTCGCCGCATGCCCGCGGCGATAGCCGGGTGTCGCTGAGGTTGCCGTGCCGGTCGATAGGCCGGAACAGCGGACCTGTGGTGAGGCCGGCGGTCTCGATCCATGTGCGTACGGCCCGGACCGGGCAGGTTCCGGGATGGGTGCCTCGGTCTACGGCGGCCTCGCGCGCTCCGGTCTTGGCTAGCGGACGGTGACGGCCAGGCCCTCGTCATGCTCGACCACATCGCCGACATCCAGGGCAGCCAGGTTCGACCGGCGCGCGGCAATGGCGAACCCCAACAGGACGATTGCGCGGTCGCGGTGTCCGGTGAGGTTCGGCGGCAGGGCCGCGCAGATGCGCCGCAGATGCGGCACGGTCGCCGCCGACGCCTGCCCGCGCCCGCGCGGGGTGTTGGCCTCGGCCAGCTCGCGGCGGTAGTTCGTGAGTGTCTGCCGGGCGGCGCTGATGGTCTGCTTGGGCACTTCGATGCCGTAGTGCTGGCGCAACGTCATGATGACGCCGTAGAGACGGCGCTCTGCGGTGGTCGGTGCCAGCTGCTTGCGTTCGTGCCAGGCCATGAACGCCACGAACACACCCATGCTCGTCACGGTCGGCGGCACCGGCGTACCGTGCGGATCATCGTGGACCAGAGAGGAATTCAGATCCGCGAGGAACGCCAGCCAGGCCCGCCAGTCGGCGCGGTACGCCTGTTCGGTGTTCTGGATCGGGCGGGCATAGGCGGCGGCCGCCGCGTCCAGCGCGGCCAACCGATCCACTAGCACGGGGTCGGCCAGCCCGCGCGCCTGCACCGGTTCGATGTCGGTCACGGCCGGATCATAGGCGGCGGCACCGACGCAAAACGGCGGCCAGGACCACGGCCGGATCGGTATTGCGTCCGGCCGCGGCCCTTCCCTGGTTAGTCGTTGCCCTCGTTACGGTCGGCGGCTTCGTCGGCTCGGTCGGCGAACCCGCTGGTAGCGGTAGGGCTTTCGGGGTCTCGCTCGGCAGCCTCGCTGATGCGGTCGGCGGCCTCGCGGTCCATCGGTGTACTGCTTCCCTTTCCCACGGTCATCCCTTTCCGATCGCAGCGTCCGGGCACCAAACCGTTGGCGGCCGGAGTCCGGCCCGCCTGCTGTGGATATGGCTGGTTGTCGTCGGCCGCGTGGGCATAGCCTCACGCTCCGACTCCCGGCGTCGGCAAAGCCTGACGCGAGCCTGAAGCAGTCGCGGCGCGTTGTGCCGAGCCCCGCCAAAGACTGGGCCATACCACAGGGAGGAACTACTTACTGGCGTCCGGCCACGACTACGCCCTCGCCAGCTCCCGGCATATGTTGCGCAACGCATCCATGGTCGCACACAGAGCGGTATTCAGGGGATGGCTCCCCTCCTGACCTGCCGGTTGTGACCGGCGGTCGCGTCCGCGCGACCCCTGCGCTGTGGCCCTGCGGGCGGGTTGCTCGGCGGCGGGCTGGCTGACGGAATTCGACCTGGCGCGCTCCGGATTGCGGATCACCACGCCGACGGCCCGCAAGGGGACAGCCCCCGGCCCGAACTGTCGTTCATGGGTTCGTTTCACCCACGGAAACGACCTCGAGCTGGCCATCGATGATCTGAAGTACCGCTCGGGAATCGGCGTGAACGATCAGGCCGATCAAGATGTCCTGGGCGAGATCCTGGGCCCTCTCCTTCTTGCCTCGATACAAGGAAAGGGCCAAGGGATCGAGTTCGCCGTCTCCGCCGTCGAACCAACTCCCGGTGAGCAGGTTGGTTCGGACCTTGACGTCAGATTCGCCTGAGTAGGGGTTCTGCCGTTCCCCGGCGAAAACGTGGATGATCTGATCGGCGCGTACCCAGCCGCTATTGAGAGTGGCGACCCACAAATTTCCCATCGCCGCATTGTCGCCGTCAGGACCGACAACCTTGCCAGGGCTCGGCTTTCCCCTCCTGGGTCCGCGATTGTGACCGGCGTCCGCCTCCGTGCAACCCCTTCGCTCTGGCCCTGCGGGCGGGCCTGCACCGGATCGCAACCCTCGTTCGCCAGGACGGGGTCTCCGTAGAATCGGTGCGAAAAACAACATTTATAGCCCTGACCAGCAGCGACGACGCGTTCTGCTCGCTGTGAGTCGGTCTGAAGTGCTGTAAACCCTTGTCTTGCAACCAATTGCGTGCACGGACCCAGCAGGCCCGAAGGGGCCGCATGTGTCAGGCTGAAATCTATGACCCTGCCGGACGAATGCCAGAAAGCCCAGTATGGAGCCCCATTCTGACGCGCATTGGCAGTGCATCGAGCGTGGTTCTGGGGTGTACCCCAACACCACACCAATCAATGTTTCTCCTCCGTCGCTGTCCTCGGCGAGGAGACGACCGGGCTCACGAAAACCGGAACCACGCCAGCACCCGCGGATCCCCCATCGCCCTCGCCTGCCGCCACCACATCCACGCCTCCTTGACCACACCGCGGCCGTGCAGAAGATTCGCCAGCGGAAACATCGCAGCCGGGAAGTTCGCGCTGGCGGCGCGGCGGTAGCAGGTTTCGGCCTCGACGACCTCCCCCCGCTCCTCGAGCAGTACCCCGAGGTTGAACATGGCGGCGGTGTGGCCGGTCTCGGCGGCGCGCCGGTACCAGGTTTCAGCCTCGACCAACTCCCCCCGCTCCTCGCGCAGGACCCCGAGATTGTTCGTGGCGTCGGTGTGGCCGAGGTCTGCGGCCGCGCGCCACCAGGTTTCAGCCTCGACGACCTCCCCCCGCTCCCTCAGCAGGACCCCGAGATTGTTCGTGGCGTCGGTGTGGCCGGTCTCGGCGGCGCGCCGGTACCAGGTTTCAGCCTCGACCAACTCCCCCCGCTCCCTGAGCAGGAGCCCGAGATTGACCATGGCCCCGGTGTGGCCGAGGTCTGCGGCCGCGCGCCACCAGGTTTCGGCCTCGACGACCTTGCCCTGCTCCTTGAGCAGGAGCCCGAGATTGACCATGGCGTCGGTGTGGCCGAGGTCTGCGGCGCGCCGGTACCAGGTTTCAGCCTCGACCAACTCCCCCCGCTCCCTGAGCAGGAGCCCGAGATTGACCATGGCCCCGGTGTGGCCGAGGTCTGCGGCCGCGCGCCACCAGGTTTCGGCCTCGACGACCTCCCCCCGCTTCTCGAGCAGGACCCCGAGGTTGAACATGGCCCCGGTGTCGCCGAGGTCGGCGGCTTTGCGGTTGAGGCCGGCGGCGATGTCGGGGTAGCCCCGTAGGTAGGCGGTGGCGCCGACGTTGGTGAGGATCTTGTCGTCGGCGTGCTGGGTGGCGGTGTGCCAGAACGGTTCGGGGATGGGTCGTGGGGTGCGGTTGTGCTGGCCGTCGTCGGCGGCGATGAGGTAGTCGAAAGCGCGGTAGCCGCGGACGCGGTCGTCGAGCCATTGGGTGGTCAGGGCGGCGATGTGGGCGTTGTCTTCGACCGGTTTGCGGGCTTTGCGGATCGCGGCACGGAGTTTGGCGGGGTCGTAGTCAGGCCGGTTGCGCCGCAACGCGATCGCGGCCAGGTCGGCCAGGACCGGTTCGGGGATCAGGTCGCCTCGGCCGATCCGGGCCCAGTCGATCGCGGTTTCGAGCACCGCCCGCAGCGGCGGATTGCTCCGTGCGGCCCGGTCGTAGGCATCGAGCGCCGCGGGGGCACCGGCGAGGACCTCACCCAGCCCGTACCCCAGCGCCCGATAGCGGTCGAGGTCGGCGTCGGGGTAGGCGGCTTCGGCGGCGGCTTGTTCGGCCGGGTCGCCGAGGGTCGATTCCAGCTCGATCAGGGTGGCTTGGCGTAGCAGTTCACCGATGTCACCGGCGATCTCGCCCTTCTTCGCGTCGTGGAATCGGTCGTGTTCCTCGCGGCGCAGGGTCGCCACCACCGTGGTCGGTGCCGGGCGGGCCAGCAGATGCGTCAACCGCCCGGGGGTCAGCCCCGGAGTGCCGGTGAGGTAGCGGCCCAGGTCGTCGAGCCACACCACGACCGAGTCCGGACTGGTGGTGTAGGCCGGGTGCACGGGGAGCGCGTCGAGGTTCTCCCGCGCCGGCACCAGCACCCGCGCGTCGGGACAGGCGCGGGCGAGGGCTTCGAACAGGGTGCGGGTCTTACCCGCTTTCGACGGCCCGATCACCACCGTCAACCGCCGCCGAGCGACCGAGGCCGCCAACTCGGTGTCGACCCCACGCGGCACGTACGGGTCCGCGGCGCCACGCCGGCCGGTCGGGTCGTAGCGGTCACGGTCGCCGTAACGGGACTCGGTGGCCCCCAACCGATACGGATCCACCGCCGTCACCCGCGGCAGCTCTCCCGCCTCGTCGAGGGCCACCACCAGACCCGCCCACCCCGCCTCGACCGCCCCCGAACCGGCAACCGTGCCGGCCTTCCACGCCTCGAGCAGAAGCTGTTCGTCGGTAGTTTCTAGCTGTCCCAACGCTTTCCACCGCGCGTACCACAATGCGGGCTCGAAGTGGCGTTCGTCGATGCCGAGCTGTTCCCGCTCGGCCAACCACCGGCACGCGAGCACGAACTGGACCACCGTCGGCAACCGCGGCGGCTTCGCCCCCGCGGCAGCGGCATCGCGCAACACGGTCGGACTGCGCGCGTCCTCCGGACGCTTCTCGACCAGGATCCCCGTCATCACCCGGTAGCTCGGATTCCCCACCAGGGCACGCAACTGCGACAGTTCGGCCGCCAAGCGGGCGCGAGGTTCGCGATCACGAGAACTCATCGCTACCATCCTGCGTCACCAGCCCACCCCTACGGGGGCGTTCACGACGCTCCCATCCACAACAACAACGCCGCCGCCGCGGTGAGCACCGCCACGCACACCACGAATCGCCACAACGCCGGCCACTCCTTCATGGCCTCACGCACCGTCTTGCCGAGTTCGCTCCACATCACCGGTCTCCGTCCCGTACTCGTTCCGAATGGATCGAAAACCACTCCAGCACAGGAGAAACCGAAGATCAGCGACCCGATCAACTACGATGAAGAACGCGCGGAAACGATCGGAAACGATGCGAGACCATCACGATTCGTGAAGCTGAGGTCTCCTCGGCACGCGATCTCACTCGCTTCCCGATGGTATTCACTCTCCCCTCCCCTGGCGCGAGTGAATACGACTTCGAACCTCAGTGAAACCAACTTCGAACATCGACATTTGGAGCCCATCCTGACGCGCTTTGGCAATGCGTCGGGCCCGGACAACTCTTGGCGACATCTGTGCAGGCACGATCGACCACGGCCGTGCCCGCGGGGGGGTGGTCTGTACCGACGCGATGTCCCTGGTCGTGGCGTCCGGGTCGCAGGAGCAGGAGCACAGGGGACAGTCAGGATCGCTGGAGTCTACGGCGCGCGGCACGGGCTGCCCGCTGTGCGGCACGGTGGACCGCTGTGCCGGTGCGGCGCAGGAAGGCGATGGCCTTGCCGATCACGATCGCGGTGACCGGGTTGGCTGCGGTGGCGAGGACGCCGGAGACGATGCGCACCACGGTGGCGATGTCGCCGAAGCCGAGGACGTCCAGGATCTGCGCGGTGATCCCGCCGAGGAACCCGAGCCCGGTGACCAACTGGGCGATGAGTTCGCGGCGGCGGGAGATGGCCGCGGCCACACCGGCGGCGCGGCCGGCGAAACGGTGCCCGCGCCGGTTCTCGGTGGTGGGCGCGGTGTCCGGTGCGGGCGCGGTGGGTGCGGGGTCCGGGGCGGCGACAGCCACCGCTTCGCGGGCGTCGGTCGTGGGGGCCGTCTGTTCGAGCGGGGTCCTCGTCGGGGGTGTCATGGCTTGCTCCTTCTCTGGGTTGCGGGTGTTGAAATCCACTGCAACACAGGAGAATTTGCAGGTCACGGCCGTTGTGGAACATTGTGGCAGGTTGTGGAAGCTCGAGCAGGATTGAGCGTCCTCGAGCTCGTCACCGCGGAGGGGGATGCCGTAACCGGTCTCGGGACGGCCGCGGTTGGGCGATGATGGTTTCCGTGGCCAGCGACACCGCCCGCGGCGGGACCGGGGGGAACAACGAGCGGCTTGCCCGCGAACTCGAAGCGCTGCGGCACAGCGTGGGTGCTGATGTCAACGAGGTGGCCAAGCTGTCGGCCGGGGACCTGACCGTCAACACGGTACGCAATATCGAGGCGGGCAAGAACGCCTACGAGAGGTCGGTGGAGGGCTACGTCCGCGCCTGCGAGCGCGCCGCCCGGGAGAAGAACGTCGAGACCGTCCAACACCAATTCAATATCGGGTACTGGTTGCAGCTGCGTAAGTACGGCGATGCGACACCCGCGTTCGCGGACTGGGTCGCCGAGCAGACGGCCACCGCGCGGCCGGCCGGGAGCGGCCGCGCCGCGCGGCCGCCCGGGGTGGGGTGGCCGTTGGAGCAGGTCAGTGACCCGTTCGGGGGTGGGGTCGATGTGCATCGGTCCATCACCGTGGACGCCGCCCGGGAGACGAGCCCGCTGACCCCGTACGTTCGGCGCGCGCACGACGAGGTGCTGGCGGAGTTGGTGGAGGCCGCCCGGGGTGGTCGCAGTGGGATGGCGGTGTTGGTGGCGGGTTCTTCGGCGGGCAAGACGCGCGCGTTGTGGGAGGCGCTGGCTCGCCTGCGGGAGGACGGGGGGTGGCGGTGGTGGCATCCCGAGGAATCCGCGACGCCGGAGGCGGTGCGGGCCTTCGAGGCGGTGACACCGCGGACGGTGGTGTGGCTCAACGAGTCCCAGAACTACCTCACCGACACCGTGTCCGGTGACCCACAGCAGTTGGCGCGGCGGCTGCGGGATCTGCTCGCGGACACCTCACGGGCCCCGGTGCTGGTGTTGGGCACGCTGTGGGACGAGCACTACACCGCGCTGCGGCGTGATCACACCCGGCCGGCGGCGAAGCTGGTCGAGGCCGCCAAGATCTTGGTGCCCGACAGCTTCGACGGCGCGGACCTGGCGGCGATGCGGGCGGCCGCGGCCGAGGATCCCCGGTTGCGGGAAGCGGTCGAGCACGCCGTCGACGGGCAGATCACCCAGTATCTGGCGGGTGGGCCGGAGTTGATCGCCCGCTACGAGCACGGGACGGCGGCGATGCGGGCGGTGATCGAGGTGGCGATGGACGCGGTGCGCCTGGGCCACCGCAACCGGTTGCCGTTCCTGCTGTTGCACGACGCCGCGCCCTACTACATGTCCGACAAGGCATGGAATGCCTGCGCGGACAACTGGTTCGAGCAGGCACTCGCCGAGCTCGGGGAGCCCTGCAAAGGCGCGCAGGGACCGATCACCGCGCTCGTCGACCGACCCGACCCGTCACACGGCGGCCGACCCCGCCCCGGAGTCGATAGCGGCCGACCGAGTGCGGACAGGCTGTATTACCTGACCGACTACCTCGCCCAATACGGCCCCCGCCTGCGCCGCGACATCGTCCCGCCGATCGGGTTCTGGGAAGCCGCCACCGCTTATGCCCATCCCGACGACCACCGCACCCTCGCCGACGCCGCCTGGGGGCGTGGCCTGTATCGCAACGCTGCCCGCCTCTGGAAATCCGCTGTCACCCACGGCCACACCGCCGCAGCACACAGACTCGTTACCCGCCTCCGCACAGTGCTTCCCGAGGACTGGCGTCCCGCGACATGGGCGGCCGCCCATGTCGCCCTCGACGATCCGGGCGGGCTGGGCATGCTGCTGATGGCATTGCGGGAGGTGGATGCGGTCGATCAGGTGGAGGTGCTGCTTGCTCGTGATCCGGCCGCCCATGTCGCCCTCGACGATCCGTTCGGGGTGAGCACAGTGCTGATGGCATTGCGGGAGGTGGGGGCCGACGGTCAGGCGGCGGTGCTGGCCGCGCGGGCGGCCGCCGAGATCGCCCCCGACGATCTGAGCCGGGTGGGCATGCTGCTGAGGGAGCTGCGAGCGGTGAGCGCCGACGGGCAGATGGCCACGCGGGCGGCCGCCGAGGTTGCCCTCGACGATCCGTTCGGGGTGGGCACGCTGCTGAGGGCGTTGCAGGAGGTGGACGCGGACACCGAGGTGGAGGTGCTGCTTGCTCGTGATCCGGCCGCCCATGTCGCCCTCGACGATCCGTTCGGGGTGAGCACAGTGCTGATGGCATTGCGGGAACTGGGTCTGATGGCATCGCAGAATCTGAGTGCGGACGAGCAGGTGGCGGTGTTGCTTGCTCGTGATCCGGCCGCCGAGGTCGCCGTGGACGATCCGGGCGGGCTGGGCATGCTGCTGATGGCATTGCGGGAGGTGGGTGCCGACGGTCAGGTGGCGGTGCTGGCCGCGCGGGCGGCTGCCGAGGTCGCCTTGGAGGATCTGGGCGGGGTGGGCATGCTGCTGATGAAGTTGCGGGAGGTGGGTGCCGACGGTCAGGTGGCGGTGCTGGCCGCGCGGGCGGCTGCCGAGGTCGCCCTCGACGATCCACACAGGGTGGGTTGGCTGCTGATGGAGTTGCGGGAGGTGGGCGCGGTCGAGCAGGTGGCGGTGTTGCTTGCTCGTGATCCGGCCGCCGAGGTCGCCGTGGACGATCCGGGCGGGCTGGGCATGCTGCTGATGGAGTTGCGGGCGTTGGATGCGGTCGATCAGGTGGAGGTGCTACTTGCTCGTGATCCGGCCACCCGGGTCGCCTTGGAGGATCCGCACAGGGTGGGTTGGCTGCTGAGGGAGTTGCGGGCGGTGGGCGCGGACGGTCAGGTAGCGGTGTTGCTTGCGCGTGATCCGGCCACCGAGGTCACTCTGGAAGGTTCGTCTGGAGTGGACATGCTGCTGGAGGAGATGCGGGCGGTGGGTGCCCACGATCAGGCGGACCGGCTCATCGACCGACTATCGACAGGTGGCCGGTTCGAATCGTTCCTGCGGGAACGCCCGGAGCACGCCGAGCGGTTCCGCTTCGGTCGGGAACCTGACGGCGCACCCACCGCACCCTGGTCCTGGGACGACCTGGAGACGTCACAGTCCTGGGACGACCTGGAGACGTCACAGTGACGGTTCTCGCCTGATCGACGGGCCGTGGTGGATCTACCCGCGGGTGTCCCATCGCCCCGAACTGCCGGACCTGCGACTCTCGGCGTGCTACCCCGGATAACTGCCCTTATCCGGGGTAGGGCAACAGGAATCCGGTGTGACCGGGCTGCGCGGCGGTGAATTGGCGCGGGTGCGAGTCGTCCTGTTGCGAGGCCGCACGAGAATGTCAGTGGTGTGAGCTGGGCAAACGTCATTGGGTGTCAGTTCGGGCTGCATGAAAATGTCAGTAGAGTGCAACTTCCCGACGTAATGACAGTTCTCTGACCTGCGGTTTTCCCGCAATATGTCAGTAGCTTTTTCCGCATGATGTCAGTAACAGATGCCGTGATCTCAATGCGCTGAACTGGGCGTTCGCGCCTGGGCGCGGACACCGGCGACGGCGCGCTGCCGTTCCTGCCAGGTGGGCCGTGCCCGCGCCGCTGCATGAGCCTTACTGCTTCAGCTAGCCCACCCCCGCGAGCCCTTCGGAACGAGCGGTGTCGATTAGCGAAACCGCGGCACTGTCGCGGGTCTCCCCGAAAGTTCTCCGGGGAGACCGCGCCGTCGGCTACGCGAGCAGCCGGTGGGCCGCCGTAGCGACGGCGCATGCCGCCATGATCGCCGGGATCGGGCCCGCCACGAGGAACGCACTGGTCGCGGCCAGGGCCGACCAGGTGCCGATCAACGCCCAGCGGACGGGCAGTCGCTGGGGCGCACCACCCTCAGGCTCGCGGACAGGCGTGCGCCGAGTTACCTTGTTCAATGATTCTGCTTTCTCTCAACGGATGGAAACCGGGAACCTCGCGGCCTTCGGGGGTGGAGCCCCGAAGGCCGCTCCCGGTCTCGTTCGGGATCGAACTCCACCGCAGGCACTGTCGCTCGAATCGAGCTTCTGACCTGCGGCTTGAAACCTTTGTACCGACTTCCGCAGGGTCTGTATACTGGGAGGTGGCGACGTCTTGACCCGCCAGAAAGACCCCTGGTCCCCGTCGAAGGCGAAGCCGTTTTCTGGCGGGTCAAGACGTTCAGATCAAGAATCCGGATCAGTTTGAGAATTTCTGGTGATTAGCTTGACGATAGTTCGGTTCGACTTCAGCCGCCTGCCCACCGAGCGTGAACGCAAGGCGCTGACCATCCGGCGAGACCGTTTGACCGCCGCGCAGAAGACGCGCACGGTCGCGATAGCCAACCTGGGCAAGCTCGCCGCCGAGCGCGAGCTGACCGCCGTACGAGTACGCGACGGGTTCGTCCGGCTCCCCGCCCCCCTGGTCGACGACACCTCCGATCGGTCCGCGCCAGCCCTCGAACATCGGCCGACCTCGACGCGGCTGATGACGCCGAACGGCATCGGCCTGCGGCTGATGCTCATCGCCTTGTTCGAAGCCCAGTCGCGTACCGCGCCCGGCACCCGCGCCGACGGCACCCCGATTCCGCTGCACGCCCCCGCCGGCAGCGGACGCATCGGCTGGACGACCCTGCTGTCGAGCTCCGCCCAGCCAGCCGGTGACGGCAAATACCGCATGAGCGTCGTCGACAAACAGATGCGGCAGTTGCAGACCACCTTCACCAAGCTCGAACGCGAGGGACTGATCGAACCCGCCGATCCGAAACGCCGGGGCCGCGGCCGATACGAAGGATTCTTCCTCCGCTACGAGAACATCCGCTCCGGCGAAACCGGCGACCGCTATCGCGTCCCCGACAGCGAAGACCCGTACTTCGATATCCCGGTCTCGCTGTTCGCCAACGGCTGGATCCATGTCCTCGAGGACAGCGAGTTGGCACTCTTACTGATCACCATCCGCATGCACCACCGCCACGGCGCCGAACCCCAGAAACTGGCCGCGGGTACACGCCTGCTGCACTACGGGCTGAGTCGCGACGCTACCGAATCGCACCTCATGCTCACCCGGCTGGGCCTGATCGAATCCCATGGAGACCCGGCACGGACGGACCACGGGAAGGTCACCGACTACAAGAACATCGGTGCACAACCACACGAGTTCCTGTTCCTCCCCGCCGGCCTCGATCGCGACGCCAGCACGACGACACTCGAGGAAATCCAGTTTCAGCTGGACCGGGAGACAAAAGGGTCCGCGAGATCCATCGCGGACGCGGAGACCACGTAGATCTCCAAGCCCTAGGGGGTCCAGGTTGAAGTACTAGCCGGAATCGGCGGGTGAGGTTCCCCCGCTTTCTCGGAGGGCTCTGACTGTGGTCCGATAGGACCGGAAGGAGTCATTCGTGGCAGCACCGAAGAAGTATCCAGATGAGTTGAAGGCGCGGGCGGTTCGGCTGTATCGGGAGTCCGATCCGCAGCCGACGATCCGCAAGCTGGCCGCCCAGCTCGGGGTGCATCACGAGGCGTTGCGGAACTGGATCCGCCAGGCCGAGGCCGATGCCGGCGAACGCGCCGACAGACCGAGCAGCGACATGCTCGCCGAGAACCGCGCGTTGAAGAAGCGGGTCGCGGAGTTGGAGCGAGTCAACGAGATATTACGTTCTGCGAGTGCGTATTTCGCCTCGGATCTCGGCCCGACCCGGCGGTGATCATGCGGTTCATAGAGCAGAACAGCCAGCACCCGGTCGAGCTCCTGTTACGGGTCCTGGGCATCGCGTCCTCGACCTACTACGAATGGCGCAAACGCGCGCGGCAGCCGTCGGATCGATACGTCGAGGACGAGAAGCTGCTGGCCGAGATCGTCGACATCCATACCAGTTCCGGCGGCACCTATGGGTCACCGCGAGTGCATGCGATGTTGCAGCGCAGAGGGATTCGAGTCGGTCGCAAGCGGGTGGAACGGTTGATGCGGGCCTCGCGGTTGCAGGGCGCGTTCCTGCGCAAGAAGTGGCGACTCGGATCGACCCGTCAGGATCCGCAGGCCAAACCGGCAGCTGATCTGGTCGAACGCAACTTCACCGCCGAAGAACCGAACCGGCTATGGGTGGCCGATGCCACCCGGATTCCGTGCGGGCAGGGCGCGTTCTGGCTGGCCGCGGTCCGCGATGCCTTCTCCAACCGGATCGTGGGCTGGAAGACCTCCGACCGCTGCGACACCGAGCTGGTGCTCGGGGCGATGGAATACGCGGTCTGGAGCCGAGAGATCCGTGACGGCCAGCTGATCCATCACAGCGACCGCGGCTCGACCTACACGGCTATCCGGTTCGCTAATCGGTTGGCTGACAACGAGATCGCGCAATCGATGGGATCGGTTGGCGACAGCTATGACAACGCGTTGATGGAGAACTTCTTCTCCACCCTCAAGACCGAGCTGGTCTACCGGCGGACTTGGCGGACCCGTGACGAGGCCGAGAACGCCCTGTTCGCCTACATCGACGGCTGGTACAACTCCCAGCGCATCCAGAAGAAGCTGGGCTGGCGATCACCGGATGAGTTCGAAGCCGGTTACCATCAACAGGTTCCAGCCGGAACCAGATAATCCGCTCTCCGGATTAGCGGGGGAACCTCACCTGACGATTTGACCGTCCAGTTGGATCTGGCGTGGATTCGATATCTGCTGTGGCGAGAGGTCACCTACCGCGGCGGCGATCCACGCATGCTGGGTAGAGCACCGTCGCGACGTCGCGGACATTCTGTGCCTACCTCACACAAACCAGACATCGACCGTTAACGCCGCCCCTCTCGCATCGGATGCCCCGACCACGACGTTCATTCCACGCCTCGAAGGAACATCCAATGAAGACACGCGCTCGAATCGCCGGCATCGCCGCGCTGGTGCTACTCGTAGGCGCCCCGACCGCCGCGGCACTTCCCACCGGCAGCGGCGACAACAACGCGCCGGCGCCCGCACCGGCAAGCGACACCGTCACTATCGGCGACTACTGCGCGTCCACCTACGCGCCGACGCGGACCGTTGCTCAGACCGCGGACGGGCAGACCGTGTATTGCGTGCAGGTGAAGCGTACCGACGCGTACGTGTGGTGGCCGGTCAACGAGGAGTTGCCGGTCGACCCGCATCACAGCGTTTCGCCCGGCGATGACTGCTTGGGTGAAGGTGAGCAGTGGGTCGACGGGCAGGGCCGCGCGATCCAGTGCAACAAGACCCAAAACGGCCGCCTGCGCGGCAACCTCGTCTGGCAGCTCCAGCACTAGCGAGTCCGACGGCAGCGGGTTCTGTGCTTGTCGGCGGGTCCTGGTAGCGTCCGACCGTCAACCACGCTGATGCGATCAGCACGGTCCGACTACCCCCGAACGAGCCCCGCGCCGACGCAGACGGTCCGGGGCTCGGTTTGGCTCTTGGGGACGGAGTGGGACCTGCCCACCAGAGCGCGCGTTGAGACCGCTCGAGGTACGCGCGAAACGGTCAGGGCTCCATGCCGTTTCGGCAGTACCGATTATTGGCCGGACAGCAGATCGCGTGCTACCGCTGGAGCGGCGCCGGTCTCTCCATCATGATCGATCTATGGCGACGCACGCGGACCTGACGGCAGCGATGGACTACCTGGCAGTGGACACGTGGCGTCGCCTCGAACACGGACAGCCGCGTGGCCTGGCACCCAGCGAAGAGTCCATCACCGACTATCTGCTGTTCGAACTGAACCAGCAGTTTCCACAGGTTCTCGTCCACAAGCCCAGCAAACGGGAGGAGGCACGCGTCGGTGCGGACTGGGAGTGGTGGATCGGAGCAGATACCCGGTGGCTGTGCCTGCGGGTACAGGCGAAAAAGTTCTTCGGCCAAAACTATCGGCATCTCGGCCATACGATCGGGAACACGGGTATTCGGCAGATCGACCTGCTGATCGCCGGATGCGATCAACGCGGGTACCTTCCGTACCACGTTTTCTACAATGGTTGGGCCAGTGGCCATTTCGACGGCCACGACCTCGCCGCCCTGAAGACCAACGACCAGTTCTTCCCGCATACGTCGGGGCGGCCGATCACGATGCGAAACCCCATGCACCCGCACGGCTACGAGACAGTGACGCTTGGGGAGGAGAATCCGCGATGGTGGGGATGTTCGGCCTTGCCGAGTCGTGTCGTGCGGAACCTGCTGCAGGCCCGCCATCGACACTACGTCCCACGCTATTTGGCGCACGCTATGCCGTGGTCGATGCTGTTTTCGCCTACCGACGCCACCCGTGCGCACGAACGTATCCCTGCGGGGCTTACCGACATCGTCGACGTCATCCATTGGCGTCTGCTCAGCGGCACTCCCGAGACCACAGCGCCTATGGCTCCGGTACCCGAGGACACGCAGGACGCGGATTCTATCTTGGACGGACAACGACTCACGGCCCTTCCACGCTATGTCCGGGCCGTATTCGACGGCCACCGGGCCGCCGATCTGGGTGACGTAAACAAAGCGACGGATGACCGACTCCCTGCCCAACGACTCGTCCTCACCGATCTGGACGACTTTCCCACCGACCTATCTCCGACATCGGTACGGCCGCTACCCTGAAATTCGCCGGAGTCCATCGGTTCGAGCCGCGTGACGTGCGAACCATGCTGATTGCCGATACCCGGCGGTGAGCATACGCGCGGTCCGGGCGCCCCGTCCTGCGAGCCGACACTCGAAACGCAAGCACCCTTTGCCTTCGCTGCCAGACAAGCCGTCCAGTTCCCCTCGGTGCCGACTTGCCCGTCGCGGGCACTCGACTGTATCGGTCATCCGCTAGCGGACGATCTCCTTTCCACGGTTTACGATCCCACTCACCACGGAAATCACACTGGAAAGGGCTGCTTCATGGCACGCAAGGTCATCGTCGAGATGGTGGACGACTACGACGGTCAGTCCAAGGCCGAGGAGACGGTGCAGTTCGCTGTCGATGGTGTGGCCTACGAGATCGACCTGTCGAAGCTGAACGCCGCAAGGATGCGCGGGATCTTCGAGCAGTGGACTCCGCACGCGCGCCGGGTCGGCCGCGTGCCGCGAGGCAAGGCGGCGGGCAAGCCGCGGCCGGCGGTCGATCGGGAGCAGACGCAGGCGATCCGGGACTGGGCCCGCAAGAACGGCTTCGAGGTATCCAGCCGCGGCCGCGTCCCGAGTGAAGTGCTGGAGGCCTACAACAAGGCGACCGCGTAGCACCGGCATGGCCCCCAGCGAGATCCCATGGGCCACTCGGCCCAACCGCCGCATCGACCTGTTGTGGAACCCTCCACCACCTCGGCGTCGCCAGCATGCGTCATGACCGGATCCACGGCAAAGATCCATAGAGCGACGTCAAAGGCGTCGCGCAGCCCCCTGTGAAGCGGGGCCCGCGCGCCACCGAGGACTCCGCCGCCCCGGAAGGGTAGATGTAGTCCGCCCGGACGGGATAGCCTGCAGCAGTCAGCCATTCGGCCACCATCTCGTCGGACCCGATCGGCCGGTTTCCCTTCACCTCAGAGCGAGTTCTGGACCAAGGTCGCCAAAACGGCGCGAGCGGCGCGTTTGGCTTGGACTCCGCGCTCAGAGGTGGCGACATCCTGCAGGTGGAATGCCCAGTGCGCCTCGAACAGACAGGCCAGGGCGTAGGCCGCAGCGGCGACCTGATCGTCACCGGCGTGGGGATAGTCGACGTGCAGTTGCTCTTGCAGTTCCGGCAGCCAGCGGCTGGTCCACAGCTCGTGCAGTCGCTGACGGACCTGGGAGTCACGGGCACCGAGGGCGACCAGCTCGATCCAGATGACGAGATCTTCGCGGCTGCGGTAGGCGCCGGGCTCGAACATGGTGTCGATACGCGCCTCGATCGATTCACCGCCGGCTATACGTAGCATCGCCGACCCGTATCCGGCGACAGCACTGTTGATGAACGCCTGGAGCAGGCCACTTCGACTGCCGAAATAGTGCAGCACCAGCGTGCGCTGCATCCCGGCCGCTTCGGCCACGCGCGACAAGGTCGCGTTCGCCAGCCCGTCCCGCGCGACGACACCGGCCATCGCCTGCAGGATCTCGACCGTGCGCTCGCGAACCTTGCTGGGCCGCCCCAATTTATTTACCATCATGACAGTAAATATAATCTTCCGAGGGTGTGATCATCATGCGGGTTCTGGCCTTGGGCGGCGCGGGCGAGATGGGTCGGGTCGCGGCGCGGGTCCTGATCGGCGCTGCGACGGTAACCGACCTGGTCGTGGCCGATATCGACGGCGGTCGCGCGGCGGCGGTCGCGCAACGCTTGGGCACCAAGGCATCCAGCCGGCAGGTGGACGTCACCGACCAGACGCAGTTGGCTGCGGCCCTGAGTGATTGCGACATTGTGGTCAACACAGTCGGCCCGTTCTTCCGATTCGGCGTACCGATTCTGGCGGCGGCGATCGATGCTGGCCGCGACTACGTCGACATCTGCGACGATCCGGAGCCGACGCTGGAGATGTTGGCCTTGCACGGACGCGCCCGCACAGCCGGAGTGACCGCGCTGATCGGGATGGGTGCCAGCCCCGGCGTCGCGAACCTCCTGGCCGTCATTGCCGCTCGGGAATTGGACACTGTCGACAGCTTGATAACAGGATGGAACGTTGCCGATACAGCACAGCCCCATACCAGCCCCGGACCACCCAGCGCGGCGATTGCGCACGGGTTACGGCAGATCAGTGGCACCATCCCTGTCACCCGCGACCGGCAGGTCGTGCCGCGTCCGGCACTCGAGAAGATCGAGCTCGACTATCCGGGCATTGGCCGGATAGCAGGCCGCAGCTTCGGTCACCCCGAGGCCGTGACACTGCAGCATGCCTTTCCCGAACTGCGCGACAACACGAATATCGTTGTCGGCGACCGATTCACACTCGCCGTACTGTCGGCACTACGCTTCGGCATGGACCGCGGACTGTCCCTCAACTGGGCCGCCCGGCTCGCCGCCAAGGCCGAGCGAATGCTTCCCGCCAAGCCGGCCGACATCATTACCCCGGGCGGGCCGCCACCATTGTTCGCCGTAGCCCGCGGCACGCGCCGAGGCGAATCCGCCGCGGCAGCCACGGCCCTGGCTCAGATTCCTGGCCTGACGATGAGCGAGAACACCGGCGTCCCCGTAGCCGTGGCGGCACTACAACTGCCGTCCGTGCGCCGCCCCGGGGTGCACCCACCAGAGTCACTGCTCGATCCGCACCAGTTCTTCGCCGCGTTCGCACCGCACTGCATCGGCAACCCCCCTACCGCGACAATGACGGTAACCACCCGATCCTGGGCGACAGTGCAGGACAATTCCGAAAGTCTCTCCTCCGCAATACTCACCGCGTTCCTCGCACCACGCCAACCCCAATGCAGGTAATACCGGCGGTCCAAGCCGCAACCCCGGGTCGGCTGCGGTGCGCCGCTCGTGGCGAAGTCATGAGAATGATCACTGCAATGACCAACGCCGCCGCGTGGCGGGCCAGTGCGATCCACCAGCCAAAACCCGTCACGGCCCAGGCCATCAGAAACGGGTGCACGTGAACGGCGACGAATACGAGATGGTCACCCGTAGTCTGTCCGGGGCGGTGCCACCACCGTTTGGCTGCGTCCATGGCGTTCACGGTGACACCGCCGAACAGATCGAAAACCACGAAGCCGAGCACGATCAGGGCCCATAGCCCTTGGTCAGCGCAAGCCCCGGCAACGACGGTCAACACCGCACCGAACACCGCAACCGAGCCAGCGGTCCGCAGCGGTGGTATGGGGCGCGATTCAGGTCGCTCAGAGGCCAATTCATTGTGCGCGGTCCGCACCATATCCGGTCGCCGCTGTTATCCACACAGAACCGAGACACATTCCGTGACAACACGATCAAATGTCATAGGTTGGCCCTGGCGTGGGGCCGTGCGCGGTCGGTCCCACGCCCACTCACCGACAGTTCACCCTGAGACTTCAATCCCCTATGGTCGAAAACTTCCGGATCCAGACCAAGCTCCGCCGCCGCCAACGCTATTGTTCGGCCTGCCACCGTGCCATGACCTGTCCGATAACGGTTGCCGGTCGCTCACGGTAAAGCCATTCCCGAGCGAGCCTGTGCCAGTTGGCGGTTGTCTCCAGCTGTCCGAGAGCAGCGAAGGTGAACAGGTCGGTGCGCCGGGAGAACACAGTCTCCGGGGGCAGCATCTGCTTGCGCATGCCGCGGAATTCGTTGGCTCTCGGGTCGATAGCGAGCACCACGGCGCCGGTGGCGAGTTCAGGGGTGATGGTGATCTCCTCGTCCAGGAGGTGCCACCCTGCTGCGGCCCATACGTATTCGAGACATTCCTGTGCGGTGACCCCCGACATCGGATCGACGATTCCGCGGTCGAGCCACTGCTGGAACAGGTCCTCGGCCCGATACTCGGCTGCGGCCTGCAGAGCCTCGCGCTCATACTCGACGTGCACCGGATCCATCCGATGGTAGAGCCCGAAATCCACGAAACAGACCCGCCCGTCGGAAGCCAGCAGGACATTTCCTGGATGCGGATCACCGCAGAACTCGTAATCGGCGAAGATCGAGCCGATGTAGAAGCGGTAGATCAGCTCACCGATCCGATCCCGGTCCGCGGCGGGCAGCTTTCGGAGCTCCGGGAAAGCCTGCCCCTCCACGAATTCGGTCACGAGAACGTGGTCGGTACAGAATTCTTCGACGCTGTCGGGCACCGTGATGAAGGGGTGCCCCCGGTAGCGTGATGCGACTCGGTGCTGGGTGCGGGCTTCCCGTGCATAGTCGAGCTCGCCGCCTATATTGCGCGCGATCTCGTCCAGCACGTCGGCATCAGCCGCGCTGGGCAGCATCGATTTCCAGAGTCTGCTGAAGAACGTCAGATTGCGCATATCGGATAGGACTGCCTCGTCCACACCCGGATACTTCACCTTCACCGCGACGCTCCGCCCATCGCGCAGCCGTGCCCGGTACACCTGACCGATCGAGGCCGCGGCAATCGGAGTCTCGTCGAAGTCCGCGAAGATCCGCGATATCGGGCCGAGATCATTCTCGATGACCTGACGCATCGCCGGAAAGGGCACCTCCGGTGCCCGGTCGCGCAGCTCGGCGAGCTTGAGTCGAAAGAGCTCCCGATGCGACTCCGGAACCAGGTCGACGTCGAGCACCGAGAGCATCTGCCCCAGCTTCATCGCCGCACCCTTCATACTCCCGAGCACGGTGACCAGTTGTTGTGCGGCCTGCAATGCCGAACGCTCGGCGAGCATCTGCCGGACCTGATCGGACCGGCCGAGCATCGACAGCCTGGTCCCGACCCCACGCGCGGCCTGCTCAGCGGCGAACATTCCGAGCCGTCCGCCACGCGCCAGCCGACTACTGGGCACTCGACCAGTAACCATCCGTACCTCCCGGAGAAGCCTCTGGGGAAACAACTTACAGCCGCATCGACGCTCACACCCTACGATGATCAATGTTCGGTTACACCGCACAGAATGGAGCTGTGATGCCGCCGAAGGCCACCCGGCAACGCCGCCCACCGACTCAGGATCGCGCGAAGGCGACCCGAGAGCACATTCTCGATACCGCCGCGCACCTGTTCGGTGAACGCGGCATCGCCGAGACCTCCACCAACCGAATTGCGGCGGAGGCCGGTGTGAGCATCGGAACGGTGTATCGCTACTTCCCGGACCGCACCTTCATTGTCGATGAATTGCTCGAGCGGATGCTCGTCAGCGCTGAAGCGAGCTTCACGGAGTGGATGACGCGACGCCCACTGCAACCAATCGATGACTTGGTCGGCGCAATTCCTCAACTGGTCACCGAGATATTCGAGGTCTTCACCGAAGATCTGGCCGAGAACGCGAAGCTTGTCCGCGCGATGATCGCTGGCGTTCAGTTCTTCCGCAGTGGCATCCCCGAACTCGAGCCACGGCTCCGGCTCCTGGTCAAGCTCTTATTGATCCAGGTACTCGGCCCTGGAGACGACGAGAAGTACGACACGATGACATTCGTGCTGATCAATACCGGTTTCGCGGCGGTGCTCCGAGCCTCGTTGCCATCGGTGGACAGTCAGGAGCGGCGGCGGGCGATAGCCATGACCGCCGGGATGATCGCCACGTTCATTCAGGCCGAGATCCAGGAACCCAAGGTGTATGGCGTGGAATCGGTATCGATACCGTCATGACGTGCCCGAATCGGTACTTTCTCGGAACGAGCGGGCAATCAGCGCCGACCGCAGCTGCCATAGCCCCGACGTAGCAGTCGGATCCAATCCGGTGAGTCGACCGATGCGCCGGAGCCGATAGTCCACGGTATTGGTATGGATATGGAGTGTTCGCGCCGTACGCTGACGATTGAGATCGTTGCTGATATGACTCCGCAGCGTCTCCATCAGTTCGGGATAGGCGTCGAGCGGGTCCAGTAGTGAGCCGAGGATTTCCCGCCCCGGGCCTGGCCGGGTGAGTTGATACTCCAATGCCATATCGGTGAATCGGTACAGTCCCGGAACACAGCGCAGACGCTGAACCATGTCGAGTAGTTCATGCGCCCGGTCGGCAGCACCCGGTACTGCTCCGACCGAGGCAGTGACGACGGCCGCGGTCACCGGTACATGCGCGGCAGCCGACAACTGGGCTATCAGCTCATCGAGTTCATCATCAGCGTATGTACTGGTGGGGATGAGGATGGTCCCACCATCCACGCTGAGCAGGGCGAGCGCGCTCTCGCCGCAGCGGGTGGCCAGCGCCGCCTGCAGTCGGCGCAGTTTGCGACGCGCGACGACCTTTGCGTCCAGTGTCGGCGACTGCTCATCCGGGTGCTTCGAAATAGCCAGTGCCAGAACGGAATACTCCTCCGCCAGGGCGATCCCACATTCACGCGCCATGGTGGATGTGGGATAGCCGCCGAGTAGCGCGGAGGTGAGTGTGTGCACCGCGTTGTGATGTTCGCTCACCACTGCCTTGTGCTCACGGATGTAGGCGTGCGCGACCGTCCCGCTCATGGTGTCGAGCAGCTCCACCACCCGTTTCGCGCCATCCATCATGCTGGCGTAGTCCTGGGGCGTCGCGTTGCCCACGATGAGATCCATACCGACCTTGAAGCCTTCGTGGATGGCATGCAGGATCGTGGTGATCGGTACGCCTTCGCGCGCCCACCCGGCGGCAGCGCTCGCGAGCCGATCGGTCTTGGCCGCGATGTCTCTGCCGTCGAGCATGCCTACCGACAGCTCCAAACAGATACGAGTCACGGCGGTGATGTCACCGGAGATGATGTCGCCGGGCAGGGTGCCGCAGGTGATCACGTTCTCGATGAAGTGTCCGACCAACTGTTGCGACACCCTACGCACGTCCTGCAAAGGCGTTGACATCGGTTTGCCGGACACGGTGAGGCCCGGTCGAAGCATCCCATTGGTTGTCATCGTCGACTCCCTTCCGCCCAGTTGCTGCGGTTCTTGCGATGATCGAACCCTAAAGTGAATACCAGCTCACATTCCACTCCTCTTCGCTCGGCGGCGAGGCATGGGCCGATCATGTCCGTAGCCTGCGAGTAATCCCCCAGCGTGAGCGATTCGGTGAAGTCCGACAGTCGAAGTGCTCGCGTGCCCTCTCACTTTTCGCTGAGCCACGTGGCCTGAGGAGCTGGAACGCGGTGAACACGCACCGGCCGCAGCCTCGTCGTGACGCCGTCCCACTTCGGAGGCACTCGTGATGTGCATTCCGACAAATATGTAGCAACCGCGCCCGTGGTGAGCCCTCGACGGCGGTACCGTCCGCTTTGTCCCGGCAGGCGACGGGACGCACGAGGAGTTGCGAAATGGTTGCCGAAATCGTCGAAGTGGTTCACACTCTGCCGCTGGCGCGGCAACTGGTCTGGAACATTCTTATCCAGCCGGAGAGCTACGCCCGGCTGTTCAACGGAGTCGGTGGTCTGGAACCACTGGAACGGGACGAAAGCTACTGGCGCGCAGCATTTCGTGTCGGTACACCCGAAGTCGGAATCGAAACCGTCGAGGTGAAGCTGGCGATCCGCCAGTGGTACGACCGCCTCGAACTGTCCGCCCCACAGGTGGGCGCGCTGGCTACGATTCGGTTGCAGCGTGAGTTCAGCGACTATGACGCAACCGAGCGCACGGCGGTGCGGGTTACGTTCTTCGCCGCTGCTCGCGCACACCCGGCGCTGGATCGGGTGTCCAAAGCGGCCGTAGGCGCTTGGACCCGGGCGGGCCTGCGACACGTACTGGGACTCGCCCGACAGGCGTCGACATCCGTTGTGATCAATGGCGAGAACCTCCCACTGCGCCGACGCACCAGGACCGCTGGGCAGATGATGCGGACAGGCGTCTTGGCACCGAGCCGACCGGACCGCGGCATGCGGCAACTGGCTGGGCTGGCGAAGTGGCGGTTCACCCTTGCCGGCGGGTACGCGGCGGGCGCGGCACTCGAACCCGATCGACCGGCGCTGATCGACGACCACGGCACACGCACCTTCGACGAGGTGCACCGACGCACCACCGCCCTGGCGACCGCCATGGCCGATCTCGGCATCGACTCCCACCATTCGATCGGCTTACTGGCACACAACCACGCCGATATGGTCGAAACGATGGTGGCCGCAGGCAAGCTCGGCGCCGATCTGGTGTTGCTCAACGCCGGGCTCTCCGGCCGACAGCTCGAGGAGATCGCTCAACGCGAACGCCTGACGGCACTGTTCGTCGATGCCGCCCTCGAGCCGTTGGTGAGCTACCTGCACGACGGTGTTTCGCGATACATCACGGGCGCTCGACGCGGGCGCGACGACCTGTCCACCATCGACGATCTGATCGCACTCGGTCATGATCGAATCCCCAAGCCCGCCCATCCCGGGCGGCTACTGGTCCTGACGTCCGGCACCAGCGGCATTCCGAAATGTGCTCGGCGGCCGCACGCGAAGGGCTTCGGCACCATCGCGGCGCTGCTGTCGCGAATTCCGCTGCGCATGCGGGAGACGATGCTCATCCCGGCCCCTTTGTTCCATACCTGGGGCCTGGCGGCGTTGCAGCTCAGTACCGCCTTGCGCGCCACCGTCGTGCTGCCCGAACAGTTCGACGCCGAGGACTGTCTGCGATTGATCGCCGAACACCGAGTCACCTCGCTGATCGTGGTACCGACCATGGTGCATCGCATCCTGGCGCTGCCAGCCGCGGTCCGCGACCGCTACGACACCAGCAGTCTGCGGATCGTAGCCAGTTGCGGCGCACCGCTTCCGGCGGCCACCGTGCTGCGCTTCCTGGACGATTTCGGTGACGTCCTCTACAACATCTACGGTTCCACCGAGGTGTCCTGGGCCAC
This sequence comes from Nocardia sp. CC213A, assembly GCF_030766805.1. Classification (NCBI taxonomy): domain Bacteria; kingdom Bacillati; phylum Actinomycetota; class Actinomycetes; order Mycobacteriales; family Nocardiaceae; genus Nocardia; species Nocardia sp. CC213A. Next base: position 492,344 of record NZ_JASFXA010000001.1, read on the forward strand.
CATCGCCGGGCCGGAGGATCTGCGCGTCTCCCCCACCACCGCGGGTTGTCCACCCCTGGGGACCAAGGTGGCGGTGCTGGACGCGGATGCTCGCCCGGTTCCGATCGGAGCCGTAGGACGGATCTTCGTCGGCAACCACATGCTCTTCGATGGCTACGTCGCCTCGACACCACCGGCCGAGGCCGACGGAATGCTGGATACCGGCGATCTCGGATACCTCGATGTAGCGGGACGACTGTTCATCGCCGGGCGCGACGACGAGATGATCATCTCCGGCGGGGAGAACGTATTCCCGCGCCCGGTCGAAGAGGCCCTGTCGTTCCTACCGCAGGTGAACGACGTCGCCGTGGTCGGAGTACCTGATTCCGAATTCGGTCAGCGCCTGGCAGCATTCGTCGTCAAACACCGGGGCTCCGGATTGGATTCCGCCATGATCCAGAACTACATTCGTAATCGCCTGGGCCGTGCCGCGGTTCCGCGAGACGTATCCTTCCTGACCGAGTTGCCTCGCACCGCCAGCGGTAAAATCGTCAAGCGGTTGTTGGGGACCGGCCAAGCAGTATGAGCTGACGATCAACGCCAGAGACTGCGGCAGGGCAACTGCCGCAGTCCCGGCCGAATATGGTCGTCGACAGTGACCAGTAGTCCGAGATGACCGGCGGCCGCGGCGAACTCGGCCGCTTCGGGCCACGTCGCCAGATATTCGAGCACCATGCCGGGTTCGGAATCCACTCGACAAAAATATACGGTTACCCGGCAGGTGAGTGTTACATCCACCTCGTCGTGTACGACATGATTCGTGTAGCGTTCCATTGCAATTGCGTTCCTTCGACGACGGTGTCAACTGCCCGATTCGATCGATGGAATCGGTGCAGCGGACGCAATAAATACGCTAGGGATCCGCTCCCCGCGCAGACGGGATATGCCGGCCTTTCTGGACGTTTCACAGCAGAACGCAGGGTGCGCTGTGCGGCGCCCCTGCGTTTCGTGGTAGTCGGTCTGCGGCTACAGCCGGGACCTGCCTCAGCGATCGTGGATCTCACTCGCCAACCAGGTGCCGTCCACTTTCCGCATACGCAACACGATGGTCCCGGAAACGCTCTGCTGAGCAACGCCGTCCTTGTCCGCGGCGACCGTCAGATTCACGAGCAGTTCGGCGCGATCGGCGGTGAGCATGGTGACGCCCACCGGCTCGGCGGCGGCTTGCACGCTCGTCTTCGCCTGCTCGATGGCGTCGACGGTAGTGGCCGAGAATTTGTCCAGGTCGGTCAGCATCTGGCCGGTGACAACGCCGCGTACAGCAGCGTCGTAGCCATCGATCGTGTTCACGTCATAGCCGTAGATGGTCTGCAACGTATGAACTGCCGCCGCTTTCACTTCTTCGGTTGCGGCCGTGTCGACAAGCGCCATATTGGCGTCGTTCATGCCGGATTGCATAGCCGCGAAGACCGCGAATCCACCGAACATCACCGCACCCACCGCCGCGGCCACGACCGTACGCCACGAGCCGTGCCGCCCGAAATCGAAGCGGGGGAACGACATCCAGCGACGGAACCTCGTCGCCGAGTGATCCACCGGGGTGGACTGCGCTGCTGCGGACTCTGTCATGACGCCGTCGGTCTGCTCCGAATCGGCGGGCCCCTGCGCGGGCCGTGATTCCGAGGGCCGCCGTTTGGTGGTGACTCGGTTCACCGGTCGTCGAGTTGTCATCGGTACTCCTACGATCCGGGCTGTGTGGTGGGTGCCGGTTCCGGGACAGGTGCCGGTATCGGTGGTTCGGGGGCGGCACCCGAGTTATCGAGCAGCACAGGCTGAGTCAGCGATGCCACCTGGTCGGTCTTCCATACGTCGCCGTCTTTGATCATGTCCAGGCTCCAGGAGTATCGGTAACTCGACGTCGACTTGTCCTGCTTGGTCTCGGTCACCTTCATGACGACGAGCGCCGTAGCCCGGTCCAATTCGCTGTTCAGCGAAGTCAGTGCGGCAACCTGCACTTGCGATTCCATCCCGACACCGGCCTGCCGCGCCATCTCTTCGGACTTCTCCCGGTTCTGGTCGGCCGAATCCAGAATCGCGCCTGTCATGGAGGAGCGGGCCAAGGCCAGTGAACCAGGAATATCGTCGATCTTTATCGTGGTCATGTTGATCGCGGCCTGGCACGCAGCGGCCAGAGCGGCTTCACGCGCGTCCGCGCGGGGCCCATCGGTGAAGTAGGCTGCCCGCACCCAGCCGCCACCGAACCACAGTGCCGCAAGCAAGGCCGCAGCCAGCGCCCCCACCGCCGCGGCGGTGAGCGGCGCGGGTGGACGCGTGACGCCGGCCGTCACCTCCGCGGAATCGTTTATTTTCGTCACCATTCGCACCTCACGTCATGGTCGTCGGTCACCGCTTCGGCGTGACCCCGAGCAGAGTCGCCACCTGAATGGCGATCGGGCTCACATCGAGCTTGTCCGGGTCGGTTTTCGGGGTGTTGTCCCATGGTTGCGGGATGCTCGGATCGGCGTACTCGGCCCGCGCTCCACCTCGTACGCCGGTCGGATTACCGAAAGGCACGGTGCATTTGGCGTCGGCATTGAACGGAAAGTCGTCCACAGTATCGTCGAAGTCCGGATTCGCGGCCTTCATATCCGCCAGGATCTGGTGCGTCCCCTCGTAACCGACCGAGCAGGCGGGCGGATAGTTCAGCTCGAAGACGTAGCCGAAATGCGTGGTGCCGTCACCGGGCGCGGCGGCCGATCCGCCGAACGAGATTGGTGGCATCATCATGAGAATTGGTTGCAGCGCATAAAATTTCGGCGACACTGTCTTCAGTAGCGTACGTAGCGAGGTCAGATTCTCGGTGAGATCCGGACCACTGTCGGTCACCAGTCCTTCGATCTGCTCACCTGCCTCAGCGCCGGTGCCGATCAGACGGCGCACATCCGGGTCACTGTCACGCAATTGCGCGGTGAGCTGGTCGAGGCCCTCGCTGAACTCCCGGATAGCACCCGACTGCTCGGCCTGGGTGCCGAGTGCGGTCCTACCGTCACGGATCAGCTGGATGGTCTGCGGCAACGCCGTGTGGAAGTCGGTGGTGATGTTGTTCAGCGACTGCACGAGAATCTGCATATCATCGCCCTTGCCATCGAAGGCCTTGCCGAGTTCGGTGATGGTGGTGTGCAGGGCGGCCAGGTCGACCGACTCGGTGAAGTGGTCCACGCTGGCGAGCAAGTCCTCGACCGGAACCGGTGTCACTGCACCGTGGATCACCGAATTATCGTGCAGGAAGGGTCCATTCGGGCTGTCGGGCTGCAGGTCCAGGTATTGCTCGCCGATGGCCGAGCGGCTCGCGACCACGGCGGTCGCCGACGCCGGTATCCGGGGTGCGCCCGAGCTGATGTCGAGCCGCATCGCCACACCCTCCTCGGTCAGCTCGAGTTCGCCGACGCGCCCCACCGGGACCCCGCGGTATGTCACCTCCGCCCCCTGGTAGAGGCCGCCGGTCTGAGCCGCCTCGACCCGTACGTGATAGACGCCGAACCCGAACATCTCGTCCAGCCGCACATACCTGGCACCGACATAACTGATCCCGACCACGGCGATCACCACGAAGGCGATCAGCTGATAACGAACCAGACGAGTCATCGCGGACCACTTTCATCAGCGGGAGCGGGGACCACCCCGAGGTTTTCCAGCAGCGGCGTCAGTACGCCCGGCAGGGTGGGCAACGGCGGCACGGGCAACGTCGGCAGCAGGGTGATCGTGGGCCACCCGGGACGCGGACCATTGCCGTTGTAGTACGGATTCGTCGGGTTCACCGTAACCGGCGGGCCGAACGGTGGCGGGGTGTAGACCGGTTCGGGTTTGCCCACGCCGAAATTGCTCATCAGAACGCCGATCTCCATATCGACCGAGAGCCAGGTGTTGACCGATCCACCGAAGGTGCTCTCGAGCGCCGCGTCCGGGAACGGATAGGTGGGAAAGAGCGGCAGCCCCGTGACCAGATCGCCAGCGCCTTTCGCCAATTCCTGCAGGATGGGCCGCAGCGCGGACAGATCCTTGATCAAGTCGTCCTTAGCGGTGTTCAGCACATCGAACCCGGCCTGTCCGACGCGGTCCAGCTGAGTCAACAGCGACACCAGCTGGGGCCGCTGCTCTTCGAGGATCCCGATCCCCTCGGGCAGCTCGTCGAGCATGGCGCCGATCTGGTCGGTCTGGGCGCTCACCCGCCCGCTCAACGTGGCGAGGCCATCGATAGCCGCCGTGATGTCATGCACCTGTTCGTTCAATCCGGCGATCAGGGTGTTGGCCTGCTCGAGCAGGGAACGTACCTTGTCCTCGCGCCCGCCGAGCGCCTTGTTCAGCTCGGTGACAATGGGCTGCAACTGAGCCACGCCACCACCGTTGACGAGCAGCGACATCGCGCCGAGTACCTGCTCGACCTCGGTCGCGTGACGCGTACTGGAGACCGGGATCACCGATCCGTCGGTCAGTCGCGCGGTATCTGCGCCCTCCACGGGCCCGGTCAGCTCGATGTACTTCTCACCGAGCAAGTTCGATTGCCGTACCTCGGCGCGCGCGTTCGCGGGCAGATCGACCGAGCGATTCACCACGACACGGACGCTGGCGGTCCACATATCCGCGGCGAGCGCGATCTCCTCGACCCGGCCGACCGGTACGCCGTCGACCTTCACCGCGGATTGCGGCACCAGGTCGAGCACGTCGTCAAACTCGATCTCGATACTCATCGGATTGGCGCCGATATCCGCCCCGCCGGGCAACGCGACGCTGTAGATGCCGTCGGAGGCGCACGAACTCACGCCCGCGGCCGTCACCGCGATCACCACAGCGGTGACGAAACCGCGTGCGGTGCGGCGAATTCCGCTCATCATCGATCTCCCTGTTCCGAGGGCGGAAGTTGATTGGAGGGGGTTCCGGGCACCGTCCCGGGCACCGGATCGCGCTGCAGGTTCTCATTGCTGAGAATGCCGAACGGCAAGATCATCGGCGATTTCACCGCCGCGGCGAGCGAGTCCGCGATCGTCGCGCAGTGGTCGAGCAGCGGCCGTAGCTGTCGGCTGACCTCGTCGAAAGTCGGGTTGCCGGGCATCAGTTTGCCCAGATCCATGAACTTGCAGATCGTCCCGAATGGATCCTGTAACTGGTCCTGGAAATTGGACCGCATGTCCAGGGTGCCGGCTTCACCGTTGTGGATGCCGATCACATTGCTCATCGCTACCGGGATGACCGGCAGAGCCGCCGCGATATCGTCTCGGTGATCGGCAAGATTCTTGGTCAAAGCGGTCAACGCATCCGCGTTGTCCGCGATCTTTTCCCTGTTGTCCGACACGAAACCGGCGACATCGCCGAGGGCGATCGAGAGCAGGTTCAGTGCGTTACCGAGACTTTCGCGTTCGCCGGCCAGGAATCCCGACAGATCCGCCAGCTGGCTGTTGAATTCGCGTACTTGCTGATCGTTGGCCGTCAGCATGGAGACGAAGATCTGCAGGTTCTTCACCGTCTCGACGATGTCGCCCCGCGAATCCGACAGCGTGTGTGCCGCACGGGAGAGCTGCGTGATGCTGTCGGCCATCGCCGCACCGTTACCCGCGAGATTCGCCGCTCCGGTTCGAACGAGCTGGTTCACCGCGCCTTCGCGATTGGCGCCATTGGGTCCGAGAGCCTCCGACAGTTCGGTGATGCTCTCGTACAGCTGATCGACCTCCACCGGCGTCACGGTCCGCTCGCGGGGGATGGTGGCACCGCTTTCCATGGTGGGGCCGCCGCGATAGACCGGGGTGATTTGGATGTAGCGATCCGAGACCACCGAGGGGGTGACCAGGGCTGCGCTGGCGTCCGCTGGAATATCGAAGCGGCGCTCGACCCGCAGCGTCACCTTCACCTGCTCACCGATCGGCTGCACGGACTCCACCGAACCCACCGGTACTCCGAGGATCCGAACATCCGAACCCTCGTAGATCCCGACCGTCCGATCGAAATAGGCGGTGATCCGGGTGCTGGTTATCCGGCCGTATCCCCACGACAGCGCGGCGGCCGCGACCAGGACCACGACCACGGCGAGGGCGATACCGGGCAGGGATCGAATCCTACGGACCATGTCAGTTACCTCCGATGGTGCGGATCGGCGGCCGGACACCGGGAATCTCCGGCAACGCGGGCGGCGAGAGGTTCACGATGACGGCTTCGAACCACCTGCCGTTTCCCATCACATTGGCGTAGAGCTCATAGAACGGCGCGGCGAGCTCCAGGGTCTTGGCGATGTTGGCCTGGTTGTCGTTCAAGGTTCCGATCGCGGTACGCAGGTTGGTCAGGGCCGTGCCCATCTGCTCCTCGTTGTCCTTCACCAGTGCACTCAGTTCGGCGGCCAATGTCTCAGCGCCGGTCAGCAATTGGCGGATGGCCTGCTGACGGAAGTTCAGCTCGGCGAGCAATACCCCGCCGGACCCGAGCAACCGCTCGAATTCGGCATTGCGGTCCGCCAGCACCGCCGTGGTGCCCCGGAGCGCGTCGAACATCTTCAGCAACTGCTCGTCGCGGCTGGCGATGGTCGACGAGAGCCGAGCGATACCGTCGATCGATCCGCGGATCTCGGTCGGCGTGGTCGCGAATGCCTCCGAGAGCACCTGCATGCTGCCGGCCAGCTGCGCGGTGTCGATCTGATCGAATTTGGCGGCGGCGTCGGTGAACGCGTCGACGACGTCGTAGGGAGACAGGGTGCGCGACAACGGGATCGGCGTATCCGGGTCGGCCGGATTCAGTCCTCTGGGGTCCAGCGCCAGATACTTCTGACCGAGCAGTGTCTTGATCTGGATAGAGGCGGTGGTCTCATCGCCGATCCACGCGCCGGAGGTGCGGAAATCGACGAGCACCTTGTCGCCGTCGAGATACACGTCCGATACCTGGCCGACCTTCACCCCCGCGATGCGGACCTCATTCCCCTTCTTCAAGCCGGCGGCTTCGGAGAACTCCGCGGTGTAGCTCGTGCCCGCCCCGAGGAAGGGCACCCGATCGAGGAAGAAGACGGCGGCCACGGCCAACAGCACCACGCCGATACCGAGTCGGCCCACCGTGGCGGTACTGCGTCGACCGCGCTGCAATATCCGATACTCCATCAGCGGGCCTTCCCGTGGCATCGAGGGGCCGTGTTCGTGTACACGGGCTGGTTGATCGTCGGCATCGTGGGCAGGTTGAGATGCGGAGCGTCCTGGGCACCGGTGCCGAGCTGAATGTCGAGACCGCAGAGATAGAACTGGAACCACCCGCCGTAGCTGCCTACGCGCCCGAGCTTCTCCATCTTCACCGGCAGGGTCTCCAGTGCCGCGTTCACTTCGTCGGAACGCTCGTTCAGAGTGCCGGTGAGTTCATTCAAGCCCGCGATCGCACCCTGCAGATTCGGGCGTACCGGTACCAGCAGGTCCGCGGTGGCCGCGGCCAGGTTCCCCATCGAAGTCACCGACCGGCCGACCGTGTCGCGTTCAGCGGACAATCCGCTCACCAACGCTTCGGTGTTCACGATGAGTTGGTCGAACTGATCGTCGCGTTCGCTGACGGCGGTGAGCACCGCGGTCAGATCGCGCACCAGATTCCCGATCACCGCGTCCTTGTCGGCGATCTTGTTGGTCAGCGATGCCGTCGTGGCCACCAGGTCGTGGATGGTGCCCTGCTCCCCTTGAAAGACCTGGATGATCTCGTAGGACAGCTTGTTCACATCGTCCGCGGTGAGCGTGCGGAACAGCGGACGGAATCCGTTGAACAGCGTTGTCAGATTCAGTGCGGGCCGGGTGCGATCCAACCCGATGGTGGCTCCGGCGTTCAGCTTGCCGCCCTGTTCGCCGGCGCCTTGCTCGAGCGCGATGTATCTCTGCCCCACCAGGTTTCGGTATCGGATCGACGCAGTGGTCGAGGCCGGCAGCCAGTTGCGGTCGTGTAGTTCGAACTCCACTTCGGCTTCACGCCGGTGCACGATCCCGACCTCGGTGACCTTGCCCACCCGCACACCCGCGATGCGCACCTCGTCGCCGGGCACGAGCGAAGTGACGTCGGTGAACCGGGCCTTGAACACTGTGCCACCACCGGTGTAGTTGGCGATCGACAGTGCCAGGACGGCGGTCGCGAACAGCGTCACCATCACGAAGACGGTCAGTTTGACGAATGGGCCTCCCAGGCCGCGTAAACGTCCTTTCATCGGAAACTCACCTCACTGCCACGGAAAGCGGGCGCGACGGCCCGAGTCAGCCAACCGGGCACGGACTCCGGGGAAACATCGTGCGCCGCACCGTAGATCGCGCCGAGTGAGTCCTGCTCGCCCGGTGAGCCGGCCAAGGTGGGCTGCTGTCCGGCGGGGAACACTCGAAGCTGCGGTTCCGGCAGATAACCGGTGGTCTGATCGCCGGGATTGCGGCTGGGCGGTTGGTAGGCGCCGTCGTTCGGGGGTCCGCTCGGGTATTGCCCCGGGTCGATGCCGAGGGGCAGTTCGGGCAGGCACCACGGGCCGCGGTCGTCGAACCAGCGCGGCTCGTCCTGATTGGGCAGATACCGCCCGCGATTGTTGACGAGTTCGATCGTCACCCTGGTTCCCGGCATATCCGTGCCCTTGCCGAAGAGCTCGTCGATACGCGGCTTGATCTGCGCGAAGTTCGCCAAGGTACAGGCGTATGTCGGAGCGAACTTGGCGAGCTTCTCCATCGCCGGACGCGAATCGGCAGCCACATCGATGATGTTGTCGCGGTTGGCGATCAGGAAGTCGGCGAGCGTCAACGAGCTCGGTGTCACGACCGCGTACAGATTCTCGATATCGGCGCGACGCTCGACGACGGTCGCATTGGTGGTGCGGAAGTTGTCCAGCGCCTCGACCAGTTGCGGGGCGGCATCGGAATAGGTATCCGCTACTGTGGCGAAGCGCTGCAAGCCCTCTCGCAGTTCCGGCATCACCGCGTTCACATCGCTGAAAATGGTGTCGAGCTTGTCCACCGTCGATCCCAGCGCCTCGCCCTGACCCGACAGCGCCTGCGAGAGCGCACCCAGCACCGCGGCGAGATCCTGCGGCGGGATGGCCGCCAGCAAGGGCATCAGATCATCCAGCAGCTTGCTGACCTCGATGGCATTGCCACTGCGGTCCTGCTGCAGGGTGACGCCGTCGGTCAGGCGAGCTGTGCTCGGTTCATCCGGAATGACCAGCGCCACATACCGTTCCCCGAACAGCGTCTTCGGCAACAGTCGAGCGGTCGCGTTCGCCGGAATCCAGCCGGCCTTGTCCGGGTCGATCGCCAGATGCACCCGCACCTGCCCCCGTTCGGAGCGGCTGGACCGCACCTCACCGACCGTGACGCCGCGAACCTTGACATCCGCGTTGCGGCCCAATGCGTTTCCGGCGCTGTCGGTAAGGAGCGTCACCTCGACGGTGCGGACGAAGGTCTTGTTGTACACCGCGACGGTGGTCGACAGAAACAGGCCAGCCATCGCGAAGAATGCGATACCCGCTAACCGGACACGCGTCTTCCTGGTCCTACTCAATGCGTGAACTCCCTGCTCATCCAGCGATCCTGACGGTGGTTGTCGTGCCCCACAGGGCGAGGCCGAGAAATAGGTCCAGCACGTTGACCAGCACGATGGCCGCACGCACCGCTCTGCCGACCGCTACACCGACCCCTGCGGGCCCGCCGGTGGCATGGAAGCCGTAATAGCAGTGCACCAGGATGATGACGAACGCGAAGACCAGTACCTTGAGGAACGAGTACAGGACATCCTGCGGTGGCAGGAATAGTCCGAAATAATGGTCGTAGGCACCACTGGACTGGCCGTTGAACCAGATGCTGATCAGCCGAGAGGCAACGAACGTACCGAGCAGCCCGACGATGTACAGCGGTATCACCGCGACGAAACCAGCGATGACCCTGGTGGACACGAGGAAAGGCACACTCGGCACCGCCATGACCTCGAGCGCGTCGATTTCCTCGGAGATCCGCATGGCGCCCAATTGCGCGGTGAAGCCACAGCCTACCGTCGCCGAGAGCGCCAACGCCGCAACCAGAGGCGCGATCTCACGAGTGTTGATATAGCCGGTGAGGAAGCCGGTCAAGGTGGCACTGCCGAGCGTATCGAGCGCCTTGAATCCCTGTAGCCCCACGACGACGCCGACCGATCCGGACATGAACACGATGACACCGATGGTGCCGCCGATCACCGCGAGTGCACCGGTCCCGAAGGTCACCTCGGCCAACAACCGCATGACCTCCTTGCGGTAGTGCACGACGGTGCGCGGGATCCAGGCGACGGTGCGGGCGTAGAACGACATCTGCTCGCCCGCCTGGTCCACCACATTGACGGGCGCTCGAACGATTCCGCCGAGTCGCCGGGACGACCGCGCGAGCAGCGGTGGTTGATACTTCGTCGCCATTCGTCATGCCCCCTTGGCGGGAACGAGTTGGAGATAGACCAGCGTCACCAACAGGTTCACGAAGAAGAGCACCATGAAGGTGATGACCACCGACTGATTCACGGCTTCGCCCACGCCCTTCGGCCCCCCGCTGGGACGCAGGCCCTTGTACGAGGCGATCACGCCGGCGATGAACCCGAACAGCAGCGCCTTGATCTCCCCGACCCACAGATCGGGTAGCTGCGCCAGCGCGGAGAACGAGGCCAGGTACGCACCCGGCGTCCCCCCCTGCAGGAGGACGTTGTAGAAGTAGCCGCCCGCGATGCCGACCACCGACACCAGTCCGTTGAGCAGCAGCGCGACCAACATCATCGCGAGCACTCGTGGCACCACGAGCCGTTGGATGGGATCGATGCCGAGGACCTCCATGGCGTCGATCTCCTCGCGGATGGTGCGCGAGCCGAGATCGGCCGCCACCGCGGAGCCGGCAGCTCCCGCGATGATCAAAGCCGTCACGACCGGGGCGGCCTGCTGGACGGTGGCCAGCACACTGGTCGCACCCGTGAAGGATTCGGCGCCGAGCTGTTTGATCAGCGATCCCGTCTGCAGTGCCACCACGGCGCCGAATGGGATGGCGACCAGTGCGCTGGGCAGAATCGAAACACTCGCGACGAACCACGATTGCTCGATGAACTCCCGAAACTGAAAAGGCCGTTTGAATGTTTTGCGCAGCACATCGTTCGATAGCACGAAGATATTGCCGACCTGGCTGGAGGCGGAATCAATAGATGACCGCAAGTGCGCCGGGTTCGAATTCACCGGGCGAACGTTAGCAGCGAAATAGTTTGCGACACAGCGTAGTTGCCATTGCTGTGCGAGATATCGATATCCCGCACATATCGTTGTGACGAGTCACTGCGAGTACTCGGGCCAATTTCACCCAGTGCGCCATATGCTGTCACGTATGGCCGATACTTCCGTAGCCAGATCCGCGTCCTCGCAAGCATTCCGACCGATTGTCAACGAATTGGGAGACGATCCAGGAGTGATGCCGATCGCCCTGGCGACGGCGTTGCACAGTTCCTCGACGCTGTCGGGCGCGCTGCACGCGGCCTCGCAACAACTGTCCAGGCACGGCCGGTCGTTACGCATCGTCGTGGTCCCTGACCCCTATCAGGCTCAGGGCGTTGTCGCGCTCCGCTACGGCCCACCGACCTACGATCGTCGAAGCCGCCAGGCCAACGACTTCGACCTGGGCTTGATACATCGAATCCTCACGGCGCTGGCGGGCCGCAGTTATGGGCTGCGCAGCGTCGAGTTGCCCTACCAGGCACCCGCGCCGTTTTCGATGTACGAGAGCTTCTTCGAGGCTCCGGTGCGGGATCGTCGACCCGCAGCGCTGTTCCGTATCCCCCACTCCGTGCTGACCTGGCCTATCGCCGAGACCGCCGAGAGACAGGTGCGTGAACTCGCTCTGACCACGCTCGACCGACAACTCCCCGAAGCACGCGCTGAGCTGTCGCCGCAGGTCGCGGCCGTGGTTGCGCGCATGCTCGGATACACCGTCCCAGACCTGGGCATGGTCGCCGATACGTTGCGCGCACACCGACGCACACTGCAACGCAGGCTCGAACAAGAAGGAACCAGCCTGACCGCCATAGTCGACGACGTGCGCAGACGGGAGGCACACCGCTATCTGACCGTGACCGACGTGCCCATGGGTGAGATCGCACGCCGGCTCGGCTTGTCGAGTCCATCCGTGTTCACCCGGTGCTGTCGCAGATGGTGGGGCCGGACACCGAGCGCTGTCCGGGCTCGTCGCACCACGCCCGGAGCCGTGCCGAGCTGAGTGATTGTCACGCTGAGAAGAGAATCCGACCAGGGCGTCGCCGAGAGCGGCCGACACCCGCACTTCCGCTGCAGAGGATCGCGATGACGAATCCGTCCCCCCGCCTCCACTACCACTACAGCGGTACCCACTCACCGGGAACCGAAAGAGCAGGGTCGCATACCGTTTCCGACCGAGGGGCCGGACTCCCCCACGTGGGCCCGGAGCCGCCGGGCCGCGTCGACCCGACCGAAATGGCAGCACGGCTTCGGATAATCTCCGGACTGATAGTGCACCGCACGCGCGATAGCACCGCCGTCGCGGAACTGTCCCCCACACAGGTATCGATTCTCGGCCGTCTCGGGCGCAACGGTGCGCTGTCGTCGGCCGACCTCGCGAAGAGCGAACGACTCAAACCCCAGACGATCCGCAACCTCGTCGACGGCCTCCGCACCCGCGGCCTCGTCGTGGGCGTACGCGACAGCGTCGACGCCCGTCGAAACATGTTCGCGCTCACCACCGAGGGACGCGGCTGGGTACGTGGGAGGCGGGCCACGGCCGCGGATCGCGTCCTCACCCGCGTCCTGACCGAGCAGCTGAGCGAGACAGAACTGGCGACGGTCACCGAGGCATTGTCGTTGTTGGAACGGCTCACATTCGCTCCGCCGGACCCACCCAGCACTCACCGCGATACGCTGACGGGGTAGAAGTGCGTACCGCGGTGAGTGGTTCGCGAGGGTGCGGTGGCGCATAGCGCCGCCACACCATCACTCCTAGGTGACGAAAAGCTGGTCTGCCAGCATCTCGTCGAGGCTCTTCTCGAAGGCGTGCGCGATCTGGTCGAGATCCTCGTTATCGTGCGCGGCGCTGATCAAGAAGCTGTGCATCTCGGGCAGATAGACATAATGCTTGCGCATGTAGTATGCCAGCGCGATCGTCGCCTTGAAGTTGCTGCCCCCCATCCGTTCCCGGTACAGGCCAGCGGCACGGTGGCTGAAGTTCAAGGAGAATATCGAGTGCCGTGCATTGATTCGGCATGCGATACCACGCGACTGCGCGGCCTCGCGCATCAGTTGCGCGAGGTACTCGGTATTGGTGTCGAGTTGCGAGTAGATTTCGCGGTGCGCATCCAGGTGGTCCAATACTGCGAGACCGGCTGTGCACGTGAGCGAATTGCCACTCAGAGTGCCCCCCGCGAACACTTTGTTCTCGTAGTCGTAGAACGGATCCTGGGAACTCTTGGCCATATCGATCAGATGGCGCTTGCCGATCACCGCCCCGCAGGGCAGCCCGCCACCGATCACCTTGCCGAGGCAGGTGAGATCGGGGTGCACGTCGGCCAGCACCTGCGCACCGCCGTAGGCGACCCGGAACCCGGAAACCACCTCGTCGAAGATCAACGGGATATCGAGTTCGGTGCACAGGGCCCGCAATTCGCGCAAGAAGTCCACGTGCAGCGTGACCACCGAGGTCGGCATGGGTTCGAGGAGAACACAGGCCAACTCGTCGGCCTGCTCTCGCAGCCGCGTGAGCCCGGCGATATCGCCGTACTGCAGCACGGTGGTGCCCGCGACCGTGGCCGGATCCGTGCCGAGAGTTCCGGCCACCGGCTCGGGCCGGTCCCTGGGACCGGAGAATCGGAACCACGAACTGACCATCGCCTGATCGGAGAACCCGTGGTAGTGCCCCTCGAACTTGGCCACCCGGGTCCGGCGCCGGTATCCGCGCGCCATCCGAATGGCGAACAGGACCGATTCGGTACCCGAATTGCACAACACCGCCTTTTCCGCGGCAGGGAAGGCCTCGACCAGCTTCTCGGCCAACTCGAGTTCCGGTGCGTTGCCGATGCCGTTCACGAGCCCCCTGGCAAGACCACTCGCGATCACCGCATTGATTTCCGGATGCGCATAGCCGAGCAGGTGCGGCCCATAACCGCCGGACAGGTCGATGAAGCTGTTGCCATCGCAGTCGGTGACACTGCCGCCGGCGGCCTCGGCGACGAACACGGGGAAGCTGCTCGGGAAGAAGTAGCGGTCGATGTGCGTCGGCGCGACGAGCGTCGCCTGCGCCCGGTCGCGCATGGCCAGCGACCGGGGCATCTGATCCTGGAACTCGGCTTCGAACCGCTGTTCCACCTCGGTACTCATGTAGGGCGAGTAGCGGTCGGTGAACTTGCTGGCGTTGGCCCAGATATCGATCTCCGGATCTATCTGGGTCGCGAAACCCTCGCCGGAGAGGAAGACCAATTCCACCTTGGTGAACGTGGTCGTGTACCGCGAATCGTACCGCTGCAGTACGGCGTTGACATCGTTGAAGTACGCGACGGTCGACCACCGGTTGCTCGAGACGTCGAAATGATGGCGCAATACCCCTACCATCTCGGCCTCATAGGACGCGTACTGCGTGGTCAGGGTTGGTGCGGAGAGCACGAAATGGCGGGTGAAGCGGTCGACTGCGATCGTCCACTCCTTGCGGCTGCACGCGTAATAGAAGGAGGACAATCCCCATTTCTCGTCCTCACTGAGCTCGGCTGTCACGCCGTAGTCCACCAGGATGACTTCCCCTGCGGGAGTGAACATCACATTGCCCGGATGCGGATCACCATGGCAGATGCCGTGCATGTACAGCATGGTGTAGATCACGTCCTGCAGCCGCTGCGCGAGGCGTTCACGCGGGAACCCCACTGCGTCGGCGAGCCGACCGGGAATGCCCTCCATGTACTCCATGACCAACATGCGCTCGGTGACGAGTTCCGGTAGCACGGCGGGGATTCGCACGAACGGATGGGACGAGAAGTTCGCGTGGATGCGCTGCTGCTGGGTCGCTTCCTGCGTCATGTCCGCCTGCGGCCGCAGCAGCCGCGCCACTTCCTCGAACCGCTTGGGTAGGTCGAGGTTCCGCACCGGCCACGCCACGGCGTGCACGGCTCGTACCGCGGTACTCAGTGAACGCAGGCTGCCCTCGATCTGCTCGGGCACCGAGTCCTTGACCAGTTTCACCGCGACCTTGCGGCCGTCGAGTAGTTCGGCGACGTGCACCTGGGCGACGGATGCGCTGGCGATCGGCACCAGGTCGAACGATCGGAAGGTCTTCTCCATCGCGCCGCCGAGTTCCCGCTCGACCGCCCGCCGGGTCCGGTCCTCCGCCATGTGCGGCGTGTGATCCTGCAGCACGCGCAGGGTGTTCACCCAGGTTTCCGGCAGCAGGTCCGATCTGGTCGCCGCGATCTGACCGATCTTGATGTAGATAGGCCCCATCCGCAACAGGAAGGCGAGGATCGCGTCGGCCCGACGCTGTTCCGAAGTGGCTCGGGCACGCGACCGCACGGCCCCGAGCGAGTATTCGGCGGCTCCGAGCGCCGCGCAGCCGACGACCTTGGCGAGATGTGTGAACATGTGACAATCCGATTCCGATGGGCGTCAGTAAATGAAAGAGAAAGCGCCGAAGGACATTCCGGCACTACCGACCCAGCCGACCACACGTTCACCGCGCTGCAGCACACCGGAGTCGATGGCGGAGGCCATCGCGGTGGGCACCGACGCCGACACGATGTTCCCGGTCGTGGGGAATACGTGGTGGATCACATTGCCGAGTCCGACGCTGTCCGCCATCAACTGCCACTGGCGCTTGCTCGACGCATGGGTGAACAATGCGGACACCTTCTCCGCGTCCACGTCCAGGCTCCGGAATACCGCCAACGTGTCGGCGGCACCGACTTCGTGCATCTCCGCCCCGAAGGAGCTGAAGGTGCCGACACCGTTGGCGGCCAACTTATCCGACGGTTCGCAGAATCCCTCGTAGCCGGGCAGGGTCACGTTGCACAGCGGCGACAGGTCGGGACGGGAGAGGAACCGGAAATCCCACGGGTCGTCGTCCTCGGCGCTCACTACGGTCGCCGTCGCGGCCTCGCCGAGGGTGTATGCGGGGAAGGTCGAAGCCAGGGCGGCGGCGTTCGGCAGCGCGAAAAGCTGCGGGAAGACCATACCTCCCATTCGTAAGCTGAACTCCGCGTTGACGATCACCGCGGTGCGGTATCGCCCCGTGCACAGCATCGATTCCGCCACCTGCACGGCGCGAGTCCAGCTCATGCAGGCGTCGATGATATCGAAGCAGTGGGCCTTGTCGAACCCCAGCGCGGCGGCGCAGTGGTAGGCGCCGCCCGGCTCGATGAAGCCCCGGCCGATACCGGTGTAGATCAGTAGGTCGACCTCACTCGCGTGCACGTCCGCTTGATCCAGTGCGGTCGCCGCGGCGTCCGCCAGTAGATCGAGCGGTCGCTCCCCCGCGTCGAGCCAGCGCCGCTCGTTCGAGCCCGTATAGCGCAGATAGGAGTCTATTTTGCGCAGTGTGTCGTCGAGATCACCGTCGAAGCAGGCCGAACTCTGCCCGGCGACCATGCCGAGGATGTCGGCATTGGTGACGGTACGCGACGGCAGGCCGGCCGCCACCGAACGAAGCCTCATCGCCCACCCTCGGTCACGGTGCTCAGGGTGTCGGCGATCGCCCGCACCATGTCCTCGACGGTCGCCGACTCCCAGAGCAGTTCCGGAGCGAAGCGCTGCCCCGCCCACGTCTCGAGGCTTTCATGCAGATCGATCTGGTCCACCGAGCCGAGACCGTGATCGATGAGTGATCGGCTCAGATCCAGGACCGGCTGGTCGGGGCCGGGACGGTCGGCCATCCAGGCCCGTACTTGTTCGATCAGACCGAGCCGCACGAGCTCGGTCATGGTGGAGCCGGATGGACCCGGCACCTGGTTCTCGGTGGTTTCCGTCATTGTCTTCTTGCCTTCCCAGCGATATATCTCTGACAGCCGACCGGCCTGAAAGTCGTTGCGGCACTGTTGGCGGCGCAGCTTTCCGCTGGTGGTGCGCGGAATCGTCCCGGGCGCGATGAGAACGACCGACTCGGCGACGATGCCGTGACGCCGCGCCACGAGGTCGGACATCGCCCGGGTCAACTCGCCCGGGTCGACACCACTGTCGGGCCGGTGTTCGGCGACCAGCACTAGCTTCTCCTGCCCGCCCTTCGATATGCCGAATGCGAGCACACCGCCGGCCCGCAGCCCGTCGTGACCGTCGGCGAGAGTGCCCTCGAGATCTTCGAGGTAGTAGTTCACCCCATTGACGATCATCATGTTCTTCACACGACCGCAGATGAACATCTCACCCGCGTGTACGAATCCGAGGTCGCCGGTCCGCAACCAGTCCCTGGTGTCTCCCTCGATCCTGACCCCGAAGGTCTGCGCGGTGTCCGCGGGACGCTGCCAATAGCCGGGCGACACGGCGGGTCCGGATACCCAGATCTCACCAACGCGGCCATCGGGCAGGCGAAACGCCGTGGCCGGATCGACGATGGCCAACTCGGTGGACAACGCGGTGACGCCGAGGCCGACGAGGTCGATGCCGTCTTCTGCCCCGCTCGGCTCCGCCTTTCCGAGGCCGAGGGCTTGGCGGTCGAATCGCACCGCCACGTGCCTGCCACGCACATTGCTACACGTGACCTTCAGCGTCGCCTCGGCAAGACCGTATCCGGGGGTGAGCGCGGTCGCGCTGAGACCGGACGGCGCGAACGTGGCATGGAAGCGGTCGAGCGATGCCTTGCGCACCGGCTCAGCGCCATTGCTCAATGCCCGCCAGCTGCTGAGATCCAGCTCGGCGCGCTGCTGAGGCGTGGTCTTGTCGACACACAGATCGAGCGCGAAATTCGGTGCACCGCTGTGTGTTCCACGGTATGTGGTGATGGCTTCGAGCCAACGCACCGGGTTCTTGACGAAGGTCGACGGTGCCATGAGCACGGCACTGCACCCGGCATAGACGGGCAGCAGCACACCGGTGACGTGACCGAAGTCATGGAAGTGTGGCAACCACGACACGATCACGTCGTCCCGCCCGACCTGCCAGCAGTGCGCCATGTCGGCGCTTTGATGCAGCGCCATCGCGTGATCGATGATCACGCCTTTGGGCGCGGCCGTGGAACCGGAGGTGTACTGCAGGTACGCGACAGCGGAACCGTCGATCGCCGCCCGCGGTGCCGGGTCCTGCGCATCCCTGAGAACGTCGGTGGCGATTCGAGGCAGGCCGGTGAGGGCGTGATGTGTGCCCGGCGAATCGAGTTCGACGACGCCCTGATAGGTGGTGAGCACCGCGACAGCGACGCAATCTCGCGCGACCGCCTCGATCTGCCCGACCCGGTTCCGAGCCGCTTCGGGCATCGGCACCGCGATGACTCCGGCATAGAGGCAGCCGAAGAACGCTGTGACGTAGTCGAGTCCGGCCGGGTACAGCAGCAACACGCGGTCACCACGGTTGAACTGTTCGGCGAGGCAATCGGCGATCACCCGAGCACGGCGGTCGAGATCGCGATAGGTGAGAGTGTCGGATTCTCGGCCATCCGCGGCGAGGAAGGTAAATGCCCTGCGGTCACCGAATTGCCGAACTCGCGTGGCAACGAGATCAACCCAGTTACACGCGGTGACAACAGGATCCATGGACAAGGTCTTCATGCCAGCCCCTACGTAACGATCATTGAACGATCAGCGAACTGAACCCTCACGAATCGAACCGTTCTACTGTGTCGATTCGGATGAACGCCAGCCAAGCTACCCATGAAATCTACAGTGCGTCAATACTTTCCGTAACCATAACGCAATCGCGGCATCCGATTGGTGAACTGCCACCATTCGTCAGCGGAACGTCAGCGGACTCGTCAGCGGATACCGACATAATGGCGAAGTTCACGGACTGGAGAATTCGGAAATGTCGCTACTCGATGCCAGCATTCTCGATCCCGCGCGACCGTTGCGCATTTTCCATGCTGCCGGAGGTCCGACGGTTGCCGTCATGCCGACATATTCACCCTGCCCCACAACGCATTTGTCGAAGGCGGAGGCGGCATACGCGGCCACGATACCGATTCCGAGGCGGCAAGCCGAGTGGGTAGCGGGTCGGGTGGCGGCCAAGCACGCGGTCCAGGCGCACTGTCAGCGCCACTTCGACATTTTCCATGCCACGGCCGACATCGTGGTGCGGACTGTCGATTCAGGGGTCCGCACGGGGATGCCGGTGGTGGACTATCCGGTGGGGATCAGCATCTCGCACAGTAGTCATCTCGCCGTCGCCGCGTGCACTTCCGGCCCGGTGGGGATCGACCTCGAGCGCCACCGCGTTTTCGCACCACGACTGGTGGCCGAACTCGGGACCCCGCTCCCCGTAGCGCCCGGCGACTGGCGACCACGGCTCGACACGATGGGGACTCCGCTGCGATGGGCGTGTCGGGAAGCGGTGCTCAAGTACTTCGGATTCGGCTTGCGGATCGACCCTCGCGAAGTCCAGCTCACCTGCTGGCACTCGAGTGGATCGTTTCACTGGCGGGCCGGTCCCCGGTTACGGCACGGGGCCCGAGGGCTGCGGTGGCCACGCCGCGCCTGGGCGATCGAGGGTACGGACTACTCGCTGGCAGTCGTCTGGTAGCGCAGGGAGACAGGTATGACGATGTGGCGTTCCCCTCGGCGGGTGAGTATTTCGTTCCACGAGGCCCTGGCGGCAGCCGCGGCTATCGCTGCGCGATCGCCCTCCTCGCACAACTGCCAACCGTGGGCATTGGCCCACGTGGTGAGTGACCTGGCCCGTCGCCGCGCCGTGGCGCTGTGTGGCGATTCCGACGCAGACGGCGAGTTCCTGCTGCTCATGGCCGACCGCACCCGCGAACTCGTGACACTGCCCGCCCATCACGTGGAGATGCAGTTGAGCTGCGGGCTGTTCTGGCGACTGCTGGAGCGCGCGATGGCCGCGCAAGGCTGGATGGTCCGGGGCGTCATCACCCCGGCCGCCGCCGATCTCGGTGTGCTCGGCGTACCCACCGACCGCCGCCCGCTGCGATTGGCCCGTTTCGAGCGCACCGACGATCCGACGGAATCCTTCACGCGGCTACGGAATCTCGCGGCGGCGCGCCACACCGATCGGGGCCCATATCTGGACAGGCCCATACCCCGTGAGGTGTTGGATACGCTCAAGAGCCCCAGCGCGGACAGTACCCAGCCGATCAGCGTCCGGCTGCTGACATCCGAGTCCGATCGAAGCCGATTCGCCCGGTTCGTCGCCAGAAATGCGAGTCGGGATTTCACGGATTCGCCAGCCTGGCGGGAGACCCATTCGTTCATCCGTCGCAGCGAAGCCGAGGCACGTGAGCTCGGTGACGGATTCACCTTCACGCAGCTCTTCGGACCGATGTCTCGTCCACAGACACTCCTGCGACGGATCGTGCTGGCTCCCGTCACCATGCGGGCATTGAGCCGCACCGGACTCCCGGAGATCCTCGCCCGCCAGCTTGCCGCCATCGTCCGGCGGACCCCGGTGGTGGTCATGCTGACGCTGCCGACTCCATCCGTCGACGACGAACAGTTGCTCGCCGCCGGCGAGGCTCTCACCGACTTCTGGCTGCGCGTCACCGACGCGGGACTGGTGCTGCACCCGATCAGCATCGTCGTCCAGCACGACGACCTGCGCAATCGCCTGCAGGCCGAGTTCAGCTTGTCAGGGCTGGTGTTCTTCGCTGCGCGCCTCGGCTACTCGACGGGACGATTCCCCCCGTCGCCCCGACGCGATCCGGCCGATTCTCTGCGTGTGCTCTGACGAGCCAGCGCATCCCGACCAGTGAGAGATTCCCGACTAGTGAGAGACAAAGGATGAGACATCACCACTGGGGTGCACGAATGGCACGCCACCGTCGCTTGGTCATTACGGCCTGGATCATACTGATCGCCGTCTGCGGTGCGGTTTTTCCGCTCATGGCCGACCAGTTGAAGGCCCCGAACTACGGGGTGGATCAGGCCGAGTCGACCCGCGCCTCGACCTTGGTTCAGCGCCACTTCTCCGGCCTCGGCAATGAGCAGGACGTCATCGTGTTCGACAGTCCCGAGGGCGCGATCACCGACCCCGATCGACGGGCCGTCATCGACAACGTGCTGGCGACGGCACGTGCGGAGGACGGAGTGGTCACCGTTATCGGCCCGTTCGATCCGAACGCGAGGAATCAGGTGTCCGACGACGGACGTGCGGCCCTGGCGCTGGTCGGCTTGGAGGGTGACGCCGGTTCACTCCCCGGTCGCGCGGCCGCGTTGCAGCAGGCTGTCGCCGATGCCAGTGGCGCCGGCGTGACCGCGAATGTGACGGGCTTCTCGCCGATTACGAACGACCTCACGACGGTGGAGACCGCGGCGACGACCGAAGCCGAATCGATCGGGTTGCCGCTCGCCCTGGTGATCATGGTGCTGGCATTCGGAGCGGTGTTGGCCGCTGTCCTCCCCCTGCTGCTCGCCATCGCCGGGCTCAGCCTGACCTTCGGCGTGCTCTACCTGCTCAGCTTCGGACTGACCTTCGACGCCTTTCTGATCAGCATCGTGACGATGATCGGTACCGGAATCGGCATCGACTACGCGATGTTCATCGTCAGTCGATTCCGCGAAGAACTTGCTCGTCGCCGTATCACCGAGTCCGATCCGGCGCTGATCGCCGAGGTCACCGACGTCGCCGTCACCACGTCGGGACGTACCATCGCGTTCTCCGGTGTGGTGGTGGGTATCTCGGTGTGCTCGTTCTTCATCATGGACTCGCCGATCTTCCGTGAGGTCGGTACCGGCGTTCTCGTCTCGGTGATCTGCACTCTGATCGCCGCGCTCACACTCTTGCCCGCCATGCTGGCGGTCCTCGGCCCCCGGGTGAACAAGTGGCAGCTCCCCGTCCGGTGGCGCCCCGCCGACGTGCGTTCGGATTCCGCTGCGACACAAGGAATGTGGGCACGATGGGCGCGACTGGTGATGCGTCGCCCCGTCCTGTTCGCGACGGCGGCGAGTACGGTCCTGGTACTGGCCGCACTGCCGATCGGGAGTCTGCGCTACGGTATCGATCTCGGTACGGCGTCCCTGGGTGACCAGCCCACCGCGGAGGCGCAGCTCATCCTCGACCGTTCCTTCTCATCCGGTGCGGTATCCCCGATTCAGGTTGTCCTCACCGGATCCGGCGACACCGCGCTCGACGACTCCGGCCGACAGCAAGCCCACCGCTTGGCGGCCACTCTGGCCGACGACCAGCGTGTCGACGACATCGAAACACTGGTCAACAACGACCGGATCCTGCTCAACGTGGTACCGGTCGTCGCCATCGACTCGACCGATGCGATCGCTCTGGTCCGGCACATTCGCGATGACCTGGCCGAGGCCATGCCGGACACACAGGTCCTGGTCGGTGGCGCGACGGCGGGATTCGTCGATCTGTCCGATGAGACGACGCGGAAGCTGCCCTGGGTCGTCGCGTTGGTGCTCGGCATGTCGCTGCTGTTCTTGCTGGTGATATTCCGCAGTGTCGCCTTACCGGTGAAAGCCGTCCTGATGAATCTGCTCGCGACCGCCGCGGCCATCGGCCTTACGGTGGCGGTGTTCCAATGGGGTCACGGTGCAGGTGTACTCGGCTTCACCAGCCCAGGTTTCCTGCAGGTCTATATCCCCCTCACGGTGTTCGTGCTGCTGTTCGGATTGTCGATGGATTACGAGGTTTTCCTCATCCGCCGCATCCAGGAAGCCTGGGAGAACGGACACGACACCGATTCGGCTATCGCGGTGGGTATCGAGCACACGGCGCGTCCGATCACGGCGGCGGCAGCGATCATGGTCGCGGTATTCGGTAGCTTCCTCATCGCCCCGGTCCCGGAGCTGAAACAGTTCGGGTTCTCGTTGGCCATAGCCATCGCCATCGATGCGACCCTGGTGCGCCTCGTCCTGGTCCCGGCACTGCTCAAACTGTTCGGCGACTGGAACTGGTGGCTGCCCGCCGGTCTGGACCGGACGCTCCCCCGCTTCGGCAATCGAGCGCCGAAGAGCGGCAATCGTGCACCGGAGCACGCCACACAGGCCGTCGTCGACGCGAACTGACCAGAGCTGGAACGGAATCAGGTAGCCGAGTAGCCGGGGTCCAGCCGTACCCCGGCGAACTCCCGCACCACCGACGCCATCGTGTCGAAGGCGCTCACCAGCTCGGCGAAAGCCGGGGTGCGCATATCGGCTTCGAAGTCGGCCCGACTGGTCACCTGGATGATCTCGAAATAGTGCCGGGGTTCCCCCACAGCGTCGTCCGCACGCTGCACACTGAACGCGCGCACACTGGGAAGCTGGGGGCAGGTGGCGTAATCGACTGTGCGTACCCAGTGTTCGAAGGCGGCCGGATCGATGCCGGAGTGGAGTTCGATGAGATGGACGATGACCTGCATGGATCAGCTTCCTTTCAGCGTCGCCGGGCCGGTGCACGTCGGCCCAACCCCAATGCGCGCGCTACGTTGTTCTTCTGAATCTCATTCGTGCCAGAGAAGATTCGTGAGGGCAGTGCGTCCCGAAGCAGGGCTTCGGCTTCGCCTTCGGTGACGCCGAGGCCGCCGCGCACCCCGATGGCGTCGAGTCCCAGTTGCACCGCCGCCTCGCTGACCGCGATCTTCGCCAACCCCGACCACACTTCGCTGTTGCCGCCATCGGCCAGGTCCGCGGCCGCCTTGAAAAGCAGCAGGCGCGCGGACTCGAGTCGCATCACCATATCGACGATCCGATGACTGACCGCTTGGAAATCACCGATGGGTGCACCGAATTGCACGCGCTCGCCCGCGAATTCGATGGTGCTGTCGAGCACCCGCCGCATTGCGCCGAGATAGACGCCGAACAGGCAGGTGCGCTCCCATTTCATGGAACCGGCGAACACTGCCGCACCCGCGCCAGGGCCACCGAGCACACAATCCAGGGGCACACGGACGTCGGCCAGGTGCACCTCACCCGTCGGTGAGCCGCGCAAGCCGACCTTGTCATAGGGGGGACCCGCGGACAGGCCCGGTGTTCCAGCCTCGACGATGAAGCTGGTCAGACCGAAGAATCCACCTCCGGGAGCGGTGACAGCCTGCACGATGAACACATCGGCGACCGGACCGTTGGTGGCGAACGCCTTGACACCGTCGAGTACGTACTCGTCGCCGCGTAGTTCGGCGGTGGTGCGCATCGCGAAGATGTCGGAACCGGCCTCGGGTTCGGTGATGGCGTGTGCCGCGATCAATTCACCGGAGCTCAATCGAGGTAACCACCGCTCTTGCTGCTCGGGGGTGCCGAACTCGACGATGGGCATCAGGCAGGCGAACAGGTGTGCTGCCACGGAGAAGCCGAAGCCCGTATCGGTGGCACCGGCTCCGAGGGCTTCCATCAGCGCGACCGCCGACACTGCGTCCAGGCCGCTGCCGCCGTACTGCTCGGGCACCGTCGCACCGAGAATCCCCTGCCTTCCCGCGAGCTGCCAACGGTGTCGGAAGTCCTCGGCGACGAAGGTTCCGGTGCCACCGAGGTCGCGGCGCGCGAACGCGGTCAGCGCCGCGCACATCGCCTCGGTGTCGGCGGGTAGATCGAAGTTCATCCGGCTCAGCCTTGCCTGTATTCCTCGAGGAGAAGGTGATAGTTGATGCCTCCGGTGCCGAACGAACTCACGCCGGCCCGGCGCGGACGGTCCGGCTCCCGCGGCCACGCGGTCGGCTCCCGCGGCAACACCGCGGGGATGGCTCGCAATGGCAGATCCGGGTTCACCGTCGTCAGGTGTGGGTTGTGTGGGTATACGCCCGCGCGCATCGCCTGCAGCGCGTGCAGCAATCCCGCACCGCCCGCTGCCGCGAAGGTGTGCCCGACCAGAGCCTTCACCGAGCCGATCACCAGCGGCCGAGTACGCTGCGATGCACCGTAAACGGTTGCCGCTGCGGCGATCTCGACTCGGTCGCCGACGTGGGTCCCCGTCCCGTGCGCCTCGAGATAGTCCACGGTGGCGGGTTCGTAATCCACCTGCGCGTACGCCGCGCGCATGGCTCGGACCTGGCCGTCGACGTCGGGCGCTATCAAGGACTTCGCGTCATTGCTCGCACCGACTCCACGGATCAGCCCGAATATCTCGTCACCGTCGCGCCGTGCGTCGGAGAGTCTCTTGAGCAGAAACAACGCACAGCCGTCACCAGGACTGAATCCGTCGGCCCGGATGTCGAAGGGGGTGATCCTCGTCTGGGACAGCAGCCCCAGTGCCGAACACAGCACCAGATCTCTGGGAGTGCACGCCAGTTCGACGCCGCCCGAAATAGCGAAATCCGCACGACCCATCCGCAGGGCATTGACCGATATATCGAGCGCCGCGAGGGCGGACGCACATGCGGCCTCGACAGCCACGGGGACGGCTCGCAGCCGAAACGCGCTCGCGATGGCACCCGCGACGCCGCTGGCGAGCCAGCCATCCAGATCTGTGAGCTCGAGCGGATCCGGATCAGCGGTATAGCTGCTACGGGCGCGATCGAGAATGCGGGTATGGACGGTCAGAGGCAGGTCCGTGAGTGCCGCGATACCAGCCGCGGCTGATTCCAGTTCCCAGAACGAGCGCTCGCTCGCTTGCCTGCGCTCCGTCGACAGACATAGCGTGCTCCCGATCGCCACAAGACCGGCCCGTTCGCGTAGCGCGGCCGTCCGCCCGTACCGGGCGAGCGCTTCGTCGGCTACCGACAGCGCGACGCGCTGGGCGGGGTCCATGGCCGCATGGCGACGCGCGGAGACATGCGTCGCCGGTGGCGGATGATCTGGTATGCGCATTGCCGCACCGATCTCGGAGTAGCTGTGCGTGAGCGTGACTTCCCCCGGCGCGAAGTACAGGTCCCGATCGAATACGGTCTCGGGTACCGGACCTATACCGCCCCGACCTGACCGGCAGTTGTCCCAGAAGTTCGCCGCGTTCGCGGATCCGGCGAACGCCCCGCCGAGACCGACTATCGCGATGGGTTCGGTACTCATCGTCGGCCGACCGCGCGCAGCGGTCACCACGCTCGGCTCACGATGGCCTTCGAGTAGCAGGTATCCGAGCGTGCCACTCAGTCCCGAGCCGCATACGACCGCATACCGGGACCCGGATTTCGGCTCGGCAGGCCACGTCTCACCATCGTGAGGGGTGTGCGGCCCGGTATCCGTCGAATCGGCGAACCGGGTGCGGTGTCGCGGTACCGTTCGGTGGGACAGTGCCAATGCGGCTTTGGTGACTGCGGCGACACCCGCATTGGCGAAGGTGTGTCCGAGTTGCTCGACGGCGCTGCCGAACACCATCGCATCGAATGCGTCGTCTCCGAATATCTGGCCGAAGCCTTTGGCATCGGCCGCCGCTACTGCCGCGATGCCCGGTCCCACGGTATCGACATAGCGCACCGCCGCGGGCTCGACCGAGCTGACCGAATGACAATGCTGGGCAAGTGCATAACGCTCGGCCGTCGCCGTGGAGTATCGGAAGGCACCACGGTGCGGTTCGCGGCGCAGAGCGCATTCGAGTATCGACGCGTAAACGCGGTCACCGTCGGACACGGCGGTTGATTGCCGTTTGAGCAGCAGCGCGCCGACCCCATCGGACAATGTGAAACTCTCATCGCGGCTCGAACCGAACCCCTTCGCGGACAACGCCTCGTCGATGAGCGAGCCGTCCCGACGCTGGCCGGTCACCACCAGGACCGCGTCGGCGGCGCCCGCGCGAAGATTCGTCACAGCGGTCTCCAGGGCCACGAACGAGGTCGCATCGGCGCATTCCACTGCGATCGTGCGGCCGAGGAGTTGGAAGCTCGCCGCGATCCGCGCCGGAATCGTGCTCGCCATCTCGCCGACCCGGTCGTGGCGCGAAGCGCCGAGGTGACGCCCGAGTCGGCTGCGCAGTTCACCGGACAGCCGACCGGCGACGCGACGAGCCCGATCGTCGAGGTCGTTCTCCGCCGCCCGCTCGAGTTCGCGGCCATAGCGGGCGCTGTCGATCCGCAAGGCATTCGCGTACTGGCGATCGAGCCCGAAACAGGTCCCCACCACAACATCGGTACGTTCGCGTGGAAGCGGCCGGTCCGGATGTCCGGCGTCGGCCAGGCATTGCCGGGCGGCCTCGGCCATAAGGATCTGCATCCTGCTGATCGATCCGCGCTGGACCGGCGGAATGCGGAACGTCGTGACGTCGATGTCGAGGTCGTCCAAATCCACGGGCGCGGTGTCGGTTTCAGCGGTAGTGAACAGCTGCCACAGATCCGCTGTACCGCGGGCGGCCGGGTAGAGTCCCGCCACTCCGACGATGGCGATGGGATCGTTCGCCATCACCTCACCCCTCCACGAACTCGACCACACCGCGGTCGCCATCGACCATGATCAGGTCGCCGGTTTTGATCGCGGCGGTGGCGAATTTCGCGTTGACCACCGACGGCAGCTGGAACTCCCGCGACACGATCGCCGAGTGCGACAGCATCGATCCGATATCGGTGACAATGCCGCCCGCGATCGCGAACAGCGGGGTCCAAGAGGAATCGGTGTACTGCGTCACCAGGATCTCGCCGGGCTGGAATTCATCGGCCTGCCAGACCAGGTCCTCCACGACACGGGCTCGCCCGATGGCGGTACCGGGGCTGACCCCGAGTCCTTCGAGGGCGGCTCCGTCCGGGACCGAACGCACGGATCGGGCAGGGTCCCATTCCCCGACGAAACTCATCGGCGGAGCTGGCATCCGGGCGTAGTTCTGGAAGGTGCGACGGGCTTCGTCGATCGCGGGGCGGGTGAAGATATCGCGCGCGTCCTCCGCACCCGCCAAGTAGCGCAGGACATCGGTGAAGTTCAGATAGGCGACCTCGTCAAGGGAGCGCAGAACCCCCATCGTTACCAACCGTGCGCCGACCTCGTAGACGATCTCTCGAACCAGCCACACCGACGTGATCATCGACATGCGTGCGACCTCCCGCAGGGAGCTGCACTGCTCATACATCGAGATCGCGGATCTCAGCGCACGACGTTTGATCCACGGCAGCCGGCGCACGGCCTCGTCCACCTCGCCGGAGCGCGGGTCGGGAGCGGATTCGATGGCGTCATCGAACGAGAACCCGTCCTCGGCGTAGCGCCGAATCATCTTGACCACGTACGACAGATCATCGATCCAGCGCGGATGGGTGAGTTCCATCTCCTGCTGGGCCCGCGCGCCGTTCTCCCGAAGAAACGGCTCCATGTGCGTCTTCCAGAACGTCCTGCCCACCCGGTCGGCCCGCAGTCGTTCGACCACATCGCCCGCAGGTCCGGACATAATGATCCGCAGCACTCTCGGACGCTGGCGTACGATCCGCGCCAACTCCCACACTTCACGCACGGACGCCACGGTGCGCAGGTTCGACATATCGGCTTTCACCCGATTCTGCAAGTGGTCCCCGGCGGCGCCGAGCCAGGAACCGCACATCGCCTCGAGGGCGCCGTACAGTGTGAAGGCGTTGATGAAGTACGGCATGTAGCCGACGTGCATGTCGTGGAGGAACCCCAGCCGGCGCTGCATCTCGGCACGGAGCGCGGACAGCTCAAGCACGGTCAGGTCGATGCCGCGGGCACGGTCGAATTCACGGACCCGTGCGGCGACCATACGGTCCGCGCGGCGACGCATGTCTCGCAGCTCGGCCACCGTCGCCCTGCCCCAGAACGCTGTCGATCTGGCCGTACGGATACCGGTTCGGTAGCTGCCGAAGGGATTTCGGTAGGCGGCACGGTCGACATCCTCGCTCGCGAAGCGTGCGGTGATCCGCTCCTCGTCCTTGGTCGCCAGACTCTGGCTGAGCAGATAGCTGGTATAGGAGACATTCAGATATACATAGCCCTGGAGATACCCCATCTGCACGGCGATATCGCCGGTATCGCGCACGCCGGTCGCACGAACACAATCGCTGTGGACGTTGTACTGGTAGTACTCGGAGAACGAGATGCCCAGCGGGGTCATGATTCCGGTGAAGATCTCGCCGATATCCATCCTCGACCACAGGGTGTTCCGCTGTATCGCATCGGGTTGGGGGTCGCGATAGGGGCTGCGCCGCAGGGGTTTCGGAGTATCCACGGTGATGGGCCGGGCCTGAAGCAGATAGAGCGCTCCGCCTTGTACTGCCCACTCGATGTCCTGCTCGGAACCGTACTGCTCGCGTACCCGCACCGCCAGTGCGGCGAGTGAGACCAATTGCGCGTGCGACAGACAGGCGACGCCGCGTAGTTTCTCGGCCACCTTGACCAACTCCACGATGCCCGGTGCCACCGACACGGCCTGGGTGACCTTGTAGCGGATGTTCTGGTCTATCACGTGCGGCTCTGCCGGATCCACGATGAACGAGTCGGCGCTCACCCGTCCCGAGACGAGCCCCTCACCAAGACCCCACACCGCGTCGACCACGAAACGGTCGGTGCGCCCGCTGATCGGATCACGGGTGAACAGCACACCGGCGGCGTCAGCGTGGACCATCTGCTGGATGATCACGGCGATCGAGCCGGCATTTCCGGAACCGCGATAGACAGCCGCGCGATCCGACCACAGCGAGGCCCAGCACACCTTCACAGCATCGAGAACATCCGCGGCGCTGGAGATATCCAACACGGTGTCGTGTTGTCCGGCGAACGATTGCGAGACCGAATCCTCTCGGCAGGCCGAGGACCGCACCGCGACGTGCCGCGCTCCGAGTGCCGCATAGGCGTCGAGGATGGCATCGCTGATCTCCGAGGGAATCTCGGCGGTCAGCACCCGTTGTCGGAGGACCTCGGGATCGGCCGCCAGCGCCTGGGCGTCGAGACCGATCTCCCGCTGGAAACGTTCGAACAGATCGGCGGTGAGACAGACGGCCGGCGGTACGGGCAGTCCGGCCCTGAGCATCTCGTCGAGTCGAGCGCCTTTGCCGCCCAACGATTCCGGGGAGGCAGCCGGTGATTCGCCGAGTACGACGATCAGGTTGTGCAGGCTCTCGGGGGTGGCTGTCATGACAGGCGCTCCTCGGCATCGGTGTGCGATGACGGATTGCGGCCGAGGAAGGAGCAGAACTGCTCGCCGGGTATCAGGCGGCGCACTTCGACATCGGCGAAGCCCGCGTCACGCAGCTGCTGTGCCAACCCCGCGGAATCGGGAAGCGGACCACCGAAGTCTGCGAACTCGAACCACAGGCCGAGCACTTCGGTACTGAGATTGCCGCCCTTGCACGCGCTGGTGATCAGCAGTCGCCCGCCGGTCTTCAGCATCGAGCGCACGCGCGCGAGCAGCTCGGCGCGTTCTGCTGCCGGGAAGTAGTAGATATTGTTGTGCATCGTGACGATATCGAAGAGTTCCGACGAGCCGAACTCCCTTATATCGGCCCGTCCGATCTCGACGCGTTCCGCCAATCCCCACTCCGTCATATTGGCCGCGGCCGCCGCGGCGACCTCGTCCTGGTAGTCGATGGCGACAGCTGTCAGCTCGGGATTGATAGCGGCGGCGTGCCGGACATACGCTCCACTGCCGCATCCGATCTCGAGGAGCCGAACCGGGCCGGTACGACCCAGCACGCCACTCACCGCCTCCTCGATGAACGGCTGCACGATCCGGCTGGAACGGGCGATGATCGAGCCGTCCTGATCCGACATGGTCAGTCTGTCGCCGCTACGCACCATGGCGGGCCCGTTCAGCAGCACCGGCAGATGAAACCGCACCAGCTCTTCCAAGGCGGCGGCGACCGCGTCATTGCGCGGCCGAGCCAACGCCCTGGCCCGACGGCTCGCCAGACGATAGCGGCCATCGGCGACACCGAGCTCGCCGAGCCGCACCCCCAGGTCCAGCCAGGCACGCAGCAGCCGTCGATCACCGCCGATCCCGAGGGCCTTCGCGAGTGCCTCGACGTCGCAAGGGCCTCCGGCGAGGTGTCGCAGGACGCCCTGGTCCAGTGCCGCGACGAGGAAGCTGGCGCGGTAGAGCGGGGTGGCGAAACTCCTTGCCAGTGACAGCAACAACGGCAAGCTGCCCGCGGAGTTGACTTTGGTCAAGGTGGAGAACTTCATGGGTGGTTATCCTTCGGCGATCGCCGGTGGGACCGTCGATCCGAGAGCGGTGGTGTGGCGGGCGAGTTCGTCTCGTATCTCGTGGAGCAACCTGAACCGGTGCGGACCAGCGAGATAGAAATGACCTCCCGGAAAATGACTGCGCCGCACCGGGCCGGTGGTGTACGACAACCACTGGTCGCTGTGCTCCGTGTCGACGACGAGATCGCCCGCGGCCGAGAAGATGGTCAGTGAACAATCGAGCGGTGGCCGAGGTCGCGGGTGATAGTTCTCGCACGCACGCAGGTCCGCGCGCAATGTCGGCAGGCGGCGGTCGAAATACGATCTCGCACCGGAATGCGACCCGTTGAGCGCACGAACCCAAGCCAGCAGCCTGTCATCGGGCAGTTCGGCACCGAGCGGAGTCCCATAGAGATGCGGCGCCCGGCTGCCCGAGACGAAAAGGTGCTCCGGCGCGGGCGCACCCCGATCGCGGAGGACGCAGGCGACCTCGTAGGCCAGCAGCGCACCCATGCTGTGCCCGAACATCGCATAGCGGCCGGGAGCGGCCTGTTCGACGACCGCCGTGGCAACCTCGCGAGCCAGCATCCCGATATCCGTCCATGCCGGCTCCGACAGACGAATTCCGCGTCCGGGCAACAACACCGGCGCGACGAGTAGATCGGGGCCGAGATGGGCCGACCAGTCCCGGAACAGCGACGGCGTACCGCCCGCATGAGCGAAGCACACCAGCCGGATCGCCGCCCCGCTGCCGGCGGACCCAGCGAACCATCGATCGCCCGTAGTCCGCGGCGGCCGAGGTTCACGGAGTTCGAGCGGATCCTTTCGCATGGCTTCGCTCACTCGCCGAGGCGCCTGTAGTCGATCTTGCCGTTCGCATTGCGCGGCAATGTCTCGACCCGGATAGCCTTGCGCGGCAACATGTACCGCGGTAGGTGCTCGGCACAGTAACTCTTCAGGTCGATCAGCGTCAGATCCGACGCGTCGGATCGAACCGTGTAGAAGGCCGTCAGCCGCGCCGTCGGACCCTCCCCGGCGACGACAACCGCTGCCTCATCGATCGCGGGATGCCGCACGAGCACCGATTCGATCTCTCCCAGCTCGGTACGGTAACCGGACAGTTTGACCATCCTGTCCTTGCGTCCGCGATAGATGATCTGACCGTCGACGCAGCTCACCAGGTCACCGGTCGGGTGGCGGCGTTGCCGATGCTGCTCCGCCATCGGTTCCCGCTCCCGACCCCAGTATCCGGGGGTGACGCAGCTGCCTTCGACCACCAGCTCGCCGAACCCATCCGGCCCGTCGATCGGTAGTCCGTGCTCGTCGACGATCAGCAATGAGGCGTCGCCGACCGGGCGTCCGAGAGACAACGGCTCGTCACAACTCAGATCCTGTGCGGTGACCCGGTGGTAGGTACATACGTTCGTCTCGGTAGGCCCGTATAGGTTGTAGAGTTGAGCGCTCTCGTGCAGCAGTGCTGCTAGTTCCGCGAGCCGCGGCTTCGGATAAACCTCACCAGCGAAAAGCACGTAGCGCAGGGTGCCGACCACCGCAGGCGTCAACGCACCGCACGTGGTCAGCAGAGTCAGGATCGACGGCACCGAGTACCACACGGTGACACCGTGTTCGCGAATCCCGTTGGCGAGCGCCACCGGATCCCGAGCCTCCGCGTCCTCGATGATCCACATCGCCGCACCCACCGAAATAGCGGCGAACAGGTCGAATGTGCTGAGATCGAAGTTGAACGACGCATGGTTGGCGAAGACGTCCGTCGCATCCAGATCCAGCTCGGCGCAGGCCCAGTCGATGAACACGCCGAGATTGCGATGAGAGATCTGGACGCCCTTCGGCGGTCCCGTCGACCCGGAGGTGTACAAGATCGCAGCGAGGTGCGACGGTGCCAGCACCGCTCGTCGCACGTGGACTTCCCCGACGCCACCGACGAAATCAGTCCAGGTGACCGTCCGTTCTGGCGTCCCCGCGTCGTCCGCGCTGCCGACCACCACCACGGTGCGGACGGAGTCCGGCAGGTCCAGCTTCGCTACGTGCGCCAGATGGCGCTCATCGGTGACGAGGAGGATCGGCTCGGTGTCCGCGACGACCGCCCGCACTCGACTCGCCGGATGGGCACCGTCGACGGCGACGTACGCGCACCCGACATGCAGTGCGCCCAGTATCGCCTGAACGAATTCTGGGCGTTTGTCCATCCAGATGGCTACCCGGTCCCCCAAGGCCGCACCGAGTTCGCGCAGCCGGTAGCCCACCGCATGCACCGCGGTCGCGAGTTCGCCGTAGGTGACTGTGGTCCTTCCGAGCAATGCCGGACGGGCCGCATGCTCGTCGGAGACGATATCCGGCAGGCAGATGACGCGGTCGCTCATTCCAGTACTCCGGTTTCCCGCCCCGCGTCGATGAAGATCTGCGCCGCCAACGCCAGATCCTCCGGCGTGTGCTCGGAGGTCACGCTGACACGCAAGCGTGCCTCACCGAGCGGCACCCCCGGGAAGACCACGGTCTGACAGAACAAGCCACGCGCCCGCACAGCGCGTCCCATCTCCATCGCTTTGCGCTCGTTGCCGATGACGATCGGCACAATCGCGCTCCGGCTACGTTCCAGATCGAAGCCGGCGTCGGTGAGGTATCCGGTCAGGCTGCGAATATTGTTCCACAGCACCGTGATTCGTTCCGGTTCGCGTTCGATCACATCGATCGAGGCGATCAACCCGGCCGCGACACCAGTGGGGATGGTCGCGGCGAACACGTACGAATTCGAGTAGAAGCGCAGGTAATCGATCACGTCCTCGTCGCCGACGACGAATCCACCCATGCCTGCGAGGGTCTTGCTCATGGTGCCGAGTTCCAGATCGACCTCGTTCTTCAAGCCGAAGTGCTCGGCGGTACCTGTACCCCGGGCACCGAGAACCCCGGTGGCGTGCGCGTCGTCGACCAGTACCCGCGCGCCGTAGCGCTGGGCCAGCCGGATGATCTGGGGCAACTCGCAGATGTCACCGTGCATGCTGAACACCCCGTCGGTGACGATCAACATCCCGCGGGCATGCTCGGCACACACATCCAGGACACTCTCGAGATGCGCCATATCGTTGTGCCGGTAGATCCGGCGCAGCCCGCCCGACAGCTTCCAGCCATCGACGATGCTCATGTGATTGAGCTTGTCCACGATGACCGCGTCCTTGGAGCCGACCAGAGCCGAGATGGCACCGAGGTTGGCGCTGTAGCCGCCCGGGTACACGATGGCGGCCTCACGACCCTTGAACACGGCGAGCCGGCGTTCGAGTTCCTTGTGCAGGTGGTTGGTGCCGCCGATAATGCGACACCCGGTGTTGGTGGCACCAAATTCCCTGGTAGCGGAGCAGATCGCATCGACAACCTGGGGGTGGTTGGCCAGGCCGAGGTAGTTGTTGGAGCCGAACATGAGGAATTCGCGTGTACGGCCGGTGATTTCGTCGTAGATCCTGGCCCGGTTGGTGCATCGCGACTGCAACGGCATGCCGTACCAGTACAGATGCTCCGCCTCACGGGCGCGGCGATGTGCGGCGAACTCCGCGGTTTTCGCGAACAGATTACGTTCGTCGCTGGTGAGGAAGTCACGCATCGAACGCCCATCCCACGTCCCGATCCCGGCTGGCTCGGTCGGATCCAGCTCTCCGACCGCCAATTCCGGATCCGCTAGGGGCAGCGCGCCGAGATCCGCGAGTGGCTCCTGGATGACCGCACCGGCGACATAGGCTTCCAGCTCTACGATCAGCGCACCCAGAGTGGTGACCGAGATATCGGAGGTGAGATTGGGAGGCAGGGCCAATTGCTTCGCCGCGTCACCGATGATTCCGATGAGCACGACGGAGTCGATCCCGAGCTCCCCTTCGAGATCCGCCGAGGTATCCAGCTGGTCGCGGTTGTAGTGCGTGTGCCGCATCGCTGTCGCGATGACCACCTCGGACACCGATTTCACTGTCGCCGTCGTTTCAGTCATCGAATTCCCCTAGTTCCCGCGAAAACGTTCGATCAGATCAGCGATCACCGCGACAGACCGAAAGTTGTCCGGCCTGACCTCCTGCAGTGGAATCGAAATTCCGAACTCCATCTGTATGGCATGCACCAGATCGAATACTTCGGCAGAAGAGATGATGTTCAACTCCAACAGCGGCGTATCCGCGGACAGTCCTTCCTTCTGCCCACCCAGCCATGAATCGGCGATGCACTCCAACAGGAAATCTTGCGCTGTCACAGCTACTCCAATATCGCCCTGAGCCTCGACGGATGTCTCATAAACAACCCGACTTTGACTCACCACGCTGACGGATTCACTGACAAGGGGCTGACGAACTCTCCAGCGTCGGACGGCCACAAGCCACCACGCCGAACATGGTGACAGATAACGAAAGTGCCGTCTGTTCGATGGTTGCAACCCATCGCTAGGATCGCCCACCAGGGAAATGTCGAATACGAGAGAGGTTCGCCGATGGCGCTCAGTCTGTCCTGGGATGCACCCGCCAGCACCACACGGGAGGACACACTTCACACCGGTGCCATCCAGGTCGAGATACTCGGTGCCGTTTCCCTGGCCGCCGGCGGCAATCGTGCAGAGGTTCGGGCCGAAAAGATCCGCGCGATGCTGGCCGCCCTCACCCTGAAGGCCGGCAACACCGTCTATTACAACGAGCTGGCGGAAGAGTTATGGCCGGGCGAACTACTCAAGAATCCACGCAACGCGATCCAAGCGCAGGCCACGCGCATCAGAAAGATGATCGATAAGTTTGCGCATGGATTCGGAGAACCCGCTACCCTGCGGGCGGTACAGAATGGCTACGTACTCGAAATCCCACGCGATGCGGTGGACGCCAACCGATTCTTGGATCACGTCGCGCGTGGATTCAGTGACTTGACCGTTGATCCGGCACGCGCACTACGGTCACTGCAGCACGGGCTGCAATTGTGGCGGGGCCCCGCACTCCTGGACACCCTCGTCGGCGAACGCTGCCGGTCCGCCGCGGCCTTCCTCGAGGAGCAACGCACCCTGGCTCAGGAAGACCTCGTGAGCGCGTACCTGCTACTTGGCAACAATCGGCAGGCCACGGTCGAACTGCAACGGCTCATCGCCGCAGCCCCGTCCCGCGAACGCGTGTGTGAACTGCTGATGCTCGCGCTCTACCGCACGGGCCGCCAGTCCGAAGCTCTGCACCTGTTCCACCGCACCAGGCAACGCCTGGACGCGGAGCTCGGTGTAGAGCCCGGACGTGCGCTCTCGTGCCTATACGAGAGCATCCTCGCGCAGGACAGTGCGCTGGACACGGCTACAGCAGTCCTGAGACGTGCGGAAGCCGTGCATCCGGCATTAAGGAACCGGTTGACGGCCTGATGTAAGCCACGGCTATCGCCACAATGCCCGTCGCGGCGATTTGCGGTTAACGCTTGAATATCCGTTCAGACGCCACCAATCAAGCGTTCCCCGAATGGTGACGGATCACAAAGCAAATCCACCGAGGGCTCCTCGGATCGAATACTGGATATCACAATATGGCACGGCTACTGCGGTGAGTTGTCCACACATCGAGTTGAATCGACGACAAACAACCGGCGCAGGGCAACCATATAGCCACCCGGTAATCGAACCGGGATATCCATTCGTGAGCAGCCCCCGGAGTTTCCCATGCGCGGCATTGTGTTCCGTAGTTCGTTCCGCGTTATTGCACGCACAACAGCCTTGCTCGCATTGAGCGTCAGCCTGCACGTAATAGTTGTGTCGGCCTCCCCGGCGCCCGTAGCGGAGCCAGTTCTCCACAGCGGGTCCGCAGCGGAACAGGCACCGCCAGGGCCACCGCGAACCACCGGACTGCCGGTGCGGGTATCACACACGACAGCGATCATCATCCTCGGCTACGGACTACGACCTGACGGCTCCATGCGCCCCGCTCTGGTCGAACGCCTCCGGGCAGGGTATGTGGCGGCGATCGTGTCCCCTGTCGCGCCGGTCATCGTGACCGGCGGCAATCCCCGGTCCGGCACCACCGAGGCGCGAGCGATGGCCGACTGGCTCATCGCGCGCGGCATTGCCCGTGATCGCGTCCACCTCGAGTCCGGCGCCAGGTCGACATGGGAGAACGCCAAGCTGGCGGCGCTGGTCATGGGGGGACTCGGTTGCCACGACGCCCTCCTGGTCACCTCAGCCGATCACCTTCCCCGAGCACAGTCGTACTTCGCCGACAACGGGGTCTCCGTCGTCGGCACCTACACCCCTGAGCAGACGCCCCCGCTGCTGAGATTCGGACCGCTCTGAGTCGCGGGCGTTACCACCGTTACCTCCGCACGTTTTCAACCTGCGCCGATCACATAATTCCGCGATCCCGGAAGGAACTCGACCAGCATGCCCGAAATCCCTGCCGATCCCACGCCCCACTCGCTTCGAGTTACGGTGTATTTCGATGGCGACCAACCAGGCGAAGAGCTGAGCGTCGAATACTCCGCATCCACTAAGGAAGCATGGGAGTACGCCTCCGCAGCGATCAACGCGGGGCTCACCGTGACTATCGACAATATGGTACGGCCCGGCTTACGCCCACTGCCGTCACGCAGCCTCTGGCCATGAGCACGAACTGATCGGACGAGGAACTCGGAGCCGCGGACCGGTACACACCGGGCGAATCGGAATTGGGCAGGGCACCCGGTGTGCACCTTGACGTGGACAACACTGTCCACTACCCGCTGTGGGGTTTGTAGCGGGTGAATTCAGCCTAGGGCCGTTCCAATCGGCGCGGCGAACCGGCCAACGTGGTCTGATCCAGATCACAGCAGATATCCTCATCGATTGGCACAGAACACAAATAGATGGCACACCATCCTGCCCCTTTCACCCCCTCGCGCTGTGAAAAATCACGACGATCCTGCAATAAAGAAGATGAAGACCCAAGACTCTGCGCACATAAACTGATTCGCTCCGCGAGCTGTGATCTGATAGTCCGGTCTCCGAATCCGAGACACGTACATCGCACAATCGAGGAATGCCAATGAATTCCAGAATTATCCGCGCGCTGGCCGTATCCGCCTGCGCGCTCTCCATCGGCGCTGTCGGCGCCGGTTCCGCCGCTGCCGCGACTCCCACCACAGCCACACCGATCGCAGGCTCGGTCGAACTGTGCTTCGGGTTGCCGTTCGGTCCGGGCGATCTCAAGTTCTGTCTCTGATTCCTCGAAGCACCAACCGCGGCGGTGGCGTTCGGCCACCGCCGCGCATGCACCGATTCCAGGTCGACGACTGCCAAAAGGAAGCTCCGCGGCTATGCGCCCAGCCACCGACGATCGTGACCACGCCCGTGCGATGCTCAGCTCCGGACTCAGCCTGGCTCTAGCCCTGATCGAGGTTGCGGAGAGCTACGACAGCATCGCGGCATTGCATACCCTCGAGACCGTCGCCGCACGCTGTGCGGCGATAGGAGTACCGGTCGACTCCGTGCACGAGATGGTGCATGAAGGAGTCGAATCAGCGACAGGCGCGCTCGAGGAAAATCAGCTCAGCTCAGCGGTACTCGC
The DNA here is from genome assembly GCF_030766805.1 of Nocardia sp. CC213A. NCBI lineage: Bacteria > Bacillati > Actinomycetota > Actinomycetes > Mycobacteriales > Nocardiaceae > Nocardia > Nocardia sp. CC213A. The sequence continues at coordinate 530,968 of NZ_JASFXA010000001.1, forward strand.
GCACGTATCCCATCTACTGCACAGCTCGGTGACACACGCGTACCGGGCGCGGCCGACCGGAACAGCCCCTATTCCGGACACCACGGGCAAGTACCCCGTTCGTCCTCACCGTGCAATTCCGGTGCAGCGCCACGAGTAGCGACCGAGCGGCAAAGTGCGGGCGCGCCGCCCTGGTGCCATAACTCGAGGCGGCACTCTGGCCGACTCCCAAAGGCCGACCCCCTCGCCCAGCGCGAGGCGGCAGAGCCATGAGCGATTGCGACGCGATCATCATCGGCGCGGGCAACGCGGGCCTGACCGGTCGACGAGTTCGATGAACCCGTCGACCGCGGCCAGTGATGAGTGCGGGTCGCGGAATCGCAGTCCAGGAAATTGTCGCGAGCGAGCGACGAATGCCTGCTCGTTCGTTGACCACTCCACATCGATGGACGACAGACGAACCTCCGTACCCACCCTACTTCCTGGCAGGCATTCGTCTTCGGCGCGAGTGCTCGGCGTCGATTGCAGGGAGCGGCGGAAGTGACGGAACAGCCAGCAAATCATTGACATACAGTGTCTTCAGAACGCGTGGCAACCGAATGCCAGTGGCACGCTGTTGGCGGTATCGATGACAAGGCGCGGGGTTCGTCGTATCAGTGGCAGCTTCCGATGACGGTGAGGTCGTCGCATGCGGCGACGATGTTGGACCGGGCGCTGGTGAGCAGTCGTTCGAGTAGGTAGAGCCGCAGCAGCTCATTGGTAGGGCCTGTCGTGGCACAGCTCGATCCCCGCACCCGGGCATAGGTGGCGGAGTTGACGTGCGGTTGGACGACGACGACTTCGGTGCGGTCGGTGCTGTCGCGGATCTGGAGGACTTTGAGGAATTCGGTACGGTCTTCGACCCGTACGCCGTCGATCCAGCACGCAGGTCGGGCAATGCCCGGTGACGTCAGATTGGTTGTGAGTAGCTCAGAGTCGGCGTAGATGACATTCTTGACTGCTTGGCTGACGACGACTTCATAAGGCACGACTGCGATTTCGCGGCGCGGACTGGCGGAGTGGGCGGCTTTGACGTGAATGAGGGTCAGAGTGCCGTCGTTGGCGATATGGACGAAGTCGGCGACTTCGCCCGATCCGTCGTCACATATCAGCCAACCATCGCGGTACTGGCGGACCACCCAAGCGAACAAGGATTCATCGCCGTGCACGCCGATGGCGTCATGGATGGCCTGGGTGCCAGCGGCTTTCGGCTTCTCCTGGTCAAGTCGGTAGCCAGTGAAGTCACGGAAGTCCCAGTTGGCGAAGCGTGCCGTGGTGATGGGTGCGGTGTAGAAGGTGTTGTGGGCGTATGCATGTCCCGAGCGGTAGTAGATCGTGAGCAGGTCGCCGTGGACGAGGGCGTCTCGGACCGGCTGAACCCGGGCCGGATCGGTGGGATTGCCGCGCAGGCCGATGTCGAGAATATACCGGCCGTTGACGTGTTTCGGTGTCACGCCCAGGCGGCCGCCGATGGCGCCGTCGATACCGACGTCGAGGGTGAAGGCCGCGGAGTGTGGATCGCCGTCGATGGCATGGATCGCGTGCTGGAGCAGTTCGGCGTCGGAGACGAGCTCAGTGTCGGTGTTCGGGAAGCTCAGCAGGTCATCAGGAGTGAGGACGGCTACGGCGTATGCGCCGGTGATGCCGCTCAGGTCGGAGGCTTGGCGGGCAAGGACGGGCAGAGGGCCGGCGGTGGTGGGTCCTCGGTGCATGGCCGCACGCACGAGTGTGAGCAATTCGATTACCGCGGTGACGTAGTGGGCGAAGTCGATGGTGGGGGCCGAGGACCAAACCGATGAATTTGCTGGGGTGGTGCCGACTTTGCCGGCGAAGGCGGTGCGGTCCGGCGAGCTTTCGAGGTCGACGCGGGCCGAACGCATCGCGAAGGATGAGTCGTGTGCCGGATCGAGTGCGTCCTGTAGCCGGGTCCCGCTGATGTTCTTGGAATCGGGTTTGGTGGTGCGTCGGCGGTGAGTGCCTTGCAGCCACAGCCCTTTTACTTCGCCTTGCAGCAGCGCGGTCTCGAGGACCTGCGGCGGGATACGGCGCCATTCGGGTTGGGGAGGCTTGTTGAGCCAGCCCTGCAGCCGCCGGGTGGTGGCGGCGTCGGCGTATACAGCCACCAGATGCTGATGGCGCAGCGCCAGCACCAGAGTGTGCTCGGTGTCGCGGAACTCGATAGTGTCCTGTGCCCAGCTGGGGGCGTATTCGAGCCGCCAGACGACACCGACCAGGTCGTTGATGTCGGCTGCGGTCAGGATCTCGAGTGTGGGCTCGTCGGCGGGGTCCTCGGCGCGCCACCGGACCCGTGCGAGTAGGTCGACCGAACGGCCGGGGTGACGCCGTGGCGCGGACCCGAGGAAGGCCGACAGTCGCTCGAAAGCGCGTGCCGGGTCGGGGCCGTGGCATTCGAGAACCACCACCGACAGGTAGGGGCGCAGAGCGTCCAATGCCAAGGTGTGTGTCTGCTGGGATATCTCGTCGAACACGCGAATCCTCCAGGACTGCGATCGGGATGAGAGTCGTTCGGTCATCGCGGTGGTTCCGCGATGATGCTGCGGGAGAAGTCGGCTGGGAGGGGAGCCCCCGAGTGAGGAGCTACCGCGCGAGCGCGGGTACGGCGCTGGCCAGCGTGAGGCAGTACCAGTAGGTGTAGAGCATGTAGGTGGTGTTGTCGGAGCTCCGATCTCTACATCGCAGGACTCGGACCGAGATCGTGAACGACACCAGGGCGGCGACGCCACCGAGAAGGGTTGCCGTCGTTGGTGCGTGCGCGTAGAGCAGGACGTAGAGCACGAAGGGGTAGATCGCGAAACTCGCGCCGAGCAGGACGCGCAATCGCTGCTCGCCGAATACGACAACGGCGGTGCGACGGCCCGCGGCAAGGTCACCCTCCAGGTCGCGGAGATCCTGCAGCGACACCAGGACTCCGAGCGGCACCGCGATCGCCAGGATCCATGTCCACGCCGCAGCGGACAAGGGTGTCACGATCTGCCAGGCGGCCCCGAGCTGTGCGACGGTGCCGGCCACCATCGCGGTGTTCTTGCCCCACCAGGTCATCGCACCGCGCAGGTGGTTGTGGAATACCCAGGCCGCGATCCAGAGCACGGTCCATTCGGCGACACCGAGCACTACCCCCACGACCAGGAACACTCCTGTCACCACGACGAGCCGGCACCGTGCCCCGTCGGGCGTGATCAGGCCCCGTACCAGCGGGCGGTGCGGTTTGTTGACGCGGTCCTCGTTGATACCGGTGAGTTGGTTGGAGAGGTTGAACGTGTAGATGTAGAGCCAGAAATAGACACAGCAGCCGAGCATGATCGCGGGGATGCGCCCCGCCGGGAGCCCGGCGTTGCCCGATGCCGCGAGCACGAAGATGGTCGCGGGGACCACGGTGGCGGTCAGATCTCCCCAGGTGAATGACCAGCACACCGACAGTTCGTGTCCGACGGCGTACAGGATTCTGTGTGCCGCAGTGTGATTCCGCGTTCTTACCGTTGTCACTGCTCCGTGCTTTCGTGTGATGTCGCAGGGCGGTCAGCACTGGAGTGACTGCGGCTGTCTGGTCGACAGTCGCATCGGCAGACATCGGGGCGCGGGAAGGTCCTTCAGTGCCACCACGGTCGGGGCAGCGCGCACAGGTGAGAGCCGCCACGCCGCGGTGATGTGCGCGAGCGCGAGTGTCGCGGTGGTGAGGGCGAACTGGTCACCGATACAGCGGCGGGCCCCCGCGCCGAAGGGGATGAACGCGGTTCGAGGCGGGGCGAGGCCGATCCATCGATCCGGCACGAACGCGTCGGGGTCGAGGTACAGATCGGGCCGGCGGTGGATCAGGTGGGGACTGACCGCAACGGTCGTCCCGGCCGGGATCGAAATATCGTCGATGAGTGTGGCTGCCGTGGTGATCCGGGTCAGGAGCCATCCGGGAGGATACAGCCGCAGCGTCTCGGTGACGACCCGTGATAGGAACGGCAGTCTCGTCAGGTCATCGACCACGGCCGTCCGACCGGCCAAGGCCGTATCGACCTCGGCGTGCACCGTGCTCGCGCTGCGTGGGTCACGGCCGAGCAGGTACAGCGCCCACACCAGGGTGCTCGCAGTCGTCTCCGCACCGGCGAGGAAGAAGGTGAAGACCTGGTCGATCAGCTCCTCATCGGTCAGCGTCGCTGCCGCACCAGGCGACCGGGGATCGTGCGCGCTGATCAACGCCGACAACAGATCGCCCTGATCGTCCCCGCCGCCACGGCGGTGCCGGATCAACTCCGCGCCGAGCCCGCGAACCCGGTCGCGGGCGAGCAGGAAGCGCCGGTTGGCCGGTGTCGGAACGCGATTGAGCGCCGAAGGCATGACGGTCCTGCGAAACAGTCCCGCCGCGAGGACACCCACATCACTAGCGGCCCGGCGGATTACCTGTTCGGGCAGCGACGTCGAAAACATCGTCCGCACGGCGATATCCACGGTCAGTTCCGACATCTGCGAGACCACGTCGACCTCGTGACCGTCGCACCATGACCGTAGTCGCGCCTGCACCGACGCGGTGGCCACCTCGGCGTACCCGGGTAGTCGGTCGATCCGGAAAGCGGGCTGACACAACCGGCGTTGGCGTCGATGCCGAGTGTGGGGGCAGGTTCCCAGCCCGCCGCCGGCCACCTCCCGCGATCGCTCATAGAACGGTCCGCCCTTGTCGAAGGTGCGGTCGTCGAGCAGCACATTCCAGGTCAAATCCGGGTCGCATACCAGGACAACGGGCAGCGTTCCCAACTGAATACGCAACACCGGCGCACCGCCGATCAGCGATGACAAGAACCCCAGCGGGTCCCTCATGAAAACCGCCGCGTGCCCCAACAGAGGCCGACCTCCCGGCGCGGCGGGAACAGCATCCAGATCAGACATGCCTCACCCGCATCCTCGCGTTAACGTGCCGATGGTGACTGTGGCCGCGCGGGCTGATGCCGTGCAGTGAACTGAACGCGCCAGCGTTTACCCGGAACCCCTCGATCCGAGCATTCGATCCGTGCCGACGAGCACACACCGCCTCGACCATCGCCGAGATACACCGATCGCCCGGTACCCGGCGGTCGCACGCCTTCTCCCGATCGGAGCCCATATGTCGTGCCCTTCATCGACCGGCCGTCCCACACGCCGGATGGTGGATGGGCGTGAAGCGCTGTGCCCGCGAAGCCAATTCAGATGCTAGCAACATCTGAATGGTTAGAACATCCAAATCGGCCGAATGAGCGCCTCTCGCCAGCGGGCGGGGTGGTATTGGTAGCAACGACCGACTCGCCCAGTGGCTACGGTCGAAGGTGATCGCCGCGACTAGGCGGCCAGAGATGAGACGAAGGTACCGATGGGACGGCTGACCAGAGCTGAACAACAGGAGGTGACCCGTCGGCGGGTCCTCGACGCAGCCCACCGCGAATTCACCGAGCGAGGGTTTCGCGGTGCCACCGTCGACGGCATCGCCGAACGCGCCGGACTCACCCGCGGCGCGGTCTACTCGAATTTCCCCGGCAAACGTGGCCTCTATTTCGCCGTACTGGCGCGTGAAGCCGAACAGGCAGCGCCCCCCGAGGGCTCCCCCGCGACCACGCCCGCCGCCGCTCTCGCGGCATTCGCCAGTACGTGGGCCGAGCGGCTCCCTCGCTCACAAGGCTATGCTTACACCGCACCCGAGCAGCTGACCTCACCAATCCTCAGCATTGACCTGATCCCGGAAATCCAGAGCGATGACCGGATCCGCAGACCGTTCGCCCAATTGATCGAGCTCGACGCCATCCTGCTCGCGCTCGCGCTCGAGGCCCTCAGCGCGCCGTCCGATCTACCACTACATCGCTTCCTCGATGTCGCATCCTCAGCGCTGACCGTTCTGTACGGAGCGACCCAGTTGTCCTTCGCAGCACCCGGCTTCGTCGATCCGTCCCAGATAGTCGCCTTGTGCGAACAACTCCTGCGATTCCATCCCGACCCGGAACCAGCACCCCGTCCCTATGCCGAGACACCACCCGCGCACACAGTCGACGAACCCTGGACGCCGCGAACCTGTTTCGACATGGTCCACAGCGTCCCGATCCGACTCGACGGGAACCGTACGATCGCGATTCTCGGGATGCACCGGATCTCCGCTGTCCGCGAGCTTCTCACAACAGACCCTCGTCCATCGCCTGCGACCGTCGTTCTCGTCACCGGTGACGCGACCGGTGAACTCGCTCCCTTGGCCAGGCTCGCTCTCGCCGACCTCAGCCGATCGCTGCGATACGCGTTCCCCGCCGAGGCCCTACCCGCGCTGCAGATCGTCCTCGACGAACCAGGCGAGCTCGCCTCCAGTTGCGGGATCGCCCCGATCGGTGACGACACCGAAGCCGCGGTCTCTATCAGCAACGGCCGGATCACCCAGCGGGCCACCGGCCCTGGAGCCCTTCGTATTCCCACCACCGTGCAGGCGTGTGCAGGCAAAGCATGACGGCGTGGCCACGAATATGGAAGACGCGGCCGAACCGTGAATCTGGCACGCTTCCACGACTCGGACCGATCGAACTGCGCAGTTACAGAACACAATTCGCGTGCGGAGCTGGTCGATCTGGCACGTCCGAACATCTGCCCCTCGAGTTCCCTCCGAACCGCTCGCACATGCTGGTTGCCTCGCCGCTACCTGCACCTCACGGTGTGCGCGCGGTTGGTCGGGAGGATGCTGGTGATCGTGATGAAGCTGGAGTCCCCGCGCCGCAAGCTCGCCAGCGTGGATTGGTATCGCCAGTTGGCCAACTCCAGCGTCTCGCCTTTGCATATCCCGCGATCGAGGTCGAATTCGCTCATCCTGAGCATTGACCGGTCGTCGTTGGGATAGTGGACGATGTAGGCGGTCCCGCCTTCGAAGGTCGCCGAAATCGGTACATCACCATCGATCGGGAGATCGATAGACCTCGCTCGGGGCTCCCCTGTCAGGCTCACCGAGACGAGGCTGCCTTCTCTGGTCACCCAGTACAGCACGCCGTCGTGGACCCCCCACGACTTCGATTGGATGTCACCGGGGAACCGGGGAACCGTCCTGTCGGAAAGAGGGTGGGGTCCGCTGTCGCTCGCTATCTCGATGATCCGGTAGTCGGTTGTGGAATCGGCGGGCACGATCGCGTATCCCCGATCGAGTTCCGCTGTGTCACCGCACAACACCGAGCTTTGCGATCGCGCCATCGTCGGCCCGGTGTCGTATGGATGGCCGAGTTGGACTCCGTCGGCGGTCCAGTGATTCAGTCGCACCGTCGATGGGCTCGCACTGTAGGCCGCGGCGAGCCATTGAACCTCACCGGTCCGGCAGATGGATAGCCCGGAGATATCGCCTTCGACATACTCCCGGAACGCCTGACCGGACGACGACACTCGGACCAGCAGATGCCGAATCTCGTTGTTGTCCATGCCGACGTTGAACGCGAAAACCGCTTCGGTGCCGTCCGGTGAGGCCGCTGATCGTGTCAGCACCGCGCCGCTGTCGAGACCGGTGCTCCACACCTCGCGCAACGCCGTGTCCACGACCACGATCCGATCGCCGGCGGGGAAGGCGAACCCATCTCCGAGGCGCTCCATCGTCGGTTCGAACGCGATCGGATACTCGCCCGCGAGCGTGGTTTGGCCGCGACCCGAGATTGTGAGCAGGCTGACCTGATCGTGGCGATTGATCGGTGGGTTCAACTCCGCGGAGATCGCGACCCAATCCTGCGGGCCGGCATAGGGCGGACCGTCCTCACCACGGTATGTGAAGTAGACGTAGGTACCGGCCGCAGCGATCGCGATGACAGCTGCGGCCGCGCCCGCCGCGAGCTTGAGACGGGTGGAGGGTGTCACTCGAATCTCCGGGTGTTGTGCGATTTGAGGATGTCGATCGGATAGACGCCGAAGTTGGGTGGCTGGTACGGGTAGCGCTCGCTGATGTCGAGACCGCCGCCGGAGGCGTGTTTGTAGGCAGCCCACACCAGTTGGGAGCAGTTGTAGGAGTCGTCGTACACCTGCGTCCGGGTGAGCAGGAAGTTGCCGTTGTAGCCCTTGCCGACCTGCTGCTCGGCGAACGCTGCGGCCGCGTCTCGGGTCGCGTTATCGGTGTTGACCGACAGGTAGATCGGTCGGCACACGCCCTTGCGGGCGTCGCCCTTGAGCAGCCGGACACCCAACTCTTCGTTCACCGCCTCCACTGTCCAGATATCGCCGGTGCCGCCGGTGTGGTCATTCCTGACGAATATGCCGTTGTGCCCGTGATTGGCAACCCGGTAGGACGTCGCGTCGGAGAAGAAGACATCACCGCGGTTGGTCCGGTCGTTGCCCGGCGGGACGAAGTCGCAGTTGGTGCTGTTGCCGCCATCGGAGATCTCCTGCACCTCGTCGTAGGAGCCTTGCACACGGTCGAGGACTGCATGGAACCCTTCGTCGGTCGCCATGCCGGCTTCTTCGATCACTTCCTTGCCCGTCCGATAGATCTCGTCGAGATCGCCGATCTGCAGCAAATCAGCGATCTGCGCGATCACGTCGGCGTAGCCGCTGATCTCACCGTGCTGGAACTGCTGGACGAAGCGAACCGTACCGTCGACCGGGCGCGGAGGCTCGATCGGGTATCCGTGCGGTCCGGTCTCGTACCCCTCGGCGGCCCACTTATCGTGGATCTGTCCAGTAACCTCATAGGCGCCGGTGCCAGGGTGCCAGTAGATCGAGCCGTTGTCGAAGCGGTTGAACCGGCCCACTCCGTCCGCGGTCGCGGTCTCGTCACTGACCGGGTACCCGAGAAGGCCTTGCTCCCAGCCGATCTCACCCCATCGGTCGCGGATAGCGCCCGCGACGTAATAGGCCTCGTTGAGCTTCCAGTAGACGGTGCCGCCGTCGAAGTACTGGCGGCGGCCGATGCCGTCGGGGTTGACCAGTTCGTCGGAGGTCGGATACCCGAGCACACCGCCTTCCCAGCCGTTGCGCTGCCAGGCTGCGAAGAAATGGTTTACCACCGGATGCGCGCCGCCCCACGGCGACCAGTAGATCGGCCCGTTCTGGAACGTCGACCGCTTCCCCACACCATCGGGGTTGGTCAGCTCGTTGCTGATGGGATAGAGCAGGAAGCTGTTCGGGCCACCGAGGGAGTTGTACTTGTCGCGGATCGCGCCGCACACTTCATACGGGGCGGGCCAGTACACCTGGCAACCGGGCGCGGCGAACGTGGTCACCTCACCCGAGGTGGACGCCAACTGCGCCTCCATGGTCTCCGCCTTGTCGGCGTCTTCCTTGCTGAACCCGTCGGGGATCTCCTGACAGTCCGAGCGCATCTTGCCCGGCACGACCTCCCGGTTCGGGTTCTTGGTCGGCTCCCACGTCTCCGGCTTGACCTTCTGCCCGCCCGGCGGGCCGGCCGGACACGAGCCTTCCTGCGAGGTACGCGTTGTCGACGACGGCTCTCCAGATGGTTGCTGTCGCGGGCCTGTGGTCGGTTGAGGTGACGGCCGAGAGGTCGTCGACGGCGAGGGAGTGATGATACTCGGCGGCGCCGGTGAGGTGGTCGCCGGTGGTCTGGGCGTGGCGGGGGCCGGTGTCGTGGTCGTCGGTATGGTGGCAGCCGGTGGTGTGCTGGAAGGTGTCGTCGGAGTTGGACTATCGGTAGGGGGTTGGGCATGAGCGAGCTGTGTCCCGGCAGCGATCACGAGCACAGCCATACCGACAGCGCTGACATGACGGAGGTTGCGGCGTCTTCGCGAAGCCTCACCCTCTGCTGGACTGAATGACGTTCTCATCAGACCCCCCTCTACCTCATCAGGTTCGCCAGACTGTTGCCGGCGCGGAACTAGAGAATCACATGGGCAACTGCTTGTCACTCTTGCCACACCCGAAAGGTCAACCAGGCCAGCCAATCTTCTCGAACCCGGGTGGCGCAGCCACTGCGTTGACCTGCGAGCCAGCTTGATGCCGCGTTCGACCATGCGTGTAACCAATCGATTGCTACCTGCACATAATGTCTGGCCAGCGTGACGTTTCGCGGATCTGGATCTGTCCGGAATCTGAATCGGTGGCGGCGCGAGGTCGTCGGCCAGGGTGCGAGTCAAGGTCCGGTCAGTCGGCGTGCGGGCAGGTTCCGTGGCGAGCGACCAGTGGGGTGTTGTTACTTCAGGCCGACTTGGAGCGTTATTGTCGCGCGGCCTTCGGGGCGGTGGGCGGGCGCACGCTACACCGGCGGCGTGGGCGGTCAAGCCGCGTATGCCGACCAGGATGGGTGCCAACCGCTCGATGATGGGCCGGAGGGCAAGGTTCTCGGCTTGACCGCCCACTGACGCCGCCGGTGTCGACGCGTTGCGCCCACCGCCCCGAAGGCGCGGCGCGGACACCCGTATCTGGTTGTCTCAGTGCGCTTATCGGGCTCGTCCCTCCAGTGAGGAGCCGTCACGTGTCGTCGTTCGAAGCTGTACTGAAGGATCCGGACCAGTTCATCGCCGCAGTACCCGCGATGCTGGGATTCGTCCCGGAACGCTCGTTGGTCGTCGTCGCACTGCACCACGAGGCGGGACAGCGCTACGCGGTCAAGGTCGCTGTCCCAGCTGGCCGCGGCGGCGCGCCAGATACCAGATCGGAGGGCCTGTTGGCTCATCTCAAACAGCAGTTCAAGGACGCGCTGAGCTCGATCGAGCCCGGCGATGACAAGACCAACGCCCCCGAGGCCCACCGGCTGGTGCGCGATGCGCTCGAAGCCGACACCGTGCTGGCCGGATACGGCGTCAATGACTGCCTTCTGCGTCCCGGCGACCGAGTTCTCATTGTCGCCGCACCCGCCTATTCGCGACTCATCGTCTATTCAGCCCGGATTCTGGCAGCGGCGCTCTGGTCGTTCCGCTCCACGCCATGGGGAGACATCCCGTGAAAGACAACGATGTCACGACGGCGCTCCGTCTTCTGTCGCGACTCGGCCTTACGATCGACGACCTTCCCGAGCGCGGTGACGGCCAGCGATCGGTGCCCACCTTCTCGGAGTACATCGAGCACCTGCGCGCCGCGCTGCCGGACACCACCGTGCACAGCTACGAGCCGTATTGGCGGGCCCTGGAAGATGCTTGGGCCGACCGGCCACTCGACTCCCCCACGACCACCGAGATCGATAAGCTCGTGAAGCAGCGCCGATGCACAGCCGCAGTCCGATCCAATTACCGTGGCGGCCGCGGCGCGGCAGCGAACATGGTGGCTGCGATCCGATGCATTTACCGACATGCCGAAGCAGACAATCTGATTCGACCGTCGGACAACCCGGCGACCAAGGCAGCGAAACCCCGAAGACTGCCGAGCACCCGGCACGCCCTGACATTCGAACAGGTCCGAGCGATCGGGCGAGTGGCATCCACAACAGGAAACGATCAAGAGCTCGATTCGCTGATCGTGCGACTACACATCGAAACCGCGTGCCGCAGGGGCGGTGTACTCTCGCTGACCGTCGACGACCTCAACATCGAAGATTGCCTCATCAAGCTGCGCGAGAAAGGCGAGACCGCACGCTGGCAGCCGATCTCTCCCCTGCTGATGGCTCGGCTGGTCGAACATGTTCGCAGGCGGGGTGGGCCGGAGGCGACCACACAGGTCCTTCGGTATCACAATGGACGCCCGGTCGGCCGTCGCCGCTACGACTACCTGTCGAATCGACTCCGCGAGCACCTCCCCTGGGCCGCCGCCATGCAAGTCAGCGCGCACTGGTTGCGCTACACCACGCTCACCTTCGTCGAGCGCGAGTTCGGTTACGCCGTCGCCCGCGCCTACGCCGGACACAGTGAACCCACCCGCATCGACGGCGCCACCTACACCTACGTCCGGGCCTCGTTGCCGGAGGTGGCCGAGGCGTTGACCGCTGTCTCGGGGCAGTCTCACCCCCTAGCGCACTCCAATCGCCCCGCTCAGACCACGCAAGCCTGAATCCGCATGTGACTGCACAGAAGTTGCTCTTCCATGTGTTTGCACGGCCGGTCTACTGTGACTGCATGACCACCCAACCCGGGGCAAGTTCGCCCACCTCGAGTGACAGAAGTAGCGTGCCGTCACATGAGTGATGATCTGAAGGGCAAAGGCGCGCTGGTCAGTGGGGCGAGCCGGGGTATCGGGCATGCGGTGGCGGCGGAGTTGCTGTCGCGGGGGGCCAGTGTGCTGATCACCGCGCGTAAGCCGGGACCGCTCGAGCAGGCCGCCGAGCAGTTGCGGGCGTTGGGGCATCCGGGGAAGGTGCTCGCGGTGGCGGGGAATTCCGGGGACGCCGGGGCGCGGGCGGAGCAGGTGGCTGCGGCGGTGGCCGAGTTCGGGTCGCTCGACATTCTGATCAACAACACCGGGATCAATCCGGTGTACGGCGCGCTGATGGACGCTGACCTGGATGCCGTGCGCAAGATCTTCGACGTGAATGTCGTCGCGGCGCTGGGTTATATCCAGGAGGCCTACAAGGCGTGGATGCGGGACAACGGCGGGGCCGTGGTGAACCTGGCCAGCGTGGCCGGGATCCGCTCCACCGGGGTGATCGCGGCGTACGGTGCGTCCAAGGCCGCGCTCATTCGGCTCACCGAGGAGCTGGCGTGGCAGTTGGGGCCGCGTATTCGGGTGAACGCGGTCGCGCCCGGCGTGGTGAAGACGAAGTTCGCGGACGCGCTGTACTCGGCCGATGAGGAGGCCGCCGCCAATGCCTATCCGATGAAGCGGCTCGGCAAGCCGGAGGATGTGGCGGCGCTGGTGGCGTTCCTGGCGTCGGATCAGGCGTCGTGGATCACCGGTGAGACCGTGCGCGTGGACGGCGGGCTGCTGTCCACCGGCGGCATCTGAGGTTCGCCCCCGCAGCCGGGGCTGGCATCGCTCGGCGAGTCGGAACCGCGAAGAACGCTCGTGGCTCGCCACCCGTGCCCCCCGGGCGCTCGGCATCAGCCTCCCCGGGCGGCGGCTCAAACCAGTTCGGCGAGTTTGCGTTCCAGCACCGCCCGCTCACGATCGTTGCCGCACAGTCGAATCGCGTCCTGGTATTCGGTGCGCGCTTCGGTGGTGCGGCCCAGGCGGGCCAACAGTTCGGCGCGCACGGTCGGCAGCAGGTGCGAGGTGGAAAGGCTTCCGCTCGAAGCCAATTGATCGACGATCGGGAGGGCGGCGGCGGGGCCGTGCGCCATGGATACCGCGACCGCGCGGTTGAGGTCGACGATGGGGGCCGGGCGCAGGCGGCCCAGCGCCTCGTAGAGCACCACGATGCGCTCCCAGTCGGTCTCCTCGACCGAGGGGGCGACGGCGTGGCATTCGGCGATGGCGGCTTGCAGGCCGAAAGCGCCCAGGCCCCTGCCGATCTCGGCGGCGCGGGCCAGGGCGGCCTGGCCGCGCCGGATGGCGGACCGGTCCCAGCGGCGGCGGTCCTGGTGTTCGAGCAGGATCGGTTCGCCGTCGGGTCCGGTGCGGGCCGGGAAGCGCGCCGCGGTGAGTTCGAGCAGGGCCAGCAGTCCGTGGGTTTCGGGTTCCGTGGGTACCAGCCGGGCCAGCACCCGCGCGAGACGCCGTGCCTCACTGGCGAGGTCGAGTCGGATCAGGTCGTCACCGGAGCTGGCCGACGAGCCCTCGGTGAAGATCACGTAGACCACCGAGAGCACCGAGACGAGACGTTCTGCCCGTTTGTCGGCGGGTGGAACCTCGAACGGAACCCGTGCCGCCGCAAGGGTTTTCTTGGCGCGGGTGACACGCGCCTGCACGGTGGCGGTGGGTACCAGGAACGCCTTGGCGATCTCGTCGCTGGTGAGACCGCCGACCACCCGCAGCGTGAGGGCCACCCGAGCTTCCGCCGACAGCACCGGATGACAGGCGGTGAACATGAGCGCCAGCACGTCGTCGTCGATCTGATCGGGATCCCACGGCATATCCGGTTCCGAGTCCACGGGGGTCGCGCCCGCGACGATCCCGCCCTCCCCCAGCCCGTGTGCGAGGTCGGCGTAGCGATCGTCGAGGGCGGCGCGGCGGCGGAAGGTGTCGATCGCGCGCCGACGGCCGACGGTGAGCAGCCAGCCCGCCGGATTACGCGGCGCGCCATCGCGCGGCCAGCTCACCAGCGCCTCGGCCAGCGCCTCCTGCGCGAGGTCCTCGGCCAGCGAGAAATCCCCGGTGTAGCGGGCGAGCGCGCCGACGATCCGGGCGGATTCGATCCGCCAGACCGCGGCGACGCTCTCCCTGCTCGCGACCTCACTCATGCGCTCGGACGCTCAGAGCTGACCGGTCTCTTCGCGCCAGGCCCGCTCCCGCTTGACCCACTCGTTGTCCTGCGGAAATTCGTCGATGCTGGGCACACGGCGGATCTCGGTCTTGATGCCCGGACCGGTCATGGGCATCCGCTTGGCCCATTCGACGGCCTCCTGCTTGGAGGTCACGTTCAGGATGTAGTAACCGCCGAACAGTTCCTTGGTCTCGCCGTACGGTCCGTCGGTGACCACGGGGGTCTCCGACGAGTAGTCCACGACCACGCTCTCCGCCGGGTCGTCGAGCCCCTCGGCGGCGACCAGTACGCCCGCCCGGATGAGCTCGTCGTTGAAGCGGCCCATGGTCTCGAGCATCTCGTTGAAGTCGACCTCGGCGAACCGGGCGAAGCCTTCGTCGGTGGCGCGCATGATCAGCATGTACTTCATGGTTGTCTCCTCGGTGTCGCGGGTCCCTCTCGAACCCTCTCATCCCTAGGTCGAACGGGCGCGACATCGAATCGACACGGCCGCGAATTTTTCTCGCGAATTTTTTCTACAGCGCTGCCGGGCTGTCCAGCCGCAGCACGCAGCGGGTGCCGGAGTAGATGGTGGGCATGCACTGATTGCAGTGGATACAGGCCGACCGCCGGGTCCGGTCGGCTTCGATGCGCCGCACCAGATCGGGTTCCCGCAGCAGTACCCGGCCCATGGCGACGAAATCGAAGCCCTCGGACATGGCGAGCTTCATGGTGTCGTGGTTGGTGATGCCGCCGAGCAGGATCAGCGGCATGGTCAGCTCCCGCCGGAACTGGCGGGCGCGGTCGAGCAGATATGCCTCCCGGTACGGGTATTCCCGCAGGAAACCGCGGCCGATGAGCCGGAATCCCCAGCGTGCCGGGGGCGGCAGCACCTGAGCGAACTCGTGGCGCGGCGCATCGCCGTGGAAGTACAGCATGGGGTTGAGCAGGGAGCTGCCCGCGGTCAACTCCAGGGCGTCGAGCGCGCCGTCCTGTTCCAGCCAGGCCGCGACCCGCAGTGATTCGGGCAGCCGGAGTCCGGCGCGCACGCCGTCCTCCATATTCAGCTTGGCGATGACGGCGAGCCGGTCACCCACGGCGTCGCGCACGGCACGGGCGATCTCGCGCGCCAGCCGGGCGCGATTGGCCAGCGAGCCCCCGTAGCCGTCCTTGCGCCGGTTGAGCAGTGGGCTGAGGAAGGAGCTCACCAGATAGTTGTGGCCGAAATGGATTTCGATCGCGTCGAATCCGGCCTCCTCGGCGATCCGGGCCGCGGCGGCGTGTTCGGCGATGATGCCCCGGATCTCGGTGTCGTCCGGGACGTGCATGGGACGCATGCCGAGCGGACTGAACAGGCGGCTGGGCGCGAGTGCGGGCGCGCGATTGGAGGCAGCGTTGGCGACCGGCCCGGCGTGGCCGATCTGGGCACTGGCCAGGGCACCGGCGGCGTGCACGGCATCGGTGAGCCGCCGCAGCCCCGGTACCGCCGCGGGCCGCATCCAGATCTGATGCCGGTCGGTGCGGCCGCCGGGTGCGGTGGCGCAGTAGGCGACGGTGGTGAGTCCGACTCCGCCCGCGGCCATTTCGCGGTGAAAGGCGATGAGCTCGTCGGTCACGAGCGCGTCGGGGGTGCGGCCCTCGAAGGTCGCGGCCTTGATCACCCGGTTGCGCAGGGTGATCGGGCCGAGCCGGGCGGGTGCGAAGATCTCGGTCATGCCCGGCCGCCCGGTGATGTCAGCCCGGCGACGACGAAATCGCGCAAGGCCGCCACGGATTCCGGCGATACGGTGGTGTCGGTGCTGAAGCGGCTGATGATGAGATCGAAGGCCAGTCTCCAGCGACGGCGACTGTCGGCCGGGGTGAGTTCGGGTAGCAGGCCGACCCACGAATCCATGTGGAACCAATGGCGAGTCCACGTCATCGGATACCGGCCCAGTACCAGCTGCGCGAGCAGCCGCAGGTGCAGCCGCCCGACCGGATCGCCCGAGAGCTCCACGAACGGCGCGATGACCGCGTCCACCACCGTCGGCACCGCGGCGTGCTCGGTGTCCAGATCGGTGAGCCGGTCGGCCCACAGCGGGCCGAGACGATCCTCGATGAGCGCGGCGACCAGGTTTTCCTTCGAACCGAAGTGGTAGTGCACGGCAGCGGGATTGGCCCCCGCCGCCGTGCAGATCCCGCGCACCGAGACATCCTCGTAGCGCTCGGTCAACAGCAGTTTCTCGGCGGCGGCAAGCAGCCGGTCGCGGGTACCCGCCCGCGCGGATGTCTTCTCGACCATGAGAGAAGTGAAACACGTTGCATTCGTCGTTTCAATCATTGATTGAAACGCGTGTGGAGCGGCTAGCGCCAGAGCAGCGCGGCGGTGGTGTCGCTGTGGCGGTAACGCAGGTACTTCTCCACGGTCTCGGTCGGCACGGCGGCGGTCGCGGTGGCGAAGGTGATCACCAGGAACTCCTTCTCACTGCCATTGCGCCACTTACCCGTCTCCCAGTGCTCGACGTACATGCCCGGGCCGAGCTTCACATCGCCGTCGTCGAACTGGTCGACCGCCGCGGTCGCGGTGGCCGCATCGCCCATGCCCAGGATCAGCTGCGTGAGGATGAGGTCGCCGCCCTCGGCCGACCAGGTCAGCTCCGCCGCGTACTCGCAGCCGAGATTGGTGAGTGTGCCGTTCTCCTCGATGGGGGCGCAACTAGTGTCGTCCTTGCCCTGCACCCACTGCGCCTGCAAGGCCACATCGCCGAGCCGGAAGTTCCAGTCGCCGCCGTACTCGGTGTAGCTGAGTTTCGCGCCCGCCGCCGGTTTCGTGGTGGGGGCGGCGGTCGTGGTGGTGCGGGTCGTGGTGGTGGGGGCGGCGGAGGTCGTCGCCGTGGCGGTGGTCGTGGTGGCGGCGGCCTGCTTGTCGTCATCCTTGCCGGTGACGACCACGACCGCGCCGATGACCAAGCCCAGCGCGGCCACCACGACCACCGCTAGGGTGATGAGCAGGCCGTTGTTCTTCTTGGGCGGCATCGGCTGATAGCCGGGCGGCTGATAGCCCTGCTGGAAGTCGGGCTGCTGGTACCCGGCCTGAGGTTCGGGCTGCTGGTATCCCGGCGGTTGATAGCCCGGTTGTTGATAGCCCGGCTGCTGGTAACCCTGCTGCTCCCAGCCCGGCTGACTCGCCTGGGGTCCGGGCGGCGGCACCGGCTGCCCCCACCCGGCCGGGTCCTGTTGCGGTTGCTGGCCGTACCCGTACGGGTCGTGCCCAGGTGGGTATGTCATCGCGTTGCTCCTCCCCGATCACTGCTGACCTCGTGACCCTACCGAATCAGACAAAACGCGCCCGCACCGAACGCTCCGTGCGGACCGTGATGCAATCACCGGGTGAGCTGCGATCTCCTCGTCTGCGGGCTCGGCCCCGCCGGGCGAGCCCTCGCCCACCGGGCACTGGCCCACGGGCTGTCGGTCACCGTGGTCGACCCGCATCCGAACCGGCGATGGACGGCCACCTACGCCGCCTGGGCCGACGAGCTGCCGCCCTGGCTGCCGTCCGCGGCCGTCGCGGCGACGGTCGTGAACCCCGCCGCCTGGGCGCTGTGCCGCGTCGACCTGCACCGCGCCTACTCCGTGTTCGACACGACGGCCCTGCAACGCTGCCTGGACCTGACCGGGGCGGAGATCGTCGCCGACAGCGTCGTGGAAATCCTTCCCGCCCACCGTGATCGGACCGAGAGCGTCCGGCTCGCCTCGGGCTCGGTCCGCACCGCCGGACGCGTCGTCGACGCCCGCGGGCTCACCCGCTCCCCCGCTCGCGCCGAGCAGACCGCCTTCGGCGTGGTGGTCGATCGCGATCCGGAGTTCGACACCCTGTTCATGGACTGGCGTCCGGACAATGGCGCGGATGCGGCGGCACCGCGGTCGTTCCTCTACGCGATCCCGCTGAACGAGCACAGCATGCTGCTCGAGGAAACCTGTCTGGCGGGCCGCCCTGCTCTCGGCACCGCCGAACTCCGCACCCGGCTGCACCACCGCTTGCGTTCGCGAGGCATCACAGTCGGCGTGGACGCGCCCGTCGAGCGGGTCCGGTTTCCCGTTCAGGGGGGTAGACCGAGCCGCCGTGGCTTCGGCGCGGCCGGTGCGCTCACCCACCCCGCCACCGGATACAGCGTCGCCACCGCCCTGTACACCGCCGACGACCTGGCCGCCGGACACTCGCTCTGGTCGCCATCGGCGCGGGCGGTCCATGCCCTGCGGCTGGCGGGCCTGCGCGCCCTGCTCGCCCTCCCCGCACCGGAGGTGCCGGTATTCTTCGACGCCTTCTTCGCGCTGCCACCGCAGCTGCGGCGCGCGTACCTCTCCGGCCGCGACGACCTACCCGGTACGACGGCGGCCATGGTGTCCCTGTTCGCGGCCCTCCCGTGGCGGCTACGGCGCACCCTGGTGAGCGCGACGCTCGGCGCTCGCCCGCCGAGGTGATGCTGCGCGCACCCGGCTGTGTCGATGCGGCGCACCCGGCTGTACCGATACGGCGCGCCCACTGTGCCGATACGGCGCGCCCGCTGTGCCGATGCGGCCGGGCGAATCGCCGCCGATCGGTGCCCCGCGGCAGCTCGATGCCGCCGATGGTCATATCGCGGGCTGCCGTCTCCCCAGGTCGGCGGCGATTCGCGAAGACAGCGAATCGGACCGAACGTACAGTGGAGGCCATGCGGTCTATCTGGAAGGGCTCGATCGCGTTCGGACTGGTCAATGTACCGGTGAAGGTCTACACCGCGACCGAGGACCACGACATTCGGTTCCACCAGGTCCACGCGGCCGACGGTGGGCGAATCAAGTACGACCGGGTATGCACCGTGTGCGGGAAATCGGTGGCCTTCGCCGATATCGACAAGGCGTATGAATCACCCGAGGGCGATCGTGTGATCCTCACCGATGAGGACTTCGCCAAACTGCCGGTGGCCGAGAAACACGAGATCCCGGTTCTGCAATTCGTGCCCGCCGAACAGATCGATCCGATTCTGTACGAGAAGAGCTACTACCTCGAACCCGATTCCAGCACCCCCAAAGCCTATGTGCTGCTGGCCAAGACCCTCGAAGACGTGAATCGGGTCGCGCTGGTGCACTTCACGCTGCGGCAGAAGACCCGCCTGGCCGCGCTGCGCGTGCACGACGGCGTGCTGCTGCTGCAAACGCTGCTGTGGCCCGACGAGGTGCGTTCGGTGGAATTCGAATCCCTCGACGGGGTGGCCGAGCCGAAGAAACAGGAACTGTCCATGGCGGAGACGCTGGTGGACACCATGTCCGACGATTTCGATCCGAGCCTCTACACCGACGAATACCAGATCGAATTGAAGCGCATGCTGGACGAGGCCATCGCCAGCGGCAGCAGCAAGGTCACCCGCGCTCCGGAACCGGCCGCGCCGGAAATGGACGCCGAGGTCGTCGATCTGGTGGCGGCGTTGCAACGCAGCCTCGAGGCATCGGGGCAGAAGCCGGCCAAGAAGGCCGCGTCCGACAAGAGAGCCGAGCCCGCGAAGAAGGCTCCCGCCAAGGCCGAGAAGAAGACCGCGAAGAAGGCTCCCGCCAAGAAGACCGCGAGCAAGCAGACCCGCAAGGGTGCGTGAGCGGCTTTCGCGCCGCTCATGCCGCGCCTACCAGCGCGTTTCGATATTCACTGGCATACCCCTGGCAAACTGGCGGGTATGGAATCCGACATAGCCATCGTCCCGATGGGACTCGGCCATCTGCGCCAGGTCATCGACCTCGGCTACCAGGTGTTCGACACCTCCGCCAAGCCCTACACCTCCTGGTCGCTCACCTCGGTGGCCGAGCATCTCGACAGCGCGGGACGCTCCTGCTGGGTGGCGGTCGATTCGGATCGGGTGGTCGGATTCGTGCTGGCCTCCATGGAGTTCGAACTGCGCGACGACTGGGCCTATCTGGAGTGGATCGCGGTCGCGCCGGATATGCAGGGCCGCGGGGTGGCGGGACGGCTCATGACCGCCTGCTGCGACACGCTGTTCAAGCACGGCGCGCGGCGCATCGTCACCGATGTGGAGAACCACAACACCGCCTCGGCGAACATGATGCGCAAGAACGGCTTCACCGAGGGCACCACCGTCACCCTGTTCGTGCGCCCCAATCCCGTTGACGACGCGGGCGACGACCAGATCACCCTGGGACCCGGCACCAAACGCGACCTCATCCGCCGCGGCCGCATCACCGGCGACGGCAGGCACGGGCGTCCCAAGGGCTGAGCCCAGCTCGCCACTCGCGCCCGACTCCCGGGTGCCAGCCACGCCCGCCTCCCGGGTGCCGGTGACCGACACTCGCCGCGTCGACACGATGGATGCCACCGAACGCCGCAGGCACAGGCTGTCGCCGTGCCGCGGGCACGCACGCCAGGAACGGATCGACGAGCACGGGGCCGATGCCTCCGACGAGCGGCGGGGTCGCCGATACTGTCGGACCCCTCCCCTACGGTGTCGGCATGACCGTCGCGGACCCGACCATGCTCGCCATCACCGACGCGGTAACCCTTGGGCGTCAAGGG
Organism: Nocardia sp. CC213A; assembly: GCF_030766805.1. Lineage (NCBI taxonomy): Bacteria > Bacillati > Actinomycetota > Actinomycetes > Mycobacteriales > Nocardiaceae > Nocardia > Nocardia sp. CC213A. The sequence goes on from NZ_JASFXA010000001.1 coordinate 551,724, forward strand.
GATACCGCCCGCGCCCGGGAGGCGCTCACCGCACTCTGGGAGACGGTGGGCGTCACCGGCGACGCCCTGCACCGCTGCACCATCGCCCACTACCTGGCCGATCTGCACGAGCACGCCGCCGACGCGCTCACCTGGGACGTGCGCGCCCTGGACGCGGCCGCCTCGCTCACCGACGAACGCGCCCAACAGGAGAACTCGGCCCTCACCGTGCGCGGCTTCTACCCGTCACTGCACCTGAACCTCGCCGACAACTACCGCCGCCTGGGCGCATTCGACACCGCGCACACCCACCTGGACGCGGCCCGCGCCCGCCTCGACGCCCTGGACGACGACGATTACGGCGCGGGGGTGCGCGCGGGCATCTCCCATGTGGAGACCGCCCTGGCCGAGGGATCCACCGAGCGTCTGCCCACGCACTGACACCGGCGGCTCGCCTCACGGCCGGTATATCCGGCCGACCGGCGCGGCGCGGGCGGTCCATGCGCGACCTATCGCGACGTGACCGGTACCGACGCGGCCAGCGCGGGCACAGCCGTGGCGACATGACCGGTGCGGGCACGAGCGGCACGAGTGGGCCACAGTTGACGTGACCGGTGCGGCGTGGCCGTTTACCGCGTGACCGGTGCAGGCGCGACCCGGGTACCGGCACGGCTGTGGCGGCGCGATCGGTGCGGGGCACGGCTGTGGCGGCGCGATCGGTGCGGGGCACGGCTGTGGCGGCGCGATCGGTGCGGGGCACGGCTGTGGCGGCGCGATCGGTGCGGGGCACGGCTGATACAGCCACGCTCGCCTGGCACGGGCACGGCCGGTCGCGGCGGCTCAGTTCTCCGCCGCGCGCGCCCGGCCCTCGTGGAAGAAGTCGAGCAGCCCCGCCACGGTGCCGACCTCGTCGCGCGGGCGCATGGCGCCGAAGGGTGCGTTCCAGAACTCGCCCCGGCGGCGGGTCCACGGCCCGACATACGCGTAGGGCCGGGGGTTGTCCCAGTCGCCCGGTGACACCCCGTAGTTCACTTCGTCGATGGCGACGGACAGATCGAAGTGTTCCGGCCACAGCACCGGCTGTTCGGCGGCGAAGCGGCGTAGTGCGGTATCGCCGATGGCGAACCAGTCGTGCACGGTCGCGGCCGCGCCGGAATCGAGACTGAACGGCTCGTCGGGGTCCATATTGGTGCCGTCGCTGTAGAGACCGTCCGGCGGCCCGTCCGGTTCGAATCCGGCGGCCGCGGCCAATTCGCGGTAGGTGCCGTGCAGCGCGGCGCGGCCCCGCGGCCAGACCAGATCGGTGCCCGTCACCGAGACCGGCCATGTGATTCCGGTGAACCCACCCAGCACGATGCGCATGCGAATGGTGCCGAAACGCCGGTACTGCGGTCCCGCGATCAGCAGTTCCGCGGCCGCGTGCAACGCGAATCGGGTGTCCTCGTAGGTGATGTCGTCCACCTCGAAATCATCTCCGGGGCACCGTGGGCGAGGCGGGGAATTCGGTCTGCGGACACGCCGATCACTGCCGGTTGCCCTCACCCGATTTCCACCCGGGAAAGCGAAACGCCGCGCCCTTCCGAAAGCTCCGGAAGACCACGGCGTTCGCTTGTTATTGCTGTCTCACCTGGCGTTATCGGTGCAGGCGGAAAGGATCACCTTCGCCTGCCGCGGCGACGCCGAACCCGCATCCGGGAACGACGGCGCACTTTTACCGAGCACATCGATGGCGGCCTGCTCGGCCTCCACCTTGGTCGCCGCCCACGCCCAGCCGAAACGGGTGTCGGCGCCCTGGGACACCGCACCGCAGGCATTGGCGAAGTGCACGACGACCTCGCAGTCGCCACCGCCGCATTCGGCGATCGCGGCCGTGTCCGCGGCACCATAACTGCCGTAGTTCACCGCGTAGGCGACGTTTCCGGTGCTCTTGGACAGCGCCAGGGCGCCGTACAGGTCACCGGCGGTGGCGGTGAAACCGCCATCGACCGCGGACGCGGGACCCGCGGCGACGACGCCGAGCGTCGCCATCGACGAGACAGCGAGACCCAAACAGGTCTTGCGCAACAACGACATTCACTTCTCCCCGTGAAGAAAGGCAATAACGGGTGGAATCTTTGCCGAGACCAACCGTTATGTCCAGTTGGCTGGTAGTGCGAACAGCAGGGTCAAACCCGCCGCATTACCGAGACGACCTTACCCAGGATCACGGCCTCGTCGCCGTCGATCACCTGGTAGGCCGGATTACGGGGTTCCAGATAGACGTGCCCGCCGGTGCGTCGATACACCTTGACAGTGGCCTCACCGTCGATCATCGCCGCCACGATCTCGCCATTGTGCGCCTCGTGCTGTTTGCGGACCACGACGATATCGCCGTCGCAAATGGCGGCGTCGACCATGGAATCACCGCGCACGCGCAGCCCGAACACGGTTCCGCGCCCGACCAGTTCGCGCGGCAGCGAGAGCACGTCGTCGGTGTGCTCCTCGGCCAGGATCGGCGTACCCGCGGCGATATCGCCGACCACCGGCACCGGCACCTGCTGTTCGGACTCCGCGCGGCCCTGCGGTGCGGAGTGCAGGAACATACGCACGTCGATGGGCCGCGACATGGTGTCGCTGCGGCGCAGGAATCCCTTCTCCTCCAGTGCGTTCAGATGCTTGGACACCGTGGAGGAGGATTTCAGCCCGACCTCGTCGCCGATCTGGCGAGTATTGGGCGGATACCCGTGCCGCACCACCCAGTCCCGGATCACGGCGAGGATGTGGTGTTGGCGCGGCGGCAGCGTCGAGGTGTCGAGATGCTCGAACGCGTCGGAGTAGTCGTATCCGGTCACCGGGGCATCCTAATGGCCGGACACCGCTCTACCGGGCGATCACCACGCCCACATCCCCGTCGTAGCGGCGGTAGAGCAGCCGCCCGCGCCGATCGGCGATATCGGTGCAGAACAGGAACGGCAGCCCGTAGCGGCACAGCCGCGCCGCCGCCTGATGCTCGGCGAGCACCGGCACCCGATGCGGATTCATGGTCAGGGGCAGCTCGTCCATGCCGCGCGGCGGCCGCAGCCGCCACTGCCGCGCGAAGCGCACCCCGCGCGGTCCGGCCCAGTACACGATCGCGTCCTCACCGGTTTCGGCATCGGTGAACAGGTGCGCGTCGTAGTCCATGGCGTCCATGGTCGCGATCGCCTCGGCCGCGTCGCAGCTCCGCGCGTCCACCGTCTTGCGCCGGGTGACGGGTCGGTCATCGGTGACGCCGGCGAGCACCGCCCGCCGCCGATCCGGCATGCGGCGCGCCACCGACCGCTCCACCCGCCGCAGTTGCAGATCCAGCCGCTCGGCCGCGAAGGTCAGCGCCCAGCCTCCCGATCCGTCGATCTGGGTGCGCACCTCCCCCTGCCCGGTCCACACGTTCGCCTGCACGGTCATCACCCCGGTCCCCGGACGGTCGACCATCCGCACCCGCGCCGGTTCGTGAATGTGGTGCCGCCGCAATACCTGTCCGATCATCCGTTCCGCCCGTACGACCTCGGCGAAGGACACTTCCCCCACCGCGTTCACCACCACGTGCGCATCTCCGACCACCACCGCGTGTGTGTCCACTGGACGACGACCACCTTCCCCTGAGCTACGAACCGGTTTGGGCGTACCCATGCCACCACCGGAACTGCGAGGCTCCTAGGGCCGAAGGTCCCCTCGGGTCCTTTCTCGCGACGCGCACGGCGCAGCCGACCACGGAATCGAAAAGCTTGCCGCGACGAGGAAATCCGACACGCGCAGGCAGTTCGGCATCGTCCGAGCTACTGACAGATCCGGGGAGCGAGAGGACAATGTGCCGCATGTCACACGACCCGGACGCGGTCGGCGGCGATCGCACGCGCGTCCTCGAAGCCCTGTCCCAGTTGCGATTACGCGAACTCCTGGCGGGTGTGCAAGACAGGATAACCCAACTGGTCGGTGTGCACGAGCGGATGGACCGGCTCATCGACGCCATGCTCGTCATCACCGCCGGACTCGATCTCGACGACACCCTCCGCTCCATCGTCCACACCGCCATCGAACTCGTGGACGCCCGCTACGGCGCGCTCGGCGTGCGCGAGACGCGCGGATACACCCATCCCCTCTCGGAATTCGTCTACGAGGGCATCGACGATCGCACCCGGGTGCTCATCGGCGACCTGCCGCACGGCGGCGGCGTCCTGGGCCTGCTCATCGAACAGCCCGAACCGATACGGCTGGCCGATCTCTCGGATCATCCGGCGTCGATCGGCTTCCCGGAACACCACCCGCCGATGCGGACCTTCCTCGGCGTTCCGGTGAAGGTACGCGACGAGGTGTTCGGCAGCCTCTACCTCACCGAGAAGGCCGGTGGGCTGGAATTCACCGAGGACGACGAGGTGGTGGTGCGGGCGCTGGCCGCCGCCGCGGGGATCGCGGTCGAGAACGCCCGCCTCTACGAGGAATCCCGCATCCGCCAAACCTGGCTGGAATCCATCCGCGACGTGGCGACCGAACTGCTGGGCGGCGGCGAACCGGCCGAGGTGCTGGAGCTGATCGCGGAACGGGCCATGACCCTCGCCGGAGCGGTGTGCGCCTTCCTGGCGCTGCCCGAAGATCTGGAATCGCCCGATCAGGAGGTGGAGGAGCTGATCGTGGCGGCCGGTACCGGCACCACCGCGGCAGGCATTCTGGGCCGTCGAATTCCGGTGGCGGACTCGCACACCGGCTCGGTGTTCCGCACCGCGGAGTCGAAGGTGACACAGGGTCTGGCCTTCAACGCGTTCACCGATATCCTGCCCGCATTCGGCCCGGTGCTGCTGCTGCCATTGCAGGCCCGCAAATCGATGCTGGGCGTGCTGGCGGTCTGCCGGAGCCCCGAAGCGCCGGAATTCGATACGCCCACCCAGGCGATGATGGCGGTGTTCGCCGGTCAAGCCGCCTTGGCACTGCGTTTGGCCGACACCCAGTTCCGCATGCGGGAGCTGGACGTGCTCTCCGAACGCGACCGCATCGCCCGCAGCCTGCACGACCGGGTGATCCAACGGCTGTTCGCCACCGGCCTGGTCCTGCAGGGCACCGCGCAGCGCATCCGCACCCCCGAGATCCGCACCCGCCTCGGCCGCACCCTCGACGATCTGCAATCCATCGTGCAGGACATCCGGCAATCCATCTTCGACCTGCACGAGCCCGAAACCGGTTCGGCGCGCCTGCACCAGCGCCTGCACGATCTCATCGCCGAGATGACCGCCGAGGCCGACCTGCGCACCACGGTGCACGTCTCCGGACCGCTGTCGGTGCTGCCGATCCCCCTGGCCGACGATGTGGAATCGGTACTGCGCGAAGCACTCAGCAATGTGGTGCGGCACGCCGAAGCCCACAGCGTGCACATCAATATCGCCATCGACGACGAGATCAGCATCGAGGTGACCGACGACGGCGTCGGTTTGCCGTCGGATCTGCCCCGCCGCAGCGGCCTGTCCAATCTGGATGTGCGCGCCGACCGCACCAACGGGCGCTTCGACATCGGTCCGGCAGGTGACCGCGGCACGGTCCTGCGCTGGGCCGCACCCCTGGCCTAACCCGGCGGGTCAGAACACGGCCAGCAGCAGGGTCCCGATCAGTGCGCACCCTCCGGCCGACAGCAGCGTCAGTGGGAGCAGCGGCCACAGGCCCGCGGTGGTGCGTCGGGCGAGCAGATACCCGGCTCCGGCTCCGCAGGCGGCCAGCACGAAGCCACCGCCGGAGACGAGGTAGAAGACGCTCGCGAAGGCCGCGTTGAGGGCCTCGCCGCCGCCCTCGGCGTAGCCGTCGAACGGGATGGGGAAACGGAAGGCCAGCGCCGTCAGCGCGGCCGTGAACGGTGCGGCGAGAACGGCGGCGAGCGCACCCCACAGCATGACGGCCAGCAGCGGGATCAGCGGGGTGTCGACGCGCTCTGTCACTCGCTCATCATGGCCCATGGACACAGCGGCATGGCGGAGCACCGACGACAACGGCCTGCCGATGACGTGATGTCGTCGGCAGGCCGCGTTCGGTGGAACGCACTCCTAGACGGTGAAACCCAAGGCGCGCAACTGCTCCCGGCCGTCATCGGTGATCTTGTCCGGACCCCACGGCGGCATCCACACCCAATTGATCTGGAGGTCCTCCACCAGGCCGCTGCGGACCAGGGCATTGCGGGCCTGGTCCTCGATCACATCGGTGAGCGGGCACGCCGGGGACGTCAGCGTCATATCGATCTTGGCGATGGACTCCTCGACCTTCAGGCCGTAGACCAGGCCGAGATCGACCACATTGATGCCGAGTTCGGGGTCGACCACATCGCGCATGGCCTCCTCGAGGTCCTCGAGGTGCTGTACTTCCTCGGGGGTCAGCTGAACCTCCGCCTCGGCGGTCGGGGCCTGCTGTTCGGTGTCGCTCATCTCTTACTCCCCGTTACCCATCGACTTCGTGGCCTCCTGTGCGGAGGATATCCGCACCACCGCGTCCTTGAACGCCATCCAGCCCAGCAATGCGCATTTCACCCGCGCCGGGTACTTGGCGACGCCCGCGAAGGCGATGCCGTCGCCGATCACGTCCTCATCGCCCTCGACGGTGCCGCGACTGGTGATCATCTCGTCGAAGGATCCGACCACCTTCAGCGCCTGCTGCACGGGCAGGCCGATGACCTGGTCGGCCAGCACCGAGGTCGACGCCTGGCTGATGGAGCAGCCCTGGCCGTCATAGGAGACGTCGGCGACGTCGCCCTTCTCGTCGATGTGTACGCGCAGCGTCACCTCGTCACCGCAGGTGGGGTTGACGTGGTGCACCTCCGCACCGAACGGCTCGCGAAGGCCGCGGTGGTGCGGGTGCTTGTAGTGGTCCAGGATGACTTCCTGGTACATCTGCTCCATGCGCATGGTTTATGCAACTCCGAAGAAGGTCTGGGCCTTCCGCACCGCGGCCACCAGCGCGTCCACCTCGTCGAGGGTGTTGTAGACGGCGAAGGAGGCCCGCGCGGTGGCGGCCACGCCGAAGCGGCGGTGCAGCGGCCAGGCGCAGTGATGGCCGACACGGATGGCGACGCCCTCGTCATCGAGAATCTGGCCGACGTCGTGGGCGTGGATACCGTCCACCACGAAGGCCACCGCGCCACCGCGGTTCACGTTCTCGGTCGGTCCGATGATGCGGACGCCGTCCAGCTTACCCAGTCCGAGCAGGGCTGCCTCGGTGAGCGCATGCTCGTGCGCCGCAACGGCTTCCATGCCGACCGCCTCGAGATACCGCACGGCCGCGCCCAATCCGACGACCTGCGAGGTCATCGGCACGCCCGCCTCGAAGCGCTGCGGCGGCGGCGCGTAGGTGCTCTCCTCCATGAACACGGTCTCGATCATGGAGCCGCCGGTGATGAACGGCGGTGTGTCGGCGAGGATCTCGCGCCGCCCGTACAGCACGCCCACGCCCGACGGGCCGAGCATCTTGTGCCCGGAGAAGGCGGCGTAGTCGATACCCAACTCGCGGAAGTTCACCGGCATGTGCGGCACCGACTGGCAGGCGTCGAGCACCACCAGCGCGCCGACCGCCTTGGCCCGGCGCACCAGCTCCTCGACGGGCGCGACCGCACCGGTCACATTGGACTGGTGGGTGAAGGCGACCACCTTGGTGGCGGGCGACAGTTCCAGCGAATCGAGGTCGATGCGCCCGTCGCCGGTGACCCCGTACCACTTCAGTGTCGCCCCGGTGCGCCGCGCCAGCTCCTGCCACGGCACCAGGTTCGCGTGGTGCTCGAGTTCGGTGATGACGATCTCGTCGCCCGGCCCCACCCGGTACGGGAAGCGGTTGTCGGCGAAGGAGTAGGTGACCAGGTTCAGCGATTCGGTCGCGTTCTTGGTGAACACGATCTCGTCGGCGTCCACGCCCACGAAGCGGGCGATATCGGCGCGGGCGCCCTCGTAGGCGTCGGTGGCCTCCTCCGCCAGCTGATGAGCGCCACGGTGCACGGCCGCATTGCGCTGGACCAGGAAGTCACGCTCCGCGTCCAGAACCGCCGTCGGCCGCTGCGCGGTCGCGCCCGAGTCCAGGTAGACCAGGGGTTTGCCGTCGCGCACCGTGCGGCTCAGGATCGGGAAGTCGGCCCGGATGCGGGCGACGTCCAGGGCCGCCACCCCGGCGAGCGGGGAATCGTGCGGCCCGGCGAGCCGGGAATCGTGACCCGTGGCGGTCATGGGTATCAGGCTCCTACGGCAGCGGAGGTGAAGCGCACGTAGCCGTTGGCATCGAGTTCCTCAGCCAGTTCCGGACCGCCCTCGGCGACGATGCGGCCGTTGACGAACACGTGCACGAAGTCCGGCTGGATGTAGCGCAGGATGCGGGTGTAGTGGGTGATCAGCAGGACGCCGCCCGCCGTAGGCTTGCCGGAGCCATCGTCCCAGCCCCGCTCCTTGTAGCGGTTCACGCCCTCGGAGACGATGCGCAGCGCGTCCACGTCCAGACCGGAGTCGGTCTCGTCCAGGATGGCGATCTTCGGCTTGAGCAGGCCCAGCTGCAGGATCTCGTGGCGCTTCTTCTCACCACCGGAGAAGCCCTCGTTCACCGAACGCTCGCCGAAAGCCGCGTCGATCTCCAGCTCGGCCATGTTCTCCTTGACTTCCTTGACCCACGTGCGCAGCTTGGGGGCCTCGCCGCGCACGGCGGTGGCGGCGGTGCGCAGGAAGTTCGACATGGACACACCCGGAACCTCGACCGGGTACTGCATGGCCAGGAACAGGCCCGCGCGCGCCCGCTCGTCCACCGACATCTCCAGCACGTCCTCACCGTCGAGGGTGATGGAGCCGGAGGTCACGGTGTACTTGGGGTGACCGGCGATGGCGTAGGACAGCGTCGACTTGCCGGAGCCGTTGGGGCCCATGATGGCGTGGGTCTCACCCGAGCGGACGGTCAGGTTGACGCCGTTGAGGATGGGCTTGGCCTCGCCCTCGGGGGTGGTGACCTCGACGTGCAGGTCCTTGATTTCCAGGGTGGTCATCGAATTCGGATTCCTTTGCGGAGTGGGAAAGTTCGTCTTATACGCCGACAGCGGCGAGCTCGGCCTCGATGGCCGCCTCCAGCCGCTCCCGGACCTCGGGGACCGTGATCTTCTGGATGATCTCGTGGAAGAAGCCGCGCACCACCAGGCGTCGCGCCGTCTCCTCCGGAATGCCGCGAGCGCGCAGGTAGAACAGCTGCTCGTCGTCGAAACGGCCGGTGGCCGAGGCGTGTCCGGCGCCGATGATCTCGCCGGTCTCGATCTCCAGGTTCGGCACCGAGTCGGCGCGCGCGCCGTCGGTGAGCACCAGGTTGCGGTTCACCTCGTAGGTGTCGGTGCCCTCGGCGGCGGCGCGGATGAGCACATCGCCCACCCACACGGTGTGCGCGTCGGGCTTGGACGAGGCCGGATCGCCCTGCAGCGCACCCTTGTACTGCACGTTCGACTTGCAGTTGGGCTGCGAGTGGTCGACCAGCAGGCGCTGTTCGAAATGCTGGCCGTCGTCGGCGAAGTACAGGCCGAGCAGTTCGGCATCGCCGCCGGGACCGTCGTAGCGCACATTCGCGGTGAGCCGCACCAGGTCGCCGCCGAGGGTGACATTGGTGTGGCGCAGGGTGGCGTCGCGGCCCAGCCGGGGGTGATGCGCGGTGGCGTGGACGGCGTCGTCGGCCCAGTCCTGCACCGCGACCACATTCAGCCGGGCGCTGTCACCGAGCACGAATTCCACGTTGTCGGCGTAGGTTCCGCTGCCCCGGTAGTCGAGCACCACGGTGGCGGCGGCGAAGTTGCCGAGCCGGATCTGCACGTGCCCGAAAGCGGTCTTGCCCGCGCCCGGACCGGTGATGGTCACGGTGACCGGTTCGGCCACTTCGGTTTCCGCGCCGACCGACACAACGGTGGCCTGGTCGAAACCCGAGTACGCCTGCGCGGCGACCCGATCGGTGGGCACGCCGCCCTGGCCGAGGCGGCCGTCGGCGCGGTCCACGGTCTCCACCGTGACACCGGCGACCTCGCTCACCTCGACGGTGGCCGCGCCGTCGCGCACCGCGCTGCCGTCGTGCAGGCCGCCCAGGCGGCGCAGCGGGGTGAAGCGCCACGCCTCGTCCTTGGCCGAGGGCACCTCGAAGGCGTCCACATCGAAGGAGGCGAACACCTCACCCTTGTTGACGGCGGGGGGCCGTACTTCCGCGGCCTCCGCAACGTTCTCGACGGCCATCAGCCGACGGCTCCTTCCATCTGCAGCTCGATCAGGCGGTTCAGTTCCAGGGCGTACTCCATGGGGAGTTCCTTGGCGATGGGCTCCACGAAGCCGCGCACCACCATGGCCATCGCCTCGTCCTCGGTCAGACCGCGGCTCATCAGGTAGAACAGCTGATCCTCGGACACCTTGGAGACCGTGGCCTCGTGGCCCATGGTCACGTCGTCCTCGCGGATGTCGACGTAGGGGTAGGTGTCGGAGCGGGAGACGTTGTCCACCAGCAGCGCATCGCACTTCACGGTCGACTTGGACGCGTACGCGCCCTTGTTCACCTGCACCAGGCCGCGGTAGGAGGCGCGACCGCCGCCGCGCGCCACCGACTTGGAGATGATGTTGGAGGAGGTGTGCGGCGCCAGGTGCAGCATCTTCGCGCCGGTGTCCTGGTGCTGGCCCTCACCCGCGAAGGCGATGGAGAGCACCTCGCCCTTGGCGTGCTCACCGGTCATCCACACCGCCGGGTACTTCATGGTGACCTTGGAGCCGATATTGCCGTCGACCCACTCCATGGTCGCGCCCGCCTCGGCCTTGGCCCGCTTGGTGACCAGGTTGTAGACGTTGTTCGACCAGTTCTGGATGGTGGTGTAGCGGCAGCGGCCGCCCTTCTTCACGATGATCTCCACGACCGCGGAGTGCAGCGAGTCCGAGCTGTAGATCGGCGCGGTGCAGCCCTCGACGTAGTGCACGTAGGCATCCTCGTCGACGATGATCAGCGTGCGCTCGAACTGGCCCATGTTCTCGGTGTTGATCCGGAAGTAGGCCTGCAGCGGAATGTCGACGTGCACGCCCGGCGGCACGTAGATGAACGAGCCGCCCGACCACACGGCCGAGTTCAGCGCGGAGAACTTGTTGTCACCGGAGGGGATCACCGAGCCGAAGTACTGCTGGAAGATCTCCGGGTGCTCGCGCAGGCCGGTGTCGGTGTCGAGGAAGATGACACCCTGCTTCTCCAGATCCTCGCGGATGGAGTGGTAGACCACCTCGGACTCGTACTGCGCGGCGACACCGGCGACGAGACGCTGCTTCTCCGCCTCCGGGATGCCGAGCTTGTCGTAGGTGTTCTTGATGTCCTCGGGCAGGTCTTCCCAGGACGCGGCCTGCTTCTCGCTGGACCGCACGAAGTACTTGATGTTGTCGAAGTCGATGCCGTCGAGGTTGGAGCCCCAGTTCGGCATGGGCTTCTTGTCGAAGATGCGCAGGGCCTTGAGCCGGAAGTCGAGCATCCATTCGGGCTCGTTCTTCTTCGCCGAGATGTCGCGCACGACCTCCTCGGACAGGCCGCGCTTGGCACTGGCACCGGCGACATCCGTATCGGCCCAGCCGTAGCCGTACTTGCCCAGGGAGGCGATGGTCTCCTCCTGGGTGAGGGGAGGGGCCTGGGCTGCGTCATTCTCGCGGCTCGCCGCAGCGGTCGTCGTCATTCGGCACTCCTTCCGGAGTCGTTCGTCGATGTCGTCGCGGGCTGTGCGACGGGTTTTCCAGCGGTATTCGGTGTGGCCCCGGCGGTGCCGGGTGTCAGCGCCCCGGCGGTGCCGGGTGTCAGCACGGTGAGGGGTACGTGGGTGGTGCAGGCGCAGTCGCCGTTGGCGATGGTGGCCAGCCGCTGCACATGGGTGCCCAGCAGTTCGCGGAACGCCTCCAGTTCGGCGGCGCACAGCTCCGGGAACTCCTCGGCCACGTGCGATACCGGGCAGTGGTGCTGGCAGATCTGCACGCCCGCGCCGACCTCCCGGGTGGACGCCGCGAATCCGGCGGCGGTGAACGCCTCCGCGATCTCGTCGGCCTTGGCGGCCGTCTCCTCCGGCGTGTGCCGGGCCAGCCGGTCGATACCGGCGACGATGGTGCCGACCCGCTTGCGCGCGAAGTCGACGATGGCCTTGTCGCCGCCGATCTCCCGCAGCTGACGCATCGCGGCACCGGCGAGGTCATCGTAGGCATGCCCCAAACGGCCTCTGCCCTGGGCCGTCAACTGGAACTGCTTGGCGGGACGGCCACGCCCCTTCTGCTGCCACGGCGCGGAGCGGGCGGCACGCGCCTCCCCCGACTCGATGAGGGCATCGAGGTGCCTGCGCACCCCCGCCGGAGTGAGGCCGAGCCGCTTGCCGATGGCGGTCGCGGTGATCGGTCCTTCCTCGAGCAGCAGTTTCACGACGGCTTCGCGGGTGTGGCCTTCGCCTGCGGGTTCGGACACCGCAGCAGACCGGGCGCCCTGCTGGCGCCCGGTGCCTGCTTCCGCATTCCGCAAACCCATGGTTTTCACAACACCAGTGTGACGGAATTCCTTCCCGGGTTCTAGTAAGGGTCACCTGACTTGGAGGGGGTTGGGAGTGTGAACCTTCGCACACGGCAGAAGGGGGCGATCCGGCCGGGAATCGCGGCGACGCTCGGACGACCGCGCGCGGACCAAGATTGCGAGCAATTCGCCCGCGACCGCCGATCCCGCCGCGAGCCCGTCACCGCGAGCGGATTCGACGCCGAGAAAATCGACCCCGTGCGGATTCACCTCGTGCGGATTCAGCCCGCGCGGGTTCAGCCCACGTGGGTTCACACCCCCGGCGCGGGTTCACCTCGTGCAGATCACCTCGTGCGGATCACCTCGTACGGATTCACCCGCGCGGCTTCAGCCCACGTGGGTTCAGCCCGCGCGGGTTCACACCCCCGGCGCGGGTTCACGCCCACGTGGGTTCAGCCCCGGCGTGGGTTCGACGCCGTCGACCCACACGCCCGCGTGCGGTGAATTACAGTGGCGGACAATGCGATAGCACGTCCGGCAGGGGGTTCCACGACCCGAACAGTTGCCTGTTATCGTAAGTTACATCTTTTCCAGGCGGTACGACCTCCGCCGATCGAGAGGGATCCACACCCGCGCCATGAATCCGGTGATCACCACGAACCTGCCCGTCGCACTGCGCAACGGCTGGGCCCTGACCTTCGGCGACGGCATCGAAGCCCCCGCGCGCACGCCCTCGACCGTGCTCTACGACCTGCCGCACCGGCAGCTGCGCCGCTTCGACCGCGACACCCCCGCCCACGGGAATCCGGTGCTGCTGGTGCCGCCGCTGGCCGTGGACGCCTCCTGCTACGACCTGCGGCCGGGCCAGAGCCTCGCGCGCTTCCTGCGCGACAGCGGTCGGCAGCCGTACGTGATCGACTACGGCCGCATCACCGCCGCGGACCGCGACCTGGGGTTGGAGGAGTGGGTGGACGATATCGTCCCGACCGCCATCGCCCATATCAGCGAGCTGCACGACGGCGCGGACGTCGACCTGATCGGCTGGTCGCTGGGCGGCATCATCAGCCTGCTCACCGCCGCCGACCACGCCGATCTGCCGATCGGCTCGGTCACCACCCTGGGCTCGCCCATGGACTTCGGCCGCAACCGCCTACTGGCACCGGTGCGCATGGTCGCGAAGCTCACCGGCGGGCGGGAGATCGCCTATGCCACCCATCTTCTCGACGGCATCCCGGCGTTCTTCGTCCAGGCGGGATTCCGAGGCATGTCCCTCGGCCGGGAGCTCACCCGCCCGCTGTTCATCGCCCGCAATGCCGGACACACCGAGGCGCTGGCCCGCATGGAGGCCATCGACCGCTTCATCGCCACCATGCCCGGCTACCCCGGACGTCTCTACCGCCAGCTGTACAGCCGCATCATCGTCGGCAACCAGCTCGCCCACGGCCGCGTCCACCTGACCTCCGGCCGCGTCATCGACCTGGCCAAACTCACCTGCCGCGTCCTGCTCCTGGGCAGCCGCTCCGACACCCTCGCCCCCGCCGCGACCATCGAACCCGGCGTGGACGTACTCACCGGAGCCGCCGAAGCCCGCTTCGCCGACCTCCCCGGCCTCAACCACCTGGCCCTCGTCGCCGGCCCCCAAGCCGCCACCACCACCTGGCCCCTGATCGACGAATTCCTCGGAACCTAGCCACACCGCCTCGCTCGCACTCGGCCACGATGGCGGAATGTTCACCACCGCATTCCTCCAGCATTCCGGCAAAGGCCCACTCCGCCACGAGGAGTCGCTGTTGGAGACAGGGCTGCGGCGGCGCGGGATCCCGGTCGAGTACTACACCGTCAAGCGCATCCACCGCCCGTGCACCGAGCCGGTGCCGCGGCGGTGGCAGCAACTGCTCGCAGGTCGCGACGACTCAGTCTTTGACTGAAATTTCAGTCAGGCCGTAGGGTGGGTGTGTATTCAGACGAGAAATCCCAGTTCGAGGAGATGGCGATGCGGCGGCGTGAGTTCGTTCGGGCGGCCGTTGGCGCGGTCGGCGGGTTCGTGGTGGGAGGTTGTGGAATGGGCGGGAACGACGTGGGGTCCGAGGCGGGCGGTGGGTGGATGATGCCCGAGGAGGGGCGGCGGCATGTTCGGACGTGGATGTCGTTCGGGGCCGGTGAGCGGGTGTACGGGGCGGAGTTGTTGCCGCTGGTGCGGCGGGATCTGGCGACCATCGCCACCACCATCGCCCGGTTCGAGCCGGTGTCGATGCTGGTGCGGGCCGAGGAGATGGAGCTGGCGCGGGGTTTGCTGGGCGGGGCGGATATCGAGCTGATCGAGGCGGAGCTGGATGATCTCTGGATGCGGGATACGGGGCCCGTGTTCGTGTCGGGAGATCGGGGGCGGGCGGGGGTCGACTTCAATTTCAACGGATGGGGCGGCAAGCAGGAACATCGGCGGGACGCGCGGGTGGCCGGGGCCGTAGCGGAGCATGCCGGGGTGGCGACGCTGCGTAGTGAACTCGTGATCGAGGGCGGCGGGCTGGAGGTCGACGGGGAGGGAACGGCGATCATCACCGAGAGCTGCGTGCTCAACGACAACCGGAATCTGGGGTGGACGAAACAGGAGGTCGAGCGGGAGCTGGCCGCCGTGCTCGGGATCACGAAGGTGATCTGGCTGCCGGGGATCGCGGGCGCGGACATCACCGACGGGCACACCGACTTCTACGCGCGCTTCGCCCGGCCGGGCGTGGTGGTCGCCGGGCTCGACAACGACCCGGACTCCTTCGACCACGACGTCACCCGCCGCCACCTGGAGATCCTCCGCACGGCCACCGATGCGCACGGCCGCCCGCTGGAAGTCGAAGTGCTGGAAGGTCCTTCGACCATCCGCGCGGAGTGGGCGGACGACGATTTCGCGGCCGGGTACATCAACTTCTATGTCTGCAACGGCGCGGTGATCGCACCGGAATTCGGTGACCCGCGCACGGATTCGGCCGCCCGTTCGACACTACGACGGCTGTATCCGGACCGTGAGGTGGTCCAGATCGCCATCGACGCCGTCGCCGCGAGCGGCGGCGGCATCCACTGCACCACCCAGCAGGAACCCGCCTGAGCGGTCTACCCCTCCCCTACCCCTACAGTGAGGACCCGTGTCGGAGCGTCGAATTCAGATTCTGGAAGCCGCGGTACGCGTAATCGCACAGGATGGCGTGCGAGGATTGCGCGTTGAAAAACTCGCCGCCGCGGCGGGCGTCTCGACGGCACTGATCTACTACCATTTCACCGATCGTGCCGGCATCCTGCATGCCGCTCTCGAACACATCAACCACCGCGCCGTGGATTACACCGAACGCGCACTCGCCGAAACCGATCCGCGCCGCCGACTGGAACAGGTACTGCTGCTCGAACTCCAGGACACCGACGAGGTCCGCGAAACCAGTGTCGCCTGGGGTGAATTGCGCGCCAGCGCGGTATTCAACACCGACCTGCGCGATCCCCTGCGCGCCACCACGGACTCCTGGAACGTCGATATCGAAACCCTCATCCGCGACGCCCAGGACTCCGGCCACCTGCACGCCGGAATCGACGCCGCCGCCGCGGCCGAACGCCTCACCGCCCTCACCGAGGGCCTCAGCGAACGCTGGCACAGCGGCTCGCTCACCCTCGACCGCGCCCGCGAACTACTCAGCGGCGCAATCACTCTCGAGCTCGGCACCGCACGGTGACACAGACGCGGCATCGCCGATCGACACAATGCCGTCACACAGCACGACGCCATCACACAGCACACTCCATTGGCACAGCGCCGCGACTCAGCGCAGCAGATTGATGATCTTCCGGTAGGCGGCGCGGGTCTGTGGTGAAAGCCGCGACCAGGTGACGGGTCCGCCGGTGGCCAGATGGGTGTCGTACGGGATCTCGGTGACCGCCCGCACGAATTTGCCCAGATAACGTCGCGCGTGCTCGGCCACCGAGGGTCCGTCGTGCGGATGCTGCCGGGTGACGACGATGACGGATTCGGCCAGGTGGTACTGGCTGTAATTGTCGTCGAGCCAAATCAGTGCGGGTTTGAGCCGATTCACCGCATCGGCCCGCGCGGCCAGCGTGATGACCAGCGCGATCCGGGAATCGGAGAGCAGCGGCGCGAGCATGCGATTGCTGACCGGCGATCCGCCGTCGTAGACGGGCAGACATCCGGCCGAGCACAGGTCGCGGTGCACCGAGGCGTAACTCTCCCGCCGGGGTAGTGGTTCCGGCCCCCGGGGCAGCACTCCGAAGCGGGCGCTGTTCTCCCCCGAACTGTCGAGCACCGACGGCGCGAGCCCGCGCGGGCTCATATTGAGCCAGGTCTGCACGGTGCCCGCCGGATCGATGGTGTCGCATCCGCGCCGGGCGAGGTCGCCGCCGGTGGGCGTGGCGTCGACCACGATGGGTGAGCGTTCGCCGTAGTCGGAGGCCGCGGCGGCCGCGAGACCGATGGCGGTGGTGGTGGTTCCGGCGCCGCCGGAGCTGCCCATGACGAGCACGGCCGGGATGGTGGCCCACAGCAGGAATCCGTCCCCGCCGTGCACGCGCACCAGGTCGGTGGGCGATCCGGGCGGGGCCGGTCGCAGCAGCAGCGACAAATCCGTTGGGGCGGAGGACAGATCGGCGGGTTGGTCGGGGAATTGGTCGAACACTCGGGATTCCTTTGTGCGAGCGACATCCGGTTCTGCGGAATCGGCATGGTCACCGCCTCGCCGATGAGAGCGGTGACATCCATCGCGTGAACGATCCGCGGCGCGCGTGAGCACGCGAAGAATGGGCATTTCAGCGTCGGTCGACTCGTCCCCCCGGTCGACACCCACACCGTGTCGACGAGATCCCCTGCGCTACGAGTTCTCGATGCAGTCCTGCGGTTCCGCGCCCGTGCACCCCCACTGTCGATACACATACCAAAAGAATTGCAGTGCAACGCCTTTCAATGTCGCCAGATACTACACGAATCGGGCGAGCGCGACAGTTCTACGCGAAACTCATTCGGATGAATCATCGATCTTGCGACACGCCCGTGTTACAGGATGGACGGGTGTGGCGCGTTTGAAATTCTGAGCACAAGGGAATCGCTGGAACATACCTCCCCACGCAGGATCGAGGAGTATTCGATGACCCGCACGATCCCTACCCGCGCGCGTCCTGATGAACACGTTCTCATCGACAATGTCGACGGTTCGAGACTGGCGCTGTTGCTGATGGGCGTCATCGGTCTCGCCTGGACGCTCACCGCCTCCGACGCCGATGCCCACGGCTGGATGGTGGCGGGGCTGGCGGTGACCGCCCTCGCGGTCGTCACCGGCATCGGTACGGCCATCGAGCGGCGCCGACACCGTGGGAGTCGCAAACGCTGAACCTGTTTCGGGAATCGCCGTCCCCGGGGCGCGGCGCGCGGACGGTGGTCGTAGGCTGTCGCGGTGAATTCCGGGCGGACAGTGGTCGACGGGCGATTCGAGTTGCTCGAGCCGCTCGGCAGCGGCGGAATGGGCACCGTGTGGCGGGCCTACGACATCGCGCTGCATCGTGAGGTGGCACTGAAGGAGGTGCGCACCGACGCATCGGACGGCACCGCGAGTTCCGGCGGCGCGCAACGAGAGCGAGTGTTGCGCGAGGCGCGGGCGCTGGCCCGCATCGGGCATCCGAATGTGGTGGCGATCCATCACATCGTGGATGCCCCGGGCGCGCATCCGTGGATCGTGATGGAGTTGGTGCGCGGCCGCAGTCTCGCCGATCGACTCGCCCAGGGGACGATGAGCCCCGAGCAGGCGGCGCGGCTGGGTCGCGGGATTCTCGCGGCGCTGCGGGCCGCCCATGCCGTCGGCGTCCTGCATCGCGATATCAAACCCGCGAATGTGCTGCTGCGCGAAGACGGTTCACCGGTGCTCACGGATTTCGGCATCGCGGCCATCGACGGACTGGACGGGCTCACCGCCACCGGCAATGTGGTCGGCTCGCTGGATTACGTCGCCCCGGAACGCCTGGACGGCCAGGAGGGCTACCCTGCTTCCGATCTGTGGTCGCTGGGCCTGCTGCTCTACGTGGCCGTGGAGGGCTATCACCCGCTGCGCCGGGAGAGCACGGTCGGCACGCTCGCGGCCGTGCTGAAAGGCGAAGTGCCGCCGCCGCAACGGGCGGGGGCGCTCACCACGGCCCTGGCCGCCCTGCTCGTCCCCGACCCGCACCGGCGGCCGAGCGCCGAACAGCTGGACTGGCTGCTGGCCCAGGCCGCGAGCCCGGACGCGCTGCCGTACCCGCCGCCCGCCGCAACACACCTACCGCCGACCACAGCCCGATCCGCGACGCAGGCACCGCCGGCCGTACCGAACGCATCGCGCACGGGCCAGCTCGCGCAGCCATCCGACCCACACGCACAGACGTCCAGTCCGCACGCACAGCCAGCCGCCCCGACTCCGGGGCCACCATCACAGACGTCCGGCCCGCACACAGAATCTCCAGGGCCATACCCGCAGTCGTCCGGCCCGCACACACAACCACCGGGGCCATATCCGCAGCCACCCGGCCCGCACGCTCGAGCAGCCGGACCGAGCCCACGGTCCTTCGGCTCGCACGCAGGGCGGCCCGGTTCGTCTCCAACCCCGGTCACGCCCGATCCGCCGTTCGCATCGGGATCCGACTCCCCACCACAGCACGCGAACCCGCCGTACTTCGCACGGGGAACGTTTCCCCGGCAACATCATTCGCCGCCGATCGCGCCCGGCCACGGCTCCCCTGCGGCCACAGCGGCCACGGGGACGACCACCCTCCAGACCAGCGGTACCGGCGCTGTCCCGGCACCTCGGCGCGGCGGCCGCTGGAGCCGGGTCGGCCTCGGGACGGCGGCGGTGGTCGCGCTCGTGATCGCCGCGCTCGTGGTGCGACCCGGATCTTCCACACCCGGCGCGGATGCCCCGGGTACGCCCGTACCTTCGATTCCCGCCACGGAACCGCTCACCACCGAACCGCAACCGTCGCAGCCGGGGCCGTCGGTGGACCTGCTGACCCCCGACGGCATTCGTCAGGCCATCGCCGCATTCGAACAGGCCAGCGGAGGAGAGGAATTCACCGAGGCCACCTTCTACCCGACCTACGCCAGCACCGGCATTCTGCTGGGCGACCAGTCCAGACGCTACGACGCCTACACCTACCGTGACGGCGTGGCCAGCCGTCAGGGGCCGGGCGGAACCCTCACCGGCACCGAGACCACGGTGCGGCTGAGTTCGATCAACTGGGACATCCTTCCGGATCTGCTGCGTGCCGCCGATGCGCAACTCGGTGTGGCCGACCCGACCTCGCGCTATCTGATCATCGATCCGGCCTGGACCTTCAACAGCGACCGCCCGACGATCATGGTCTATCTGAGCGACGACTACGGCGGCTCCGCCTATCTCGCCGCCGATCTGGACGGCACCGTCGTGAAGGTCTACCCGCGCGAGAACTGACCGCGCGGACCGGACGCCGGGTCCGGTGCAGACAAGGGCAGCCGGAGGCGGATGTGTGCGCCGCGTTCGGAGTCGGCGACGGTGAGGGTGCCGCCGTGCAGGGTGGCGATATCCCGTGCGAGGGCCAGGCCGAGGCCGGTGCCGCCGGCCGCTCGGGTGCGGGCGGTGTCGAGGCGGGCGAAGCGTTCGAATACGCGCTCGCGCTCGGCGGGCGGTATGCCGGGGCCGTCGTCGCGGACGTCGAGTACCGCGTGCCCATCGGTCGCGTGCAGGCGCAGGGTGGCGCTCGATGCTGCGTGGGCGTCGGCATTGTCGAGCAGGTTGGTGAGCAGTCGGGCGAGGTGGGTGCGATGGCCCGCCACCACGGTGTCGTCGTCGACCGCCACCGTCCAGGTGGTCGGGCCGGGTGGTCGACGCTCGGTGACCTCGCGGACGAGTTCACCGAGGTCCAGGGGCGTCAGTGGGAGCTCGGGGCCGGTGTCGAGCCGCGCCAGGGTGAGCAGATCGGTGATGAGCGCTTCCAGTCGATCCAGATCCTCGAGCGCCCCGGCCGCCACGTCGGGCCAGTCGGCGCGGTCCGGATAGCGGGCCGCCACCTCCAACGGCGTCCGCACATTGGCCAGCGGACTGCGCAGTTCGTGCGAGGCGTCGGCGACGAACTGCCGCTCCCGCCGGGTAGCCTGCTCGAGCCGACTCAGGGTGTCGTTGAGGGTGGCCGCGAGGCGCGCGATCTCGTCACCGGTCCGCGGCACCGGCACCCGGCGGCCGAGATTCTGCGCGGTGAGCCGCGCGAATTCCCCGCGAATGGCCTCGACGGGCCGCAGCGCCCGCCCGGTGGCGAACCAGGTCGACGCGGCCACCAGCAGTAACAGCAGCGGTGCGGCCACCAGCAGCAGCCGCGTGGTGGCGGTGGTCGCCTCCCGAATGGACTGCGTCGACGCGTCCGCGGTGACGGTGACGTCCCCTTCTCCGCGCATGGCGACGGTGGCCGACTGGGTGCGGGTCGCCAGCGGGGTCGGCCCGACGAAGACGATCCGGCGCACCCCCGCATCCCCGGTCGCCGGACCGTTCGGGAGGGCCGGAAACGGAACGGCTGGCGACATCGCCGGGACTGGCGCAGTCGGCGGGGCGGAGTAGGAAGCACCCGGTGAATTCGGCATCGAGGCAGCGGTGTCCGCCGGTCTCGGCGCGATAGCCGCCCCGCGCGGTCCCGAATCCGCCCCGTGCGGTACCGACTCCGCGCCAGGCGGTTCCGAACCGGCACCGTGCGGGACCGAATCCGCCGCACGCGGAGTCGGGCGCGGTGCGCTCGGATCGGCCGCGCCCGAAACGGGCGCACTCGGCTCGGCTACACCTGGTGCGGTCGCTCCCGGCGAGGTCGGGTCCGACGTTGCCGCACCCGATGCGGTCACACCCGGCTCGGACCGCGGCGGCTCGGAGCCGGGCGAGGTCGGCGAGGTCATGGCCGGGGCCGCCAGCACCTCCCCGTCCGGTGCGTCGACGCGGATGGTGACGGCCCGGTCCACCAGCGGTAGCGGGGCACCGTCGCGCAATGCCACGGCGGCCACCCCCAACTGGCGGTGCAGCATGTCGTCGACCCGGGCGGTGAGGCTGGTTTCCACGTAGTGCACGGTCGCCCAGCCCGCGGCCAGCAGGGCGATGGCCACCACCAGGGTCGCCGCCGCGGTGGTGCGGGCGCGTACCGATACCGGTCGCCAGCGCCACCTGCGGTCCTCCTCAGAGCCACGACCCAGCCCAGACCTACCGCCGCGCCCTGAAGCACGATCCATGACCGAGTCGCCGTCGGTCCCGGGGTCGCGGTCGGCCCCGGTATCGCGGACAGCCCTGGCGTTGCGGTCGGTCACGGAGTCACCGTCGGCCCCGGCATTGGGGTCGGCCCCGGAGTCAGGGCCGGGGGCGGCGTCACGGTCGATCATGGGTGCCGCCTTCCGCGACGAGTCGGTATCCGTGCCCGCGCACGGTGCGAATGCTGTTGCGCCCGAAGGGTGCGTCGATCTTGCGGCGCAGCGCGCTGATATGCACTTCGACCACGTTGGAATCGCCGTCGAAGGCGAAATCCCAGCCGCTGCTGAGCAGTTCACGCTTGGACACCAGCTGGCCGGGTCGGCGCGCCAGGATTTCCAGCACCGAGAATTCCTTGCTGGTGAGGGCGATATCGCTGCCCGCACGTGTACAGATGCGGGTGGCCGGGTCGAGGGTGAGGTCACCGACGAGCAGCAGTGTCGGCCGGGGTGCGGGGCGGCGGCGCACCAGGTTGCGCAGCCGGGCCAGCAGCACCACGAACGAGAACGGTTTGGTCACGTAGTCGTCCGCGCCGGAGTCCAGCGCTTCGGCCTCGTCGTGTTCACCGTCCTTGGCGGTGAGCATGAGGATGGGCGTCCAGTCCCCCGCTGCGCGCAGCAGCGCGCACACGCGGTAGCCGTTGAGTTCCGGCAGCATGATGTCGAGCACGATCACGTCGTAGTCGGCGGTCTGGGCCATCTCCAGCCCCACCCGGCCGTCCCCGGCCAGATCGACCGCCCACCCCTCGGCCTCCAGCCCGGAGCGCAGGGCTCCGGCCAGTCGCGTCTCGTCCTCCACCACCAGTACTCGCACGCGGCGATCCTGACAGGCCAACCTGAAGACGTCTTCAGCTTCCTTCAGGAAGTCCTCAGCCGTACCCGGCCAGAGTCGTCAACGTTCCGGATGGTCCGGAGCGACGATTCGAGGGAGACGATATGCGTTCCAAGCTTTCCACCCGTGCGGCCGCCGTGGCGGTAGGTGCGGCGACCCTGCTCACAGCCGGTCTGGGCGGTATGGCGGTGGCCGCCGCGCATCCGGCCGAGCTGTCCCCCGGGCCGAACGTCACCGTGCAGCGCGACGGCGAGCGGGTGGTGATCGACCGCGAGGGCAATCGCGTTCCGCTGCCCCTCGATGGAGAGGGCGTCATCGTGCAGCGCGACGGCGACAAGGTGATCATCAAGCGTCAGGGTGCGCCGGATGTCGTCGGCGTCCCGGCCCTGCCCGCCGTACCGGGGATGGTCGCCCCGACCGCGCCCCTGGCCACCGCGCCCAGCACCGGTTCGGCGGGCTGACATCGCCGCGTGCGTCCGTCGCCCGCGGCGATGGACGCACGCCGTCACCGACCCCTCAGCCCCCGTTGGCGGCGACCCGCTCGTCCACCAGATCGCGGGCGATGCCCATCAGCCGATCCTCGGAGATCTCCCGCGCCCCTTCGGCATTCACGACGACCGAGGTGGGATAGATGCCGCGCACCACATCCGGTCCGCCGGTCGCGGTATCGTCATCGGCGGCGTCGAACAGCGCCTCCACGGCGATGCGCAACGCCCGGTCCTCGTCCAGTCCGGCACGGTAGGTCTTCTTGAGCGAGGATTTCGCGAAGACCGAGCCCGATCCGACGGCGGCGTACCCGAACCGCTCCTCACTGCGCCCGCCCGCCAGGTCGTAGGACACGATGCGCCCGGCCCGGTCCGGGTCGGTGATCGACGGGTCGTAGCCGACCAGCACCGGCACCACCGCCAGATCCTGGAGGGCGGCGGGCAGGTTGTCGCGCACCATCTTCGACAGTTTGGTGGCCTTGCCGTCGAAGGTCAGGGCCACGGTCTCGATCTTCTCGTAGTGCTCCAATTCGACCGCGAACAGTCGAATCATCTCCAAGGCCACCCCGACCGTGCCCGCGAATCCGGCGGCCGAATAGGTGTCGGTGATGAAGACCTTCTCCATATCCCGGGTGGCCAGCAGATTTCCCATGGTGCCGCGCCGGTCCCCGGCGATCAGCACCCCGCCGTGGAACGACACGGCCACGATCGTCGTCCCGTGCACGGCGATCTCCCGCCCGAGCGGCTCGCCGCCGAAACCGTTGCCGGGCAGCAACTCCGGTGCGTGTCTGCGCAGATAGTCGGAGAAGGACGACCGGTTGTACCCGGTGTCGAGCGGCAGGCTGTCCGCGGCGGTCATCGGGCCTCCTCGGGAACGGCGTACGTCGGTATTCGTCCCTCGACGCTACCGCCTCGCAGCACGGGCCGCCGCGTGCCGCCCGAAATCGCACGGGATGGCGCGGTCAGTCGCGCACCCACCCCCGCTCGACGAACAGCGGCACGAACTCGACCGGAACGAACAGTCGGTCCTCCGCGAACGGGATCTCGTGATAGCGCGCGGGCGCGAGCAGCCGATCGTCTCCGGCACGCAGGTCGATGACCCAGCGATCCGGGCCGGGCCGGGACAACCCCGTCGGCCCCACCACGCTGCGGCCCAGGAACCGCAGCTCGGATGGCAAGAGCGCCAACGGATCCGCCTCCTGGAATATCCCGATCCGTGCCGCGCGTGCGGCGGCCACCGCCTGCCGCGCCCGGTCCAGGCTCGGATCCGTGATCGGCTGTCCCGGCACGGGCACCGCCGCGACCGTGCTCGGCTGCTTCCGGAAGGGATTGATATTGGGCCAGATGAAGTACGGCACCGCCCAGCCGCCCGCGAGCATGCGCTCGTTGTAGCTCGGCGGGCGCGGCGGATTCGGCACATCCATATTGAGGTAGGTGAGGAACCGTCCGTACCGGTCGAAGATGTCCGCGGCGAAGGCGAGGAAGAATCGGAAGTCCGCCGTGCTCGCCGCGCTGGCGGTGCGGTCGGTCTCGATGAAGCCCTCCAGCGCCTTGGTGGCGGCGCGGGCGTGCCGAATGTGGTTGGCGGCGCAGTCCGGTCCGGTGCGCGCCCGCAATCCGGCCTCCAGCGCCGCGGGCAGCGGTGGATCGAAGGGCGGCAGTCCGGCCGCGAGCGGATCGGTGAGAAACCCCTCCCACGCGGGCGACCCGATGGAATGGAACCGATCCGGATCGGCGGGCAGCGTGAAGCTGACCTCCGGGGTGTCCATCCCGAGGAACCGCGTACTGATATTGCCCTTGGGGTGCACGGTGACGGTGTCACCGTCGTGCACGGCCCGCGCCACGCTCATCGCGGTGCCGTCGGACCCCAAGCCGAGACCGGCGTGGGCGATGATGAACCCGGCCCTGGTCTGCTCCACTGCTTTCGCCATGACGCCCTCCGACAAACGCTGTCGACGCGACCCCCGCGCCGCCCCGACCGGTAACCGTCCGTCGATCATCACCCGGCGCGCGGCGTCCGGCACGAGTAGCGCGCTACCTGATCCGGGGATTCACCTCGTGTTCGGCGAGTGGCAACCGATTCCGCGCGGCGGCGGGGAGGCTCGCGCGCCACACCGCCGGGCACGGCACGCATATGCCCGTGGCGGTGGACGGCGGCACGGCGAATTAGGCTACCGATCGTGGCGGTATCGGAAAGCGCGCGGCGCAGGATCATCGAGTGGGGACGCCGGGCACTGGGCCTGGACGTCCCGCCGTCGGACCACACCGCCGCCGCGCTGCACTCCGTCGAAACCGATGTGCCGGGTCTGGACAAGCGGGAGACGCTGCAGCTGGCCCGCATCCGGCTGCTCGGTGCCACCGGCGCGGTCATCATGGCCATTTCGGCGCTGGGGGTGGGCGCGCAGCCGGTGCGCCAGAATCCCACCTCCGGCCTGCGCATCATCGGCTTCTTCGCTCGCGCGCACACCTCCACCCTCGCCATGTGCATGATCGGCACGGTGCTGGTGGTGATGGCGTGGCTGCTGCTCGGCCGCTTCGCCATCGGCGGCTGGGGCGGCAATCCGCGGCATCGGCTCAGCCGCTCGCAGATGGATCGCACGCTGCTGCTGTGGATCATCCCGCTCAGTGTCGCGCCGCCCATGTTCAGCAATGACGTGTACTCGTATCTGGCGCAGAGCGAGATCGCGGTACGGGGCCTGGATCCGTACGAGGTGGGTCCGGCCGACGGGCTCGGGCTCAACAATGTGCTCACCAACAATGTCCCGAACATCTGGCGGGAGACGCCGGCGCCGTACGGGCCGCTGTTCCTGTGGATGGGCAAGGGTATCGCGGTCGTCACCGGGGACAACATCATCGCCGGGGTATGGCTGCACCGATTGCTGGTGCTGGGGGCGCTGGCCCTGATCGTGTGGGCGCTGCCGCGGCTGGCCCGCCGCTGCGGGGTGGCGGCGGTGAGCGCGCTCTGGTTGGGTGCGGCCAATCCGCTCGTGCTGCTGCATCTGGTCGGCGGCGTGCACAATGACGCGCTCATGCTCGGGCTCATGCTGGCCGGTCTGGAGATCTGCCTGCGCGCCATCGAGGACGCGTATCCGTTCGATCAGCGGGGCTGGGCGATACTGCTGGGCGGGGCGGGGCTGATCGCGCTGTCGTCCACGATCAAGATCGTCTCGCTGCTGGCGCTGGGTTTCGTCGGCATGGCGCTGGCCCGCAGGCTGGGCGGCGGCTTCCGGATGGTCGTCAAGGTCGGGTTGATATTGGGTGTGGTCGCCGGTGTGACCATCCTGTTCGTCACCACCGCCAGCGGACTCGGATTCGGCTGGCTGTACACGCTGAACACCGCCAGCGCCGTACGCAGCTACCTGTCGCTGCCGACCGCCATCGGTATCGCCACCGGTTTCGGCGGGGTCCTGCTCGGGTTGGGCGATCACACCACCGCGGTGCTCAGCATCACCCGGCCCATCGCGGCCACGCTGGCAGCCGTCGTGATCGTGCGCATGCTCTTCGCGACCTGGACCGGCCGCCTGCACGCGGTCGGCGCGCTCGGCGTTTCCCTCGGCGCGCTGGTGCTGCTGTTCCCGGTGGTGCAGCCGTGGTATCTGCTGTGGGCCATCGTGCCGCTGGCCGCCTGGGCGAACCGACCGGCCTTCCGGGTGCCCGCCATCGCCCTCTCGGTCGTGGTGAGCCTGCTCGTCATGCCGCGCGGCGCGGACTTCTATGTCTTCCAGATCGTGCAGTCCGCCATCGCCACCGTCATCGTGGGGCTGGCGTTCATCTTCCTCACCCGCAACGCGCTGCCGTGGCGCAATCAGCCGGGGGTGTCGGCTCCGTCACAGGAGGCCACGGCATACGGTGTCAGATCGTGACCGCAGCCCCCTCCGGACCCGCCGTGCGCGTCGACGGCGTCGTGAAGCGCTACGGCGACACCACCGCGGTCGACGGCATCAGCTTCGAGCTCGAACGGGCGCAGGTGCTGGCGCTGCTCGGACCCAACGGCGCGGGCAAGACCACGACCACCGAGATGTGCGAGGGCTTCGTCGTCCCCGACGCCGGACGGGTGCGGGTGCTGGGCCTGGACCCCATCGCCGACTCCGACCGGCTGCGCCCGCGCATCGGCGTCATGCTCCAGGGCGGCGGCGCGTATCCGGGTTCGCGAGCCGGGGAGATGCTGGACCTGGTGGCCTCCTATTCCGCCGATCCGCTCGATCCGGACTGGCTGCTGCGCACCCTCGGCCTCCAGGACGCGCGGCGCACGCCCTACCGGCGACTGTCCGGCGGTCAGCAGCAACGGCTTTCGCTGGCGTGCGCGCTGGTCGGGCGTCCCGAGATCGTCTTCCTCGACGAGCCCACCGCCGGCTTGGACGCGCAGGCGCGACATCTGGTGTGGGAGCTCATCGACGCGCTGCGCCGCGACGGGGTGAGCGTGCTGCTCACCACCCATCTCATGGACGAGGCCGAACAGCTCGCCGATCAGCTGGTCATCATCGACCACGGCCGCATCGTCGCCCAGGGCACCCCGAGCGAGGTCACCTCGCACGGGGCCGAGGGCCGCCTGTGCTTCACCGCCCCACCGAATCTCGATCTGCGCCTGCTGGAAACCGCCCTGCCCGAAGGCTTCTCGCCGCGCGAGATGTCCCCCGGCTCCTATCTGCTCCAGGGCGACATCACCCCGCAGGTGCTGGCCACGCTGACCGCCTGGTGCGCCCGTATCGACGTGCTGCCCACCGATATCCGCATCGACCAGCGCCGCCTGGAAGACGTATTCCTCGAACTGACCGGACGGGACCTACGGGGATGATCGACACCGCCAATCGTTTCGCGCCCGGGACCTTCGCGCCCGCCCCCAGGCCCACCACCCGGGGCGCCATGCTGGCGGCGCAGACCCGGCTCGAGCTGATCCTGTTGCTGCGCAACGGCGAACAGCTGTTGCTGACCATGTTCATTCCGATCACGCTGCTGATCGGATTGACGCTGCTGCCGCTCAACGGTCTGGGCGACACCCGGGTCGACCGCGTGGTGCCCGCCGTCATGATGGTGGCGGTCATGTCCACCGCCTTCACCGGGCAGGCCATCGCCGTCGGCTTCGACCGGCGCTACGGTGCGCTGAAACGCCTCGGCGCGACGCCGTTACCGCGCTGGGGCATCGTGGCGGGCAAGTGCGCGGCGGTGCTCATCGTGGTGGTGTTGCAGTCGATTCTGCTGGGGGCCATCGGATTCGCGCTGGGCTGGCGGCCCACGCCGCTCGGCCTGCTCCTGGGCGCGCTCGTCATCGGCCTCGGCACGGCGACCTTCGGCGCGCTGGGACTGTTGCTCGGCGGCACCCTCAAGGCCGAGATCGTGCTGGCCCTGGCCAATATCCTCTGGTTCGTCATGCTCGGCATCGCGAGCCTGGTGCTCATGTCCGACGATCTGCCGTCGGCGGTGAACCTGCTGGCGCGCGCGGTGCCCTCGGGCGCGCTGTCGGAGTCCCTGACGCGTGCCCTGGCGGGCGGGATCGACTGGTACGGGGTCGCGGTGCTGGCGGTGTGGGGTGGCGTGAGCGGCTGGCTCGCCACCCGGTACTTCCGCTTCGACTGAGTCGGCACCCCCGCGCGGTCGCGGCCTGCCCGCTGACACCGGGGCGTGCCGCCGCTCACTCCCCCTTGATCCGGCTCACCGTATCCAGGTAGTGCTGGTTGAACATCACGCCGAGCACATTGCCGAACGGGTCGACCACCGAGGCGGTGACGAAGCCGGGGCCGTGTTCGGTGGGCTTGGCGTGTTCGGTCGCGCCGAGGGCGAGCAGCCGCGCGAACGCGTCCTCCACATTGTCGACGGCCCAGTACGTCATGGTGCCCGACGGCGTCTCCGACATGGGGTGCGGGGCGTACCGGCTGTCGAGGATGCCGAATTCGTGCTGGTAGTCGCCGATACGGAATTCGACGTAGGCCAGCTGCCCGCCGAAGTCCTTCTCGAAGTAGGGCTGCACGCCGAATACCTCGGTGTACCAGCGCACGGCGGCCGGCACATCGGCGGCGAAGTGATTGACGGTGGTGAGTCCACGCAACATGGGGGTTGTTCCTTCTCTCGGTGAGTGATGAGACCAAGTCTTCCCCGTAAAGTGCTCACCGATTGAGCACTTTTTCTGGGAATCTGAATTCATGCGCGCCGACCGACTCGTAGCCACTCTCCTGCTCATGCAAGCGCGGGGCCGGGTGACCGCCGCCGAACTCGCCGAGGAGCTGGAGGTGTCGGTGGCCACGGCCCGGCGTGATCTGGAGGCTCTCTCGACCGCGGGCATCCCGGTGTATCCGCAGGCCGGGCGGGGCGGCGGCTGGTCGCTGCTGGGTGGTGCGCGCACCGATCTCAGCGGCCTGTCGGCCACCGAGGCACAGGCGCTGTTCCTGCTGGTCGGTCCGGCCGCCGCGGTCTCCGGCGAGGCGAAAGCCGCGCTGCGCAAACTGGTTCGGGCGCTCCCCCAGACCTTCCGGGCGGAGGCGCAGGCCGCCGCCGACGCCACCCTCATCGACTCCGCGCGCTGGGGCGAACCGATCCGGCGGCGTCCGGAGATGGTGGATCGGCTGCAAACCCGCGTGGTGCGCCGCCAGACGGTGCTGCTCACGTATGCGAGCGCCACCGGACGGCGATCCGTGCGCGCGGTGGATCCGTGGGGTCTGGTCGATAAGGACGACACCTGGTATCTCATCGCGGGAACCACGAAGGGGCAGCGCACCTTTCGCGTCGACCGCATCGTGGCGGCCGATCCGACCGGCGAAATCTTCGAACGCCCCGACGATTTCACTCTCGCCGCCGCCTGGGACGAGGTCGTCGGCGAGATGGAACGCATCCGCTCCCGCACCTGGGCGACCCTGCTCGTGGACACGCGGCTGGTGTACGTGCTGCGCGACAACTTCGGGCGGCACTGCGAGACCGAGGCCGACCTCGACGACGGCCGCAGCCGTGTCCGGGTGGGCGCGCCCACCCCCTTGGACATCGCGCGTCATCTCGCCGGATGGGGTGCCGACGTCGAGGTGCTCGGGCCACCGGAGGTGTGCGCCGAACTGGCGCGCATCGGTGCCGAACTCACCGCACGCTACGACCCCCGCACCGCTTAACGACAATTCGTAGTAGACCGGTTGACGGGCCGGAATCCGCTCCCGCTACCATCGGTGCGTGCTCCCACGCGCATTCCAGCGACTAGCCGACCTGTTCCCGCTGCCCTCCCTGCGAGTGCAGCGCATCATCGCCTTCGCGGTGATCCTCTCCCAGGCCGGCATCTCCGTCACCGGAGCCATTGTCCGCGTCACCGCCTCCGGTCTCGGCTGCCCCACCTGGCCGCAGTGCTTCCCCGGCAGCTTCGTGCCGGTCACCGTGGCCGAGGTGCCGGTGATCCACCAGGCGGTGGAGTTCGGCAACCGGCTGCTCACCTTCGTGGTGTGCCTGTTCGCGGGCGCGGTGGTGCTGGCCGTGACGCGCGCCCGGCGGCGGCGTGAGGTGCTGGCGTACGCGTGGCTCATGCCCGCGGGCACGGTCGTACAGGCCGTCATCGGCGGCGTCACGGTGCTGACCGGTCTGCTGTGGTGGACGGTGGCGGTGCATCTACTGGCGTCCATGGTCATGGTGTGGCTCGCGGTGCTGCTGTACGCGAAGATCGGTGAACCCGACGAGGGTGTTCCGACTGTCCAGGCCCCACGTCCGATTCGAATGCTGACGGCACTCAGTGCCGTGGCCATGTCCGGCACCCTGGTCGCCGGGACCCTGGTGACCGGCGCGGGGCCGCACGCCGGTGACAAGAGCCTGGAACGCCCGGTCGAACGCCTGGAGGTGGAGATCGTCCCCCTGGTCCACCTGCATTCGGAACTTCTGGTCACCTACCTCGCCCTGCTGGTGGGCCTCGGCTTCGCGCTGGCGGCGGTGGGCATGACCCGCGCCATCCGCCTGCGCCTCACGGTGGTGATCGCCATCGTCTGCGCCCAGGCCCTGGTCGGAGTCGTCCAATACCTCACGGATGTCCCCGCTGCTCTGGTCGCCCTGCACGTCGGCGGCGCGGCCGCGTCGGTGGCCGCCACCGCCGCCCTCTGGGCCGCCATGCGCACCCGCGAACCGGTCCCCGCCGAACGCCGCGAAACCGCCGCCACCCCGGCCTGATCCCTACCGCCCGGGCAGGTCGAACCTTCCGGCCCGCAGCGCGGCGGTGAAGGCGTCCCACGCGGTCCCGCCGAACACCAGCGCGGGACCGGACGGGTGCTTGGAATCACGCACGCCGACGCGTCCGTGCGGAAGGTGCGCGGCCTCCACGCATTCGCCGCTCGGCTGGCTGTAGCTGCTCTTCAACCAACTAGCACCGGATAGGGCGACGCTCACGCTTGCATCTCCTTCGCGAGATCGAGAACCAGTTGCCTGCTGGCAGATTCGTCCAATGCTACGCGGCCGATGTCCGCAATCGCCGCCCGATAACGCTCGATCACGGCGGCCTCTTCCAGGAACAGCGAGCCTTCGCGCAACTCGACGAAGACGATGGGCGGCTCGATCAGGCCCCGCTGCTGCAACGGCGGAAACTCCAGCAAGATAAAGGATTGCGCGATCAGTCCGAGGTAGCTGCCCACACTGTGCGGCACGACTCGAATAGACACGTTCGGGAGCTGTCCGACGTCGGCCAGATGCGCGAGCTGCGCACCCATGACTGCACTACCGCCGACCTGGTGCCGCAGCACCGATTCCGAGAGCAGCACATTCATCGTGAATCCGCTGTCTTCCGTAATCTTGGCCTGCCGCCGTGCCGCCAACTCGATTCGTCGTTCCACATCCACCGCGGACCTGTCCGGATCTTCGGTCAGCAGCATCGACCGGCGGTAGGCCGAGGTTTGCAGCATGCCCGGCACCAACACGATCTGAAACGTGGTCAGCCGGTCGCATTCCTGTTCGAGATGCATGTAGTGATCGAAATGGCTGGACACCAGATCCGAGTACGCCCGCCACCACCCGCCTTTGGGATCACCCTTCGCGGCCTTCGCCTCCGCGAGCAACCCGAGCACCCGTTCCCGCTCGGCCGGGTCCGCCCCGTACAGGTCCAGCAGCGCGTGAAACTGCGGCGTGCTGATCTTGACCGGCCGTCCCGCCTCGAGCCGGTTGATACTCGGCGGCGACATATCGATCGCCAATCCCGCTGCCAATTGCGACTTCTTGGCCCTGAGTCGAAGCTCGCGGAGGAGTCGGCCCAGCGCTCGTCGGGGAAGGGTGGAGCCAGCCATATCGTTAGCCTCGCTACCCGGGTACGTGTCTCGCTGAAATGGATCACGCTGAACGTTCAGTGTATTCCGTATCGATTTCTGTGTGAACGTTTCAGCGCACCGAGATCCGGTGTCTACTGGTCTCATTCGACTTCCGGAACACCAGACCGACCGGAGATACCGATGAGCATCGTCAATGCGCAACCCGATCACCACGCAGCGGATGTTCTCCCCACATGGGTGCGGGTGGACCACCCCGTCGTCGAACTGTCCGCGACGAGCGGAATCGTCCTGACCCACACCAAGATCCGCCGCATCACCCCCACTCATATCGAACTCTGGTGCGGCAAAACCTACCTCCGCGATTCCATGCGCCCCGCCGCCGACCCCCACCGGGTGACCTTCACCCGCCCCAACTCCTACCTGCCCGGCGTGCGAGTCCGACTCGCCAGCCCCGCCCACCCCGAGGCCCGATAACCATGACCGAATACATTCCCCCGCGTACCCTGCAACTGGCAGCCTGCGACTACACCGGCCCCATGAACCCCCTCGACGCCCGCGAAGCCCAAGCCCTGCACCGCGATTGCGATCCCACAACCTGCACCACGGCACGCCGCGTTGCCGAGAACTGTACCGCTCCCCCACCATTCCGCCCCAGGTGACAGCACGATCCGCGTCACCGACGTGCGCGGCGGACACGCTCGATCTGGAGCAAGAACGTCTGCACATGCCGCGTACAGGTCGGTCCGAACCGCCGGCCCGGTGCAGCTGAAGATCAACGCCCGTGATCATGCCGGGACGTTCGTGCGTCCAGGAATGTCAGCTACTCCCGAAGGCCGAACCCTCGGAAGGGTCTGTCGCTACGATCCGGTCATGGAATTCGAAACCTGGTTCGATGGAAACATCCAGGCGACGGCGGTCGACCCTACACAGCCCATCAGCGCCAGGGACTACTCGAATATCACGTTCGTCAGAAACGGACCACCCATCGCCCACGCGGTGGCCGCAGGAAGCAGTCAACCCGAATGCGGCGCAGACGTGCGTGTGCTACCCCACGGATTCCCGTGGATACATCCCGTACCCGACTGGTGGGAACGCTGCCCGGAGTGCGTTGCCCGCCACCCGCTCTGAATCCCGTTGCCAGTCTCCCGCCCATGCCGCATATGGATTGCCCCAGCGCGAGCACACCGCAGTAGCCAGGCAGCTAACGCACTGAACTGCCGATGAGCGCGCGACGTCGTATCAGCCGTGTTCACGGTAGTCTTCGAACTCCCACATGCCGATCCGACCAATTTTGGCGGATGGCCACTGCGAGCGCGAGCGGCTCGATCCGCCCTACACTCACGCCGCGACAACCATCCGTTCAGGCCGCACGGCGCGCTCTCCGGATCGCCGTGAGAGGATCCGTGCATGTGGAAAGAGCTGATCGGCCAGCTGTATCCCTGGGCGGAGTTCGGCGCGCCGGCTTCCGATGCTGAGATCGACCAGATCGAGGAGCGACTCGGCTATCCGGTGCCCGACGAGCTGCGCGACCTGCTTCGGCAAGCGAACGGTGTGGAAACCGGAGACGATCTGGTGTGGCCGATCCAGCAGATCATCACCGATAATCTCGAGTTCCGCAGCAATGCTGACTTCGCCGAACTCTACAAGCGCTTCGATCATCTTATGTTCATCGGCAGCAACGGAGGCGGTGACCAGTTTGCCTATCTTCGAGGATCTGAAGGTTGGGCCGACGGGATCTATGTATGGGACCACGAAACTGACGAACGCGAGAGTGTCTCTGGTTCGCTGAGCAATTACGTGCGATGGCGTTCGGGCGCCGAGGGCGACTCACGCTACCGGTGACAATTCCATTGCTCCGAGATCGAACCTGAATATCACCAGCGCGTACGAAGGTCAGCAACGCGCGTGCAGACCTGCCCGTATTCTGAATCCGGAGCATAGTGGGAGGGACCCGGGCAAGGACGTCACATTCAGGTCGAGCGCTTTACCAGTATCGATGTCACCGCCCAGACCGCCGTCGCCGACACCGAACTGCGGATTTCGACAATGGCTGGCCTCCAGGACGTGGGTTTCATGCTCGAACACAGCGCTGACAGCTGGCGAATGTGTTCGACTGATCGACCGATCCCCTGACGAACAACGAAGCCGAGTTGATCGTCACGGTTTCGTGACGGCTTTCCTGCAATAGCGCGCCTGAGAGCGCTTCCCGAGAGATGGGTGCCATCGTCCGTCAGTGCCAGGTGTGGTGCGTCTCGTACCACTGCTCACCCACCTGCTCACCCGCCAGGTTCCAGCTCCACGATTGGCTGGGTGTGATCCTCAGATAATGCCCCGGGCCCACGTGACCAACCCGTTCCACCGGCGGCTCGGCGCGACCGTACACGCGTATCCCGCGCGCGACGAAGGGATCCAGCGAGACGAGATCGTCCACGACGAGGGCGATCTCGGCGTTGCCCGCGGCCACGTTCCGCGCCTTGCGCGTCGCAGGGAAGGTCGCGCCGCCGCCGACCCAGAAATAGGTGCCGTCGTACTCGAACGCCACCGGCACCACATCCGGTTGGCCGTCGGCCGCGAGCGTGGCGAGCCGGGCGAGCGGCTGGGACCGGAGATAGGCGAGTTCGGCGTCGTCGAAGGTCATCTCCGGATTGTCGTACACCGGATCGCCACGGTCGACAGCGATGAATTTCGCCGTACTCCCCCGTCTGCACCAACGCACCCCGACGAAACC
Source organism: Nocardia sp. CC213A (assembly GCF_030766805.1). Lineage (NCBI taxonomy): Bacteria > Bacillati > Actinomycetota > Actinomycetes > Mycobacteriales > Nocardiaceae > Nocardia > Nocardia sp. CC213A. The sequence continues at coordinate 586,702 of NZ_JASFXA010000001.1, forward strand.
AACCCACGAGGAGAGCAGCATGACCGCCACCTACACCTGGGACGTCTTCGCCACCTTGGACGGCTACGGCTCCTATTCCGAGGACGGTCACTGGGGCGGCTATTGGGGCAAGCAGGGCCCCGAACTGCTGAAGCACCGTGCCGCCCTGTTCGCCACCGAGCAGCGGATGGTCTTCGGGGCCAACACTTTCCGGGAGACCGCCGAGATCATGTCCGCGGGCGTCGACCCCAACACGCTCGACGAGTGGAATGTCCGGACCATGCGGATGCCCGCCATCGTGGTCTCCTCCACCTTGACCGACACACTCGGCTGGCCGGACGCGACGATCGTCAGCGGCGATGCCGTGGAGATCGTCACCCGGCTCAAGCAGGAATCGGATGTGCCGCTGCGCTCACAGGCCAGCCTGTCGCTGAACCGGGCACTGATGGCGGCCGGTCTCGTCGACCGCCTCCAGCTGACCATCTTCCCCGTCATCTCCGGACGGACCGGGACCAGCCCCGTCCTCGCGGGGGCGAGCGACTTCGACCTCGAACTGCTCGAGAGCCGGACGCTCGACGGCCGCACGCAAGAACTCGTCTACCGCCCCACCCCACGCTGACGGCGCTCCCTCCCGGACGCTGCGTCAGCGTCATATCGCCGTACCTCGCGGTCGCGGCGGCGGCCAGCACGGTCGCCGCGGCGGCGAGCGCAACGGTCGCGGCCCAGCCGAACCAGCCGACGGCGGCGGCCCCGAAGGCCGTCCCGAGGCTGCCGCCGATGAAGTAGACGACCATATAGGCACTGTTGAACCGCGCGGGCGCATCCGGTTCGATATCCAGCACCGTGCTCTGATTGGCCACCTGGGCGGCGAACAGCCCGGCGCCGAAATACCGGCCGTCACGATCCCGAGTACGGTGGCCCGCCGCTGCGCCGCCGCGAAACGCCCTGCCACCGAACTCAATTGCGCCCCCACCGCCGAACCGGCCCCGATCACCCCGATCACCGGACCGAGCAGCCACGCCGACCCCACCACCGCATTTCCCGCCAACGCGACCGCCAGCGCACCGAATTGCGCCGACACCACCGTGCGCGGCGCGAACTGATCCACCAGCGGCACCAGCAACGCCAAGCCCACCAGGTAGCCGATCGGCCCGCAGGCCAATGCCGTACCGACAAGTGCCACCGAGGTCCGCAAGGACCCGGCCACGTCCGCGATGGCCGGTTGCAGCGGATACATGGTCGCGGTGCCGAGTGCCGCCGCGACGGCCATGAACAACACGACAGGTGTGCGCAGCACCGCGACGCGCGTATTCGAAACAAGGTCGATTTCCATGCCCCCGACGCTAGAAAGCGCGGCCCGACATATCCGGCGGAAATCGGCCCCCATAGCGGCCCGATGTCGGGCAGCGCGGCACGCGCCGGATCTCCCCCGCATGGCCGACGATCGACTACATCATCCCCACGGTCACTGATTCCCGCCGCCGAGCATGAGACCCGCTCTCGGCGTCCGCCGTATGCCAGGGCACAGTGGATCCTCGTGGGACACAACGACAGTACGGATTCTCTGCGCCGGCTGGCCGGTCTGGGCACCCCGATGGCGCTGCGGGTCGCGGTGACCTTGGGACTGCCCGATCGGCTCTCGGGCGAGGGTGCGTCCGTCGCCGAACTCGCGGTCGACCTCTCCGTATCCCCGATCGCGCTCGAGCTCCTGATCGCTCACCTCGCAACCCTCGGTATCGTCGAGCGCACAACCACCGGTTACCGCACCACCGCCTACGGGGCGCACCTCTGCACGACCGCCGACAACGGCCTCATCGATCTCCTCCACCTCGACTCCGCCGGCGGACGCGCCGAATTGGCCTTCGTCGAACTCGCCCACAGCATCACGACCGGCCGGGCCGCCTATCCCCGCCGTTACGGCCGGGACTTCTGGACCGATCTGGCCGACCATCCACCGCTGCGTGCGTCCTTCGACCGCCAGATGATCCATCGCCTGCACGCGCAAATCCCGCGCATGGTCACAGGTTTCGAGTGGTCGCGCTTTACCACCATCATCGATGTCGGCGGCGGCGCCGGCACGCTGCTGGCGGCCATCCTCACCGCGCACCCCTACATCAACGGCCACCTGATCGATCTCGAACCGACCGCCGCGCAGGCGCGCCGCACCTTCGCCGAACGCGGCCTCGCGCACCGCGCCCAGGTGACTGCCGCCAGCTTCTTCGAACCGCTGCCCACCGGCGGTGACGCCTACCTCCTGGTGGACATCCTGCACGACTGGGATGACGAACACGCCCACCACATCCTGGCCCGATGCGTCGAAGCCGCCGGCCCGGACAGCCGCGTACTCATCATCGAACCGGTCGGGGACCGCCGGGCCAGCACCGAATTCAATCTCGCCATGCTCGCGATATTCGGCAGCCGTGAACGACGCATCGACGAATTCCGTTCTCTCGCAGCGGCACATGACCTGGTACTCGAGGCGGTCCGCGATCTCACCGAGCAGCGCTGTCTGCTCGAGTTCCGGGTGGACCGATGAGGGTGTGCGAAACTACGCGTTCCGTTCTGAACAATCAGCTCGACGATGCGTTCAGGAGGCCCGGTAAGCGCACCCAGCGGCGAGCGAATCGCGGAACGAAGCTCTCTGTTCATGTAACCCGGGTTGCACACCCAGCTTTGCCCAAACCGCAACGAACGTCCGAACTTTGTCGCTTCAGCCCATCCCACCTACGGTATCCCCCATGGCAACGCTCGCAATCGACGATCTGCCCGCCCCGGCCGCGAATGTCCTGCGCCGACGAGCTCGAGCGGCCGGCCAGCCCCTCCCCGACTACCTCCGCGCGGAGCTGACCCGCCTCGCCGGAACCCGCGTGCCGGTAGACGCCATCGTCGATTTCCTCGAATCGGACAATCCCCCCAGCGATTCCGCCGAATTCGATGCCACCACAACAGCATTGAGCCACGAATACGACCTCCCCCCGGAAACCGTGCGGGTACTCACCCGCCGAGCGAACGCCACCGGAATCCCCCTCCCCGACTACATCCACCGAGAACTCCTCACCCTCGCCCGCCGCACCTCGATCGACGACGTGGTCCTCGAACTGCGCGAGGTCCAACAACAGAACCCCGAACTCCAGATCGACATGGAAGCGGTGATTTCCGCCGTCCGCTACGCCCGCGCCGATTAGACCCGCCCGCCCGAACGGACCGAGGGAGCAGCGGCCGGTCGCCGACTGCTGCGACGCCGGTGGCCTGACGCGCGTGACCTCACGCCCCACGACGCGCGAACGACCTCGCGGGCGAAACCGACACGGCGCATCACCGACTGCCTTCGGCAGTCGACCGACGGCGCGAACCGGGCCGCTCGAGGCGGAAGAATCGGCTACGCCGCACGCTGCCATCCCGACGGACGAACGTGTCCGGGTGCACGCCGAGGTCCGTCGCTCCGAGCTTGCCGATCGCGGCCGCCGATCGAGCGTTTCTTTCGTCGGTTCGAAACGTTACCCACTCTGCCCCCTGGTCGAATACCGCCGTGATCAGCATCCGCTTTGCTCGCATATTGACTCCGGTCCCCCACACCACGGGGCTGAGCTGAGTTCCCCCGATCTCGACGCCATCGGGCGCGGAAGGGTCCCAGATCAACGAACTCCTGCCGACCACGACCCCGGCGGCTCGAATGGCGTACGTGATCCATCGCCCCTCGGCCATTCGCGCCAGGATATCCGCGTTCACCTCGTCGGAATCGCGGGGCATACTCCGCGGAATGTGCTCCCACACGCGCTCATCGTTCAACGCCTCGAACAGCTCAGAGGCACAAGTGGGGTTGTACCGTCGCAGCGAGACTTCACCGTCTTCGAGGCAGTCGGCGGATTGATGTACGGGCCAGATCACGGTGAATATCCTTGCAGCGGTGAGGCTGACGCGCTACGGGACCGCTTGGCGATTCCCGTTGCTGCCGTGCGCGATCAACGAATTAACGGGATGAATCCGACACAGGCTAACTGAAGATTCTCGATTCACATTCCTTTATGGTTCTGCCGCAACGTATTTGGCGGTAGAATGGCTGTATGAATTCGGAGGGGGAAATCCAGCAGCGTGATCCCGCGCTCGCCATGTTGGTGACCGCGATCGACACGCTGTTGGCCGAGGACCTGACCGGATTCACCGACACCGCATTCGCTGCCCGCGTGCAAGGACTGGAAGCGTGTCGCCGCCGGTTGGAGGCGGTGGGGCATCGGCACGTGGTCGAGATCAACGACCGACAGTTGTGGACCACGACCGGATCGGTGGGGTTGTACCGGTACCTGGTGGAAACCCTGCGCCTGGCCAAAGCCGACGCCGTCGCCCGCGTGAAGACCGCCGCGCAACTGGGAATCATGACCAGCGCCTACGGCGAGCCGTGCGAACCCCGTCTGCCCGCCACGGCGGCCGCGCAGGCCGCGGGGGATCACGCGCGGGCGGTGATGCGGGTGATGGACCGCATCCCCGACACGGTCGACACCGAACACCGCGCCATCGCCGAGGAACACCTCGCCGACGCCGCCCGCACCGGCACCCCGGAGATGGTGGGCAAAGTCGGTGACCGCATCCTGGGCTACCTCGACCCCGACGGGACACTCACCACCGCCAAGGACCGCGCCCGCCTGCGGGCAGCCACCTTCGGGGAACAACGCCTGGACGGGATGAGCCCGTTCCACGGGTGTTTCGATCCCGAACTGCGCGCCATGGTCGATACCGTGTTCGCGAAATGGGCACGCCCGGGGATGTGCATGCCCGACGACCCCGACAGCCCCCCAGTTGGGGACGCATGACCCCGACGGGTTCGACCCGAACCGGTTGGCGGCCGCTGTCGGGCGTGATGTGCGCACTCCGGCGCAGCGGCGCCACAACGCGTTGACAGCGTTCCTGTCCGCCAGCGGGCCGGACAGGCTGGGCGCGCATCGTGGCCTGCCGGTCTCGATCGTGCTCACGATGTCGGTCACCGACCTGCTGCGCGGTGCGGGGGTGGCGCGGGCGGCGTCGGGGACGACGATCCCGGTGCGGGAAGCGTGGCGGATGGCGCAGGGCTCGATCCCGCTGCTGCTGCTCTTCGACGAAACTCAAGGCAAGCCCCTGTATTTGAGGGAGGGTGCGCGGATCGCGTCGTCGTGGCAGCGGTTGGCCGCCATCGCCCGCGACCGTGGCTGCACCCACCCCGACTGCTCCGCACCGGCGACGATGTGCGCGATGCATCACCTGATCCCGTGGGCCGCGCACGGTCCGACCGATATCGACAATCTCACTTTGGTGTGCGATGCCCATCATGCGCAGATCACCGCCGACCCGGAGGATCCGAGCGGGTGGGCCACCCACCGTGTCCCGGCTGGTGGCGTGGATGCGGGGCGGACGGCGTTCTGTCCACCGGTCTCGGTGGATCCGCGACGGCGACCGCGGGTGAATCGGTTCCATCACCCCGAACAGGTACTCGCCGTGAGCGTGAACCGCCGCCGCGCCCGGCTACTGGCCGACCGCACAGCCGAATCCCGGCGCAGCACCGATCGCATAGGCGAATCCCGGCGCAGCACCGCTCGAACGAGCGAATCCCGGCACGGCACCGCTCTAACCGGCGAATCCCGCCACGGCCAAGAGTCCTGTGACGGCCAGGATCTCCGCCACGCGCAGGAGTCCCACCACAGCGAGGCTCCCCAGCACGATCGGTCTCGCCACGGATACGAGTCCGGCCACACCAGCGAGGGCAATCCTGGCGAGTCCCGCTCCGGCCGTGCGCGTCAGCGCCGCGACTCGCACAATCACCCGGACGCCCACCTAGACGGATCCCGTCATGGATATCGCCCTCGGGAACCCCACCGCGCGCGCGAATAGTGCAGCGGTGCTGGACGCCGGGCGCATCCTCGCCGAGGGGCACCGCCGCTGAACTGCTTCGAAAACCCCCGCACACCCCTGCGGCGAAGTACCCGTCCTGCGGGGAGCCGGCGTGTCCCGGAGCCATCCCGGGCGTCTGCTCGACCATCGGAATCGCGAACACCTCGCCTAACTCAACCAACTCGTTCTCGCGCCTGGCCCGTACGCCACTCATCGGCACTCAGCAACGCGACCGTTCTCAATGGACGACAGTCCAGTCAGCCAGCGCGACCGGGAAACCGTCGCCCCAGCGCCAGCGAGGCGTCAAGATGTAGCGCTACGGTAAGGTTCGGCACGCCGTGTTGGCGGCGAGCGCTCAGCATCCCACGCTGTACCCGGCCGCAACCACTCTTCAGCGAGGTCTTGATGACTACCGCCGTCACCTACCAGCCGGTTGGAGCGACCCGCCCCACCGATCCACACTGGCAGGAGCACCCGGCTGGGTTTCGGTGGTTCGCGAAGACCGTCGCCATCGGACACGGCGACGAGTTCTGGGAGGACGTATCCAAGGATCTGTTGCGCTGGGGAGTCAAGCGGCGCAGTGGGTTCCGAGTCAGCCCGTGCGACAGTGCCGCCGATCGTGTCGCCGAGGGAGCGGAGTACCGGATCTCGGTCGGGCTCGGACCGGCATCGGTGCATGAGCCGGTGCGGGTGGTAGAGGTAGTCGACCTACCCGACCGACGCGGATTCGCCTACGGCACCCTCCCCGGGCACCCCGTATCGGGTGAGGAGGCGTTCATCGTCCACCGGGGACCGAACGGCACGGTTCATCTCACGCTGCGATCACTGACACGACCCGCACCCGCGGGGGTCTGGCGACCGGCCTTCCCCGTTCTCCTCCTCGCCCAGCGCTTCTACCGCCGTCGCTATCTGCGAGTGCTGATGGACTGACTGCGAGTGCTGATGGGCTGACAGCTTGTCGACGCGAACTGGCGGGCCGGGCCACGACCAACGAGATGGCCGAGCTCGACTCGCTACTCGAGGCATTGTGCGGGCTCTGCATTCCTGTATATCGAAAGGTTCGGCGAGCTTCTCCGATGCGGACCGCTCAGGGGCCACGCTGTTGCCGTTGGGCGGACGGTAGGTTCGGGTCATGGGGAGACCGATCTCAATCCTGCGTCTGCCGAACAGGTTCCACCGTCCACTCGCGATCGCGGTCGGCCTCGTGGTGGCGGTGGCCGTCGCGGGCGTGCTGCCGAGTTGGTGGTGTGGGCGGGATGCCGACGAGTGGTATCGCGGGGATGTGGGGCGGGTGCGTGGGCTCGCCGAGGAGCTGGTGGCTTTCGAGGCCGATGACGATGCGGGGCGGGCCGCCGGGTTGGCGGGGCTCGCCGAGATGTGGGGGTTGCTCGTTCATCAGATGACCGCGTTGGGGCTGGCACAGGTGTGTCTGGAGTATCCGGAGTGGCGGGAACGCTACGCGCCCATAGTGACTCGCGCGGCGGCCAAGAGTCTGCTGCCCGAGATGCGCGCGGAGTTCACCGCGGCCTGGCACGGCCGGGACGGGATGGCCGAGCTCGACAGCGCGGACGGGCACGCCTACCTGTCCTATCCCGCTCTCGCGCTCGGTATGGCGCGCGTGGTCGATCCGGCGTTCCCGGCCGACCTCGCGGTCCGACACGACGCGGTGGTCGCCGCGCTCGCGCGCCGGCTGCTCGCCTCCCCTACCGGCCTACTGGATACGTTTCCCGGTGAGGCGTACCCCACCGACGTGGCCGCAGTGGCCGCCGCGATCGCGGTGCACGGGCGTGCGACCGGTACCGACCACACCGCGGTGCTGTCGCATTGGGCGCAGCGGGTACGCGAGGTGCAGATCGATCGCGCCACCGGCCTGATCGTTCAGCGCATGGGGGTCGACGGCCGGGCCCATGACGCCCCGCGCGCATCCGGGACCGGTTTGGCGGCCTACTTCGCCGGATTCGCGGACCGAGCACTCGCCGCGGAACTGACAACGGCGCTGTTCCGCCAGGAGCGAACCGTCCTGGGCTTCAGTGCAATCGACGAGTACGGCGACGGCTACGACGGTCCAGGCGATATGGACAGCGGCCCCCTGATCCTCGGAACCTCCATCTCGGCAACCGGTTTCGCGCTCGCCCCGGCCCGCGCGTTCGGCCACCGCGATACCTTCACCCGCCTGTACCGCACCGCGAACCTCTTCGGCCTGCCGCTGCGCAGCGGCTCCCGCCTGCGCTTCGCCACCGGCGGCGCGATCGGCAATGCCCTCCTGCTGGCCTTCCTCACCTCCGGCCCGGAGCTCGCGTCATGAGCGCCCCCGACAGTTCGCGACTCCGCGCCGTATGGAAACCGCTGCGCATACCGCTGATCCTGATCGCGCTGTACCTCGCCCTGCATCCGATCGCGGCGGCATTGTCGGCACGACACGGATTCGGCTCACCCGATGGCATCGGCATCGCCTATCCGACCGTCACCAGCATGCTGGTGTGCTTGCGCATGGTCCTGCTGGTCGTCGTCCCGGCGATCCTGGCCTACCGCCTCGCCGCGCACCTGGCGAAGCGCGCGCTGCTCCGTATCCCCACCGATCCCACCCCGAAGCCACCCGATCCCGCCCTGTCCACGAACTGAATCTCACTCGTTCGCCGCCGACCGCCGCAGCGACACGTCCAGCTCCCGCCACAATTCGCCGACGCGCCCACGCCCGCTCGGGGCGGGCGGATACCGTCGCAGCACCCTGACCACGGTCGGACCCGCCAGCGCTACCGCCTCGGCTACGTGGGCGGCACCGACGGCGTGATCGTCACCGGCGTCGAGTTCCGAGGCATGAGCTGCGCAGGCGGCCGACATGAGGACGTGCCCACCCTGGGTCGCCTTCGCCAACGGGTGCAGATACGCGGCACCACCTGCATGGGCGGCCGCGCGCGCCGCCTCGGCCGCGGCACGCAACCCCCCGGCGTCTCGCGCGGCCCGGTGAGCGTCGAGAGCGGCCACGCGCAACGCCTGTGTGCGCCGACCGCCGTCGACGAAACGACGCGCCTCGTCGAGAACGATCCGCGGACGTCTATCGTCCGGGCGATCCCGCTCGAAGATCGCCTGCACGCGCTCCGCGCAGGCCACCGCATAGGCCGTGACCTCGCGAAGCTCGGCCATGGTGAGTTCGATCATCAGATCGCTGTCCGTCGTAGCCATAGCATTCAACCGTATCGTTGAACACGCCGTGGAGACTTTTCCGCAAAGAATCGAACTCAGCACGACAGAACCTTCGAACGAAGGTGCGGGGACATCACAGGGGATTCGAGGTCCGCTCGGCACTGGTGTCGGTGCGATTCTCTTCGGTTCGCCGCAGCCATTCCAGCAGCAGTGCCCGTTCGCTGTCGGTGCATGTTCCGGGCGGCACGCCGCGGTGAATTCGCCACTACCGCGGGCGTTCTCGCATCCCTGCCGCGCCGGTCCACCACTCCGGTCGGCGCGGTACTATCGACACTCCTCAGTCGACCGCGGTAATGACTTGCGCCCTGCGTGCGGTATGGCCTCGATCCCACCGAACCACGTGTACTCCGCCATGCAGAGGATCGTCATCAGCGGAAAGATCACCAACGGCGTCGCGAACACGACGTGCGGTGGCGTTGAGTACCGGAACGCATCGATCGGGATCCCCGCGAGTATCGCCGCGAATATCTGCCCGAGAACCACCACCACGGCGCCGGTCAGCACCAAGGGCACTCCAGTCCCCATGCCACGCAATAGAAGTACCGAACCGCTGCCCAACAGTCCCGCGACGAGGAGAGATGCCCAGGACAGCAGAGTGAGCAGACTGTCCGCGGTGATCGTCGAATCACCGAGCGCCAGGTACTCGGCGCCTTGCCACTTGCCTTCCTGCGACTGCATCCAGGCAGCGAATGCCATCAGCGCCCACACGAGCGCACCGGACAGGGCGAGCCAGGCAGCGATCCGGTAGCGAACGTGCCTGACTCGAATCCAACCCCGGAATGCCCGCGACACCACCGATCGGCCCACATCCATCGAATCCCCCTCCCTACCGAGCGTTTCCGTCGGGAGTGACATTAGCCGGGGGATGTGGAGAGATGGTGAGCGTTCACCACCTGTCTAGTCTTGACTCAACCGCTTCGTGAGCCAGGCTCCCACATGCTCGATCGCCTTGGCCGCCATGGTCGTCGGCGATGATGTGAAGCCGTGCACGGATTCGGGGTACACGCGCACGTCGAGGTCGTTGCCGGCGGCGCAGAGGCGGGCCGCCAGGGCCAGGTTGTCTTCGAGCAGGATGTCCGAGGCTCCGACGACCAGCAGGGTCGGCGGCAGGTCGCGGAGGTCGCCGAACAGCGGTGAGATGTCGGGGTTGGTTCGATCGGTGACGTGGCCGACGTATGCCGGGATGAAGTACTCGTCGGCGTACAGGCGGCCACCGGGAGTCTGCCCGCTGAGATCGTAGGCTCCGAATTGCAGTGCGGCACCGGCGAAGCGGTTAACGAGACCGCTGTCGCGCAGCCGGAGCAGGGTCGCCATGGCCAGGTTCGCGCCTGCCGACGCTCCACCCAGCGTCAGATTGCTTGTTCCGAACACTGTTTCGGCTTGCTCGACGAGCCAGCGGGCGGCGGTTTCGCAGTCGTCGGGAGCTGCCGGCCACGGATGTTCCGGGGCCAGACGGTAATCGACGCTCACCACGACGGCCCCGAGCGCATCGGCCAAACGCTCGTTGCGCATATCGTCCCCGGCCGCCGAACCCATGTAGAACCCGCCGGCGTGGATGTCGAGATGGGCACCACGAAGCGTGGTCGCCCGCGGAGCGATGATCCGTACGGGCACACTGCGCCCGCCCGCCTCGGCGAGTCGCTCGACCGCACGAGCACTCGACGGTGTCTGCGAATCAGCCTGCCGGTCACGCGCTTGCCGCAGCTCGTCGAAATCGGCTGGGCCGGAGGCGGCGGGCCGGGCGGCATTGTGCTGTCGACTCTCCTCCGCATAGGCGGTCAGCTCCGCATCGATCAGCGTCTCGAGCCCGAACCTCATGATCCTCCTCGTGGTTTCGCTTCCCGCCGACCCACGCCAGGGTCGGCGAACCACTCGGATTGTCTCTTGCCGTTGATCTTCCGAAGCAACCGGGCACAGCTATGACCGGAAGGAACCGCGAGCGACCATGCTCTGAATGCGCTAGGTCCGATACCGGCGACGGTCGTCCCTGGCGCGCAGGCGATCGGCATCGGCGGAGTCCGCCCACCAGCGTTCACAGAGCAGGATGTGCGGGTGATCCAGCAAAACAGGTGATAGCAGCGATTCCGCGATGGCTGCGGAAGTTCGTGCGGCGCTTGCCGATGCCACTGCTGCGAATACCACGACACTCCTCCTGTCAGCGTGGACACATCCCCGGCCACGCTTCAGGACTCCAGGGGGAACACCGACAACGATACGTGCTCACGCGCGGACAGTCGAACAGTCCGCAAACTCCGGCACAGCCGACACGACCCGGTTTCCGCCCTGTTTGCCGCTCGAGCCCGCCGAGCGATTCCACGGCGGCACACGTCTCACGATGTCAGTGCGTCAGAGTCCGCGCTGCGCGTATTCGCTCTGGGCGGCGATCGCGGAGCCCATCCACCGGCGCAGGTAAGCGCGCAACTGCCCCTCGGTACGCGGCGGACTCCCCGGGGACACGAAGAACGAGTGCATGGTGCGCAGGACGTACTCGACCAGTTCCAGCAACGCCGCGTCGTCGTAGCCGTACTTCTCCCAGTCCACGTCGAAGCGTCGGATCATCGACATGCCGAAGGCTTTGGCCTGTTCGGAGGTGAGGCTGTCGGGGTCGATGTTGGAGTAGGAGTTGGACAGCAGAATGCCCAGGTGCGGGGTGCGGCGGACCTCGGCGAGGGTGTAGACAACGCCCTCGGTCATGGCTTCGACGGGATCGACGAGCCCGGCGACGTGCGCGGTCAACCGGTCCAGAAAACTGTCGACCGAAGCGATGGCCGCCGCCGTCATCAATGCGTCGGCGCTGGGAAAGTACCGGTACACGGTCTGCCGGATGACGCCGAGCGCCTCCGCGACATCGGCGATGGTGATCGCCGCGCCGGTCTCCCCGATCAATTCGACCGCGGTGGCGACGATACGACTATGCGCCTCTTGGTCATTCGCGGGCGGACTCCCGCCCCATCCGCGTCTACGCGCCACCGGGCGGACAGTATCACAGCGGGCACACCACATCCGCGCAGGTGTAGCGGATTCCGACAAAGTGATCATACAGTTAGACGAGTAATTGTATGTTTGTCGCATCGCGCCACCCGGGCGCGACACCCGATCGACCCATTTCCCGAGGCGAGGTACGCCCTGTGACCCATGTGCAACCCCGAAAAATGGATTTCGGCTTCGAAGACGCCGACGTCCCCTTCCTGTGGAATCCGCAGAACCCGGCCTGGTCGAGCATGTCCAACGCGGTCTCGTTCCTGGCCGTCGGCTTCGAGAAGATGATCGTGAAGCTGATCATGCAGCTCAAGCCGGTACTCACCGATCCGGAAGTGGCCGCCGAGGCCAACGCGTTCATGCGACAGGAAGGCCACCACTCGACCGCGCACCGGCAGCACGTCAAGGCGCTCATCAAGCGGTATCCCGGGCTGCAGAACACCCTCGACGCGGTGATCGGCGAATTCGATCTGCTCACCGAGGCCACCTCGCACAACTACCGACTGGCCTACACCGCCGACCTGGAGGCGACCTTCACGCCGGTGTTCAAGCTCATGCTCGACAACGAGGACACACTGTTCCGGCCGGGTGACGACCGGGTCGCCTCGCTGTTCATCTGGCATTTCGTGGAGGAGGTCGAACATCGCAGCTCCGCGCTGATCCTGTTCAACGCCCTCGTCGGCGACGAGCTCTATCGGATGCGGATGGCGCCGTCGATCTTCGCGCATGTGATGAAGGTGATCCGGATCGCGTGCGCCGGATTCAACCAGCACGTCCCGCTGGCCGACCGGCAGGTCGACTCGCTGTCCATGTTCGCCCGGCACCGCGCCAAGCAGCGGGTGCTGGAGTACTTCGCGCCGTACCTGACCAAGGGTCCGATGCCGCGCGCCTTCGACGGGCTGTCGCGGCGGGAGCAGCTCACCGCCCTCGCCGGTGTGGTCCGCAGCCAGCTGCCCAAACATGATCCGGCACACGAGAAGCTGCCCGAGCTGGCCGACCGCTGGTTCGAGCGCTACGACGCCGGGTACGACTGCACCCGCTGGTACACCGCCGACGCGCTGACCGCTTCGGAGGCGAACTGATGGCAGACCTGTGCACGCCCACCTTCGCCGATCTCGCCGCGCGCATGGGCTTCTCCTGCGACGAGACCGGCGGGCTGGTCGAATTCCGCAATCCCGCCGCACTGGAGAACTGGACGCTGCCGGTGCTCGAGCTGACCGTCGTGCTCGGCTCGGTACTCGCGCTCGTGTACGCGATCGTCCGGCTACGCAGGCACGGTGACCCCACCAACCTGGCGCTCTGGTTCGGTGCGACCGCCTACCTGTTCATCATCGAACCGCCGCTGTACTTCCCGTCGGCCTTCGGCATCGCCGAACACGTCGATACCATGTTCGCGCACAACCTGTTCACGGTGGAATTCCTGTGGGGGCGGCTGCCGCTCTACATCATCGCGATCTATCCGCTGATGGCCACGCTCGCCTACGAAACCGTCAGAATGCTGGGCGTTTTCCGGCGCTACGGGGTTTTCCTCGGCGCGGCCTGCGTGGGATTCGTCCACCATGCCTACTACGAGATCTTCGATCAGATCGGCCCGCAGCTGCGCTGGTGGGAGTGGGCGGTCGACAATCCGATCAACCAGCCGATGTTCGATTCGGTGCCGCTGCCCAGTGTGGTCGTCTTCGCGGCGCTGTGGCCGATGTCGCTGGCACTGTGCGTGCACTACTTCGTCGGCCGCCACGTCGACTCCGGGAAGCACTTCAGCGGCCCGCAATTGGTCTGGCGCACAGTGGTTATCGGCCTGCTGGCGTCGGTCGGCACCTTCGTCCTGCCGCTGCCCGCGACGATCTTCGGCATGGGCAGCGACACTGTGCGCGGATTCCTCTACGCCGCAGAGCTTTTCGTGCTGTCGGTGGTGGCGGTGGCACTACTGGCCCGACAGTGGTTCGCGCTGCGCAACGGCACCGCCACCCCACCCGGCTACCGAAACCGCTTCGTGCAGTGGTATGCCGTGATCTATCTGGCCGTCATGGCGCTGCTCTGGATCACCGCCCTCCCCGACTTCCTCGCCGCGGAGGACGGTCTCACCGCCAACGGCGACCCCATCGGCAACCTCTGGTACACGATCGCCTGCTTCGTGATCGCCATCGCGGCCGCCGTCGCCATTTTCACCGTGCCGCAAGTTGACTCACGCGACGATCGACCGGAAGAGGCCGAACCCATCGCCACCGAGGCGAGTTAGCGCGGCCGCGACCGGGACACCGGACACCGGTCACCGATCCTTCCGTGTCGCCGGCGATAAGGGCTGCCGGTAGCTCGGCAGCCCATTCCAGGAACACAGGCTTTGACGTTGACGCTGTGTGAACGTTTAGCGTCCGAGTACCGGAGATACCGGTGGAGTTCTCTGGAGGTGCGAGGCGTGGCCTGGTCGATCGCGGAGGTAGCGCGCATGTCGGGAGTAACGACGCGAATGCTGCGCCATTACGACGATATCGGGCTGCTCGCGCCCGCGGGCATTCGCGGCAACGGCTACCGCTACTACGAGCAGCCGCAACTGCTGCGACTCCAGCAGATCCTCATCCTGCGGGAGCTGGATCTCGGGCTGAGCGATATCGCCGCGATTCTCGACGGGCAGACCGACCGGGTACGGACACTGCGAGACCACCATGCGCGACTGCTACGCGAACGCGATCGGCTGGCGCGGGTGGCGCATACGGTCGCTCGCACCATCGCCGAACTCGAAGCGCAGGAAGGATCATCCGACATGGTCGAAATCAACAGGCCGGAGAACCTTTTCGAAGGTCTGGACCCGAGCCGCTACGACGCCGAGGTTCTGGAACGCTGGCCCGACCAGGAAACCGCGTGGGAGCGGTCGAAGCAGTGGGCCGATTCGTTGTCCGCCGAGGAAACCGAGCGGATGCAGCGGGAAACCACTGCCGCGATGGTACGCATGGCTGAGTTCATGGCATCCGGCACGCCGGTCGACGCACCTGCGGTACAGGCCGAGATCGACGCCGCCTATCGGCTCGTCGAAACAAACTGGAGCCCGAACGCCGACACCCTCCGGACACTGGCCCGGTCCTATCTCGACCCGGCCTACAGTGCGCACTTCGACCGGATCGCGGCGGGGCTCGCCCGGTACTACCACGACGCGATGCTCGCTTTCGCCGAGACGCGGCTCGGCTAGGTTCGCGTCGGCCGGCCTCGCCGACCCCCTGTTACCTCGCCGGGAGGTAGCTGTCGAGCAGGTCGGCCAGTTCGGTGGGGCGGGCCAGGGCGGCGTAGTGGCCTGCCGTGAGTTCGTCCGGGGTGATGGCCAGTCTGTCGGCTACCACGCGGCGCTGGAAATCGGCTGGGAACAAACGGTCTTCGGTGCACAGGACGAACTTCGTGGGGATATCCGGCCAGTTCGGCAGGGGCCAGGGTGTCGCACCGGCCGCGGTGGAGGGGTGGTTGCGTTCGCGGCGGCGCGCCTCGGCGGCTAGTTCGTGGGGTACGTCGTGGTAGTAGATCGCGTCGTCGTCGACGTACTCCGTGCTGGATCGGTAACCGGTGGCATCCCACCATTCGTCCGGCCGCTCCCCCGGCTTCGGGACCATCCCCGCGACCAGGATCAGCAGATCTGCCGAGAGTCGGGCGGCCGCGAGGGGCGCGGTGAACGCCCCGAAGGAATGACCGACCACCACCAGGTCCGTGCGATCGCCGACCGCCTCCACCACGACCTCGGTGTACCGATCCAACCCCACCGCATCGTCGTCGGCCGGGAGATCGGGAGCGACGACATCATGCCCGCGGCGTCGCAATTCCGCCGCCACCAGATGCCAACTCCAACCGCCGTCCCCGGCCCCGTGCACCAGAACGAATGTGCTCACAGGTCCATCCTCTTCCGCCGCCTCGCCATCGCAGACTACCGGGAGAGCGGCATCATCGCCGCTCTCCACCCGGCCCGGGCCGCTCCCTCCTGCGCCCCCGGCGAAGCCACCGACCGGCCCGCACGGCCAGCCAGCCCAGACCGATCAGCAGCACCACCGCGATGAACGCCACGACCGGGACGGCCAACGCCAGAATGGTGAGCGCCAGCGAAGTGCCGTCCTCGGCGGTGGAGACGACCGGATTGCCCACACCCGCGGTCGTCCCCGTGACGAACGGTCGCGCCGCCGTACGACCGGCGTGCACACTGCCCGCGGTGATCGCGCCGAGCACGGCGGCGACCGCGGGCGGCAGGTTCGAGGACAGGCTGGTCTCGGCGGCGAAGAGGATCGCCCCGGACGCCGGAGCCACGAGCACCCCGATACCGTGCACCACCGAATCGATCGCCGGAATCTTGTCGCCGACGAGATCGAGAACGAACACCACCGCGATCCCGATCAGCACGGGCGTCGAGGACAACCACCCGTACGAGCTGCCCAGATCGATCCACCCCATCCGATCGGCGACACCCACGGCCAACAGGGGCAACCACGCGTTCAGCCCCGCCGCCCCCGACAGCCCGAACGCACCGAGCACCGCCGCGACGGCCGCTGTGATCTCCATGCCACAAGTCTGCCGCCACCGACCGACAGGGGCCGATATTTGCCCGGCGAGACACTGCGGGTGTCCCGCCGGTTCCGGCCATGCCCCGCTCACGGAGAGCATGAACCGGCTCGACAGCTCGGACATCGGATCCCCATCGGGTCGGCAGAGCGCACATGTCGACGCCGTGAATTACTGTGGCTCCGTGGGATTCAGCGAATACGCACCGGGTGATGTCGTGTGGTTTCCGGAAGGTCCGTTCAGTGGGATCTGCACGGTGGTGCGGGAGGTGGACGCACGGAATGCCAAGCTGCATATCGACTTCGGTGAGGGGATGGCGCGGCGTGCGGGCAATGTGTTGCGTGAACGGCGGCATGGGCTGACCGTGAGCTTCGAGGAAGTCGAATTGGCTTAGCGGTTCATCTGCTGTTCGACCCTGCGCGCCAGGGTGCGCATGACGACCTCCCCCAAAGGGGCGTCCCGATGCTTGCGCCATCGCATGTTCAACCACTTCGACCGCTTACCGCGAAGTTCGACTTCGGCCCGCTCAGCGGCGTCCACCGAGACCGGGCCGAGCGCCGAAGCCATCACCTGCCGCTCGCGATGTCGGTCCGCGCGGTTGGGGACTCGCTTATTGCGCGGAATGTTCTTCCGGGAGCTTTTGTCGTTCTCTCCGTAGTCGTTTCGCCGGTCCTTGGCGTAGCTGAGGGCCTTCTTCTCCTGGGGGCTGCGCCGCATCACGAACTGCTACACCCGCACATCGAGCCGCGATCCCGCGATGACTGTCGGATCGGCCGTGGCCAGGGCCTCAGCGAGCGGCATGCCCGTGCGTTCGGCGAGGAGTATCCGTTCGCGTACCTCGCGGGGTGTGCGTGGGCGGTAGCCGGGGCCGGTGCCGCAGCAGCCGCCGTGGAAGGTGAGGCCGGAGTCGAGAACTGCTGTCAGGGTGCGCCAACCGGCCTTGTCCAGCTTTCTGGGTACCGCGAGGTGCGGGCCCGCGTCGATGAGATCCGCCCGGCAGTGCGGGCACGGGACGGGGCCGTGCTTGGTCGGGTATTTGAAGGACACCCGGCAGCGCAGGCACACCAGATGTGTCCGGTTCGGGTAGATGCACATGAGAGCAGCGTAGATTCGCGATCGCATCGGAGCGAGTGAATTCCGTTGCCGCCGCTGAGGAGTCAGCTGGGCGGGGCCGTGGTTCGGAGACCGGCGAGCACGACGCCGACGATGCGTTCGGCGTCCGTGCGGGTGAACGGGCGTATGCCACGGTCGACGATGAGATGGACGGGGCCCGAGATCATCTCGCCGAGGAAGGCGCTGTCGATCGGGGGGAGTTCACCGCGGGCGACGGCGGTGTCGACCCGTCGCCGCAGGGCGGCGACGCGCTGGTCGAGCACCTTGGTCAGCATCTGGACGGTGTGGTGGTGACGGGCGGGCTGAATGGTGTGGGCGAGAGTGCGACCGAACGGCGTGTCCAGGGCAGCGGCGAGTGCCAGCAGATAGTCCACCAGGTCTCGGTGGATGTCGCCGGTGTCGGCGACCGACGCGAGATCCTCGGCGTAGCGGAGCACCGCTTCGACCACCAGTTCTTCGCGGTCGGGCCAGTTGCGGTAGACGCTGGTCTTGTTCACGCCGGCGAGTTCGGCGACCTCCTCGTAGCGGAAGCCCGCGATGCCGTCCCGTGCGACGAGTTCGGCGGTCGCGGCAAGGATCTGGGCGCGCACCCGTGCGTTGCGGCCGCCGGGTCGCCGTGCGGGCGGCCGATCCGCGGTCCCGTCGGTCATTGCGTGCTCACCTCCTGCTCCGGGTGCCGATTCTCGTCAGCCGCGACGTTGCGGCGCAAACCAGCCACCAGTATGCTCCACAAAAGCAACAGATAGTTGCTTTTATTCGCTAGCTGGGAGCACACGCGTGCAGGTCCTCATCTCCGGAGCCGGTATCGCCGGACTCGCCTCCGCCCTCGAACTCGGCCGCCGTGGCCACGCGGTGACCGTTGTCGAATACGCCCGCCAGCTGCGGCTCGCCGGCACCCCCATCGATATCCGGGGTGACGCGATCGCGGCCGTGGACGGGATGGGACTGCTCCCGCGGATCCGTCGGCACCGCGTCCGGATGTCCGAACTCACCCAGTTCGTCGACAGTGCGGGCGAGCCGGTGGCCCGAATCCCATTGGCGGAGGTCGGCGATTCCGACGACGACATCGAACTCCTCCGCGCGGACCTCGTGCGCATCCTCGCCGAGGCGCTTCCGGATTCCACGGTGGTCCGCTTCGCCGACTCGATCGCGGCTCTGACCGGCGACGACACCGGCGTCGACGTGCGATTCAGCTCGGGCCGCGCCGATCGGTACGACCTGGTGATCGGGGCCGACGGAGAACATTCCGCGGTACGCGGACTGTTGTTCGGTCCCGAGGAGCGTTACGCACGACACCTAGGGGTCTATTTCGCCCTGGCCGAACTCCCCGACACGGTTGTGCCGGACATCAACTCGATCTACAACCTCCCCGATCGGATGGCGGGCATCTTTCGGTTCGGCGGCAAAACCGTCGCCAACTTCCAGTTCCGTTCGGCGGCCATCGATTACGACCACCGGAACCTGGACGCGCAGAAGCGGATACTCGTCGACGCGTTCGCGGGCTACCGATCGTGGCGTATTCCGGAACTCCTCGACGCGGCCCGCGCCGATCCCGACTTCTACTTCACCGCGGCGCGCCAGATTCGGCTTCCCTCCTGGCACCGCGGTCGAGTCGTCCTGGTCGGCGACGCGGGCTACTGCCCCGCCTACCTGTCCGGGCGGGGCACCTCGCTCGCACTCACCGGCGCCCGTTTCCTCGCCGAGGCACTCGAGCGGCACGGTGCCCGAGCCGAGACGTTCGCGGAATACGAGGCCCGGCAACGCCCCTACGTGACTTTCGCACAGGGCCGTGCCATCGGCGGTCTCGACCGCATCGTGCCGCGCACCTGGGCCGACATCGCCACCCGCAACGCCGCACTGCGATCGCCTGACACCGTGCGCTGAAGCCGTGCGCCACCATCATCCGCCACACCGGCGCGGCCGGACCTTCGCACCTCGCGCCGAAATCCCTACGCGCTGAAGAGAATGCACAGTGACACACAGGCTGGAAGAACACTCCCCCATCGTCCGGGAGTACCGCTGGAGCAGTCGGCTCGTCCTCTGGGCGGCCGTCCTCACCCTCGCCAATGTCCTGGCCGATGTCGTCATCGGCTCGCCCATGATGGTCCTGCCCCAACTGCTGGACCATTTCGACACCGACCAGGCAGCCTGGCTCAATGCGAGCGCGATGCTGGCCGGAGCCATCTGGTCACCATTGCTCGCGAAGAGCTCCGATATCTTCGGCAAGCGCCGGATCCTCATCGGCACCCTGCTGCTCGCCTGCGCCGGGGCGCTGGTCTGCCTGCTCGCCCCGAGCCTCTGGATCTTCCTGGTGGGCCGCTTCTTTCAGGGCGCCGCCTTCGCCGCGGTCTTCCTCACGGTCGCGCTCACTCGCCAGATCGCCACGCCCACAGTGGCGATGGCGGTGGTCGGGCTGGTCACGTCCGGGTCGTCGGTGGTCGGCATCGTCGAACCGTTCCTGATGAAACCGATCATCGATCTGTTCGGCTATCGCAGCGTGTTCGTGGCGGCGGCGCTGCTCGCGGCGGCGGCCGCGCTCTGCGTACGGGCATTCATTCCGGAGTCGCCTGTTCTCGGCCACGGTCGTATCGACGTCGGCGGTGCACTCCTGCTCGGCGGCGGCCTGGGTGCGGTGCTCGCCTACATCAGTCTCGGCAGGAATCTCGGGTGGGGATCCGGGGAGATGCTCGTGCTGGTGACGGCCGGTGTCACCGCGCTTGCCGGTTGGGCACTCGGCGCGCTGCGGATGGACGAACCCGTCATCGATATCCGGGCGCTGCGTCGCCCGATCCTGTTGACGCTGCTGGCGCTGGTGCTGGCGGCGGGCTCCTTCCGGAGCATGCTGCAACTGACGAGCATCGTCGCCCAGGTGCCGCCCGAACTGGGGCTCGGGTACGGGCTGGGTGACGGCGAGGCGATCGCGGTGCTGCTCGCGGCGCCCAATCTCGGGATTGTGGTCGGCGGCGTGTGCGCCGGATGGATCGCGGGACGGTTCGGTCCCGCGGTACCCCTGCTCGGCGGCATCGCGGTCGGCGTCGTGGCGAGCTTCGCGATGCTGGCGGGGGTATCGACACTGCCGCTGGCCATCGCCTGCGGCGCCCTGGTCGGAATGGCGGCCGGTGCGATCGGGGCGTCCGGATACAACCTCGCGACCGGTCTCGAAGCTCCCGAACGGCAGGGCACCATCGCCGGTCTGGTCTCGGTCGTGCTCGCCCTCGGCTCGGTCATCGTCAACGTCGCCGGGGGCGAAATACTCAAAGCGACGCGGATACCCGGAACCTTCGCCGACGGCGCACCGGTGAGCACGTCGACCGGCGTGTACCTCTACATCGCGATGGCGGGAGCGCTCTTCCTCCTCGCCGCCGTGCCCGCGATCATATTGGTACGCAACCGGACAGCCGCCGCATCCGGTGCGACGATGCGTCCGGTCGTTCGCCGACGTCGATGAGTCCTCCACGCCACGCCTCCTGGGCATGTAGACCGGCGCCCACGAGTGTCGCGACTCGCTCGAACTCCTGGTCGCGGGGACGAGCCCCCTATCCGCCCTGCTGTCGACGGACCATTTCGGTGATCCAGGTGGGTGCGTAGGGCGAGGTGCAGCCGGGTGGGGTCGGGTAGTCCTCGAGGACCCCGAGGCGTTCGCCGATGTCGAGGGCGCGGGCGCGGTGGGTGACGTGTTCGATGCCGATCTGCGCCAAGCAGTGGTTCATCGCCCATTGCAGACGGTCCGGGGCGGCCTTCATCTCCGACTCGATGGCGTCGAGCAGGCCGGGGAGGTCGAGGCCGTCGGGTCGCTTCGCTACGCGCTCGGTGGTCAGCGCCCAGCCGGCGCTCGCCACCACCGGATCGGGGTCTGCCATCCAGGCGGTGCGGAGATCCTCGGCGTGGGATCCCTTCCGCACCACGTAGTTCACCAGCCAGTCGTGTGCCTTGGGAATGCGTGCCGTACGCAGGATGCGGTCGAGCTCGCCACGATCGAACGCCTTGGGCCCACAGATCAGCGTTGCCAGCAGCTTCGCCGCCGTGTCGTCGGTCTCCCAGAGCTGTCGTGCCAGAGCTCAGCCTGCCATGAATGTGACTCTCGTCATGACAGCGACCTGGCCGGATTCAGTCGGACGGTGCCGGGTATGTCGGCAGCAGTGAGCCCAAACGACTACGGGAGGTACTCATGTCCGACAAGGAAGAAAGCGCGCGCCAGGGTATCGAGGGCGTCATCGAGGACGCCAAGGGTAAGGCCAAGGAGGTCGCGGGTGTGATCACCGGGGATGAGGACCTCAAGGGTGAAGGCCGTGCCCAGCAGGACAAGGCCGAGGCGCAGCGGGAGGTGGCCACCAAGGAGGCGGCCGCGGAGAAGGCTCGTGCCGAGGCCGAGGTCGCGAAGGCGCGTGAGTCCGGATATCAGGACAAGTAGTTCGCGAACAGGTATCGCGAATCGGTGGGCGGCTCGAACGGGCCGCCCACCGATCGCTTCTGCCGGTGTGCTGGGCCGTATCCGAAGCGGCGGAATCCGGGTTCGACAGCGACCGGGTCGTATCGGCTCCGCTATGGGCGCGGGTACGCCTGGAACAGCTGCCACATCCGGTTCTGGATCTCGGTGCGGCGGGCGCCGGTCGGCCACGAATGGCTACCGCCGTTGTACACCCGCCACACCACCTGCGTGCCGGAGGCGCAGTCCCAGCGCTTGGAATCCTTCACATCCGTACCACCGTCGGGGCGCTCGTTCTGACACGGGCGGTTCTCCCAGCTCCAGTACATGACATGGCTGTAGGCGATGGGCTCGGGCACCGTGGTGTCGTTGGCGGACGCGAAGACCGCCCAGGAGATCGCGCGAGCCGGGTCGCAGCCCGCCGGAGGGGGCGCGGGAGCGTATACAGCCCCGGAGGCGTAGAAGGTCGAATCCACGCATCCGACCCGGGATGCCATCTGCCCTCCGTTGGAGTGGCCCAACAGGTGGATGCGTTTCGGGTTCACACACCACTGCGCGCGCACGTTCGCGACCACACTACGGATATGGTTGAGGTCCACGGGGTTGTCACCGGCTTCCCAGCCCCACCCCGATCCCTCCGGTTTGCTACCGCGTGGATAGACGACAATGGATTTGGTCCGATCGGCGACCGCGTTCCAGCCCGATCCACCTTCCATACTCTCGGGCGTGCCCCGGCCGCCGTGCAGTGCGACCACCAACGGCGCCCCGCCGCTGGGGATTCCGGCCGGAACATGGACGCGGTAGTACCTTCCGCCGAAGTCGACCCGTTTGGTGGTCGGCGTCGTGGAACACGCGACGGCCAGCCCGTCGGGATCCTCGTACAGTTCTTCGTCGGCATCGGCGGCACCCGCGGTGGAAACCACGAGCGATAATGCCGTGCAGCACGCGCCGATCACGGCGGCCACACGCTGGGAAACAGAGATCGCTACAGAAACTCCTTGTGTGCGAACGAAATTGCGAAGCGCACCCTACCCAGATTGCCGTAGCCTTCGTGGCGGGCTCCGCGATGACGGATGCCCGCAGAACTGCGGTCTTGCCGCAGCGGTACGCGGCTCGGACGGGCCGCCCACCGGTCCGCGGCGGGTGTTTCCGGACCGTGTCCGAGGGCAGCGGAATCGGGTCATGTTGACTAGCATCTGAGCTTGGTGTGTCGCGCCGGAACAGCAAGTCGGGCCGGACGAATTCGGTGAAGTGGGGGCGTTGTGCGGCAGATTCTCGTGGCGGCGTTGATCGCGCTGGTGGTGTCGATCTCGCTGACACCGGTGTTGATCAAGGTCTTCTCGCGGCGGCACTGGGGGCAGGAGATCCGGGTCGAGGGTCCGGCCAGCCATCAGCAGAAGCGGGGCACGCCGACCATGGGCGGAATCGCCATTCTGGTCGGGATGTGGACGGGATATCTGGGATCCCATCTGATCGGCATCGGGTATGGGGCCGAAGGCGTTTCGGCCTCGGCGCTGCTGGTGCTCGGATTGGCCACCGCCCTCGGCGTGGTGGGCTTCCTCGACGACTACATCAAGTTGCGGCAGCGGCGGAACCTGGGCTTGACGGCGACCGGGAAGTACATCGGTCAGCTCACCGCCGCGATCATCTTCGGGGTGCTGGTACTGCGATTTCCGAACAGCACCGGGTTGACGCCGGGCAGCCGGGCGCTGTCCTATGTGCGCGATACGTCGATCATCACCCTGGGCACCGTCTTCTTCCTGGTCTGGGTCTGTTTTCTCGTGGTGGCCTGGTCCAATGCCGTGAACTTCACCGACGGCCTGGACGGGTTGGCGGCGGGCGCGATGAGTTGGGCGCTGGGCGCGTACATGCTGATCACGTTCTGGCAGTACTCGAACGCGTGCACGCCGCGCCCCAGCGCGGGCTGCTACCACGTGCGCGACCCGCTGGACCTGGCGCTGGTGTGCGCCGCCGGAGCCGCCGCCTGTATCGGCTTCCTGTGGTGGAATGCCGCCCCCGCCAAGATATTCATGGGCGACACCGGCTCCATGACACTGGGCGGCCTGCTCGCCGGACTCGCCGTCACCACCCGCACCGAACTGCTCATGGTCGTCGTCGGCGCGCTGTTCTTCGTGGAGATCCTGTCGGTGCTGCTACAGATCGTCGTGTTCAAGACGACCCGCCAACGCCTGTTCAAGATGGCTCCGTTCCACCACCACTTCGAACTCGCCGGATGGGCCGAGACCACCGTCATCATCCGATTCTGGTTGCTGGGCGGCATATCCGCCGCCATCGGACTGATGCTGTTCTACGCCGAATACCTGACGGCGTGAACGGTCAGAAGCGCTGCCACGACGGCTTGTTCTCCACGGCGAACCGGTAGTAGTCCACGGCCTTCAGGTTGACGGCCGCGGCCGGGTCGACGATGACCGTGACGTGCGGGTGCATCTGGAGGATGGAGGCCGGGCAGAAGGCCGACACCGGACCCTCCACGGCGGCGGCCACGGCATCGGCCTTACCCTCGCCGGTGGCGATCATGACGAGATGGTCAGCGTCACTGATGGTTCCGAGCCCCTGGGTGAGCACATGGGTGGGCACCTGCGACAGGTCACCATCGAAGAACCGAGCGTTGTCCTCGCGGGTCTTCGGCGTCAGCGTCTTCACGCGGGTGCGGGAGCGCAGCGAGGAGCCGGGCTCGTTGAACCCCAGGTGCCCGTTCGCGCCGATACCGAGAATCTGCACCGAAACCGGTCCGCTCAGCGCGATCATGCGCTCGTAATCGGCCGCGGCGGCCGGAATGTCGTCGGCACGGCCGTCGGGGCTGTGCACATCGGCGTCCGCGAAATCCACCTGCGCGGTGAACTCGTCCCGAATGAACTGAGCGTAGGACTGCGGGTGCCCGGCGGGCAGCCCGATGTACTCGTCGAGCAGAAACGCCTGCACCCCGGCGAAACTCAGGCCCTCCTCCCGATGCTGGCGAATGAGCTCCTGATAGGCGCCGAGCGGCGAGGAGCCGGTGGCCAGACCGATGGCGCGCGCACCGCGCCGCACATGGTCGGCCATGATGCGGCCGGCGAGCACACCGGCGTCGGTCGCGTTGTCGGTGATCACGAGTTCCATGGCAGTCCGTCCTTGTACACGGTCACAGGGGTCAGTTGGCTATCGGTGACGAGCACGTCGGCGCGCATACCCGCGCGCAGCGCGCCGACGCGATCGTCGATGCCGAGCAGGCGGGCCGGGGTGGCGCAGGCGGCGGTGGCGGCGCTGGTGAGATCCACACCGGCGTGGAAGACGGTGCGCCGCAGCACATCCGAGGCGCAGGCGGTGCCGCCCGCGATGGTGCCCGGCCCGTGCGGGTCGTAGAGCCGCGACACCCCGTCCGCCACGATCACGTCCAGAATGCCGAGGTGGTAGCGACCGTCCGGCATTCCGGCCGCCGCCATGGCGTCGGTGATGAGCGCGAGATTGTCCGCGCCGAGGGTGTCGAACACCATGCGCACGGTCCCGTCGGCCAGATGCACACCATCGGCGATGAGTTCGGCCACCACGTCACCGCGCCCGGCCGCCGCCATCGCCGCCGTCAGGAAATTGGCGTCGCGGTGTGCCAGTGCGGGCATGGCGTTGAACAGATGGGTGATGGACACCCGGTCACCGCGGCGCATGGCCCGCACCGAGCGCTCATAGTCGGCCACGGTGTGCCCGAGCGACAGCAGCACGCCCGCCTCGTTCAGCAGATCCGCGAGTTCGTCGAAGTGCGCGGTCTCCGGGGCGACGGTGACCGAGACGATGCGCCCGTCGCCGTGCCGCAGCAGCCGCCGCAGCATGGCCGGGTCACCGGGCACGATGCGCGCCGGATCGTGTGCACCGCAGCGGTGTTCGCTGATGAACGGCCCCTCGAGGTGAATGCCCGCGAGCAGTCCGGCATCGACGGCCTTGCCGAGCAGGTCGATCCGCTCCAGCAGTTCGGCCTCGGTGGCCGAGACCAGGGAGGCGACCAGCGTCGTCGTGCCGCGGCCGCGGTGGAAGCCGACGGCGTTCACGATGCCGTCGAAATCCGTTTCCGGGAAACCGAATCCGCCGCCGCCGTGGCAGTGCACATCGATGAGACCCGGCAGCACGATCGGCGGCTCACCCGCGAGTGTGGGCAGCTCACCGTCGAATTCGGCCGCCGGGCCGACGTAGTCGAGGAGCGGACCGTCGAACGACACCACGCCGTCGGCGAGTTCGCCCGCCTCGGTGAGGGTGACGACCCGCCCGCGCAGTGTCGTCCTCAACCCGCCCGCCCCCGTACCGATCCGGTGCAATGGGCAAGTACGCGACAGCGGCCGGGCGCCGTCCGGCGACCGCACGCCGCACGGAGAACCACCCGGCTCATCGGTCCCCTCGCAAAACCTGCCGCGCTGCCCGCGCAGCCTCCTCGGCGGTGGCGGCATCGAGCACCGCCGCAGCCGCCCGCGCACACCGCTCCCGCGTGACCGCCGCCAGCGCGGCCCGCACCCCGGCCAGCGACCGCGGTGCCATCGACAGCGTCTCCACACCCAAACCCACCAGCACACAGGCGAATTCGGGATGAGAAGCGGCTTCGCCGCACACCCCGACCGCCACCTCGTGCCGCCGCGCGCCCGCGACCACGGCCGCGATCGTCGCCGCCAGCGCGGGCTGCCACGGATTGTGCAACTCCGCCAGCGCCGAGGACATGCGATCGGCCCCGAACAGATACTGCGACAGGTCGTTGGTGCCGATGGAGAAGAAATCCACCTCCGCGCCGAGCCGCTCGGCGCGCAAGGCGGCGGCCGGAACCTCCACCATGATGCCGCGGCTGGTCACGCCCAGTTCCCGGGCGCGAGCGGCGAAGGCCCGCGCCTCCTCCACGGTGGCCACCATGGGGGCCATCACCTTCACCGGCGTTCCGGTGGCGGCGCGGGCGGCCTCGATGGCGGTGAGCTGGTCGTCCAATGTCCCCTCATCGACACTGGCCAACCGGATACCGCGCACGCCGAGAGCCGGATTCTCCTCCTCGGACAGCTTCAGAAACGGCAGCGGCTTGTCCGATCCGGCGTCCAGGGTGCGCACGGTGACCGGACGCTCCCCCAGGATCTCGAAGATCTCCCGGTACTGGGCCGTCTGCTCGTCGATGGTCGGTGCGGAGTGCCGTCCCAGGAACAGGAATTCGGTGCGGAAGAGTCCGACACCCTCGGCGCCGAGTTCCACCGCGAGCCGGGCGTCGGCCGCGCTGCCCACATTCGCCAGCAGCGGTACCGCGTACCCGTCGGCCGTGCGCCCCGGCCCGGTCGGCGCGTCCTGCTGCCGCGCCCGAGCCACCAGCACCTCCGTGCGCCGTCCCGGTGCGGGCGCGATCTCGACCGTGCCCGCGGTCCCGTCGACGACCACCTCGGTGCCCTCGGCGATCTCGACCGCGCCCGGGCAGGCGACCACGGCCGGAATACCCAGCGCCTTGGCCAGAATCGCGGTGTGCGACGTCGGTCCACCGGCCACCGTGAGCAGCCCGACCACCGTGTTCGGATCGAGTGTCGCGGTATCGGCGGGCGCGAGGTCGCGCGCCGCGAGAATGAACGGCACCGCGCTGTCCGGAATGCCGGGCGGGTCGACGCCGAGCAGTTCGGCGACGACGCGCTGCCCCACATCACGCAGGTCGGCGGCGCGCTCGGCCATCATGCCGCCAAGCGCGGTCAGCTGCTCGGCGAAGTGGTCGACCGCCTCGGTCACCGCATGCGCGGTGGGGCCGCCCGCTCGGATCCCGGCACGCACCTGATCCAGCAGCGCCGGATCGGCGGCCAGCGCCGCCGTCATGGTCAAGATGTCTGCCGCCGTGCCCCGAGCCGTCTCCGCCTGGGCGGCGTAGCGCGCGGCGACGGTGTCGAAAGCGGCCTCCATCCGCGCGATTTCGGCATCGACGTCCGCGCCGGGGGCGTCGGCGGCGCTGGTGGCCGGCGCGGACGCCAACCACAGCACCGGCCCGACGGCCACCCCCGGCGCGGCCGCGACACCGCGAACCTCACGCGTCAAGATCGGTCTCCAGCAGCTCGACGAGCGCGTCCAGACTCGTCTCGGCTCCATCCTCGGCGCTCAGGACCACGGTGTCACCCTGTTTCACGCCCAGGGTCATGACCTGGAGCATGGAGGCCGCGGCCACCGGGGCCTTGCCGTCCACCGAGATCATCACCGGCACCGCGGATTCCGCGGCGGCCTTGACGAAAAGGGCGGCCGGACGGGCGTGTAAACCGGACTTCGACGCAACGACGGCGGTGCGGTTGATCATTGGGCGGTGTTCTCCTTCTCGATGTCTGCCTCGTCGGGTTCGCGTCCGGGGGTCGGCAGGTTCCAGCGCCGGATGATGAAGCTGAAGGTGACGTAGTACAGCACCGCGTAGCCGAGACCGATCGGAATCAGCAGCAGCGGATGGGTCGCCTTGCCGAAGTTGAGCAGGTAGTCGATGGCTCCCGCCGAGAAGGTGAAGCCGTCGTGGATACCGAGCGCATTGGTCAGTGCCAGCGCCGAACCGGTGAACAGCGCGTGGATGAGCAGCAGCGGCCACGCCACGAAAATGAACGCGAACTCCAGCGGTTCGGTGATGCCGGTGACGAAGGCGGTCAGACCGGTCGAGAGCATGATGCCGCCGACCATCTTGCGGTTCTCGGGCTTGGCATTGCGCCAGATGGCCAGCGCGGCGGCGGGCAGGCCGAACATCATGATCGGGAAGAAGCCGGTCATGAAGGTGCCCGCGGTCGGGTCACCGGCCAGGAAGCGTGGGATGTCGCCGTGTGCGCCGTCGTAGTCGCCGATCACGAACCACACCACCGAGTTCAGGATGTGGTGCAGGCCCAGCGGGATCAGCAGCCGGTTGAAGAAGCCGAAGATGCCGCCACCGGCGACGTCGTTGTCCGCGACCGCCTCACCGAGCCAGGTCAGGCCCGCGTTGAACGCCGGATAGATGAACGACATGGCCACGCCGATGAGCACGGCGGCACAGGCGGTGAGGATCGGCACCAGTCGGCGGCCGGAGAAGAAGCCGAGGTAGTCGGGCAGTTGGGTGCGGTGGTAGCGCTGCCACAGCACGGCGGCGGTGATGCCCATGACGATGCCGCCGAGGACACCGAAGTTCACCAGTGCCTGATCCCCGTCGGCAGTGGTCTTACCCTCCAGCACGACCGGAGACATGGCCTTCTCCACACCCTGGAAGGCCAGATAGCCGACAACGCCCGCGAGTGCGGTCGAGCCGTCGGCCTTCTTGGCCCAGCCGATGGCGATACCGACCGCGAACAGCAGCGGGAGATTGTCGAGCAGCGCGCCGCCCGCCCCCGCGAGGACGGCCGCCACCGATTCCAGTGGCGAGAAGCGGCCGAGCATGTCGTCTTGGCCGAGCCGCAGCAGCAGGCCCGCCGCGGGAAGGGTGGCGATCGGCAGCATCAAGCTCCGACCCAGTTTCTGCAGGCCGGATAGATCCAGCTTCTTACGCTCGCTTGCGGCGACGTCGGCCATAGCGGGGTCCTTCAGTCCGTGAATCGAGTCACACGCGTGTATGGTGACGGTGACTGGTTATAACCAGAGATATACTGGTTATAACCAGTTTTGTCCACCCCGACACGCACGGAGGAAGAATGTCCAAGGCCGATCAGATCGTCGCCGGGCTAGGCGGCACCGACAACATCGTCGAGGTCGAAGGCTGCATCACGCGGTTGCGCGTCGAGATCAAGGACGCCACCAAGGTCGACGAGAAGGCGCTCAAGGCCGCCGGCGCGCACGGTGTCGTGAAGGCGGGCGCCGCGGTTCAGGTCGTGGTCGGACCCACCGCCGACGCCCTGGCCGAAGACATCAACGATCTGCTCTGAGTCACATGAGCACCCAGATCCTCTCGCCCCTCGCGGGCACCGCCATACCGCTGTCCGAGGTCCCCGACCCGGTGTTCTCCGCCGAGATGGTGGGAGCCGGGGTGGCGGTGGAACCCCTCGACACCGATGAGCCGACCACCGTGGTCGCACCCGTCTCCGGCACCCTGGTGAAACTGCACCCGCATGCCGCGGTCATCGTCTCCGACTCGGGCGCGGGCGTGCTGCTGCACGTCGGCATCGATACCGTCGGCAAGGCCGACCTGTTCCAGGTGCACGTCGAGGAGGGCGCGGCGGTGAACCAGGGTGATGCCCTGATCACCTTCTCCCCCAATGCCATCCGCCGCCTGGACCTGAGCGCCGCCGTCCCCGTGGTGGTGATGGATACCGCCCCGGGCTCCGCGCTCGAACCGGCCAGCGGTCCGATCGCGGCGGGCGCGGTGCTGTTCTCCATCTGAGCGGGCGCTCTCCGACAACGGCCCGCGGAGAGCGCGATTCACCAGCGAGTGAGTCGCGCTTTCCGCCGTTCGACCGTGGGCACCCGACACCGGGTGCCCACGACGTGCTCTCCGACCGTCAGCCCGACGTCTGATTCCCGTTGTCCTCGGCCGACACCGTCATATAGACCTGGTACCGATCGGCGCGATACCAGGACTGCGCATGCTCCACACAGCGATCCCGCGAGTAGGACATGCGGTCGAAAGCCAGTAGCGGAGAACCGAGTTCGGTGCCGAGCCAGCCCGCGTGCCGCTCATCGGCGGCCACCGCGCGCACGCTCTGCTCGGCGCGGTCGATCGGGCAGTCGTACTCCTTGGCCAGCAGCGCGTACAGCGACTGGGTGAGGTCGTGCTCCAGCAGGCCGGGCAGCAGATCGGCGCGGTACCAGCCGTCGTCGATGGACATGGGCAGCCCGTCGGCCAACCGCAACCGCACCAGATGGAACGCCTTCGCGGTGGCGGTCAGCCCCAGTGCCGTGACGGAGGCGGGCGGCGGCGCCGCGTAATCGCTGTGCAGCACCACCGTGCTCGGGGTGCGGCCGAGGCGGCGCATATCGTCGCTGAACGAGGCCATGTGCAGCCGCGAGCGCGCCACCCGTTCGGCGACGAAGGTGCCCTTGCCGGGGATGCGGGTGATGACGCCCTCGGATTCGAGCTGGCTCAACACCTCTCGCACCGTCATCCGGCTCACGCGATAGTCGTCGCACAGCTGCCGCTCACTGGGCAGCATCTCGCCCGGGCGCAGCGTCGCGCACAGGGTGGTCAGCGCGGACCGCAGCTGGGCCTGTTTGGTTACGCGCCCGGCCACGTGGTCCCCGGGTGCGCCTGGTCCGCCGGGCTCATGCGCTCCTCTTACTTCTCGTTGCGGGCCTTGGGGAATCGCTTCTGCTTGGCGACCCAGCCCGCCATGCGCGCCCAGTGCCCCTTGGCCGGGGTCACCTTGGCGACGAGCTCACGCTCCCACTCCTGCGCCTCCGACAATCCGTTGACGGCCTCGACGAGCGCCTTGGCGGCGGCCATATCGGGCACCACGCGGTCACCGAGCACGCCCTCGTCACCTACCAGGGTGACACGGACGCCGATGCGCCCGAGCGGCTGCAACACCGCCGTGGCGGAGCCGCCGTTGTCGGCGACGAATCCCTTCACCGAATCGACGACGGACGGCGACAGTTTGACGGAAGCCGGGGCGGCGGTAGCGCTCATGCCGAGCAGTTTACCCATCGGTAAGACCGAGTTGATGTGCCACTGCCCACTGCACGGCCGCGCGGGTGTACAACTGGTAACCATGCGCGCCATCCAGGTTTCCGAGCACGGGGGTCCCGAGGTCCTGCGGTACGCGGAGGTGCCGGACCCGGTCATCGGGCCGAAACAGCTGCTGGTCGACACCGAGGCCATCGGGATCAACTTCATCGACACCTACATTCGCACCGGGCGGTATCCGCAGAACGTGCCGTACGTTCCGGGTGCGGAGGGCACCGGCGTGGTGGCGGCGGTGGGGGCCGAGGTCACCGAGTTCCAGGCCGGTGACCGCGTGGCGTGGGCGGCCGCCCCGGGCAGCTACGCCGAACGGGTCGCGGTGGACGAGGCGGTGGCGATTCCGGTGCCCGAGGGCATCGACGCGCCGGTCGCGGCCTCGGCGCTGTTGCAGGGCATGACGGCGCACTACCTGGTCGAGTCGATCTACAAGCCCGAACCGGGCGAGGCGGTGCTCGTGCACGCCGGGGCGGGCGGCGTCGGGCTGATCATCACCCAGCTGCTGGCCAAGCGCGGGGTGCGGGTCATCACCACCGTCTCCTCCGACGAGAAGGAGAAGCTCTCGCGCGAGGCCGGTGCCGCCGAGGTGCTGCGCTACGGCGACGAATTGGCCTCACGAGTACGGGAACTCACCGGCGGCGTGGGCGTGGCCGCGGTGTACGACGGGGTCGGCGCGAGCACGTTCGAGGCCAGTCTGGCCTCGCTGCGAGTGCGCGGCATGCTCGCGCTGTTCGGCGCGGCCAGCGGGCCGGTGCCACCGTTCGACCTACAACGCCTCAACGCGCTCGGCTCCCTGTTCGTCACCCGGCCGACGCTGGCCCACTACACCCGTGACCGGGCCGAACTGCTCTGGCGCGCCCGCGATGTCATGAACGCCATCGCCGACGGCTCGCTGCGCATCCGCGTCGGCGCGACCTATCCGCTGGCCGAGGCGGAGCAAGCCCACCGAGATCTGGAGGGGCGCAAGACAACCGGCTCCATCGTGCTGCTGCCGCGCTGAGGCGGAACCGAAAGGCGGCGCTGACGCCGACGCGACGGCGGCGCGGGAGCCGCCGCCGTCGCGTCGGCACACGACAGGGCGAGCGCTCCATGGTCACGAGCGCTCGGTCTCTCCGATCGCTCGATCCTTCCGTCGCTCGACAGCCCCGGCCGGTCAGTAGTCGCGGCCGGTGAGACCCCGGTAGACGAAACGGGTGACGCCCTCCACCGCCTGCTCGTCGGTGAGGTCGACCGTGCCGTCCTCCACCGCCTGGAGCAGCCCGGAGGCCACCAGGAACATCATGGTGAGGCTGGCGTCGGGGGTGCTGGGCAGGCGCAGGCCCGCGGCGGGGAAGCCGTCGAGGTGATCGAGCACGTCCTCGCGCTGTTCGGCGGAGAAGCGACCCATCATGCGGGCGAAGTCCTCGTTCACCAGGGCGGCCTGACTCACGGCCCGGAAGACCGGCCAATGCTCGCGCGCGGCGGTCCAGTAGCCCCGAATGTGGTAACGCACCGCCTCCGGGTCGGTGAAGTCCGGCTTGTGGTCCGGACTCTCCGCGCGTGAATCACCTTCGTCGGCAAGGTCTTTCAGCAAGGACTGGAGCAGTTCCTCCTTGCTGGCGAAGTGGTTGTAGAACGAGCCCGCCGCGCGTCCGGCCACCGCGGTGATGTCGGTGATCTTGGTGTTGAGATAGCCGCGCTCGGCGAAGAGTTTGCGGGCGGCGGCCTTGAGCGCCTGTTCGGTCTCGGCCGCCTTCTCCTGGCGTTTGCCACCCATTCGCACCACCTCCTTGACAGCGGAACGTACCAGGATTAATACTGAATTCACATTCAGTGAATCTCAGTTCATTATACGGAGTCAGCATGTCAGCACAGGTATTGATCGCCGGAGCCGGTCCGACCGGCCTCACCCTCGCCATCGACCTGGCCCGGCGCGGCATCGCCGTGCGGGTGGTCGAGCAGGCCGAACGGTTCTTCGCCGGTTCCCGTGGCGACGGCATCCAGCCGCGCACCCTCGAGGTGTTCGACGACCTCGGCGTCCTGGACGCCGTCCTCGCCGCCGGGATGCCGCAGCCGCTCGTGCGCGCCTATTTCGGCGGGGAGTTGGTGGCAGAGCGGCGGATGAGCGAGTGGCGGGAGCCGAGTTCCGCTGTGCCCTACCCGAATCCGTGGGTGCTCGGGCAGTCCGATACCGAGGGCATCCTGCGGGACCGGCTGGCGCGGCTCGGGGTGACGGTCGAACCGTCCACGGCGCTGGTCGAATTCACCCAGGACGGAGACGGCGTGACCGCCACGCTGTCGACCCCGGCCGGGACCGAAACCGTGCGGGTGGACTATCTGGCCGGCGCGGACGGCGGACGCAGCACGGTACGCAAGCGACTCGGCATCCCCTTCGAGGGCAGCACCGACGAATCGGTTCGCATGCTGCTCGGCGACGTGCGCGCCGATGCCCTCGACCACGACTTCGGCTACTGGTTCGCCGAGGCGGACGCGCCCATGGACGGAATCGTGCTGTCCCCCTTGCCCGGTGGGCGGCACTTCCAGTTCGGGACTCGGCTGCACGGTGACACCGCACCGAGCCTGGAGATCTTGCAGGGCTACGTCGACCGACTCGCCCACCGGCCCGAGGTGGTGCTGAGCGACCTCGCCTGGTCGACGGTGTGGCGGCCGAATATCCGTCTCGCCCAGCGGTTCCGGGAGGGACGGGTGTTCCTCGCGGGCGATGCCGCCCACGTGCACCCGCCGACCGGTGGGCAGGGGTTGAACACCGGCGTCCAGGACGCCTACAACCTGGGCTGGAAGCTCGCGGCGGCGCTGCGCGGTCCGGGTGCCGAGGCGGAGGCGTTGCTGGACAGCTACCAGACCGAGCGGCGCGCGGTGGCGGCGCGGGTGCTGGGGGTGAGCACCGAACTGCTCGACAAGACCATGGACGGGGCCGCGGACGCCATGAACCGCGGCGAGGAAACCCATCAGCTCGATATCTCCTATCGAGACCTGATGGCGCACAACTCGACCGATCGCGCACTGCGGGCGGGCGATCGCGCGCCCGACGCTCGGCTGGTGGACGCGGCGCGGCAACGGGTTCGGCTGTTCGAACTCTTCCGCGGTCCGCACTCGACGCTGCTGCTGTTCGGCGCGGACCGGGCTCCGGCCGCCGAGGCGGGGGTGCGGGTCGTGCCCATCGTGCGCGAGCACGGGGTCGGCGACGCGCTCGGCGATCCCGACGGGGCCGCGTTCCGCGCGTACGATGCCGTGGATGGGACGCGGGTGCTCGTCCGTCCGGACGGGTATGTCGCCGAACGCGTGGGGTGAACGCTGCGCGCACGCCTCGGCGACCGTGCCCTCGACCGACCGGTTCGTCCGAGATGCCGCCTCGGCCACTCCCTTCCGCGGCCACCTCCCGAGCCGGACATACCGGGCGGTTCGCCCGTGATCACCTCCCGCGGGCGACAAGGCCGTCGACATGCTGGATGATCTTGCTGCCGCACAAGACGATTCGCCGCGACCATTCGGACGAGCCCGTATGGTGGGTCACGGCGACCGTGGGTGCGGCCGACACGGGATGAGGCATCGGTCAGAGGTGAGTCTGCATTGTTGGTGAAGGTCCGGAACGACGACCCGTCGCGCCTTTCGAGCACCGAACGGACCGTCGTCAACTGGCTCAAATCGTGGAGCGGGCCGCATGCCGTACCCGGGATCGCGGTGGTGCAGTGCCAGGACGCCGACGTGGTGGTATGGACGCCGCAGACCTGTGTGGTGATCGCGGTGCACGGGTTCACCGAACGCGTGAACGGCACCCTGCACTGCGCCGAGGACGAACCGTGGACGGTGGACGAGAATCCCGCACCGGTCGACGGTGACGGCAATCCCCTGGAACGGGTGCGACGGCAGACCACCGAACTGGCGCGCCAGCTGCGCGCCGCCCCCGGGCGCGAACACGTGCCGGTGAGCGGGCTGGTGCTGCTGGTGCCCCAGCTGGGCAGCCGCCTGAAACTGACCAAGGGCGCCATGCCGCCCGGTATCGACGTACTGCTCGGTGACGGCCCGTCCTCGCTGCGCGCCTACTTCACCGGCCTGGCCGACGGCGCGGACCCGGCCTGGGATGCCGCCCAGGTCGGGCAGGCCCTGGGCGCGCTCGGTTTCGCCGCCGCGGCCACCCACTCGGACCTGGTCCTCGAGGGCTTCGATCCCCCGGCCGCCAACCGCACCCCGCCACCACCCAACTCGGTACCCGCCCGCTCCGTGCCATCCGTGCCCGTCGCCGCGCCCGAACCCCCGGAGCCACCACACGGCGAAGGCACCACGACCGGAGTCGTACCCGGCCCGGCGGCCGTACCGGTGCGCAACCCCGTCCCCGGCACCGCAGCGGGCGGACAGCAACCCGCCCCCGGCACCACGCCGGGCAGACAGCAACCTGTCCCCGGTACCACGCCGGGCGGACAACACCCCATCCCCGGCACCGCATCGAGCGGACAGCAGGGCTCGCGGCAGGACTCCGGCACCGTGGGCATGCCGGGAGGTCGCCCGGGGCCGCACGGCGCATCCAGTGCGACCGGCATGGCTCCGGAAGGACGCGGCGGCGCACAGCGCGAATCCGGCTCGGCGGGCGATGCGCCGGACAGTGAACGCGGTCGGGGGCATGCACCCGGCGCGGCAGGCACCACGCCGGCGGACCACGGGGACCCTCGACGCGAATCCGGCACCGCGAGGGAGGCCGCGGAAGGGCAGCAGGGTCCGCGCCGCGGATCCGGCTCCGGCAAGAAGGGGAAGATCGCGAGCGGTGCCGCCGCGGCGGCCGCCGCCGCCGGAGCGGCCGCCGCCGCGCTGCGCGGCTCGCGCGACCGGGGAAACGACGCGGACACGGCCGGTGCGGGACCACGGGGGTCGAGCACCGCCCCAGGCGATTCCACCGCGGGCGCGTCGAGTCCGGACGCGGGAGCCGAAACATACGGCCGGACGGGAACTTCCCAGCCACCCGGCCACACCGGAAGTGGCCCATACGGGTCCGGGGGCAGTCTGGGATCTTCCACCGAATCCTCCGCCTACGGGCGGTACGAGACAGCCGCCCACGGTGCCGAGTCCATGGGTGGACGATCGGCGGCGGGCGATCCCGGCCGATCCGGGCAGGGCCGCTCGGCCACCGGAGACCTGGATCGCGGCCCGGCAGGAACCACAGGCCACGAGCCCAGCGGATACCACCAATCCGGTGGCGCTGCACCAGGTTTCGATCAACCAGGCAAGGCCGCCCAAGGCTTCGACCACCCCGGCGGCACCACCTCGGGCTCCGGCCACGCCGGTGGTACCGCCGCGGGCTCCGGCTACCCCGGCGGTACCGCTGCGGGCTCCGGCCAACCCGGTACCGCCTCTGGCTCCGGCCACCCCGGCGGCACCGCTGCGGGTTCCGGCCAAGCCGGTGGTGGCGCGTCAGGGTCGGGCCGATCCGGCACCGCACCGATGGGTGCGGCGGGGGCGCTGCTGACCGGTGCGGCGGGTGCCGCCGCCGCGGGCCGGGGCCGAGCGGGACAGACGTCGAGCCCTGGCGGGCAACCGCCGCCGGGCAGCCCGATGCCGGTGGGCGCGCAGGGCGCGCGTTCCGGGGAGCCCGGTCGCACACCCTCCGGTCCCCCGCCCTCGGGCCAGGGCTTCCCGCTGTGGGAGACCTCGCAGCCCACGGCATCGCGCCGACGCCGACGAGACCTCCCCACGGTGGCCGCCCTGGTCCTGGTCTTCCTGATCCTGTCCGTGGCCGTCATGTGCACGGGCAGCATCGGCAGCAGCACCGGCGAGGACCGCACCCCCGAACGGACGACCACGGTCCGCACCACCACCCCGACCAGCACCGATCCGACCATCCCGGCGACCACCGTCGGACCGGCCTGCTTCCCGTTCCAGCCCGGCTGCTGACAGCGCGACCGCGCTGTCAGCCCATATGCACCACGGCGGCCGTGACGCGGCGGACCAGTGGTAGCACCAGCAGCAGCGTAGGGAAGGCGATCAACCACGACACGCCCCAGGCGCGCAGCCAGATGCCGAGGAAACCGGCGTCGAAGCCGCGGCCGTTCACGGTGCTGATGAACGACACCACCAGCGTCATCAGGATCGACAGCAGAAGCGGCAAGACGAGCGACGCGTAGCGTGCGGGGAGTTTGCGGGATGTGGTGTGCGATGCCGAAGAATTCATCATGTCCTCCGAAAGCGTAGGAATACCAATAGCGGTCGCTCCGCATGGGACGGAGCGGGTGCGTTGATTGGCGTTAACGCTTACGGCGATGAGGATCGCGTCGTGATAGTAGAACAGGGCGCGGCGGCGGGGCAATTCCGACCGGGAACGAGACGAGCCCGCCGCTCGCGCGACGGGCTCGGGACGTTCGGAATCCGGCTCAGCCGAACAGGGTCTCACCGAGGGTGGTCCACCCCAGTACCGAGTCCACCGCCAGCCCGCAGAACACCACGGCCAGATAGTTGTTGGACTGCAGGAACAGTCGCAGCGGTTTGACCGATTCCCCGCGCCGCACACCGGAATACAGCTGATGCGCCATGAGCAGGAACCACGCGCCCGCCACCAGCGCGGTCGCGGCGTAGATCACACCGGCGGCGGGCGCCAGCGCGAAGGTGGCCAGCACCGTGAGCCAGGTGTAGACGACGATCTGCTTGGTGACCGCCTGCTCGGTGGCCACCACCGGCAGCATCGGCACCCCGGCCGCCCGGTAGTCCTCCTTGTAGCGCATGGCCAGCGCCCAGGTGTGCGGCGGCGTCCAGAAGAAGATCACCGCGAACAGCACGATGGCGGGCCAGCCGACATTGCCGGTGACCGCCGACCAGCCGACCAGGGCGGGCATGCACCCGGCCGCGCCGCCCCACACCACGTTCTGCGAGGTGCGGCGCTTGAGGCCGAGGGTGTAGACGAAGACGTAGAACAGGATCGTCGCCACCACCAGCGCGCCGCTGAGCAGGTTCGCCTGCCACCACAACCAGGCGAAGGACGCCAGCCCCAGCGTGATGCCGAAGATCGCGGCATTGCGGGTGGGTACCGCCTCGCGCGCCAGTGGCCGCTTGGAGGTCCGCTTCATCACCTTGTCGATATCGGCGTCGGCGACGCAGTTCAGCGTGTTCGCGCTCGCCGCACCCATCCAGCCACCGAACAGCGTGGCCAGAATGAGGCGGATGTCGACGTGACCGCGGTCGGCCAGCAGCATGGTGGGAATGGTGGCGACGAGCAGCAGCTCGATCACGCGCGGCTTGGTCAGCGCGATATAGGCGAGTACACGCCGCGCCGCCGCCGACAGCGGGCCACTGCCCGTCACGCGGTCGGCCAGCACCGTGCCGGAGGAGCCGTGCGCCCCACCCGGTTGTTGCCCAATCCGCACTGTTTCTCCTCGCACAACGTGCATGTTGATCCGGTCGTGGAACTAGCAGCGCGCTCGAACATCGACGACGACTGGAGCCCAGTGCGGCGCGGCCACTACTACACAGCATGGTAGACCGTGGGCGACAGCACTCTCGCCCAGGTATGGGCGTGGGTTGCCCGAGACCGCATCGCGACTCGGGTTCCGAGCGGTCACGAACGGGTCCGCGCGAAGCAACGAACATACGACACGGCGGCCGGTGAACGCGGGTTCTTGTACGGCGCCGAAACGGTCACCCTTAGGGTGGTGGGTGTCGGTGCGGAGCTTCGCACCGCAGCACCCCGCAGCGAACCCACAACCGCATCGTTGACGAAAAGGTCAGGAGAACCTCGGTCGTGTCAGTCACAGACGACATCCGCGCCCTCACCCAGCCCCGCCACCCCGCCGACTGGACCGACGTCGACACCAGGGCCGTCGACACCGCCCGGGTCCTCGCCGCCGACGCGGTGCAGAACGCGGGCAACGGCCACCCCGGCACCGCGATGAGCCTCGCCCCGCTGGCGTACACGCTGTTCCAGCGTGTGATGCGGCACGATCCGAGCGATCCGAAGTGGGTGGGGCGCGACCGTTTCGTCCTGTCCTGCGGACACTCCAGCCTGACCCTCTACATCCAGCTGTACCTGGCCGGTTTCGGCCTGGAGCTGGACGATCTGGTCAACCTGCGCAAGTGGGGTTCGCTCACCCCGGGCCACCCGGAGTACCGGCACACCGACGGTGTCGAGATCACCACCGGCCCGCTCGGCCAGGGCCTGGCCTCCGCGGTGGGCATGGCGATGGCGGCCCGACGCGAGCGCGGCCTGTTCGATCCGTCCGCCGCGCAGGGTGAGAGCGCGTTCGACCACTACATCTACGTGGTGGCCTCGGACGGCGACATGGAAGAGGGCGTCACCTCCGAGGCGTCCTCGCTCGCCGGCACCCAGCAGCTGGGCAACCTCGTCGTCTTCTACGACGACAACCGCATCTCCATCGAGGACGACACCCGGATCGCCTTCACCGAGGATGTCGCCGCGCGCTACCGCGCCTACGGCTGGGACGTGCAGGTGGTCGAGGGCGGCGAGGATGTGGTCGCCCTCG
Source organism: Nocardia sp. CC213A (assembly GCF_030766805.1). Taxonomy (NCBI): domain Bacteria; kingdom Bacillati; phylum Actinomycetota; class Actinomycetes; order Mycobacteriales; family Nocardiaceae; genus Nocardia; species Nocardia sp. CC213A. Next base: position 626,849 of record NZ_JASFXA010000001.1, read on the forward strand.
AGGCGGCGGTGGCGCACGCCCAGAGCGTGACCGACAAGCCGTCGATCATCCTGCTGCGCACCATCATCGGCTACCCGGCCCCCAACAAGATGAACACCGGCGCTTCGCACGGCGCGGCGCTGGGCGCGGACGAGGTCGCGGCCACCAAGAAGGTGCTCGGCTTCGATCCGGACAAGACCTTCGACGTCGACGCCGCCGTGATCGCGCACACCCGCGGCAATGCCGCCGACCGCGCCAAGAAGGCCAAGGCCGCCTGGCAGGAGCGGTTCGACGCCTGGGCCGCCGCCAACCCCGAGAACAAGGAGCTGTTCGACCGGCTCCAGGAGCGTCGCCTGCCCGCGGGCTGGACCGACGTGCTGCCGGTGCACGCGCCCGATCCGAGCGGTATGGCCACTCGCAAGGCGTCCGGCAAGGTCCTCGCGGCGCTCGCGCCGGTGCTGCCGGAGCTGTGGGGCGGTTCGGCCGACCTCGCCGAATCCAACAACACGACGATGCCGGATGTGCCGTCCTTCGGCCCGGAGTCCATCTCCACCGGGATGTGGAAGGCCGATCCGTACGGCCGCACCCTGCACTTCGGGGTGCGCGAGCACGCTATGGGCTCGATCCTGAACGGCATCGCGTTGCACGGACCGACCCGCCCGTACGGCGGCACCTTCCTGGTGTTCTCCGACTACATGCGGCCCGCCGTGCGCCTGGGCGCGCTCATGCGCACCCCGGTCACCTACGTGTGGACCCACGACTCCATCGGCCTCGGCGAGGACGGCCCCACCCACCAGCCGATCGAGCACCTGGCCGCGCTGCGCGCCATTCCGGGCCTGAACGTGGTGCGCCCGGGTGACGCCAACGAGACCACCTACGCCTGGCGCACCATCCTGGAACGCGACTCCGCCGAGCGGGATTCGCACTTCCTGGTGTCCGAGCCCGCGCACCAGGACGGCCCGTCCGCGCTGGCGCTCACCCGCCAGAACCTGCCGGTCCTGGAGGGCACCTCCTACGAGGGCGTCGCCAAGGGCGGTTACATCCTGGCCGAATCCTCCACCGGTACACCGCAGGTGATCCTCATCGCCACCGGTTCGGAGCTGCACCTCGCGGTCGAGGCGCGCACTACGCTGGAGGCGCAGGGCATCGGCACCCGCGTGGTGTCCATGCCGTGCGTGGAGTGGTTCGACGCGCAGGATCAGGCGTACCGGGACTCCGTGCTGCCGCCCTCGGTGCGCGCGCGGGTGGTCGTGGAGGCCGGGATCGCGATGCCGTGGTACCGCTTCGTCGGCGAGGCCGGGGAGATCGTCTCCATCGAGCACTTCGGCGCGTCGGCCGACTACAAGACACTGTTCCGCGAGTTCGGCATCACACCCGAGGCCGTAGTCGCGGCCGCAACCCGTTCCCTCGACACGGTGAAGGGATAGCCACCATGACTCAGAACCCGAACACCGCGGCGCTGTATGCCGCGGGTGTCTCGGTGTGGCTCGACGATCTGTCGCGCGACCGCATCCAGTCCGGCAATCTCGCCGAGCTGATCGCGACCCGCAGCGTCGTCGGCGTCACCACCAACCCGACCATCTTCCAGGGCGCGCTCAGCAAGGGCCACTCCTACGACGCCCAGGTGCGCGAGCTCGCCGCCCAGCGCGCGGACGCCGATCAGGCCGTGCGCGTCATCACCACCGACGACGTGCGCGCCGCCTGCGATGTGCTCGCCGATGTGTACGAGCAGACCGGCGGACTCGACGGCCGCGTCTCCATCGAGGTCGACCCGCGGCTGGCCTTCGACACCGACGGCACCGTGGCGCAGGCCGTGGAGCTGTGGAAGATCGTGGACCGGCCCAATCTGTTCATCAAGATTCCGGCCACCGAAGCGGGGCTGCCCGCCATCACCCGGGTGATCGGCGAGGGCATCAGCGTGAACGTCACCCTCATCTTCTCGGTGGCGCGCTACAAGTCCGTCATGGGCGCGTACCTCGACGGTCTGCGCAATGCCCAGGTGCAGGGCCGGGATCTGGCCAAGATCCAGTCGGTCGCGTCGTTCTTCGTCTCCCGCGTGGACACCGAGATCGACAAGCGGCTGGAGGCCATCGGCACCCCGGAGGCCCTCGCCCTGCGCGGCAAGGCGGGAATCGCCAACGCGCGCTTGGCCTATGCCGCCTACCAGGACGTGTTCGACGGCGGTAAGCACACCTCGACCTACAACCATCTGGCCTCGGCGGGCGCGAACAAGCAGCGCGCGCTGTGGGCGTCGACCGGGGTGAAGAACCCGGAATACTCCGACACCATGTACGTCACCGAACTGGTGGCCCCGAACACGGTGAACACGTTGCCGGAGAAGACCCTCGAGGCCGTGGCCGACCACGCGGAGATCCGGGGCGACACCGTCTCCGGCACCGCCGCCGACGCGGCGCAGGTCTTCGACGAGCTCGCGGCCGTGGGCATCGATCTCGACGACGTGTTCCGGGTGCTGGAGACCGAGGGCGTGGACAAATTCGTCACCTCCTGGAACGAATTGCTCACGGCCACCACGGAACAATTGACGGCGGCCGGGGGCAACTGACCGTGACCGGCGCGCCGACGACGGTCACGACGGGGAATCCGCTCCGCGACGAGCGGGACAGCCGGGTTCCCCGGATCGCTGGACCGTGCAGCATGGTGATCTTCGGGGTGACCGGTGACCTGTCGCGGCGCAAGTTGCTGCCGGCCATCTACGACCTGGCGAACCGGGGGCTGCTGCCGCCCGGTTTCGCCCTGGTCGGGTTCGCCCGACGGGATATGAGCGACGACGAGTTCGCCGATCTGGTCCACGAGTCGATCAAATCCTCCGCCCGCACCACCTTCCGGGAGGAAGTGTGGCAACAGCTGCGCGAGGGATTGCGTTTCGTCCAGGGCACTTTCGAGGACGACGGGGCCTTCCACCGGATGGCCACCACCCTCAAGGATCTCGACCGCGATCGCGGCACCGGCGGCAATCACGCCTTCTACCTCGCGATTCCGCCGACCGAGTTCCCCGTCGTGCTGGATCAGCTGTCGAAGAACGGGCTGGCCCAACCGGCCCCGGGTGCGGGCGATCCCGCGCCGTGGCGACGAGTGGTGATCGAGAAGCCGTTCGGACACGACCTGGACAGCGCACAGGATCTCAATGCCCTGGTGAATCGGGTGTTCCCGGAGCAGACGGTCTTCCGCATCGACCACTACCTCGGCAAGGAGACGGTGCAGAACATCCTGGCGCTGCGCTTCGCGAACCAGCTGTTCGATCCGATCTGGAACGCCAACTACGTCGACCATGTGCAGATCACCATGGCCGAGGACATCGGATTGGGCGGGCGCGCCGGGTATTACGACGGTATCGGGGCGGCACGCGACGTCATCCAGAACCATCTGTTGCAACTGCTGGCGCTCACCGCCATGGAGGAACCGGTGAGCTTCCAGCCCAAGCAGCTGCAGATCGAGAAGATCAAGGTGCTCTCGGCGACCAAACTCGTCGAACCCCTGGACGAGACGACCGCGCGCGGGCAGTACACGGCGGGCTGGCAGGGCAGTGAGCCCGTGGCCGGACTGCTGCAGGAGGAGGGCTTCGACCCCGACTCCACCACCGAGACCTACGCCGCCATCACCCTCGCCGTGGAGACGCGCCGCTGGGCCGGTGTGCCGTTCTATCTGCGCACCGGAAAACGCCTGGGCCGCAGGGTGACCGAGATCGCCGTGGTGTTCAAACGGGCTCCGCACCTGCCCTTCGACCAGACCATGACCGAGGAGCTCGGCCAGAACGCGCTGGTCATCCGGGTGCAGCCGGATGAGGGCATCACCATGCGGTTCGGGTCCAAGGTGCCCGGCTCCAGCATGGAGGTCCGGGACGTGAACATGGACTTCTCCTACGGCGAGGCGTTCACCGAGGACTCCCCCGAGGCGTACGAGCGGCTCATCCTCGACGTGCTGCTCGGGGTGCCGTCGCTGTTCCCGGTCAACGAGGAGGTCGAATTGTCCTGGCGCATCCTCGATCCCGTCCTCGAACGCTGGGCGGCCGACGGGCGACCCGAACCGTACGAGGCGGGCACCTGGGGTCCGGAATCAGCCGACGAGATGCTCGCGCGCAGCGGGCGGGAATGGCGGCGGCCGTGATCATCGACATGCCGGATACGGATACCCGCGAGGTATCCAAGCGCCTCATCTCGCTGCGCGAGGCCAATGGCGTGATCACCGTGGGCCGGGTGCTCACCCTGGTGGTGTGCACCCTGGACAGCTCCGAGGCCGAGGACGCCATCGAGGCCGCCAACGACGCCAGCCGCGAACATCCCTGCCGCGTCATCGTGCTGGCGCGCGGGGATCGCACCGCGGCGACCCGGCTGGACGCGCAGATCCGGGTCGGCGGTGACGCGGGCGCGGCCGAGGTGATAGTGCTGCGGTTGCAGGGCGATCTGGTCTCCCACGAGGCCAGCGTGGTCACCCCGTTCCTGCTGCCGGACACCCCGGTGGTGGCGTGGTGGCCGCGCGGCGCACCGGAGTTCCCGTCCAAGGACGCGGTGGGCCGCCTGGCGACCCGCCGCATCACCGACGCCACCTTCGCGCCGGATCCACAGGCCACGATCAAAAAGCGGCGCAACGCCTACGCGCCCGGCGATACCGATCTGGCGTGGAGCCGGGTCACCTACTGGCGGGCGCTGCTGGCCGCCGCGCTCGACGAGGCCCCATTCGAACCCGTGGAGTCCGTGACCGTGTCGGGTCTGCGTGACGAACCGGCCCTGGACATGCTGGCGGGCTGGTTGGCCGCGCGGCTGTCCTGCCCGGTGCTGCGCCGGTCCGGTGATCTGAAGGTCGAGATCCGCAGGCCCACGGTGTCGATCGCGATCTCGCGACCGCAGGAGGGTCGGACCGCGACCCTGGCCCGCACCGGGGAGCCGTCGCAGCGCTTCGCACTGGCGCGCCGGGAGACCCGGGACTGTCTGGCGGAGGAGCTGCGGCATCTGGAAGCCGACGACATCTACGCCGAAGCCCTCACCGGCATCGAAAGGGTGACCTATGAGTAAGCCCGCCGTCGAAACCTTCACCGGCACCGAGGATCTGGTCGAGGCCGCCGCCGCGCGGTTCGTCGCCCAGGTGGTCGAGGCCCAGCGGCTGCGCGGGTCGGCATCGGTGGTGCTGACCGGCGGCGGCACCGGCATCGGCCTGCTCGAGGTGGTGCGGCGGGCCCCCGGGGAGATCGACTGGTCGCGCATCGACATCTTCTGGGGTGATGAACGATTCCTGCCCGCCGACGATCCGGAACGCAATGATCTGCAAGCCCGGCGGGCGCTGCTGGACCATGTTCCGGTGGACCCCTCCCGCGTGTACCCGGTGGCCACATCCGACAGCGAGTACCCGGACCCGCTCGAGGCGGCGGCGGCGTACCTGCGCACCGTGCGCAGCCATCTCGGCGACAACGGCTTCTTCGACCTGCACCTGCTCGGCATGGGCGGCGAGGGCCATGTCAATTCCCTGTTCCCGCATACCGATGCGGTTCGCGAAGAACACGAACTCGTCGTGGCGGTGACGGATTCGCCGAAGCCGCCGCCGGTGCGGGTGACGCTGACGCTGCCCGCCGTGCGGCAGTCCCGCCACGTGGTGCTGGTGGTCTCCGGCGAGGCCAAGGCCGCCGCGGTGGCCGCCGCCCTCAATGGCGCGTCACCCCTGGACGTCCCGTCCGCCGGTGCGGTCGGAGCGGAGTCCACCACCTGGCTGCTCGACGAGTCGGCCGCCGCCGACCTGCCGCGCTGATCGCATCCGGCTGATCCAGGGCGGTGCGGGTTGCCGCCCACTCTTGCCCGGACCACTCTGCGGGCGTTGGCATTCCACTCGGCGGGCGATCGGCGGACGGCGATGCCGTTGGCGGTGTCGATCGGGGCCGTGAATGTCGCTAGGGGTCTCGCCACACATGCCCTACGTTCACGCCTGCCCTACCGTCGCGCCTGCCGTGCCGCTGCACCAGGTGGGTCGCCGCATCGGGCGAGGGCCGCTTACGCCCAACGCGTGACGCGGCGCTGACGAGAGATCAGCCGCGCGACAACCGAGCTGACGGCAGACGCTCGGCCCGCTGGTCGTCGCACCGGTGCTCGGGAGCGGGTACACCGCGGCCTTCGGTATCGCCACCGCCGTCCTGCTCGCCGCCGCGGTGGCGGCATTGGTTGTACACCGGTCATATGCTTCGATCGAGGCATGACGGACAGCATTGATGTCGCACGGGTCGTGAGCGCCAGCCGGGAAGTCGCCGCCAACGCGGAGCGGATCTTCGACCTCATCGCCGATCCGGCACAGCAGCCGCGCTGGGACGGCAACGAGAATCTCGATCGCGCACCGGACGGGCAGCGCGTGCGCGCGGCGGGTGCGGTGTTCACGATGACGCTCACCAACGGCCATGTCCGCGAGAACCACATCGTCGAGTTCGAGGAGGGCCGCCGCATCGCCTGGCTGCCCTCGGAACCCGGCAAAGACTCCCCCGGCCACCTGTGGCGCTGGGAACTGGAGCCCCTGGGCGACAACCGGACTCGGGTCACCCACACCTACGACTGGTCGAACCTGACCGACGAGAAGCGCCTCCCCCGAGCCCGTGCGACGACCCCGGACAAGCTACTGGCCTCCATCGACCGTCTGGCCGCCCTCGCCGAAAGCGAGTAGCTCCGCGCGGGTCAGCCTGCCGCCGGTTGGAAGAGTTCGACGACATTACCCGCCGGATCGAGCAGCAGGATCTGTTGTCCGCCGGGGCCTTTCACGATGTCGTTGCGGAACGGCACCCCGGCGGCACGCAGTCGCTCGACCTCGGCGGCGATATCGTCGACGATGAGCTGGACGCGGTTCCATCCACCCGGGTGCGGGACCTCGCCGTCGGGCATGGGGCGGCCGGCGGAACTCTTCGGCCCGGAGAGCAGCAGTCGCAGTGGGCCACGGCTGATTCCGGCGAAAACCGGGGCGGCGTCGAGATCGACGCTGAAGCCGAAGTTGTCGGTGTAGAAGGCGAGCGCGGCGGCGACATCGTCGACCATATAGCGGACGCTGATCTGGTCAGTTGCGGTGTTCGACATAATCGACACTCCTGGGAGTGAATGTGGGTCTGATAGCGGTCGACAGGAATCGGATACGGGTGTCGAGTTCAGCCGCGACACGGCAGAACTCGGCGTATTCGGCCTGCGGAGTGGACCCGGCGGCCGCCGGGTCCGGCATGCTCCAGTGCATGCTGACGGCCGACCCGTGGTCACGGGGTACCTCACGGACCTTGTCGCATAACGTGATCACGTAGTCGAAGTGGCGGTCGGCGACGGCCGACAGTCCCATGGTGCCGTGACCGCCGAGGTCGATGCCGTACCGCTCCCGCATGACGCGCACGGTGTTCGGATGCAGTGCGGGCTTGGGATGACTGCCCGCACTGGCCACCTCGAGGGCACCGCCACCCCGCCGGCGCAACAGCGCCTCCGCCATCGGCGAGCGGGCACTGTTTCCGGTGCACAGGAACAGCACCGCGCCGGACGGCTCCCCGGCGGCGTCGACGGTGGGAGCCAGGGCGGGATGCAGCGCCGCCGATGCCGCGGCGAAGGCCGTGCCGCAGCGGTCCAGGTCGAGGTGGTAGTAGCTGTCGCGGCCGTCGAAACTGCTGCGCCGCACCGTCACCAGACCGGCCGAGCGCAGCAGTCGCAAATGGTAGGAGACCAGATTCTGCGGCTCCCCGGTCGCGGTGACCAGTTCCCGCACGCGCCGGTCACTGCCCGCCAACTCGGTGAGCAGCGCCCAGCGCAACGGGTGCGAGGCCATCCGCATGAGGAGCGGGACCCGATCGACCACCATGCCTCGAAAATACATCAAACCAGTTTGATGCACTAGGGGTGAGCGGGTCCAATCCCCCTCAGATACGTACAGCGACAATCCGGAAAGGCGTCGTGGGCGTTCCCGGGGCCATCGGCCCGCCCTTGTCGAACTGGGAGGCCACGACCAGCGTTCGATCTCCCACACGCACCAGAGTCGTCGGGATGGCGAGGGATTCGTCGGTGAACCGCTCGGTGCGGGTGGCGGTGGTGTAGTCGTCGGACATGGTCCAGCGGCTCAGCGTGTTGGTGGTGTTGTGGGCGACCCGCAGCGTGTGATCCACCAGGTCCAGGCCGTCACCGTGCGCCACGTCGCCACCGTTCAGGACCACCTTGCGCACCGGCTCCGCCGCGTCGGGCGCGGTCGCGATGCGGTACAGATCCCCGCCGGTCATATCGACGATCAGCAGATACCGGCCCGTCGGATCGACCACGATGCCGTTGATGCCGAAGGCATCCTCCGGGAGTGGTTCGAGATGCGGCGCGAGATCGAATACCGGTGCGAGTTCGGCATTCCCGCCGGCGGCGACGTGCTCGGGGGTCACGCGGTAGACGACCGAGCGGATGCTGTCGGTCAGGTAGGCGGTGCCGTCGGGCGCGAAGTCGAGATCGTTGACGAAACGCGGCGCATCGCCCGGCACGTCGAAGCGCGCGACCAGTGCCCGGGTGGCGATGTCGTAGACGGCTACCCCGGCGGTGGAATCGGTGACCCACAGCCGACCGCGGTCGTCGACCTTCATGCCGTTGGCCGTGGCCCGGCCGTCGGTGCCGGCGGGCAGGAAGACCTCCGCCGCGGTCGCACCGGCGGCGGCCCGGTAGACCGCGCCATTGGCGTAGGAGCCGACGTAGGTGTCGCCGGTGCGGGCGTCGAGGGCGATGCCCTCGGGATAGGCGCGGTCATCCGGCAGCGTGTAGGCGGTGACGACCCGCGTCCCGGGATCGTTCGAGCTCGCGGCCGGTTCGTCGGACTGCCCGCAGGCGGTGAGGACGAGTGCCGCCGCCAGGGTCGCGATGGACGTCGGCATGCGACGAGGTGCGGTGAGCATGGGTTTCTCTTCTCGACAGCACGAATGAGTGACTACTCATCATTGAGCGGCTACGAATGTAGATTAGAGTTCTAATGATCGTCAAGACACTAATCATGGGACGACCGGATACCATGCGTGCATGACCGCCATGCCTGCCGCCGAGCGCATCGGCTCCTATGTCAAACGCGCCGAGCAGGCTCTCAACGCGGCCAAGAACGCCGCCCTCAAACCGGCCGGGGTGACGGTCGCGCAGTACGCCGCCCTGCTCTTCCTCACCGAGAATCCCGGCATCTCCGCCGCCGCCCTGGCCCGGCTGTGCGGCGTCACCCCGCCGACCATGAATACGATCCTCACCAACCTCCAGGACCGCGGGCTCATCGTGCGCACCCCGCACGCCTGGCATCGAAATGTCTTGGAAACCCGCCTGACCGAACAGGGCGAGCAGGTGATGCACGATGCCGACGCCCGCGCCGTCCGCGTCGAACGCGCCCTGGCCGAGGAGTTCAGCGCCGCCGAACGGCAAACCCTGCTGGACCTGCTCACCCGCTGCGCGGACCGCCTCGACACGATTCGTCCCGAACCCCAACCCGGGAAGCGCTGATCCATGGCGGGCGCACCCGTGCCCCCACCGTGTGATTGCCGTCGCGATGCATACGTGGTGACCGAGGAGCAGACCGTCACGGTGCCGACCACCCACGAGGAGGTCCGCATCGAACGTGAGCCGATCACCGATCCGCGCACCGCGGAACGCGTTGATATCGGCGAAGAGGAGCGCGAGGTCACCCTGCACGAGGACCGGCTGAGCGTCGACACCGAGGCCGTCCCGGTCGAGCGCGTCCGCTTGGCGGTCGACGAGGTCGAGGACAGCCAGACCGTCTCCGGGACCGTCCGCAAGGAGCGCTTCGACACCGAAGGCATCGAGGACGAATCGAACCGTGAACGATAGCGGCTCGGCCGCGCCCACCGGCCGCACGGCAGCCGCGGTGGCCGGTGGACTCGCGGGTTCGGCTATGTCGCTGCGGCTAGGTCACTTCGGCTAGGTCGTCGGTGTGGCGCGGACACCGCGCCAGACGAAGCCCACCGCCGCGACGATCAATGCCGCGGGCGCCATGAATGCCCACCACCCCGCCGCATTGCTCAGGGCCACAGCGCCACCCGCGCCGATCACCAGACCGGCGATGCGTGCCGACGACCACGGGTCCGCTTTCCCGGTCGTGGCGAGATCGCTACAGAAGCGAGTGAACGTGCTCGTCAGATAAGTGGTGGGCGAATTCGGATCGGCCGCCATCACCAGCGCGGACTGCATGCCCATGGCCAGCGCGGCCGGTACCAGCAGCGACGCCCGGCCGAGCCCGTCCCCGAAGGATGCGGCCAGTCCGGCGAGTACGCTCACCAGAACCGCTTCGGCGAGTAAACATTCGAGCACCCGGCGCGCACGGCGACCACGCTCGGCCCGACACCATCGGGCCGCCACCACGATGCCCGCCGCATAGCCGCCCAGCACGGTGAGTGGACCCGCGATATCCGTCCACGGGAGTGCCACGGCCACACCGAGCAGAACCAGGTTGCCGGTCAGCACGCTGGCGAATACCTTGCCCAGTTCGGTGAACACCAGCGCGTCCATGGCCCCGGCCCCGGCGCTGAGCAGCACCAGCGCGGTGACGCCGCCCGGAAAGCCGAGTCGGCTCCCCTGTTCGATTGCCATGCGGCCACCGTATCGGCGCATCGCCGACCTGCCCGGCAGGGACGAACGCGAGCCGCGTCACGCCTACCGGCAGGGCGTATCGAAGGGCGACGCCGTCGCCGAGTCACCGCGCCCCCGAGACGCGGAACGGCTCTTTCGGTCCAGCGGTACGCGAACGTCGCACACGGTCCAGCGGTACGCGAACGTCGCGCGGTCCAGCCGTACGCGAACGTCGCGCGGTCCAGCCGTACGCGAACGTCGCGCAGTCCAGCCGTACGCGAACGTCGCGCAGTCTAGCGGTACGCGGACGTCGTGGCCGGAGTCAGCCCGAGACCGCCGAGGCCGGTGAGCAGGAACTCGTTCACCGCGCCCGGATTCTCGAGCTGCACCAGATGTCCCGCACCGGGCACCTCCACCACCGCGCGCAGGTCCGGGACCGCGGCCCGCATGGTGGCCAGCGGATCGCGGCCACTGAAGCCCTCCATATCGGGATCGTGCTCGCCGTAGAGGAAATAGGCGGGCACGCTCACCGTCGCGTCGGCGAAGTCGGCGGTCAGTTCCCAGTTGCGGTCCAGATTGCGGTACCAGTTGAGGCCGCCGGTGAATCCGGTGCGCTCGAAATCGGCGGCGAGAGTGTCGAATTCCTCCTGGGTGAGCCAGGACCACGGCAGTGCGGGGGCATCCGGCAGTACGTCCAGGTAGCCGAGGCCGGGAGGATTCTTCCAGGTGTCGAGATAGTGGTAGGCGCCGCTGAGCGAGTAGTACACCCGGGCCAGGAATTCCCGTGGGCGGGCGGCGAGTTCGGCATCGGCCACACCCGGCTCCTGGAAGTACGACAGGTGCAGGAAGTGCCGCCGCGCGGCCTTGGTCCAGAACGCCGACGGCGGCTTGGGCGGGCGCGGGGCGAACGGATTGTTCAACACCATGACGCCGTCCACCCGCTCGGGGGCGCGCAACGCCAGCTCCCACACCAGCTGCGCCCCGAAATCCAGGCCGACGAAGACGGCCCGCTCGGCTCCGATGTCGTCGAGCAGCGCGAGCAGATCCCCGATGACGGCCGCGTTGGTGTACGCCTCGGGAGCGTCGGGAGCGTCGGTGCGACCATATCCGCGCAGGTCGGGGGCCAGTGCCCGGTAGCCCGCCGCGGCCAGCGCCTCGACCTGGTGGTGCCACACGAAACCGGTGTGCGGGAACCCGTGACAGAACACCACCGGGTGCCCCTGCCCCCGCTCGGTGACATGCATATCGATGCCGCTGGTCCGCACCGTGCGATGGCTGTTCTCCACTACCGCCTCCAACTTCTAGAACACGTTCTTATTTCAAGGTAGTGTCCAGCGGTTGTGAGCGAAATACCCAAGATTCTCGACGGCCGGGTCGCGGTGGTCACCGGCGCGAGTCGCGGTATCGGCAAGGGCATCGCCCTGGAGCTGGGCGCGGCGGGTGCGACCGTGTACGTCACCGGCCGCAGCACCACGGCCGGACAGCTGCCCGGAACCGTGCACGCCACCGCCGCCGAGATCACCGAGCTCGGCGGCGCGGGAGTGGCGGTGGTGTGCGATCACCACGACGACGCGGCGGTGGAACGGCTCTTCGCCCAGGTGCGCGCCGACCACGGGCGACTCGACGTGCTGGTGAACAATGTCTACAACTCGCCGTCGGCGGCGCGCTGGCTCGGACGCAAGTTCTGGGACGTGCCGCCGAAAGCCTGGGACGAGACCTTCGATATCGGGGTGCGATCCCATTACGTGGCAAGCGTTTTCGCCGCTCCCCTGCTCATCGAGGCGGGCGGACTGATCGTGAACGTGTCCTCGCCCGGCGCGCAGCGGCACATGCACAATGCCGTCTACGGCGTCGGCAAGAACGCCCTGGACCGGATGACCGCCGACTTCGCGCACGATCTCGCCGATACCGAGGTCACGGCGGTGTCCATCTGGCCCGGCATCGTGAATACCGAACTGCTGCAGATGGTTCCGGCCGACGAACACGGCCGTCGGGTGGTCACGCTGCCTGGTGAGGGCACCTTCGACCTCGACGCCGCCGAGTCGCCGCGCTTCCCGGGCCGTGCCGTGGTCGCACTGGCCGCCGATCCCGAACGCCGCAAGCGGACCGGAAAAGCCTGGCGGGTGGCCGATCTCGCGGACGAGTACGGATTCACCGATATCGACGGCCGTATTCCGCGCGCCGACTAGCGCACCGCACCAATTCGCAGCAGTTTTCCGACAGAAGGAGTGCCAAGTATGCGACGCGTATTCATCGTGGGTGTCGCCATGACGCCGTTCGTCAAGATCGGCTCCCGCGATTGGACCTATCCGGAGATGGTCGCGGAGGCGGTACGCGGGGCGCTCGGCGACGCGGGCATCGGCTACGACCGGATCCAGCGCGTCGCCGCCGGCTACGTCTTCCAGCCGTCCGCGGCCGGGCAGCGCGCCCTCTACGACATCGGACTCACCGGCATTCCGATGGTGAACGTCAACAACAACTGCGCCACCGGCTCCACCGCGCTCATGCTGGCCCGGGAATGGGTCGGCGCCGGCCTCGCCGACGTGGCGCTGGCAGTCGGGTTCGAGCAGATGACCAAGGAGGCCATGGCCGGGCCGGCCAGCAAGCCCAAGGCGACCACCGTGGACCACCACCTGGCCGTCATGCGCGGGCAGTTCGACTTCGGGAACGCACCCATCACCACGCAGTTCTTCGGCAATGCCGCCATCGAACACATGAAGCGGTACGGCACCACGCCCGAGCAGCTGGCGCGGGTGGCGGTGAAGAACCACGAACATTCGACCCGGAATCCGCTGGCGCAGTTCCAGAACGCGTACACCCTCGACGAGGTGCTGACCGACAAGCCGGTGCACGGACCGCTCACCCGCTCGCAGTGCTCCCCCATGTCCGACGGGGCGGCGGCCGCGGTGGTGGTGAGCGAGGAGTTCGTGCGGGAGCACGGACTCGAGGCGCAGGCCGTGGAGATCCTCGCCCAGGAACTGGCCACCGACGATTCCGCCGCTTTCGCCTCCGGATCGATGATCGATGTGGTGGGCTCGGGTATGACCCGTCGCGCCGCACAGCGGGTATTCGACAGCGCCGGAATCGACATCGGCGATGTCGACGTGATCGAACTGCACGACTGCTTCTCCATCAACGAACTCATCACCTATGAAGCCCTCGGACTCTGTGGCGAAGGCGAATCCGGTGCGCTGGCCGAATCCGGGGCCACCACCTACGGCGGCACCTGGGTGGTGAACCCCTCCGGCGGCCTCATCTCCAAGGGCCACCCGCTGGGGGCCACCGGACTCGCGCAGGCCACCGAATTGTCCTGGCAGCTGCGGGGTCTCGCCGGTGAGCGGCAGGTACCCGATGCTCGGATCGCCCTCGCCCACAACCTCGGACTCGGCGGTGCCACCGTCGTCACCCTCTACGCCGCGCCCAGCGCCTGACCGGAACGGGAGTTGAATTACCCATGACTGCCATCGATCCCGACACCCGCCTGCGGATGCCGGTGCACAACGGCCACAGCCTGCTCGCCGGACTGCGCCGCCACAAGCGCAATCCCGTTGTGACACTGGGCGATACCGTGCTCACCGGTGCGGACGTGCTGAACGCCATCAGCCGGTACGTGGCCGCGTTCGAAGCCAATGGCGTGAGCACCGGAACGCCGGTCGGCATTCTCGCGCTCAACCGTCCCGAGGTGCTGTTCACCATCGCGGCCGGGCAGGTCCGCGGGCAGCGGCGGACCGCGCTGCACCCCATCGGCGGACTCGACGATCACGCGTACGTCCTCGCCGACGCCGGCATCACCACCCTGATCCTGGATCCGGTACCCGCCTTCGTGCAGCGCGCCCGCGCACTGGTCGACCGGGTGCCGAACCTGACCAAGGTGCTCGTCCTCGGCCCCGTACCGGACGAGCTGGCCGATGTCGGCGTGGACTTCCTCGCCGAGGTGGAGAAGTTCGAACCCGAACCGATCGAGGCCACCGAACTGCGGCCCGACGATGTCATCTCGGTGAGCTACACCGGCGGCACCACCGGCAAACCCAAGGGCGTGGTCGGCACCGCGCTCACCATGGCCACCATGACGCAGATCCAGCTGTCGGAATGGGAGTGGCCGAAGCGTCCGAAATTCCTCATCTGCACGCCGCTCTCCCATGCGGGCGCGGCGTTCTTCGTGCCGGTGGTGCTGCTGGGCGGTGAATGCATCGTGCTGCCGCGCTTCGACGCCGGTGAGGTGCTGAAGGCCATCGAGGAGCACAAGATCAGCGCCACCATGCTGGTGCCGTCCATGATCTACGCGCTGCTCGACCACCCGGACTCGAAGACGCGGGATCTGTCGTCGCTGGAGACCGTCTACTACGGCGCGTCCGCCATCGATCCGAACCGGCTGACCCAGGCCATCGAGCGCTTCGGGCCGATCTTCGCGCAGTACTTCGGGCAGTCCGAGGCCCCCATGGCCATCAGCTACCTGGCCAAGGACGAGCACGACACGGCGCGGCTGAGCTCCTGCGGGCGGCCCTCGGTCGCGCTGCGCGTCGCTCTCATCGACGACAAGGGCGAGGTCGTGCCGCAGGGTGAGGTGGGCGAGATCTGCGTCTCCGGGCCGCTGCTGGCGGCCGGTTACCTGAACCTGCCCGAGGTGACGGCCGAGACGTTCAAGAACGGTTGGCTGCACACCGGCGACCTCGCCCGCGAGGACGAGGACGGCTTCCTGCACATCGTCGGACGCAGCAAGGATATGGTCGTGACCGGCGGGTTCAATGTGTTCCCGCGCGAGGTGGAGGACGTGGTGTCCGAGCATCCCGCCGTCCTCGATGTCGCGGTGGTGGGCGTGCCGGATCCGCAGTGGGGCGAGGCGGTGACCGCGGTCGTGGTGCTCGACGCGGCCACTGCCGCCGATGCCGCCGCGGTGGACACGGTGACCGCGCAGATCCAGGCCACGGTCAAGCAGCGCAAGGGTTCGGTGCAGGTGCCGAAGAATGTCGTGGTCATCGACAAGCTGCCGCTGACCGGGCTCGGCAAGCCTGACAAGAAGGCGGTACGGGTGATCGCCCAAGAGCGACTGGGCATTTCGTGATCGGCCCGGCCGCCTGACGTCCTAGGCGCGGCCGGTGGTCGGGCGCGCGGCCCCCAGTGTGCGCAGCGACAGCGCTCCCCTGCGCACACTGTCGGTCGCCGCCTCGACCACCGCACGAGTCACGAAGTGCCCCACCGCTGTTGCCACGAAGACGGCGGAAATGAGGAGCGGGGCCCATTCCCAGCCGAGCGCCAGCAGCATGCGTTCGAACGTGTCGCGCGGCTGCACCACCGGTTCCCACGAATTGAGCCGCACCCAGCGCCCCAGAAAGACGCCGACCGCGCACAGCAGATGCGTCAGCAGCGTCACCGGGGTCCGCCAGGCCCCGAGGCCGGACCGGTCCAGGAAGCGGTTCATCTCACCGAGCACCAGGTAGTAGGCCACGAACCCGGAGGCGATGAAGGCCGCGTACACCGGCAGCACGGTGGTCACGACCGGCCCGTCCCCCGCCCACCGGATGTCATCGCGCAAATGCACCAGATCGGTCACCACGTACGGCGCGTTCGGCAGGAACAGCAGCAACAGCAGCGCTCCCGCCCACCACACCGGCGACACCGGCAGCCGCCGCTCCCGCGGTTTCGCCATCCGGAACACCAGCAGCGCCAAACCCACCGGGATCCAAGCCAATACCGTATTCCACCCCATCCAGAGCAGGTTCCGGTGCAGCACCCCTGTCAGGCTGGGCCCGACCGCATCGACGACATCCATGCGCTCATCTTGCCCCCGGATCGGCCCGATAGGCCGCCGCTCTCAGAGACCCCACAGCATCTACACACAACCACCACGAACGGGTCCGCCCAGCACGAATCACCCGGGTGCCGCCGCGGCGGCACCCGGGTGATTCGAAGCCCGTCAGGTCAGGAGAACTTGATCTCCAGGCCGATCCCGAGAATGGCGATCAACCAGACGATGCCCGTGAAGATGGTGATGCGATCCAGGTTCTTCTCGACCACTGTCGACCCGGAAAGGCTGGACTGCACGCCGCCACCGAACAGGCTGGACAGACCTCCACCCTTGGCCCGGTGCAGCAGCACCAGCAGCACCAGCAGCACGCTGGTGATGATCAGCAGGATGTCCAGGAACATGCGCATTTCACGGAGTATATGCGCATGTCACCGGTACGTTCCAACCGCCCCCGCTCCGCCGGGGCACGCATGCGTCCGGCTGGATGGAATCGAACCACCTGTGCCCGCGGGCGGGAGGGTTACAGCCTCCGTGCACACCATGTGCTCAACCGGTAGTGAGGTCGCGCCGTTTCGGGCGGCCCGTGCGGAAGACAGAGGACTCGAACCCCATACCCGACGGGCACGACCGCGCTAGCAACGCGGCTCGACCTCCATGGCCGATTTGTCTTCCCGCGCGGAAAGCCGAGGAGTCGAACCCCCGGGACACAATGCCCGCCTCCGGTTTTCAAGACCGGCTGGCCTCCACAGGCCGGAACTTTCCTTCCCCGATCACCCGATCGAGCGTGCGGTAAAACCAGATTCGCAGGAAAGACCGCGCGACCACAACCGATTTTCACCGCCCTGCGGCCAGCCGGGGCAGAACCCTCACACCCGCCGCCGCAGACCGTGGCACGACACCACGGGAGGATCACTACCGCGATCCCGACCGTGTCGCGACGGCCGGGATCGGCGGTGGGTTTGTCAGTCGTTTGCCGGGGTGGAGAAGCGGAAGTCGTCCAGGACGGCTGGGGGCTCGCCGCCGCCGGGGGCCTTGGAATCGTCCTGGCCGTGCACGCCGCCGTAGCGGTTGGTGTGCGGGACCTGCTCTTCGGTGAAGGTTCCGGACAGTACCGGGTGCGGGGAGTCGCCCAGGTATGCCGCGTAGGTGTCACCCTCGGCGCGGAGGCGGACCGTGGTCCCGTCGGGCCACTTGAACCACACCGGGATGTATTTGTCGGTGCCCGCGGCCGGGGTGAACGTCGTTCCATCCCAGCTCAGCAGTGAGAGGCCCATCGAGGTGGCGGTGAACCAGAAGTGCACGCCCGCGTGCTGGGTGGCGGGGTCCGCGCGCAAGGCGATCGACATCGCGGAATGCTCGGGGTTGCGGCCGTTCCAGCGAATGGTGGCCTGGACCTCTTGCGTATCGCCCGCGGCCGGCACCGCGTGGAACGCCATGGACACCGGTTCGCTGGGAGTCCCGTCGGCCGAGAGCCGCCCCTCGGCGATATGCAGGATGCCGCCGCCGGCGGTTATCCAATTCGCACCCAATTCGGCACGGTCGAACTCGTCGGTCGTGGCGTTCGCCCCTCCCGTCGATCCCACGTTGAACAGTAGAACAGCGGTCGCGGCGATTGCCGTACCCACGGTTCGTTTCACTACATGCCCCCTTCTGCACGTTCTTATCGTGTAGATCAAGTTGTTGAGAATAGCCGTTATTCCCAACCGACCGGTCGCGTGGTCCGACGGATGGGGTACCCCCGACCGACCGGTCGAACCGGATCGCACGGCCGGTGCCGACCGTTGCTTACCTGCGTAAAGGGCAAGCAGACGGCGAGTGAACCGCGGCTGTGCGACATGCGACCGGCAGTCGGTGCTGTGGACGGCGAATTGTGAACAGCCGCTGCGAGATCGGTCGGAGATCACATATTCGGCGGTGGTGTGCCGCGCCGAGAATCGCGCGACATTCCGACTCTGTTCGTCGGTCACTCGCTGTGGACGGGTCCGAGTTCCGCCGGGCGGTCACCACTCGGCACACGAGATCGGCGGCCGACGACGGCGGCGAAGGTGCCACCCGCCGAGCCTGGTCCGACCATCGCGAAGCCCCGACGCACAGGGGGTCACGTCGGGGCTTCTCGCATCAGTATGCGCCTGTCCGCCCACGCGCGTGCAGGATTCGCCGAAACCTCGGCCCTGGACATCGACCCCGGTGGGCAGATGCGAGGCCCCGGCGCGAAGGGAGTGACCGGGGCCTCGATAGGTTTGTCGGAAATGTCGGACCGCTGTTAGCAATCCGATCGGTTGTGTCGCACCGTGTCAGGACGGCGCGACCAGGTCGACCACCGGGGCCGCCGCCGCCGTGCTCTGCACCGACGCGATGCCCTTCTTCGCGGCGTCCTTGCTCGCGTACGCCTGACTCTGGGCGACGATCTCGCCGTTGCCCGCCTCGAGCCGCCACCGGAACTTGCCGGAGGCGTCGCAGAAGATCTCGAACTTCCCTGACATGACTGCCTCGATTCTCGGTTGCCGGTTGATAGCCGTAATGGTGGAGGTATGCCCACTCACCGGTGGGTAAACCCGCAGCGACACGACCGAGTCGCTGTCGTGATCGACGGCGGCGATTCCTCATGCCCGTGGCGGGATCGGCGGCGGCACCGCGACCAGGTGCAGGGTATGACTCTCGCCGATGGTGAACTGGGCGACGCGGGCCTCGGCGGCTTGGTCCTGGGCGGTGAGACGGAGTTGGTGCTGGAGCATGTGCTCCGCCCAGGAGCGGACCACGAACGCCTCGATATAGCGATCGGTCGAGCCCACATCGCGGAAAAGCCGCCATTCCATCGCGCCGGTGCGCTGCCGGGAGCGTCCCACCCGCGACATGGCCCGGACGAAGTCGGCGGCGAGTTCCTCGGGGACCTTGTACGTTTCCAGGACCAGCACGGGGCCGTCGGTGGGTGCGGGCTCGAAGACCAATGTCGGTTCGGGCCAATGGGCGGACGGCGTGGTGTCCACCGAGGCCACCTTGACCGGCAGCCAGCGGGTACTCACGGCGCACAGTGCCAGCAGCGCGGCGGCCGCGAGCAGGGCGGACTCCATCCCGAACCAGCCCGCGACCAGGCCCCACAGCAGCGAGCCGAGAGCCTGGCCGCCCATGAACACCAACAGATAAACCGAGAGGCCACGCGCCCGCACCCACCCCGGCAGCAGCAACTGCATGGTGGCGTTCAGGGTGGACATGGCGGTGATCCAGCCGAACCCGCCGAGCACCAGCAGCACGAGGACGACGACCTCGTTGCGCAACTGGGCGGCGGCGAGGGTGGCGAGGCCGAAGGCGATCGCGCCCACGGCCAGCAATCCGGTGGGCCGCATGGACTTTCGCAGCCGCGCGAGCTGGGTGGCACCGATGATCGCACCCAGGCCGAGCGCGCCGAGCAGCAGTCCGTAACCGGAGGACGACAGCCCCAGCCGGTCGTGCGCGACCACCGGCAGCAGCGCCCACAGCGCGCTGCCGGGACCGACGAAGAGCAGGCAGCGCACCAGCACCCGGCGCACGGCTGGCGACGCCTGGATGTAACGCAGTCCGGCCTGTAGGGCGGCGATCGGCCGCTCGGTCGGCAGATCCCGGTCGGCCGTCGGTCGCCGCCAGCGCACCAGCACCACCAGAATCCCGGTGAACGACAGGGCGTTGAGGGCGAAGACCCAACTCGGCCCGGATATCGCCACCAGCGCTCCGGCCAGTGCCGGGCCGACCGCGCGACCGATATTCATGCCCATGCTGCCCAATGCCGCCGCGGCCGGAATCTGATCGCGCGGCACCAGATCCGGCTGGATGGCCTGCCAGGCCGGACCGGTGAGCGCCTGTCCGCAGCCGAGCACGAACAGCAGGAGCAGCAGCACCGCGGGAGTGGTGTGCCCGGTCGCGGTGAGCACGGCCAGCAGGGCCGCGAATCCGGCCATGGTCGACTGCGCGGCGATGAGCAGCCGCCGCCGGTCCACCAGATCGGCCAATACCCCCGAGGGGACGGCCAACAGCATGACCGGCAGCGTGGTGGCCGTCTGTACCAGCGATACCAGGGTGGCGGCATTCGGATTGTCGACCAGCACCCACTGCGCGCCGACGGTCTGCATCCAGGTGCCCAGATTGGAGACCAACTGGGCGATCCAGAGCGCCCGGAAGACCGTGGACGCCAGCGGCGCCCAGGCCGAATCACCGCGTTTCGCAACAACCTCGCTCACTGGCACGAGCGTATTTCCCACCTACCGGTCGGTGCGAACGCCACGCTGCCCGAGAATCAGGCCGGCGCCACCTCGGCGGGAACCGACTCGCGCCCCGACTACTCCCCCGGCGATACCGCCACGCGGGCGGCGTAGGCCGCCAGCATGTCCTCCACCAGAGCGAGGATGGCGGCGTCGAGATCGGGGCGCTGGTAGACGCCGCGCACCACCGCTTCGCCGGAGAACATGTGCAGCATCATGAAGAACAGCGGCTCGCGCACCTCGACGGGGAAGTCGTCGAGCAGCCGCGCCCCGTCCAGCGCCGCCACGATCTCGCGGTAGTAGTTCGCCGCGATGGGTGAGATACGTTCGCGCAGTTCGGCATCCGAGCGGGCTGCCAGGTAGATCTCGCGCAGCGCGTGGATGGGATTCGACTGCTGCGCCTGCCGCAGGAAGCGCAGCGCCACATCGAGCGCGTTCTCCTGCTCGCCGAGATGGTCCATGGCGGCCCGAAAGCCCGCCAGCTGCTGACCGAACGCCTCCTCCGCGGTGCGGACGACGAGATCGAGGCGGGTGTCGAACTGCCGGAACATGGCCCCGGCCGACAGTCCCGCGCGACCACAGATCTCCTGCACGGTGGCGCGCTGATAGCCCAATTCGCCGATGGCCGCGATGGTGGCCGCGACGAGTTTGGCCACCGTGGCGGCACGGCGCTGCTGCTGGGTTCGGCGCGGCCGGGGATCTTCGCTCACGAGTCGATCATCCCGCCTTCCACGCGCGTCGATCGGCCCGGGGCCCACGTGACCGTTGACACGCCGTTCGACTGTCCCATACAGTCTGCGTCACATAGATAACAATCGCTCTCTATCTTAGTAGGGTGCGCGTGCCCGCGGACGCGGGGTGTGGAGGCAGCAGCGATATGACAGCGCGGAGGCGTGCGGTGGCCCGGGCGTGCGTGGCGGTGGCGGCGGGACTGACCGTGGCGGTATGCCCGGTGACGACGGCGGGAGCCGACGAGGTACCGGTGAGTCCGGCCCTCCCCTTCCCCATCCCGCCCGCGCCCCCGTATCTGGATCCGGGCTTCTACGATCCGGATCCGGCCCGGGTCGCGGCGGCACAGCCCGGGGAGATCCTGTCGGCGCGGCAAGTGAACCTCGCGAACTTCTGGCTGATTCCGCTGAACGTCAAGGCGTGGCAGCTGTCGTACCGCAGCACGAACACCCGCGGCGAGCCGATCGCGGCGGTCGCCACGGTCATCGTGCCGCACCGGCCCGCGCCGACCGGCCGGCGTGCGCTGCTGTCGTTCCAGATGGCGGAGGATTCGCTCTCGATCAACTGCGCACCGTCCTACACCCTGCAGATGGGATCGCTGCCGAATCCGCTCAACCCGGTGATCGGGGCGGAATTCGTCGAGGTGCAGGCGATGCTGCAACGCGGGCACGCCGTGGTGGTGCCCGATCACCAGGGGCCGAACGCCGCCTACGCCGCCGGTCCGCTGGGCGGGCGCATCACCTTGGACGGCATTCGGGCCGCCGAGCGCTTCGAGCCCGCCGGACTGCCCGGTACCGAGACCCGGGTCGCCCTGTGGGGCTATTCCGGCGGTGCCATCCCCACCGCGCACGCCGCCGAACTACAGCCCGAGTACGCCCCCGAGATCGATCTGGTGGGTTCGTCGACGGGCGGGCTCATGGCCGATATCCGCGCGGCCATCGACTACAACAACGGCACCTCCACCTTCGGCGGCGCGGTGCTGGGCGGGTCGTTCGGCGTCGCCCGCGAGTATCCGGAATTGAACCGGTTCATCGAGCGATACATGAATCCGCTCGGCAAGGCGGTGCGAGTGGTCCACGAGGGCCAGTGCGTGGCGCTGCAGTTCGCCGGATTCCCCCTCGTGAACATCAAGGGACTGTTCGACTATCCGGGCGATCCCATGCTCGCCCCGGAAGTGCAGCCGGTACTGGACGAACTCGCCCTCGGGCGGCGCGGCACACCCACCGCGCCACTGCACATCTACCAGGCCCCGCTGGACGAGGTGATGCCGATCAATGCGGTGAACCGCCTCTACGACACCTACTGCGCCGATCCGGACGCCCGGGTGTTCTACACCCGCGACCTGCTCAGTGAGCACGGCATCGCCGCGGTGAGCGGGACCGCCAGCGCGGCGCTGTGGCTCGACGAGCGGCTCAACGGCGTACCGGCTCCGGCCGGATGCTCGAATCGCGACGTCGTCACCCAACTGCTCGACCCGGGGGCGCTCGCCGCTTTCGCCGACGCGATCGGGCAGACACTCGCATCGGCGCTGGGCATGCCCGTCTGATCTCCGTACGATCGGCCACATGCCAGCTACTCGACTATGGGGCGGGCTGTTCGTCGCGGCGCTCGCGATGGTTGTCGCCGGATGTTCGTCCTCCGGTGACGACGACACCTCCCCCACGGCGACTCCGATGGGCCGCGATTTCGTGTCCACCGAGGTGGAGGGCCTGCCGATTCCGGACGGCGGGCCCCTGACCCTCAGTTTCCGGGAAGGCCGGGTGACGGCCAACGCCGGATGCAATACCGCCACCGGCCCGGTGAACCTCGACGGCGGCGTGCTCACCGCCGATCAACTCGCCACCACGCTCATGGGCTGCCCGGACGACCGGGCGCAGGCCGACGCCTGGCAGGAGGGCCTGCTGAAGTCCAGGCCCACCTGGAAGCTGGACGGCGACACGCTGGTCGTCAGTGGCAACGGCAGTACCGTCACCCTGCTGGATCGCGAGGTCGCGCAACCGGACAAGCCGCTCACCGGCACCACCTGGGTGGTGACCGCCGTGCTGACACCCGAGGCGGAGATCCGTTCGCAGACCATCGACGAAGTGCGGCCGACACTGCTCATCGCCGCCGACGGCGCGGTCTCGGGCAGCGCCGGATGCAATGGGATGATCGGCACCGCCGAGATCTCCGGCACCGATGTCACCTTCCAGATCGGCACCACCAAGAAGCTGTGCGATCCGCAGGTCATGGAGTTGGAGCAGCAGGTGCTCAGCGCGCTGAACGGCACGGTGACCGCCACCGTCGAGGCCGACACGCTCACGCTGCGCAACCAGGCCGACGGCAGCGGATTGAAGCTGCGCGCCGAGTAGCACGCGGACGAAAATCGGTGTCGCCCATCGGGAACCGCCGGTAACGTCCGCCGCCATGAACGAACGATTCCTCAATGTGGTGGACGTCGAGGCCACCTGTTGGGAGGGGAACGCTCCGCCCGGCCAACCGAGCGAGATCATCGAGATCGGCCTGTGCGTCCTCGACACCGAGACCCGGGAGCGGGTGGCGAAGCACAGCATCCTGGTGCGGCCGGAGCGCTCCACGGTGAGCGAGTTCTGCACCCGGCTCACCACTCTCACACCGGAACAGGTGGCGACGGGCATTCCCTTCGCCGAGGCGTGCGCGCTGCTGCGGGAGCGGTTCCACACCGATGCGCGGCCGTGGGCCAGTTGGGGCGACTACGACCGCGTGCAGTTCCAGCGGCAGTGCGGGGCCACCGGGGTGCCGTACCCGTTCGGCGCTCGGCACACCAATGCCAAGCTCGCCTTCTCCGCGTCCCGGGACACCTCGCGGCGCTACGGAATGGCGGGTGCGCTGCGGCTGGCGGGGATCGCCCTGGAGGGCACCCATCATCGTGGTGGCGACGACGCCTGGAACATCGCCGCACTCGTGATCGACATGATGCGGCGCGATTCCTGGCCCGCGTGACTCGCGGGCGCGTACCGTATTTCTCCCCGGGGAACGCGGCACACCACTAATCTGAAACACCGCAGAACGGGACAAATACCGCAGGACCGAAGAGAGAGGCGGGCGGGTCATCGGCGAGCGGGAAGCGGAGTTGGACCAGTGGTTTCGCGCGGAGGTCACCGCGACGACGCCGGGGGCGACCCGAGCCCGCGACGAACCGCTGACGCCGACCGGAACCCTCAGCGGCGCACGGTGTCTGGAGCTGTTCGACGCCCAGGCGACCAGTCGCCACCTGGACCTGGCGGCGCGCCGACTCGGCCGGGACGGCAACGGGTACTACAGCATCGGGTCCGCCGGGCACGAGGGCAATGTGGTGCTGGCGGCGGCGACACGGGTCGACGATCCGGCGCTGCTGCACTACCGATCGGGGGCCTTCTTCGTGCACCGGGCCGGACAGGTGGCGGGGACCGATCCCGTCCGCGATGTGCTGCTCGGTGTCGTGGCCGCGGCGGCCGATCCGATTTCCGGTGGGCGGCACAAGGTTTTCGGCAGCAAGGCCGCCGCGGTGATCCCGCAGACCTCGACCATCGCCTCCCAGCTGCCGCGCGCAGTGGGGTTGGCCTTCGCCCTCGAACGGGCGGCCAAGCTGGGAGTGGCGTGCGAGTGGCCGGCGGACGCGGTGGTGCTGTGCAGCTTCGGCGACGCCTCGGCCAATCACTCCACGGCGACGGGTGCCGTCAATGCCGCCGTGCACACCGCCCAGCAGGGCATCCCCATGCCCATCCTGTTCCTGTGCGAGGACAACGGCATCGGCATCAGCGTCCCCACCCCCGACCGGTGGATCGAGCACGCCTACGGATCCCGGCCCGGGCTGCGGTATTTCGCCGCCGACGGCTCGGATCTGCCGCAGGCCCTGGACACCGCGACGGCGGCCGTGGACTGGGTGCGGGAGCGGCGGCGGCCCGCCTTCCTGCACCTGCGCACGGTGCGGCTGCTCGGGCACGCCGGATCAGACGTGGAGGCGGCCTATCGGCGGCCCGCCGAGCTGTCGGCCGAGCTGCGACGCGACCCCGTGACGGCGACCGGGCGACTGCTGGTGGCCGCGGGCGTGGCCACGGCGAACGAGGTGATGCGCCGCTACGACGAGATCGGCGCGCGGGTGGCCGAGACCGCCGACAAGGTCCGGCACGAACCGAAACTGCTGACCGCGGAGATGGTCATGGAGCCGCTGGCTCCCGCCCGCCCCACCGTGGTCCGCACCGACGCGCTGCGTACGGCCGCCCCGTCGCCCCCCGGAGCCCGCCCGCGCACCGGGGTCGCGCGCCCGGACACGCGGCCCGCGCCGTCGGCCGCGGCCGACGGCGGGCACCCGATGACCTTGGCGCAGGCGGTGAATCGTACGCTCGCCGATCTGCTGGCCCGCGATCCGGACATCCTGGTATTCGGCGAAGACGTGGGCCGCAAGGGCGGCGTGTACGGCGTGACCAAGGGTTTGCAGCAGACCTTCGGCGCGCGTCGGGTTTTCGACACGCTGCTCGACGAGCAGTCCGTACTCGGCACCGCACTCGGCGCGGGACTGGCCGGATTCGTGCCGATCCCGGAGATCCAGTACCTCGCCTACGTCCACAACGCCGCCGACCAGCTGCGTGGCGAGGCGGCGACGCTGTCGTTCTTCTCCGCGGGCCGCTACCGCAATCCGCTCGTGGTCCGCATTGCCGGATACGCCTATCAGAAGGGCTTCGGCGGACATTTCCACAATGACAATTCCATTGCGGCACTGCGCGATATCCCCGGCGTCGTCATCGCGTCGCCGGCGCGCGCCGACGATGCGGCCGCCATGCTGCGCACCTGCGTCTCGGCGGCGCGGGTGGACGGCCGCGTCTGCGTCTTCCTGGAACCCATCGCGCTCTACCACACCCGCGACCTCTACCGGGACGGCGACGGCGGCTGGGCGGCCCCGATCACGAATCCGCGGCACGCGGAGATCGGGCGGGCGCGGGCGCACGGCACCGGAACGCATCTCACCATCGTCAGTTTCGCCAATGGCGTGCCCATGAGCCTGCGCGTGGCGCGCCGCCTGTCCGAGCGCGGTATCCATGCCCGGGTCGTGGATCTGCGCTGGCTCGCACCGCTGCCCGTGGACGATCTGCTCGACCATGCCCGCGCCAGCGGGCGGGTGCTCATCGCCGACGAAACCCGGCGCAGCGGCGGCATTTCCGAGGCGGTGTGCGCGGCCCTGCTCGACGGCGGCTTCGACGGACCCATCGCCCGCGTCACCAGTGCGGACAGTTTCATACCGCTCGGCCCCGCCGCGAATCTCGTTCTGCTGGACGAGATTCGAATCGAGGAGGCGGCTACCGCACTGCTGGCCCGGCAGTAGCGGCCCCGGATCAGTCATCCCGAATCGGCGGGCGTGGGCCGATGAGGGGGTGGTCCACGCCCGCCGATCGTCGACGCCGCTTGCCGGACGGCGTCCCCTGTGCCGATGAGGGGGCGGCACAAGCTCGCGTACTGCGCAGTGCACTATCTACGTAGTACGTACGTAGATAGTAAACAGATCGCGGCGGAACGCGCAACCACGTACTCCGCGAGCGCACGTACACTCGAGACGGTGGATGGGAGGTGTGGGTGAGCGCCGCGGTCTGTTCGATCGTGTTCGGCTTCGTCATCGCAGTCCTGGCCCCGCCACTCCTGCTCCGGAACGCCCGCACGGCGGCGTCACCGCGCGTGGCCCTGATGGCGTGGCTCGTCGCCATCGGACTCACGGCGCTGTCCTGGGCCGCCGCCATGATCGCCCTGATCGTGGATTTCCTCCACCACCGCCTGTTCCCGCTGAACCAGCCGATGATGGACGCCTGCATCAGCCAACTGCACGATGCCGCCGTCGGCGGCTACGGCGATGCGGTGCGGGTCGGCGCGTTCACCCTCGCTGCGCTCACGGTGGCGGCGGGAACGGTCCTGACGGTCCGCCTGGGCCGGTCGCTGTGGGAGGCGCGGAGCACCACCTTCACCCACGCGCGCATGGCACGGATCGCGGGGCGGCACAGCCATGAACTCGACGCGGTGGTCCTGGATGTGGACGAGCCCGCGGCGTACTGCGTGGCGGGCAAGCCGCATACCGTGGTGGTGACCCGTGGCGCACTCAGCGCGCTGGACGATCGCCAGGTCGAGGCGGTGCTGGCGCACGAGCGGGCGCATCTGGACGGACACCACCACCTGCTGCTCGCGGTGACGCGCGGACTGGCGACGGCACTGCCCCGCATCGGCCTGTTCACGACGGGAGCGCGTGAGGTGGCTCGACTGCTCGAACTGATCGCCGACGACGCGGCGGTCCGCAGTCACGGGCGCGGCACCGTGCTGCGCGCACTGCTCGCCCTCGCCGAGACCGAGGACGGTCCGGAGGGTGCCGCGGGAGCCGCCGAGACCGGGCTCGACCGCCGGATTCGGCGACTGAGCGGAATAGGGTGACCGCACCCACCGTTGCATGATCCGGGACAGGTGGCGTACCCTGACCCATATCCGCTCCGGGTGGTTGTAGGAATTTCTCCCACCGGCGGTCGACATCCCTTCTCCGGAGACCTTCGGCGAAATCTCTGTCGTCGTGCCACATCGCACGCGCCGCCGACTCGTCTCCCGCACTCCCTGCGAGGAAAACCCATGAACAACAACACATCTCAGCAGCCGAGCGAGACCGGACGCACTGTATCCGGAATCCTCGACAGCACCGACCAGCACGCCGGACTGCGCGTCCGGGGGTATCTGCCCGACGCCGCCGATATCCACGTGCCGAACCGACTGATTCGCGAAACACAGCTTCGACGTGGTGATTTCGTCACCGGTATCGCCGCGCCGCCGAGCGGCAACGGCAAATACGACCGCCTCACCGCGGTGACAGCGGTGAACGGGCAGGACCCGCGCCAGGCCGCGCATCGCCCACGTTTCGCGGACCTGACCCCGATCCACCCCAATCAGCGCCTACGCCTGGAAACCGAACCGCACGAACTCACCACGCGCGTCACCGATCTGGTCATGCCCATCGGCAAGGGCCAGCGCGCACTGATCGTCGCACCGCCCAAGGCGGGCAAAACCTCTGTGCTGCAATCGATCGCGCACGGTATCGCCAAGAACCACCCGGAGTGCGAGCTCATGCTCGTCCTGGTCGGCGAACGCCCCGAGGAGGTCACCGACCTGGCCCGTTCGGTGCCCGCCGATATCGCCGCCGCCACCTTCGATCGCGCGCCGCGCGAGCATGTGGCACTGGCCGAACTCGCCATCGAGCATGCGAAGCGACTGGCCGAAACCGGTCGCGACGTGGTGGTCCTGCTCGACTCCCTGACCCGGCTGGCCCGCGCCTACAACCTGGCCGCGCCGTCCTCGGGCCGGGTGCTGTCCGGCGGTGTGGACGCCGCCGCCCTGGCGCCCCCCAAGCGCTTCCTGGGCGCGGCCCGCAACTTCGAGGAGGGCGGGTCGCTCACCATTGTCGCGACCGCCCTCGTCGAAACCGGTTCCACCGCCGATTCGGTGATCTTCGAGGAGTACAAGGGCACCGGCAACGCCGAACTCAAACTCGACCGCGCCACCGCCGACCGCCGCGTGTTCCCGGCCATCGACATCGCCCGATCCTCCACGCGCCGAGACGAACTCCTGCTCACCGCCGATGAGCTGACCGCCACCGATCTGCTGCGCCGCACCCTGGCCGCGGTCGATACGCAGCCCACGGAACTGCTGCTCGAGGGGCTGCGGCAGACGCAGACCAACGCCGAATTCCTGGCTCAGCTCACCGCGCCGCGTCGCGCTGCCTGAGCCGCCGGTGCCGCGCCGTCACGCGCCACCACCCGCACCGCGCCGCGGTCCAGTCGGTAGAGCGCCAGGGCCGACAGCGCGCCGATCACCATGAGTCCGGCCCAGACCGCCCAGTCCACGCCCGCCGCGCGGGCCGCGCCCACCACCGCGCCGGTGGCCAGATTGCCGACCAGAATGCCCACGCCGACCACCGTGTTGTAGAAGCCGTAGTGGGTGGCCACCAGGCGATCTCCCGACAGCGATACGACGGTATCCATTTCGAAGGGAAAGACCGCCGCGGTGCCGACGGCGAGCACCGCGGCCGCGACCAGCAGGGCCGCCACGGCGGCCACCGAGCCGAGCCGGCCGGGACCGGGCACCAGCGCCAACGGCAGAAAGGCCGCCGCCAGCAGACCCATACCCACCACCAGGCCGCGACCGGTGCCCCAGCGGGTCCGGAACCAGGCCGTGATACGCAGTTGGCCCGCCACCGCGACCACACCCGAGATCACGAAGATGGCCGAGGTGAGGGTCTGCGCCCGATCCCCCGCCACGAACTCCGCCTGCAGCGGAAGCGCCAGGTACACCTGGAACGACAGCACGTAGGAGCCGATCATGGCCAGCGCGAAGGCCAGGAACCGGCGGTTGCGCACCACCACCCGCCAGTCCTCGAGTACGGAGGAGCGCTCGGTGCGCACCACCGCGCGGGCGGGCAGCGCGAACAGCTGCGCCACCGTCAACACCGCGAACACCACCGCCGAAGCGCCCGCGACCAGGCGGAAGTCCAAGGCCAACAACGCGAGTCCGACCAGCGGCCCGGCCAGAATGCCCGCCTGATAGAAAATGTTGAACACCGCGAACGCCTCCACGCGCCGCTCACCGGCCTCCGCCGCGAGGTAGGCGCGCACCGCCGGATTGAACAACGCGCCCGCGAACCCCGTCGCCGCCGAGGCGATCAACAGGGCCGGCAGCGAGGTCGCGAAGACCAGCAGGGCGAATCCCACGGTGCGCAGCAGACATCCGGCCACGATGAGCGGTTTGTATCCGAGCCGGTCGGCGAGGGTGCCGCCGAGCAGGAACATGCCCTGCTGGGAGAAGTTGCGCACACCGAGCACCAGGCCCACCGCCCACGCCGCCAAACCCAGTGGGCCGGCCAGGTATCCGGCCAGATACGGCATGAGCATGTAGAAGCCCAGATTGATACCGAACTGGTTGACCATCAACAGTCGGGCCGCGGCGTCGAAGCCGCGGAAGGTCGCCACGGCGCTCACGACAGCGCCTCCCGCGGATCGACCACAGCGGTGCAGCGGGTCCACGACCGCACCACGCACCGGTGCGGATGATCGATGGTCCGCGGCTCGGTGGGTGGAGTGTCGAGCAAACCGTGCTCCTCGCAATAGCTGTCGTTGTAGACCGTGTCGAAGTAGCGGTGCGGACCGTCGGGGAAGACCGCCGCGATCCGGGTCCCCGCCGGTCGGGTGCGGGCCGCCCAGCCCGCCACCAGGGCCGCCGCGCCGACACTCCAGCCGCCGCTGGCGTGATAGGCGGCGGCCAGTGCGCGGCAGGCCCACACGGCCTCGGCCGGTGCCACCCAATGGATTTCGTCGAAGGCTGCGTAGTCCACATTGCGCGGGTGGATGCTGGAGCCGAGGCCGCGCATGAGTCGCGGTCCGGCGGGTTGGCCGAAGATGGTGGAGGACACCGTATCCACGCCGATGAGGGTCAGGTCCGGATTGAACCGCCGCAGCACCCGCGCCACCCCGGCCGAGTGCCCACCGGTGCCGACCGCGCACACCAGCACGTCGATCCGGCCCAGTTGATCGGCCAGTTCCATTGCCAGGGAACTGTATCCATCCACATTGTCGGGGTTGCCGTACTGGTCCAGGCTCCCGGCTCGCGGGCGAGCAGCTCCGCCACCCGATCGCGCCGCGCCTGCTGCCAACCGCCCACCGGGTGCGGGTCCGGGACGAGTTCCACCCGGGCTCCGTACGCGGCGAGCATATTCGCCACGATCGGCTCCAAACCCGGATCGGTGACCACCGTCACCGGGTGCCGATACACCATTCCCGCCAGCGCCAACCCCAAACCGAGAGTGCCGCTGGTGGATTCGATGATCCGCGCGCCCGGGGCGAGGTCACCACGCTCGCGCGCCCGGCGCACCATGTGCAGCGCCGGGCGGTCCTTCATCCCGCCCGGATTGCATCCCTCCAACTTCGCCCAGAATCCGCGCCCGGCGGGAGCCAGTGGCTCCCCCACCCAGAGCACGGGCGTATTGCCCACCAGGGCGCGCGGTTGGCGGGCGGCTCCGGGAGCCGCGGCCGACCGGTCGAGCACAACCTTGTCCATGACTGTCGCTTTCTGTATCCGCCCGGGGGCGGCGAGACTGATGCGGGCAGCGGACACCGGCCGATGCGGTGATCGGCCTGGCGCTGACCGATCAGCGTCGGGAGATACAGAAGCGGGTCAACAGCGAGCGACCGGCGAGGGCGGGTAGCGGAGGCGGGCCGCGCACACCCCCGCACAGCCGCCAGGCCAGGACGGCCGCGAGCGCGAGCGCCGTCCAGTGCGGGAGCGCCGGAAGCTGTGGCACACCCGCCGCCAGCACCGGGGGCAGCGCCTGCTCACAGTGCTCGACGTCGGGAAGACACTGCGCCACCGTGTGGTCCAGAGGTGCACGGGCATCGGCGGCGGCTCCGGTGGCCAGGACGACCGCGGTATCGGCGGGTGAATGGGCGTGTCCGGCGGTTTCGACGAGTGCGCAGTCGATCAGCGGCACAATCAGCAGCAGCACGGCGATCAGTGCGGACAGCTGCCCACGAGAGCGCTGCCGTCCGCTCGACCTCACCGGGAATCGATGCCTTTCCGTACCGGAACAAACAATCTACTGCCTACGTACGTAGATAGTAGACATGATCGATCTCCGATGCGTAGAACCGGCCCTCAGGCGCGCTTACCGCGCGTGAACTTGCGCAGGGCGACCCGCAGCCCCTCGGACTCCTCCGGGCTCATCTGCTCCACGAAATGCGCGAGCACCAGCTCCGACCGACCGCCCGCACCCAGCGCGTCGCGCATGAGCCGGGCGCTGTACTGCTCGCGGCTCAGCGTGGGCCAGTAGTGATAGGCCTTGCCCACCCGCTCGCGGTCCAGCCATCCCTTGCGATGCAGATTGTCCATCGTGGACATGACGGTGGTGTAGGCGATGTCACGCACGGCGGTCAGCTCGTCGTACACCTCGCGAACACTCGTCCGCTCGGTGCGCTCCCAGACACGGTCCATGACGACCGCTTCCAAATCCCCGAAGCCTCGCCCAGCCATGTTGCCGACATCTCCTCACGTCACGGCGTCCGCCGGAACCTCAACCTACTGCCCGGTTGCGTAGATCTCGATCGTAAAGGGCGACGGAAACCCCCTCAACCGGAACCGGCGAGGAGAAACCCGACGCCGGGCACCCACTCCCGAACCCCGTCGGCCGATCCGGCTCCAACGCGGTGCCGGCCGCGTCGACTGCACCGCGCCCGAACCGGGAACCACCAGGCTGACGGCGATCTTCCTGGGTGTCACGGATGCCCCCCGATGCCACGGTATGGGGAACGACGCCGTGGTGTGGCCCAAGCGCGATATCACCGTCTGCATCACCCCCGTCTAGTCACCGGGCCGCGCGTATCCCGGGGACCCCGCTACTCGGCAAGGCGGTGACCGGCGTCGCGCAGCGCCGCCGTGGCATCGGGCAGGCGGTGGGACGGGACCAGGACCAGGTCGGCGTGATAGGTGGAGGCCACGAAGACCGGGACGGCGGCGTCCGCGAGCGGGGTGACGAGGGCGGCGAGCATGCCGGGGGTGTCGAGGGTGTGGGAGCCGTCGCCGTAGATGCCCTTCCAGATCTCGCCCTCCGCCCAGGGCGGGGCCTCACGAATCACGGTGAGGCCCTCGGGCGCTCGGACCAACGCGATCCATTCGTCGTCCTCGGGGAAGGTGGAGTGCGGCAGGTGCTCGATGACGAACTGGGAGGGGACGACGCTCAGGCGCTGGCTGCCGGTCATGGCGACATCGTAGGCGGGACCGGCGATCCGGACACGCTCCGGATCTGCGCTACAGCCACCGGGTGATCTTCTCGCCGGATGTTCCCGTCGTCCGCGACGATCGCGGCGACCTGCTCGCCACCCCGTACCCGGGGTCGTTCCTGACCTCGCCCGCGCCGAACGCGGGTGAGCTGGCGCGGCGGGCCGGCGCGCCGGTTCCGGTCGGTGCGATCCTGATGGAGCGCGCGACACGTGTGCTCGCGGTCGCGGCTCGGCACGGGGTACGCGATCTGGTGCTCGGGGCGTGGGGATGCGGAGTGTTCCGCAATGATCCCGCCGAGGTCGCGGCGGCGTTCGAAGGCGCGCTGACGTGTCACGGGGCCGCCTTCGAGCGGGTGGTCTTCGCGGTGTGGGATCACACGCCGGACTCGGCCGATCGGGCGGCCTTCACCGCCCGGTTCGCGGCCGCCGACGCCGAACCGTCATCGAATGTTTCGCCAGGTCAGGGCGACCGTTAACGACGGACGCACCGGAAAGTGATTACCGTGTCTTATGAGCGTGTCTCGTCGGCGGTTGCTACGGATCGGGGCCGCGGGTTCGGCAGCCGTGCTGGTGGGAACCTCGGCGGTGAGCAGTGGGCGGCTGCGCGCGCCGCGCTGGATCGGTGGTGATCCGTTCGCGTTGGGGGTGGCCTCGGGTGATCCGACGCCGGACGGTGTGGTGCTGTGGACGCGGCTGGCACCCGACCCGCTGGCACCGGACGGTCACGGCGGGATGGCGTTCGATCCGGTGACCGTGGACTACGAGGTCGCGCACGACGAGGGTTTCCGACAGGTGGTGGCGCGCGGCAGTGCCGTCGCGACCCGCGAACTCGCGCACAGCGTGCACCCGGAGGTGCGGGGGCTGGAGCCGGATCGCTGGTACTACTACCGATTTCGCGCCGGGTCGGCCCTGTCACCGGTCGGCCGCACCCGTACCGCTCCCCCGTTCGGGCGGGCCACCGCGCGGCTGCGGTTCGCCTTCGCCTCATGCCAGTCGTGGAGTTCCGGCTACTTCACCGCCTACGACCACATGAGCCGGGAGGATCTGGACCTGGTCGTCCATCTCGGCGATTACATCTACGAGCGCAGTTGGGCCAACGGTCGCGACGGGGTGCCGGCCAGTGCGGTATTCCGGACCGAGGCCGTCGATCTGACCGACTACCGCTTGCGCTACGCTCAGGTCAAGGCCGAGGCGCCGCTGCGCGCCGCGCACGCCGCCTTCCCGTGGCTGACCACCATGGACGATCACGAGGTCGACAACAACTGGGCGGGCGACTCCCCCGGCCTCGGATTCGACATCTACCGGCTGCCGTTCCTGTTCCGCCGCCGCAAGGCCGCCGCGTTCCAGGCCATGTACGAACATCAGCCGCTGCGTATCGAACAGCTGCCGAGTGGTCCGAACATCCTGCTGCACAGGCGGTTCCACTATGGAGATCTGGCGGATATCACCATGCTGGATACCCGTTCGTATCGGACGCCGCTGGCGTGCGGCGACGGCGACGTGGTCGTGGGATGCGATGAACGCGCCGCCGCCGACCGCACCATACTCGGTGCGCGGCAACGTGACTGGCTGCTGGACGGCCTGTCCGGCTCCCGAGCCCGCTGGCAGGTGCTGGGCAATCAGGTGTCCATGAGTCGCACCGACACCGATCCGGGTCCGGCGGTCGCCATGGGCACCGATGCCTGGGACGGCTATCTCGCCGACCGCGCCGCGGTGCTGGGCGCGGCCGCCGCGCGCGGCGTCGGCAATCTGGTGGTCATCACCGGCGACCGCCACCAGCACTGCGCCTCCGATCTGCGCCGCGACCACGGCGATCCGGAATCACCGGTGGTGGCCTCGGAATTCATCGGCACCTCGATCACCAGCGGTGGTGACGGCAGCGATGCGAGCCCCGGTGTCCGCCGTCTGATGGCGGCCAACCCGGATCTGAAGTTCAGCAACGCCCAACGTGGCTATGTCCGCGTCGAACTCGACAATGACCTGTGGCGCAGCGACTTTCGCGTCCTGCCCTATGTCCGCCGTCCCGACGCCCCCATCCACACGCGAGCCACCTATGTGGTGCAGAACGGCCTTCCCGGAGTCGTGGAAGCGTGGCGGCCCGATGCTCCGGACCCGTCCGCACCCGACACCGACGCTGGGCCGGACACCGATGCGGCCGGGCCGCGCTGAAATGCCCCGGCGGGCCTGGATTTCGCTACCGGTTCGCGGTCTCGACGTACTGTTTGATCCGGGTCAGCGTCTCGAGCATGCCGTCGCGGTTGGTCTTGCCGCGGGCCCAGCCCGCCAGCAGCCAGTACAGCCGCAGCACCGGTGAGTCGTGCAGCTGGAAGGATTCCGTGACCGCGGTGCCGCCGTCGACGGGCTCCAGGTGATAGCGCCAGGTATTGATCGGCATACCGCCGGGACCGAGCACGGTGAAGGCGAATTCCCGCCCGGGTTCGCAGTCGATGATGCGGCAGACGGTGGAGTACTTCAGCCCCCAGCCGTTGCGATTGACGCGACCGCGGAATTTCGCACCCACCGCGGGGCCGGTCGCCCCGCCGAGCCATTCCGCGCCGTAGGTTTCGGGGCTGAACCGCCCGACATCGGTGACATCGCTGATCACCTCCCAGATTCGTTCGGGAGGAGCCGCCATCTGGACCGTGACCGAATCTCGCACAGCCCGAGCCTACGTGCCGACCAGTCCCAACGGAATGTGAGCATTCCGGCACCCGACACGCGGGACGCTCACCTGATAATCACCTGAAAGCACGGCAAATCCGGCACTCTGATCGCTATCCGCGCGTTGATCGAGTAGAACGGCCGAGTCGGCCGTCAGGAAGGGAGTTACGCCATGGGCGCCATCGGAACCCTGCTCGGCCTGGTCGTAGGGGTGTTCCTGCTGCTCCTACTGGCCCGCCTGGTGCTGGATTGGATTGTCACCCTCTCGCAGAGCCCGTCGCCGGGAATCTACAAGGCACGCGATGTCACCCACCGCTTCTCCGAACCGGTGCTGGCTCCGGTCCGCAAGGTGCTGCCGCCGATCCGGGCGGGCGGCCTGCAGATCGACCTGGCGTTCACGGTGGTGTTCATCGTCGCGCTGGTGCTGTACAACATCCTCATCTAGTCACCCGCGATCCAACGGCAAGGGCCGGACATCCATCGGATGTCCGGCCCTGCTCGTCTCGGCGGACGTGCCTTACGGCAGCGGGCCGCCCGCGGCGATGGCCGACAGGGTGGCGAATTCGTCACCCTTGAGCGAGGCACCGCCGACCAGCGCGCCGTCGATATCGGTCTGGGAGACCAGCTCGCCGACGTTCTTGGCGTTCACCGAACCGCCGTAGAGGACACGCACCGACGCCGCGACCTCCGGATTCGCCAGTTCGGCCAGTTCGGCGCGGATGGCCCCGCACACCTCCTGGGCGTCGGCGGGAGTGGCGACCTTACCCGTGCCGATGGCCCACACCGGCTCGTAGGCGATGACGACCTTGGCGATGTCCTCGGCCGACAGCCCCTTCAGCGAACCGCGCAACTGCTCGAGGTTGTACTCGACGTGCGTCTGCGCCTCCCGCACACCCAGGCCCTCACCGATGCAGACGATCGGAGTCAGGCCGTGCTCCAGGGCCTTCTTGGCCTTGGCGAGCACGGTGGCGTCGTCCTCCAGGTGGTACTGACGCCGCTCGGAGTGGCCGACCACCACATAGGTGCAGCCCAGCTTGGCCAGCATGGCCGCGCTGATCTCGCCGGTGTACGCGCCCGACTCGTGGGTGGAGACGTCCTGCGCGCCGTAGGTGACGAGCAGTTTGTCGCCCTCCACCAGCGTCTGCACGCTGCGGATGTCGGTGAACGGCGGGATCACCGTCACGTCGACCTTGGCGAAGTACTTCTCCGGCAGGGCGAACGCGATCTTCTGCACCAGGGCGATGGCCTCGAGGTGATTGAGGTTCATCTTCCAGTTGCCCGCGATGAGCGGTTTACGCGCCATGATTCAGCCCTCCGCCGCGTCGTCGAGCACGGCGATACCGGGAAGTTCCTTGCCCTCCAGGTATTCCAGCGACGCGCCGCCGCCGGTGGAGATATGCGAGAAACCGTCGTCCGGCAGCCCCAGGGTGCGCACGGCCGCGGCCGAATCGCCACCGCCGACCACGGTGAACGCGCCCTTGCCGGTCGCCGTGGCAATCGCCTCGGCAACTCCGCGCGTACCCGCGGCGAACTTCTCGAACTCGAAGACGCCCATGGGACCGTTCCAGAACACCGTCTTGGCCTCGGTGAGCAACGCCGCGAAGCGGTTCACCGACTCCGGACCGATGTCCAGGCCCATCCAGCCATCGGGAATCTCGTTGGCGGGCACCACCTTTGACTCGGCATCGGCCGCGAAGGAGTCCGCGACGACGATATCCATCGGCAGGTGGATGACGTCGGCGTAGGTCTCCAGCAGCTTCTTGCAGGTGTCGACCATCTCCTCCTGCAGCAGCGAGGAGCCCACCGGGAGGCCCTGGGCGGCAAGGAAGGTGAAGCACATGCCACCGCCGATCACCAGGGTGTCGACCTTGGGCGCGAGCGCCTCGATGACCGCCAGCTTGTCGGAGACCTTGGAGCCGCCCAGTACCACCGCGTACGGTCGCTCGGCGTTCTCCGTGAGCTTCTTCAGCACCTCGGTCTCGGCCGCGACCAGGCCACCGGCGTAGTGCGGCAGCAGCTTCGCCACGTCGTACACCGACGCCTGCTTGCGGTGCACCACGCCGAAACCGTCGGAGACGAAAGCACCGTCGTCGCCGACCAACTCGACCAGTGCCGCCGCCAGCTTGGCCCGCTGCGCGTCGTCCTTGCTGGTCTCGCGGGCGTCGAAGCGCACGTTCTCCAGCAGCAGCACATCGCCGTCGGTGAGGCCCTCGGAGCGCGCGAGGGCGTCCTGGCCCACCACGTCACCGGCGAGCTGCACATTGCGGCCCAGCTCCTGCGCCAGCCGCTCGGCGACCGGGGCGAGGGAGAACTTCGGGTCCGGCTCACCCTTCGGGCGGCCCAGATGCGCGGTGACGACCACCTTCGCCCCCGCCTCGGCGAGAGCCTTGATGGTCGGTGCCGACGCGATGATGCGGCCCGGATCGGTGATGACGCCGTTGTCGAGGGGAACGTTCAGGTCTGAGCGCACCAGCACGCCCCGACCCTCGACACCCTCGCTCAACAGATCCTGGAGTGTCTTGATCGCCATAGGTTTACAGCGACTTGCCGACGAGGCCGATCAGGTCGGCCAGACGGTTGGAGTAGCCCCACTCGTTGTCGTACCACGAGGCGACCTTGACCTGATTGTCGATGACCTGGGTCAGCGGCGCGTCGTAGATGGAGGAGTGCGGGTCGGTCACGATGTCGGAGGAGACGATCGGATCGGTGTTGTACTTCAGGATGCCCTTCATCGGGCCCTCGGCGGCCGCCTTCATGGCAGCGTTGACCTCGTCGATCGAGGCGGCCTTGGCCAGGTCCACGGTGAGGTCGGTGAGCGAGCCGGTCGGGACCGGCACCCGCAGCGCGTAGCCGTTCAGCTTGCCGAGCAGCTCGGGCAGCACCAGGCCGATGGCCTTGGCGGCACCGGTGCCGGTCGGAACGATGTTCAGCGCGGCGGCACGGGCGCGACGCAGGTCGCTGTGCGGGCCGTCCTGGAGGTTCTGGTCCTGGGTGTAGGCGTGCACGGTGGTCATCAGACCGCGCTCGATACCGAAGGAGTCGTGCAGCACCTTCGCGATCGGCCCGAGGCAGTTGGTGGTGCAGGACGCGTTGGAGATGATGTTCTGCGAACCGTCGTACTTGTCGTCGTTGACGCCCATGACGATGGTGATGTCCTCGCCCTTGGCCGGGGCGGAGATGATGACCTTCTTCGCGCCCGCGGCCAGGTGCCCCTTGGCCTTGGTGGCGTCGGTGAAGATGCCGGTGGACTCCACGACCACGTCGACGCCCAGGTCGCCCCACGGCAGCGCCGCCGGGCCCTCCTTGATGGCCAGCGCCTTGATGCGCTGGTCGCCCACCACGATGGTGTCGTCGCCGTCGAGCGAGACGTCCTGCGGCAGCCGACCGAGGATCGAGTCGTACTTCAGCAGGGTTGCCAGCGTCGCGTTGTCGGTGAGGTCGTTGACCGCGACGATTTCGATGTCGGTGGTGCCGAGCGCCTTCTGCGCTTCGACCGCCCTGAAGAAGTTACGTCCGATGCGGCCGAAGCCGTTGATGCCTACCCGGACAGTCACGTTATCGCTCCTCAGTTGTGTCGCGGAATTGCGTCGCGGAATCTTTTCCGTTGCCTACTAACCCTAAACCCGGCGGGGAACATCACAGAAACACCCCCGGGGATGTGAACTCCCATCCCGACCGGGGGTGTTCCCAGCTCACCGACTACCGAACGGTCCGTCTCACGCGTCCTCGAGCAGTTCGGCGGTGACGGCGGATTCGGTATCGGGCACGCCGAGCTCCTTGGCGCGGCGGTCCGCCATCGACAGCAGTCGCCGAATACGGCCCGCCACAGCGTCCTTCGTCATGGGCGGATCGGCGAGCTGGCCCAGCTCCTCCAGCGACGCCTGCCGGTGCAGCACGCGCAGCTTGCCCGCGGCGGCCAAGTGGTCCGGCACGTCGTCGCCGAGGATCTCCAGCGCGCGTTCCACCCGGGCCGCGGCGGCGACGGCGGCACGGGCCGAGCGGCGCAGATTGGCGTCGTCGAAATTCGCCAGGCGGTTGGCGGTGGCCCGGACCTCGCGGCGCATCCGCCGCTCCTCCCAGGTCAACCGGGTGTCCTGCGCGCCCATCCGGGTGAGCAGCGCGCCGATGGCCTCGCCGTCGCGCACCACCACGCGATCGGTGCCGCGCACCTCGCGCGCCTTGGCGGAGATGCCCATGCGGCGGGCCGCGCCCACCAGCGCGAGCGCCGCCTCCGGTCCCGGGCAGCTCACCTCGAGGGCCGAGGAGCGTCCCGGTTCGGTCAGCGACCCGTGCGCGAGAAACGCTCCGCGCCAGGCCGCTTCGGCATCGGAGATGCTGCCGCCGACCACCTGCGCGGGCAAACCCCGAACCGGCCGACCGCGCACATCCAGCAATCCGGTCTGCCGGGCGAGCGCCTCGCCCTCCTTGGAAACTCGTACTACATACCGGGAGGTTTTGCGCAGTCCGCCCGCGCCGAGCACGTGCACATCCGAGCCGTAGCCGTACAGCTCGAAGATCTCGCGGCGCAGCCGACGCGCGATGGAACCCATGTCCACCTCCGCTTCGACGATCACCCGACCGCCCACGATGTGCAGTCCACCAGCGAACCGGAGTAGTGCGGACAACTCGGCCTTGCGCGAACTCACCTGTGACACGGTGAGTCGGCTCAGCTCGTCCTTCACTTCCGCTGTCATCGCCACGAGACGCGCTCCTTTCCACCCAACCCGGACCGCACGTGCTGGCCCATACGCCGTCCTTCGCTTCGAAGCCCTGCCAGTTCCGGCCGAGGCTGCCGGATCACCTGATCCAATGCGGCGGCAAGCTTTCCGGGGTGGTGCCGGTCCGTCCCCGCCTCGGCGACATCAGCGAAGGTTACTCGTGCTCGCAGCTGTTCGGCAGCTCTTGCCACATGTTCGCGTTCCCTACCCTCCGGTACGGAGCCGGAATCGACCACAATATCGTCGACTGTGAAATCCGGTGCGTGCTGGGACAATACATGCAGGTGCCGCTCCGCGGAGAATCCGGCCGTTTCGCCCGGTTCGGCGGCGAGGTTGAGCACCAAGATCTTCCGACCTCGCGTGTGCACCAGCGCGTCGTGCAGTTCCGGCACCAGCACATGCGGAATCACGCTGGTGAACCA
This sequence comes from Nocardia sp. CC213A, assembly GCF_030766805.1. NCBI lineage: Bacteria > Bacillati > Actinomycetota > Actinomycetes > Mycobacteriales > Nocardiaceae > Nocardia > Nocardia sp. CC213A. The sequence continues at coordinate 667,663 of NZ_JASFXA010000001.1, forward strand.
GCTGCCGGGGCCCAGAACGACGACATCCGCGTGCTCGATCGCGGAGGTCGCCTCCGGGCAGGCGGGCGGATCGGACGGGATCAATCGGACACGTCGCACCTTGCCCGGCGTGGTCGCCACCGCCACCTGACCGCGAATGCAGCGACTCACGCGCGGATCGGCCTCCAACCCCGCCACATCCGCCTCGATGGTGAGCGCGAGCGGCGACATCGGTAGCACTCTGCCTGTGATGCGCAGAATTCTTCCCGCCTCGTCGAGCGCCGCGACCGGATCACCGAGCTCCTCGGTGAGGCCCGCCAGGATCAGATTGCCCACCGAATGCCCGGCCAGCGCGCCCGTCCCGCCGAAGCGGTGTTGCACGGTGCGCGCCCAGACGCCGTCGGGCTCCTCGGCCAGTGCCGCGAGGGCCATGCGCAGATCTCCCGGGGGCAGCATGCTCAACTCGGCGCGCAGCCGACCCGAGGAGCCACCGTCATCGGAGACCGTCACCACCGCCGTGATCTTGCGGGTGAGCCGACGGACCGCCGTCAGGGTCGCGTACAGCCCGTGTCCACCACCCAGCGCGACGATCGCCGGGTTCGTCTCCCGCCCGCTCATTCTCGCCCCAGGTCCCGATGCACCACGCGGACCACGTCCACCGAACCGTTGTCGACGTCGTCACCGAGCAGTCCGCCCAGCGCCTCCGCTATCGCCACGCTGCGGTGCTTGCCACCGGTGCAGCCCACTGCCACGGTCATGTATCGCTTCCCCTCTTGACGGTAGCCGTCGGTGGTGAGGTCGATGAGGTGCCGGCAGGTGCTCAGGTAGTCCCGCGCGCCCCGCTGCGCCAACACATACTCGCTCACCTCGGCGTCCTGTCCGGTCTGTTCGCGGAGTTCCGGCACCCAATGCGGATTGGGCAGAAAACGCACATCCAACACCATGTCCGCGTCCAGGGGAACTCCGTACTTGAAACCGAACGATTGGACGGTCAGTTGCAGGGCGGTGGGCGTACCGCCGCCGTAGACCTCCTCGAGCCGCCGGTGCAACTGGTGCACCGACAGCGCGGTGGTGTCGATGACCACGTCGGCGGCGGTCTTGACCGAGGCCAGCCGACGCCGTTCCGCGGCGATGCCCTCGGACAGCGTGCCGTCAGCGCTCTCACTCTGTAGAGGATGCCGCCGGCGGGCGAAGCCGAAACGTCGAATCAGCACATCATCGGACGCTTCGAGGAACAGGATGCGGGTGCGCACGCCCGCGCCGCGCAACTGCTCGGTCACGGCCGAGAGGTCACCGGTGAAGAACCGGCTGCGCACATCCATGACCAGGGCCAGCTTGCGAATGGGGGGATCGGCCGAGGCGCCGAGTTCGACCAGCCGGGCGATCAGCTCGGGAGGCAGATTGTCGGCCACGTACCAGCCGAGGTCCTCGAGCACGCGGGCCGCGGTGCCGCGGCCCGCACCGGATAGTCCGGTGACGATGACGACCTCGACGGGCGCGGCGGGAACATCGTCGGGGGTTACTGTCGTCGGGGCACTGTCCGCTGTACTACTGGATTCGACGCGCGTCATGTCCTACCGGGGTTCGTGTCTGGGCGTTGCCTCGATCATGCTGCACCGATCACCGATCCGACATCGCGACACGCCGATGTGCGGCGACCGTCACGCCGGGCGTGTCCCTTTCGGGCGGGTTACTCCGCGTCGCCGACACGTATTTCCTGGTCACGCCTTTCCCGGCCCGACCGTTCCTGGTCGGACCCCTCCTGGTCGCCGGCCTCCTGGTCGCGGTCGCCGCGCAGGGCGGACAGCACCGCCGTAGCCGTCGCCACGCCGATGCCCGGGACCTCGATGATCTCCTCCACCGTAGCCTGCTTCAGTTTGGCGACCGATCCGAAGTGGGTCACCAGCGCCGTTTTGCGGGTCGAACCGAGACCCGGCACCGCGTCGAGGGCGGATTCGGTCATACGGCGGGAGCGCTTGCTGCGGTGAAACGTGATGGCGAAGCGGTGCGCCTCGTCGCGCACCCGCTGCAGCAGGTACAGCGATTCACTGGTGCGCGGCATGATCACCGGGTCGGGCTCGTTCGGCACCCACACCTCCTCGAGGCGCTTGGCCAGACCGATCACCGCGACGTCGGTGATGCCGAGTTCGTCGAGCACCTCGGCGGCGGCGTTGACCTGGGGGGCGCCGCCGTCGACCACGTACAGGTTGGGCGGATAGGCGAAGCGGCGCGGCCTACCGGTCTTCGGGTCGATGCCGGGCAGACTGGAATCGATTGTCTCGGTGTCGGATTCGAGTTCGGACGCGGCGGCGGCATCGAGGTCCCGGCGCAGTTTGGCGAAACGCCGCCGGGTCACCTCGGCGATGCTGGCCACATCGTCGGAGCGCCCCTCCCCGGCCGCCTCCTTGATGGCGTAGTGGCGGTACTCCGACTTACGAGGCAGCCCGTCCTCGAACACCACCAGCGAGGCCACCACATCGGTGCCCTGCACATGGGAGATGTCCACGCACTCGATGCGCAGCGGGGCGCTGTCCAGATCGAGGGCGTCCTGAATGCCCTGCAATGCCGCCGAGCGGGCGGTCAGGTCGCCGGCGCGCTTGAGCTTGTGCTGGGCCAGCGCTTCCATGGCATTGCGCTGCACGGTCTCCGCCAGGGCCTTCTTGTCGCCGCGCTGGGGCACCCGCAGCTGCACGGCCGAACCGCGCAGGCCCGACAGCCACTGCTGCACCTGCTCGGCGTCGCCGGGCAGGGCCGGAACCAGCACCTCGCGCGGGACCACGGCACCGGGATGCTCGTCACCGGACTGGGCGGCCACCGCCGACTGCTCACCGTAGAACTGGGTGAGGAACTGCTCGACCAGCGCCGGCAGCTCTCCCCCGGCCGCCGCACCGCCGTGTCCGCTACGACCCGAGTCGGAGCCCTCCGTGGTTGCGCGGCCTGCCGCCTCCGGGCCCGACCAGCTCAGGTCGAGGGCGTCACCCGATTTGTCCACCACCCAGCCGCGCTGCCCGCGTACCCGCCCGTCGCGCACGTGGAAGATCTGCACCGCGACCTCGAGTTCGTCGAGGGCGAAGTTGACGACGTCGGCGTCGGTGCCGGTGCCGAGCACCACGGCCTGCTTCTCCAGCGCCCGCCGCAGCGCCTGCACATCGTCGCGCAGCCGGGCGGCGGTCTCGAAGTCGAGTTCCTCGGCCGCGGCGTGCATGCGCTTCTCGAGGTCCTTGACGAGTTTGTCGGTCTTGCCGGAGAGGAAGTCGCAGAAGTCCTCCACGATCTGCCGGTGCTCGGCCGCATTCACCCGGCCGATGCACGGCGCGGAGCACTTGTCGATGTAGCCGAGCAGGCAGGGCCGCCCGATCTGGCTGTGCCGCTTGAAGACTCCATTCGAACACGTGCGCACCGGGAACACCCGCAGCAGCAGATCCAGCGTCTCGCGAATGGCCCAGGCGTGCGCGTACGGCCCGAAATAGCGCACCCCCTTCTTGCGCGCGCCCCGGTACACGAAGACCCGCGGGTACTCCTCGTCGAGGCTGACCGCCAGCACCGGATACGACTTGTCGTCCCGGTAGCGCACGTTGAAGCGCGGATCGAACTCCTTGATCCAGTTGTATTCCAGCTGAAGGGCTTCCACCTCCGTGGACACCACCGTCCACTCCACGCTGGCGGCGGTGGTGACCATCTGCCGGGTGCGCGGATGCAACGACGCCACATCGGCGAAATAGGAGTTGAGCCGACTGCGCAGGCTCTTGGCCTTGCCGACGTAGATGACCCGCTTGTGCGCGTCCCGGAACTTGTACACGCCGGGTTCGACAGGAATGGTGCCCGGGGCGGGCCGGTACGTCGCGGGATCTGCCACGGCACCAAGGTTACTGATCCGGTCCGACAGCACACGACGCCTCGGCCCGAACCGGGGCGGTCGCGACAGCGCCCGACCCCGCCACCGGCCGGGCCAGCGCCCAGACGAGCAGCGCGCCCAGCGCGTAGGCCGCACCGAGACCGCAGGAAGCGGACCAGCCCCAGGTGCCGTACGCCCAGGTGGTCGTTACCGCTCCCAGCGCGGAGCCCAGGGAATAGCAGGCCATGTAGCCGCCGATGACGACGCCGGTCCGATCCGGCCGCGCCGCGGTCAGCAGGTGCTGGTTGCCGACATGAACGACCTGCACGGCGAAGTCGAGCACGACCACACCGATGACGAGCGGCCACAGCGTCGCCTCGGTACGGGCGATGAGCAGCCAGGAGGCGGCCAGCAGCACCAGCGCCCCTCCGGTGATCGCCTGCGCGTGACCGGAATCGGCCCACCGGCCCGCGCGGGCGGCGCCGACCGCACCGGCCAGTCCGGCCAGCCCGAACAGACCGATCTGCGTGGTGCCGAGGTGCCAGGGCGCCGCGCCCAGCGGCAGCGCCAGCCCGCTCCACAGGGTGCCGAAGGAGGCGAAGAGGAACAGCGCGATGAGCCCCCGGCTCCGGAACAGCCGATCGGTGCGGGCGAGCCGTCCCATCGAGGCCAGCACCTGCCCGTAGCGCGCCGCGAGGGAGGGGCGATCGTCGTCGAGCGTGGCGCGGACGACGATCGCGAGCGTCGCGCACAGGACGGCGAGCACCGCGTAGACGGCCCGCCAGCCGACGGTGTCGCCCAGCGCGCCCGCGAGGACGCGAACGCCGAGGATGCCGATCACCACGCCCGAGGTGACCGCCCCGATGGTGCGGCCGCGCTCGCCCGGCGCGGAGACCGCCGCGGCGTACGCGACTGTCACCTGCACCACCACCGCGAACAGGCCCGCGAACGCCAGCCCCGCCAGTGCGACGACGCCGGTCGGGGCGACGGCCACGACGGCGGTCCCGACCGCGTTGAGCAGCAACTGACCGGCGATGAGCCGACGACGATTCATCATGTCGCCGAGCGGAACCAGCAGGACGAGGCCGGCGAAGTAGCCGATCTGCCCGGCCGCGACCAGCGCACCCACCGACTCGTGCGACATGCCGAGGTCGGCGCCCGCCGACTCCAGTACCGGCTGTATCGCGTAGACGGTGGATACGGCCACCGCGCACACCAGGGCCAGGACGAAACGTCGCTCCCTCGTCACTCCTCCTACGGCCACTACGCCTCCTTGATTAGTAGCAATGTGAAACCGTTTGAGCATAGGTAGTATCGGTTTCACATTGCAACCGCTTGGGAGGGTTCATGACCGCGACGCCGCGTTCCGACCACCGGTGGACCGATCCCACCTGCCCCGTCGCCCGGACCGTCGATCTGGTGGGTGATCGGTGGTGCCTGCTGATCGTGCGCGACGCCATGGACGGCGCCGCGACCTTCACCGAGTTCCAGCGACGCCTCGGCATCGCCCGCAACATCCTCACCGACCGCCTGCGCAGACTCGTCGACCACGGCGTTCTCACCACGAGCACCGCGCCCGGCGGCAAGCGGCACAGCTATGCGCTCACCTCCGCCGGACAGGATCTGTTCACCGTCGTGGTGGCGCTGCGGCAGTGGGGCGAGCGGCATGCCTTCGACAGCGGGGAGGCTCACTCGACACTGGTGGACCTCGACGGTGGAGCGGTCGCGCCGCTGCGGGCGGAGAACGCGGCGGGCGTCCCGGTGTCCGCGGCGACCACCCGGGTGCGCAAGGTGGGTGAGCGCGCCGAGTGAGCGCGGCACGCCGAGTGACGCATCCGCCGTGGCTCCCACTCCGAAGTACCGACCGACGTCAGTATGGGGTGGGAGTTCCAGAGCACCACCGGTCGATTCGAGGGAGTTTCACCATGATGAACCGTCTTCGCCCGCACCGCCGGACGCTGTCCATCGGCTCCGCGGTCCTGCTCACCGCCGCGGGACTGGCCGCCATGGCGGCACCCGCCTCGGCCGCGGGCGTGGGCTGCCGCATCGACCGGCCGAGTATCGACAGCGTCACCTTCACCTGCCCGGACGACGTCTGGTATGTGGGCATCGTGCGCTGCCTCGGTTCCCGCGCCGTCGGCCACGGACAGCAGGCACCCACCTTCATCGTCAGCGATTCCGCCCGCCCGTTCGCCCCCATGACCCTCACCTGCAACGGCGAATCCAAGCGCGGCATCGCCCTCGACGCCTGGACCGACGGCGTCTGACCGCCGCACGCCGCCCCGGCGACGGCCGCCCACACGTTCCCACCCGCCGCGACCACAGCGGATCAGCCGACGGGTGGGGCGAGTGAGCCGTACGGCCGGACCCCCGCCGCCCCGGCGTCGTCGCCCGAATCGTCGGACCCCAGCGTGGCGGCGCGGACGCCGCCACCACGGCGCGGGCTCGAGCAGCGTGACAGCGGACCCGACCAGCATGGCGTGGGTTCGACCAGCATGGCGATTGGCGAGGGCGAGCATGGCGATTGGCGCGGGTGAGCATGGCGATTGGCGCGGGCAGCATGGCGATTGGCGTGGGTGAGCATGGCGATTGGCGCGGGCAGCATGACGATTGGCGCGGGCGAGCATGGCGTTGGACAGGACCGGCATGACGGCGAATTCGGGCGTGGCGGCCGCTGCCGGTGGTGATGCTCCCGCGCACCGCGGCGGTCGACGGCCCGGAAGCGCGACGGCACAGGGTCGTGGCCGCCCGACGTCCGCGGCGACGACCTAGCGCACGGCCGCGGCCAGTGCGGGTGCGAGGTCGCCGCGCTCCCCCACCTCGATCGTGTCGAGTTCGAGCCAGTCGGCCATCTCGCGCAGTGATTTGGCGAGTTCGGCCGCGATGCGCGCGGTGTCGCGGCCCGGCTCGGTGAAGGCGCCGGGGGCCAGGAGGCGGCCGGTGGCGCGTTCGGCGCGCAGGTCGACGCGGCCGACGAGTTCGCCGTCCAGGAGGAAGGGGAAGACGTAGTAGCCGTGGACGCGTTTGTGGGCCGGGGTGTAGATCTCGATGCGGTAGTGGAAATCGAAGAGGCGTTCGGTGCGGGGGCGGAAGAAGATGAGCGGATCGAAGGGGCACAGCAGGGCCGCGCCGGTGACGCGGCGCGGGGTGCGGGCGGTGTGGTGCAGGTAGGCGGGTTTGTCCCACCCCGCGACCGCGACCTGTTCGAGTTCGCCCGCGTCGAGGAGATCGGCGATGGCGGGTTCGGTCTGGCGGCGGGTGAGGCGGTAGTAGTCGCGTAGGTCGGTTTCGGTGCCGATGCCGTGCGCGGCGGCGGCCCGGCGCACGAGTTCGCGCACCGCGTCGGCCTCATCGATCCGCCGCGCCAGCACATCGGCGGGGAGGACGCGTTCGGTGAGATCGTAGTAGCGCTGGAAGCCGACGCGCTTGTCCACCGACACCTCACCGGAGGCGAACAGCGCCTCGCAGACCACCTTGGTGTCGCTGTAGTTCCAGCCCCAATGATCCTTGGCCCGTGGGCGATCCAGCTCCAGATGCTTCTCCACCTCACCGGCCGTGCACGCCCCGAATTCGCGGAGGACCCCGAGCACGTCGTCGGCCAGTGTCGGATTGCGCGCGAACACCTGCTGCGCCCCGCCCCAGCGGCCGTTGCGGTACTGCTCCATCCGCCACCGCAGGAGCGGCCAGTCCTCGACCGGCAGCAGCGCGGCCTCGTGCGCCCAGTACTCGACCAGCCGCCGCGGCCTGCGGGCGGTGTGGCTCCAGGCCGTCGCGTCCAACAGTTCCCGGTCGTAGCCGCCGATCCGGCTGAACACCGGGGCGTAGTGGGCGCGCACGGTCGCCGACACCGAATCCAGTTGCAGCAGTCGCGTGTGCTCCAGGGCGCGCAGCACGGTACGGCGGGTGGGCGTGCCGGTGGGCCGGGCGGCGGCGAAACCCTGTGCGGCGAGGGCGATACGGCGGGCGGTGGCGACGGTCATGGGCACAGATCGCCACCTTGCCACGCCCCACCGACATCTTCGCTCCGGCAATCCCTTCCCGCGTCATTACCACCGGGGCTAACCTGGTCCGATACAGTCGTGTATCGAACTTCTACGACCGAGGACAGGGCATGATCGAGAATCCGGATGTGATCGTGGTCGGCGCCGGGCTGGCCGGCCTCGTGACCACCTACGAGCTGGTCCAGGCGGGCCGCCGGGTGCTGGTGCTGGACCAGGAGAACCGAGCCAATCTGGGCGGACAGGCGTTCTGGTCGCTGGGCGGACTGTTCCTGGTGGACACCCCCGAGCAGCGACGGCTCGGGGTCAAGGATTCACTCGAACTGGCCTGGCAGGACTGGCAGGGCGCGGCCGGATTCGACCGCGCGGACGAGGACCACTGGGCCCGGCAGTGGGCGCGCGCCTACGTCGAGTTCGCGGCCACCGAGAAGCGCCGGTACCTGCACGACCTCGGCCTGCGGGTGACCCCGCTGGTGGGTTGGGCCGAACGCGGCGGCGCGACCGCCGACGGCCACGGCAATTCGGTGCCGCGCTTCCATCTCACCTGGGGCACCGGCCCCGAAGTGGTGCGTGTCTTCGCCGAACCGGTGCTGGCGGCCGAGCGCCGCGGCCAGGTGGGATTCGCCTTCCGGCACCGGGTGGACGATCTCGTGGTGAGCGACGACGCCGTCACCGGCGTGCGCGGCAGCCTGCTCGCCCCGAGCGATGCCGAGCGCGGCGTGGCCTCGTCACGAGAGGTGGTGGGCGAGTTCGAGTTCCACGCCAAGGCGGTGGTCATCACCTCCGGCGGCATCGGTCACAATCACGAACTGATCCGCCGCAACTGGCCCACCGATCGGCTCGGGCCCTGCCCCGAGCACATGATCTCCGGCGTCCCAGCGCATGTGGACGGCCGCATGCTGGCCATCACCGAGGCCGCGGGCGGCCGCATCGTGAACCGGGATCGCATGTGGCACTACACCGAGGGCATCCACAACTGGGATCCGGTCTGGCCCGACCACGCCATCCGCATCATCCCCGGCCCCTCCTCGCTGTGGTTCGACGCCACCGGAAAGCGGCTGCCCGCACCGTGTTTCCCCGGTTTCGACACCAATGCCACCATGAAGGAGATCCTGTCCACCGGCTACGACTACTCCTGGTTCGTCCTCACCCAGTCGATCATCGAGAAGGAGTTCGCGCTCTCCGGTTCCGAGCAGAACCCCGACATCACCGGCAAGGATCTCAAACTCACCCTCAAGAGCCGGGTCGCCAAGGGCGCACCGGGGCCGGTGGAGGCGTTCAAACGACACGGCGCGGACTTCGTCGTCGCCGACACCCTGGCCGAACTCGTGCAGGGTATGAACAAGATCGCCCGGGGACCGCAGCTCGATCTCGCCGACCTGGAACGCCAGATCGTCGCCCGCGACCGGGATATCGAGCACAAGTTCAGCAAGGACGCCCAGTTGATGGCGATCGGCAATGCGCGGCGCTATCTCGGCGACAAACTGGGTCGAGTGGCGACCCCACACCGCATCCTCGATCCCGCGCACGGCCCGCTCATCGCGGTGCGGTTGAACATCCTCACCCGAAAGACGTTGGGCGGCTTGCAGACCGATCTCGACTCACAGGTCCTGCGCCCGGACGGCACCCCATTCCCCGGGCTGTACGCGGCCGGTGAGGTGGCGGGCTTCGGTGGCGGCGGCGTGCACGGGTACAACGCCCTGGAGGGCACCTTCCTCGGCGGCTGTATCTTCTCGGGCCGGGCCGCCGGGCGGGCGCTGGCCCGCACCCTGTCCTGATCGTCGCGGCCGATACCCGAACCGGCCGCCGCACAGCCGATCGAGCGACGGCGCGACCCGATCACGGTCGGGCGCGCCGTCCGGCGCACCGGGGTCGACTCAGGATGTGGCGGCGAACCAGGCGTAGACGTCGCGCCGCAGCAGCAGCGCGAGTACGACGCCCGAGGCCATGATGCCGGCGAGCACGATGAACGGCCCTACCCCCGTGGGCAATTCGGTCGAGAACAGCGTGAACACCCCCAGGAAGGTCTGCAGGCTCGATACCGCCAGCGCACCGATCCACACCCGGCGCGAGCGAATGCCGAAGAGCACCGCCATCGCCCCGGTCAGCCAGGCGGCGAAGAAGTGCCCGCCGCTGCCGAGTACCGAGAGCACGCCCTCGGGAATGGCGAGCAGGCAGTGCAGCACGGCGAAACCCGCCGTGGCCCAGGCCGCGTAGCGGGCCTCACGCACCTTCGCGGGCACCTCGGCGCGCAATGCGTCGCCGATCTCGGAACGATCACGGAGCGCGATCCCCAGTGCGCCGGAGACACGCTCGAAAAACGCTGCGGGAGTACCCTTGTCCGCATCGGTCGAATCGGCTTCCACCTCATCGACGACAGCCGAATGCGCAGTCACAGCTACTCCTCATCGAGCATCCATCCATTGCGCGCCCCCTGCGAACGCGCATTCCGACGCTAACCAACGGTTTCGATATCCGACAATCGCGGCGGCGAAGTTATGACCATGGCCACAGCCCGGCCTCACTGTGTTCCAGCACACAGGGCGGCCGCGCACGATTATCGTGCGCGGCCGCGAAAAGCACAGGTCCCGAGCTGTTTTCGCCCGGCCTGCCGGAAACCGGCGAGATTACTTGTCGTCCAGCGGAATCGGTGGCAGCACCGGATATTCACCGGTGTACCCGGCGCGCTCCGCGGCGATGGCCAACACCCGCCTGCGGGCGACGAGCCAGCCGACAGCGAGCGCCGGAACGATGATGGCCAGGCTGGCGACGGTCCAGGTGCCGACCGGGTAGTCGAAGGCCATGAGCACCAGCACACCGACCAGGAAGGCCAGGGTGGCGATGCCGGTCCAGGGCGCGCCGATCATCCGGAACGCCGGGCGCTCGGCGCGCCCCTCCTGCGACCAGCGGTACAACTTGAGCTGACACAGCACGATGGTGGCCCACGAGGCCAGAATTCCCAGCGACGCCACATTCAGCACGATTTCGAATGCCTGCGACGGCACGACGTAATTCAGCCAGATGCCGAACAGCGCGATACAACTGGTGAGCAGAATGCCGCCGTAGGGCACACCGCTGCGGGACATGCGCGCGGTGAAAGTCGGCGCACTGCCGTTCATGGCCATGGAACGCAGAATGCGCCCGGTCGAATAGAGTCCGGCATTGAGCGAGGACAGCGCGGCGGTGAGCACCACGAAGTTCATGATCGAACCCATGTGCGCCACACCGAGTTTGCCGAAGAACGTGACGAACGGGCTTTCGCCCGCCTGGTATGCGGTATACGGCAGCAGCAGGGCCAGCAGAATCACCGACCCGCAGTAGAACACCGCGATGCGCATGATGACCGAATTGATGGCGCGCGGCATGATCTTGGCCGGATTCTCGGTCTCACCGGCGGCGATACCCACCATTTCCACGGCGGCGTAGGCGAATACGACGCCGGAGGTGACCGTGATGAGCGGCAGCACGCCGGTCGGGAACCAGCCGCCCGCGGCTTCGACCATGCCGAACCCGGTGGGCTGGCCGTCGACCTCGAAGCGGCCCGCGAAGAAGATGGTGCCCACCACCAGGAAGCTGACCAGGGCGGCCACCTTGATCATGGCGGCCCAGAACTCCATCTCGCCGAACCACTTCACCGACACCAAATTGATGCCCAGCACGATGAGCAGCGCGCCGAGCGCCAGCACCCACTGCGCGACGGGCTGGAACGGCCCCCAATAGTGCAGATAGGTCGCGATGGCGGTGGTGTCGACAATGCCGGTCATGGACCAGTTCAGGAAATACATCCACCCGGCGACGAAAGCCGCCTTCTCCCCGAAGAATTCCCGCGCATAGGAGACGAAGGACCCCGACGACGGTCGGTGCAGCACCAACTCGCCGAGCGCCCGCAGAATGAAGAAGACGAAAATGCCGCAGACCAGGTAGACCAGGAACAGCGACGGTCCGGCGCTGTGCAGGCGACCGCCCGCACCGAGGAACAGGCCGGTGCCGATGGCGCCGCCGATGGCGATCATCTGCAACTGCCGCGGCTTGAGGCTCTTGTGATAGCCGGAGTCCTCCGCCGTGAGGTTGGTGGCCTGTGTCCGGATCTCGGTCATACGCCGGTTAACCCTCCGCAATCGTGTAGTGAGGCGTTGTGACGATACCTTGCCATTTACTGAGCACCACATCGCTGTCCCGACCGGGGCGGATGACGGTTCCAGCGGCATTTCGACGGTTCGCCACCTACCTGTCTTACAGGTTGCTTCGAGGACGCTCAACTTTGACCTCCCCCGACAGGGCACGCTTATTCGCCATCCGCCGCGAAAGCCCCGTCCACCGCGCCGCCCGGCGTTAGAGTCCGATCATGAGGCGTACGCGGAACTGGAGCGGCGCGGCCGCCGCCCTATTGCTCCTGCTCGGATTGGTCACGGCCTGTACGACCGGCCCGGAGAACGAGGCCGACGGCACCTGTGTGACGAGTGCCAACGGCACCCCGCTGACCGCCCGCGCCGCGCCCGGCGCGACCACCACGAATCTGAGCACCAATCCCGAGATCGCGTCCGGCTATCGCACCGGGATGACGCCGGTGCGCACGGCGACGTTCTCCGTCTCCACCGCCAATCCGCTCGCCACCGACGCGGCCTGCCGGGTGCTGCGTGACGGCGGCACCGCGGCCGATGCCCTGATCGCGGCGCAGACCGTGCTGGGGCTGGTGGAACCGCAGGCGTCGGGGATCGGCGGCGGGGCGTTCCTGCTCTACTACGACGCCGCCACCGGGGCCGTGGACGCCTACGACGGCCGTGAGACCGCGCCCGCGGCGGCCACCGAGAACTATCTGCGCTGGATCAGCGAGACCGATCGCACCGAACCGCAGCCGTCCACCCGCGCCAGCGGGCGTTCCATCGGCACCCCGGGCGTGCTGCGCATGCTGGAGCTGGCCCATCGCGAGCACGGCAAACAGTCGTGGCGGGAGCTGTTCGATCCCGCCATCGCCCTGGCCGATCAGGGCTTCGCCATCAGCCCCCGGTTGGCGGGCCAGATCGCGGAGTCGGCGGACGATCTGGCCCGCGACGAGAATGCCCGCGCGTACTTCCTGCAGCCCGACGGCAGCCCCAAACCCGCGGGCACCAACCTCACCAATCCCGCGATGGCCAAGACGCTCAACGCGATTGCCGCCGACGGCGCGGAAGCGTTCTACACCGGTGCCATCGCCGCCGATATCGTGGACGCGGTGGCCTCGACCGACGGCGGCCGCACCCCGGGTCTGATGTCGCTGGCGGATCTGGCCGGATATCAGCCGAAGAAGCGCACCGTCCTGTGCACGCCCTATCGCGAGCACATCGTGTGCGGTTTCCCCAACCCGTCCTCGGGCGGCATCACCGTGGCCGCCACCCTGGGCATCCTGTCGAATTTCGACCTGGCCGCCCTGGGGCCCGACCAGCTCGACGGCGGGGATGCCGCGCTCGACGGCGGCAAGCCGAAAGCCGAAGCGGTGCACCTGATCTCCGAGGCCGAACGGCTCGCCTACGCCGACCGGAACAAGTACATCGCGGATTCGGATTTCGTGCCGCTGCCCGGCAATACCCCGCAGACCCTGGTGAATCCGGACTATCTGCGGCAGCGGGCCGGTCTCATCGACCCGGGCCGCAGCATGGGCACCGCACAGCCCGGCGATTTCGGACCGGTCCCGCTCGGCACCGGCCCCCAGCCGCCCGAGCACGGCACCAGCCACATCTCCGTCATCGACAGCTACGGCAACGCCGCGTCCATGACCACCACGGTCGAATCCGCCTTCGGCTCTTTCCATCTCGTCGACGGCTTCATCCTCAACAACCAGCTCACCGACTTCGCCGCCGACCCGCTCGGCGAGGACGGACTCCCGGTGGCCAACAGCATCGACGCCGGGAAGCGCCCCCGCAGCTCCATGGCCCCCACCCTGGTCTTCGACCGCGCCGCCGACGGCGAGCGCGGACGGCTCACCCACGTCACCGGCTCCCCCGGCGGCTCCCTCATCATCCAGTTCGTGGTGAAAACCCTGGTGGCCATGCTGGATTGGGGACTGGATCCGCAGCAGGCCGTCTCGGCGGTCGATTTCGGCGCGGGCAACACCCCCACCACCAATGTCGGCGGCGAGCATCCGGCCGTCGACGCCGACGCCGACGGCGACAACGACCCGCTCGTCCAACGCCTGCGCGAACTCGGCCACACCGTGTCGGTGGCACAGCAGACCAGCGGCCTGTCCGCGCTGACCCGAGACGGCGACGGCTGGATCGGCGGCACCGATCCCCGCCGCGAGGGCGCGGTCATGGGCGACAACCGCTGACCGGGCGCGGCACACCGGTCACGCCGTCACCCGCGCTCGTGCGCAATCGATGGCGGCCGTGGTGGTATCGAAGATCCGTTCACCGGCGGGCAATGCCCCCACCGCCGCCAGCCGACGCCGGTGATCGGGGCGCAGCCCCGACAGCAGTACGGTGATGCCGCGGTGCTCGAGCTTCCCGACGGCATCGGCGAGCACCAGCGCGCCGGTGCTGTCCAGCGAGGTCAGATGCGCCATCCGGAGCACCACCACCTGGACGTCGGCGACCTCGGCCAGTTCCAGCAGGAAGCGGTGCGCGGTCGCGAAGAACAGCGGCCCCTCCAGGCGGTAGGCGACGATGTGGTCGTGCAGCAGTGCGTGCTCCTCCGCGAGGTGGTCGGAATCGTCCAGCGGCACCTGCGACAGCCGGGCCTCGCGGGCGATCGACCGCAGTGCCAGTATCGCGGCGATGCCGACGCCGACCGCCACGGCGGTGATCAGATCGAGTGCGACCGTCACCGCGAAGGTGGCCGCCATGATGACCGCGTCGCCGCGCGAGGCGCGGGCGATGGCGGCCAGCGAGGCGGTCTCCACCATGCGCACGGTGGTGGCCAGCAGCACTCCGGCCAAGGCCGCCACCGGAATTCGCTCCACCAGCGGCGCGGCGGCGTACACGATGCCCGCCAGGATGAGGGCGTGGGTGAGCGCGGCCAGCCGGGTCCGCGCCCCGGAGCGCACGTTCACCGCCGTCCGGGCGATGGCCCCGGTGGCCGGGACGCCGCCGAACAGCGGGGCCGCGATATTGGCGAGCCCCTGCCCGAGCAGTTCGCGATCCGGATCGTGCCGGGTGCCGACCGCCATGGCGTCGGCGGCCGTCGCCGACAGCAGCGATTCCAGCGCCGCGAGCGCGGCGACCGCCACGGCGGGTGCGAGCAGTGCGCCGAGCCGATCCGGATCGACGAATTCGAGTGTGGGAGCGGCCAATCCGGCGGGCAGCGCACCGATGCGGATGATGTCCAGGTGCGTCCACTCGGCCACCAGCGTCGCCCCGCCGACCGCGGCCAGCGCGAACGGCAGCTTGGGCAGATGCCGGCCGCCCAGCAGGATCACCGCCGCGACCACCACCGCCGTCACCGGCGCGGCCGCCACCGGATGCGCGGCGAACGCGCGCACCGCCGCGACGGCGACCTGCCACACCCGCTCACCGTCGAGTTCGCCGACGCCAAGCGCGGAGGGCACCTGCTGCAATGCGATCACCACCGCGATTCCGGCGGTGAAGCCCTCGATCACCGGTGCCGGGACGAAGCGCACCGCCCGCCCGACCCCGGCCGCGGCCATGGCGACCAACAGCAGGCCCGCCAGCAGGCCGACCATGAGGACGCCCGACGCGCCGTGCTGGTGCGCGATGGGCACCAGCACGACGGTCATGGCCCCGGTGGGACCCGATACCTGGAAGCGGGAGCCGCCGAACACCGCGGCGAGTGCGCCCGCGATGACCGCGGTGGCCAGCCCCGCCGCCGCGCCGAGTCCGGAGCTGATCCCGAAACCCAGCGCCAACGGCAATGCCACCAGCGCGACGATCAATCCCGCCAGCAGGTCCGCACCGGGAGCTTTCACGGCCGGAGCCCAATCCGATCGGACCGGGAGCAGCGACCGCACGGTCAGTTCACCGTGGCGTCGTCGCCGCGATAGTCGGCCAGGCGCAGCTTCAGCGCCGCGAGCTGTTCACGCAACGGCTCGGGCAGCCGGTTGCCGCCGATGGTGGCGTACCACTCGTCGATCAGCCGTAGCTCGGCCACCCACTCCCGCGTGTCGACGGCCAGCGCGGCGGACACCCGATCGCGGTGCACCGCGTCGAGTCCGTCCAGGTTCAGCGCGTCGGCGGTGGGCAGGTAGCCGATGGGCGTGGTCACCGCGTCGGCGGTGCCGTCGAGACGTTCCAGCGCCCACTGCAACACCCGCACGTTGTCGCCGAACCCCGGCCAGAGGAAAGCTCCTTCGTCGCTGCGCCGGAACCAGTTCACCTGGAAGATCTTCGGCAGCCGCGCCCCCTCCCGCTGTGCCAGCGACAGCCAGTGCGCGAAGTAGTCGCCCACGTGGTAGCCGAGGAAGGGCAGCATGGCCATGGGGTCGCGGCGCACCACGCCGACGGCGCCGGTGGCCGCCGCGGTGGTCTCCGACGAGAGCACCGAGGCGAGGAAGACCCCGTGCGTCCAGTCGAACGATTCGGTCACCAGCGGCACGGTGCTCGCGCGCCGCCCGCCGAAGAAGATGGCCGAGATGGGCACCCCCGCCGGATCGTCCCACTCGGGTGCCACCGAGGGGCACTGTTCGATCGGCGTGCAGTAGCGCGAATTGGGATGTGCCGCCGGGGTTTCGCTCTCCGGGGTCCAGTCCCGCCCGCGCCAGTCGACGAGGTGGGCGGGCGGCTCGTCGGTCATGCCCTCCCACCACACCTCCCCGTCGTCGGTGCGCGCCACATTGGTGAAGATGGAATTGCCGCGCGCGATGGTGGCCATGGCGTTGGGGTTGGTGCGCGCGCCGGTTCCCGGTGCGACACCGAAGAATCCGGACTCGGGGTTCACCGCGTACAACCGCCCGTCGGCCCCGAATCGCAGCCAGGCGATGTCGTCGCCGACGGTTTCCGCCCGCCAGCCCGGCAGCGCGGGCTCCAGCATAGCGAGGTTGGTCTTGCCGCAAGAGGATGGGAAGGCCGCGGCAACGTAGTGCGTCTTCCCTTGCGGCGACGTGAGTTTCAGGATGAGCATGTGCTCGGCCAGCCAGCCTTCGTCGCGTCCCAGCACCGAGGCGATGCGCAGCGCGAAGCACTTCTTGCCCAGCAGGGCGTTGCCGCCGTAGCCGGAGCCGTAGCTCCAGATGGTGCGCGTCTCCGGGAAGTGCGCGATGTATTTGGTCCGGTCGCACGGCCACGGCATATCCGGCTGTCCGGCGGCCAGCGGAGCGCCGACAGAGTGCAGACATTTCACGAAGTCCCGAGTGTCGGTGAGCCGTTCCCAGACCGGCGTGCCGGAGCGGGTCATGATCCGCATGGAGACCGCGACATAGGCCGAATCGGTGATCTGCACACCGTATTTCGGCTCGCCGGCGTCGAGCGGCCCCATGCAGAAGGCGATCACGTACAGGGTCCGTCCGGCCATCGCGCCCCGGTAGTGCTCGGTCATGACGGTGCGCATGTCCACCGGGTCCATCCAGTTGTTGGTGGGACCGGCATCGGATTCGCGCTCGGAGCAGATGAAGGTGCGATCCTCCACGCGGGCGACGTCCTCGGGGTCGGAGGCGCACCAGAAGGAGTTGGGGATGGCCGACAGCGGTACGAAGGTGCCGCGCCGCACCAGTTCGGCGGTGAGCCGATCCCATTCCGCCGCGGAGCCGTCACACCAGACCACGTGATCGGGCGCGGTGAGCGCGACGACCTCGCCCACCCAGTCGAGGATGCCGCGGTGCGTGGTCGGCGCGGCCGACACGAAGGCGGGGAGGACGGTCAACGGAATCTCCTTCGAATGTGACTAGGTAGGTAGTTGCGCAACTATGCAACCAGCGGATACGGCAGTGCGCGTCGGGACGACCGGGACAGTGACTAGGCCGGTGGCTCGAGCAGTTCGGCTTGGCCCGCCACCACACCGGTCAGGATGGCTCTGGCGGTGGCGAGGAGCTGGGCGACCTCGGGCGAGGTCAGGGAGTAGGTGACCGACAGGCCCTCGCGTCGGGCGGTAACCAGACCGGCCCGGCGCAGGATCGACAACTGCTGGGAGAGGTTGGCGGGTTCCACCCCGACCTCGGGCAGCATTTCGGAGACCGCGTGCTCACGCTCGCTGAGCAGTTCGAGCACACGGATGCGCACGGGGTGTCCGAGCGTTTTGAAGAAGTCCGCTTTCATCTGGTACAGCGGCCTTTTCAGTCCTGGCACTTCCGAACCAATCCTTCCGCTGGTGGCGGTATCGGCGCGGACGACCGACCTGCTGTTTGCAGAGTTTAGCAAACAGCCGAAACAGCGATCAGCCGGGCGGGGCCGCCGAGTACTTCGCCCCCAGCTCCCGGAAGCGGTCCATGGCGGCGACCGCGCGCTCACCGTCATTGGCGCGGATGGCGAGAATCGGCACGTAGTCGTCGTCGACCAGCTCCAGCCGCGGCCACGCCTTCTTGTCCGGAAACGACACCCCGCGAATGTCCTGCCACCGGAATTCGCTGTCGCCCACGATATTGCGCACCACCACACCGCGCGGGCCGACGCGCAGCCGGGGCCGGGTCAGCAACAGCACGCCGCCCCCGAGCAGCAGGCCGATGGCCACCACCGCCACCTGGTCCACCACCCGGAAGTTGACGCCGGTGGAGCCGTTGCGCAGGAAGACGCCCGCCACACCGAACACGACGACCAGGATGGCCGCCACGATCCGCGCATTGCGCGTCGACCGGCGGGGCCGCACCTCGAGATCCCACCCGGCGGCGGTGTGCGATGAGGTGGCTGTTTCGGATGTCGCGGGCACGGGTGCCGACTCCTCGGAGCTCGTCTCGGATCGCGGTGACGCGGAGCCGGATGCGGGTGGCGCGGAGCCTGGCTCCGCCGACGCCCCATCGGGTTCAAACGACGCCCCATCAGGTCCCAGCGGCGCGCCATCGGCTCCCAGCGACGTGCCATCGGGTTCAGGCGACGCGGTCCCAGGCCCTGTCGACTCCGCGCCGGCGGCGGAACCACCGGTCGCCGCCCCGCCCTCGCGTCGCGACCCGGCCGCCGATTCGCCTGTCGTGGAACGATCCTCGCGCTCGGGTCGGCGCGGCGGCTCCTCGCCGCCGCGCCGCCAGATCCGTACGACCGGCATGGACTAGACGGTCTGGCGCAGGGCGCGCAGGGTGAGCGCGGCGTCGAGGGCCGCGGCCGCGGCCTGTTCGCCCTTGTTCTCGCTCGCCCCGGGCAGCCCCGCCCGGTCGAGCGCCTGCTGCTCGGTGTTCACCGTGAGCACGCCATTGGTGACCGGGGTGCTCTCGTCCAGCGACACCCGGGTGAGCCCGGCGGTCACCGCATCGCACACGTACTCGAAATGCGGTGTCTCCCCACGGATCACGACCCCGAGCGCGACCACCGCGTCATGCGAGCGGGCCAGCGCCTGCGCCACCACCGGCAGTTCCATCGCGCCCGCGCAGCGCACCACGGTGATCTCGGCGGTCCCGGCCTCGCGCGCGGTCCGCTCCGCGTTGGCGACCAGGGCGTCGCAGATCTCGGTGTGCCAGCGCGACGCGACGATGGCCAGCTTCAGGTCCTTGGCGTCCGAGAGCTCGAACGTCGGAACCCCGCCTCCACTCAACGGTTCTCCACCTCTTCTCGTCGAAGCTTCTTGTCGAAGCCGCTGTATCGAAAGGTCGCGCCTACTGCGCGGTTTCGCCGAGATCCAGATCGTCCAGGCCGATCAGGTCGTGGCCCATGCGGTCGCGCTTGGTGCGCAGATACCGCAGATTGTGCTGATTCGCGCGCACCGGCATGGCCACCCGCTCGGTGATGGACAGACCGTACCCCTCCAACCCGGCGCGCTTGGTCGGATTGTTGGTCAGCAGTCGCATGGAGCTGATGCCGAGGTCGGCGAGGATCTGCGCGCCGGTGCCGTAGTCGCGGGCGTCGGCGGGTAGGCCCTGGTCCAGATTGGCGTCAACGGTGTCGAGCTGCTTCTCGTCCTGGATCTGATACGCCTGCAGCTTGTGCATGAGGCCGATGCCGCGGCCCTCGTGCCCGCGCATGTACAGCACCACGCCGCGGCCCTCCTCGGCCACGATCCCGAGGGCGGCGTGGAGCTGCGGACCGCAGTCACAGCGCAGCGAGCCGAACACGTCGCCGGTGAGGCATTCGGAGTGCACGCGCACCAGCACGTCCTCCCCCAGCCCGTTCGCACCCGGGATATCGCCCATGACCAGCGCGACGTGTTCGGTGTTGTCGTATTCGCTCTTGTACCCGATGGCGCGGAAATCACCGAACTCGGTGGGAATGCGGGCCTCGGCCACGCGCTCCACATGCTTCTCGTGGCGGCGCCGCCAGGCGATCATGTCGGCGATGGAGATGAGCGCGAGGTCGTGCTCGTCGGCGAAGATGCGCAGTTCCTCGGTGCGGGCCATATCGCCCTCATTCTTCTGCGAGACGATCTCGCAGATGACGCCGGCGGGGCTCAGCCCGGCCATGCGCGACAGATCCACGGCGGCCTCGGTGTGGCCGGGGCGGCGCAGTACGCCACCGTCCTTGGCGCGCAGGGGGACCACGTGTCCGGGGCGGGTGAGGTCCTCGGCCCTGGCCTGCGGATCGGCCAGCACCCGCATGGTGGTGGCGCGGTCGGCGGCCGAGATGCCGGTGCTGATGCCCTCGCGCGCGTCCACGGACACGGTGTAGGCGGTGCCGTGCTTGTCCTGGTTGACCGCGTACATGGGCGGCAGGCCCAGGCGGTCGCAGTCCTCGCCGGTGAGGGGGACGCAGATGTAACCGGAGGTGTAGCGGATCATGAAGGCCACGAGTTCGGGGGTGGCCTTCTCCGCGGCGAAAATGAGGTCGCCCTCGTTCTCCCGGCCCTCGTCGTCGACGACGACGACCGCCTTACCGGCGGCGATATCGGCGACTGCGCGCTCGATGGTGTCGAACCTGGTCACGTCTGCTGTGCTCCATCTCGAATTAGGTGCCTCATTACAGTAAGGCAGCGGCTGTGTCCGATTTGCGCCGCCTCTCGATCAGCGGCACGCCGCGCTCAGCCGCGCGCGATGAGACGTTCGACGTACTTGGCGATGATGTCGACCTCGAGGTTCACGGTGGTGCCGACGGGGGCGGTGCCGAGGGTGGTGAGTTCGCGGGTGGTCGGGATCAGCGAGACTTCGAACCAGTCGGTATTGCCATCGGCGGCGGGGGCGGCGGCGACACCGAGGGCCGACACCGTCAGCGAGATACCGTCCACGGTGATGGAACCCTTCTCCACCACGTAGCGAGCCAGGCTGTCGGGCAGCGAGATTCGCACCACCTCCCAGTTCTGCTGGGGATCGCGGGAGACGACGGTGCCGGTGCCGTCCACATGGCCCTGCACGATATGTCCACCCAGGCGGCTGTCGACCGCGGCGGCCCGCTCCAGGTTCACCCGCGAGCCCACGGTCAGACCGCCGATACTGGACCGGTTCAGCGTCTCCCCCATGACGTCCACGGTGAAGGTGTCACCCTCGACGACCTTGTCGACGACCGTGAGGCAGACACCGTTGACCGCGATCGAATCGCCGTGTCCGGCATCGGAGGTCACCACCGGACCGCGCACCGTGATGCGGGAGGCGTCGCCGCGCTCCTCGACGGCCACGATCTCGCCGAGTTCCTCGACGATGCCTGTGAACATGCCCTTCACTCTCCTCTTGGCCCGATGCCCGCGTGCCGGGTCATCCGCTTGCGCCAACAGCCCGGGCCACCGGGGGATTCCCGGCGGTGGGATGTACCCACTCAGGGTAACGACGCGGAGTCGTAGTCGACACGCGGCCTTGTTCACAGGAGCGTTCGATACCGAAGGTCAGCGACATGACGCGAAATCGGACTGGTCGAGATCGAATTGTCCGAATTACCCAGGCTTTTCCAATTGAAATGCCAGAATTTCCCGTCTTCTCGAATTATCCACCACAACGCAAACGGAAATTTCTACCCAGTTCGCAACTCGCTTACACCAAAATCTTGCGGAGAGAGGAAAATGGTCGCAAGATTGTTATGTAGCTGATCCCCATACTAGACCGAAGGAAGGTTGGACCCCGAGCGGGTCGGATCCAGGTGGACAACAACACATTTGGGAGTGCGGCGTGACCACGTTTCTCGATTCGACACTCGAAGCCCGCTGCGTTCGTTACCGCCGCGAGTTTCACCTGCCGTCATCGATCGATCCCACGTCACGACACATCCTGCTCGAGATAGGCAATCGGTACGGGGCCGTCACCATGCCCGCCGAACTCGGCGAGCGCGTCCAGCGGCGACTGGAGCAGGCGGAACTCGCCGGCCCCGTCGTACACCACCCCCGCGCCCGACGCTGGACCTTCATCACCGGTCCCGCCCGGCCGGAATCGATCACCCCCGCGGTATCGGCGACGCTGTTCCGCATGTACGCCACCGTCGCGTGCGCGGGCGCACAGGTCGTACTCCCGTCCGCCGACGACGAACGGACGGGATATCGCACCTGGGTGCGAGCGCCCGGGACCGCGCGCACGGTCCCGCCGCTGGAATCGGTGCTCGAGGCGCTGCTCGGGCGCTGACCCGGTATCGCTATTCGGCCGACGCCTCGACCGCGACGACTTTCTGCCGCAGTTTCTCGACGGTCTCGGCCGGATCGGCGGTGCCGTACACCGCCGACCCCGCGACGAAGCAATCCACACCCGCCTCGGCGGCCTGTTCGATGGTGTCCATATTGATGCCGCCGTCGATCTCCACCACCAGACGCAGTTCGCCCGCGTCCACCAGATCACGGACGACGCGCGCCTTGTCCAAGACGTGCGGAATGAACGACTGGCCGCCGAAACCAGGTTCGACACTCATGACGAGCAGCGTGTCGAATTCCTTCAGCACCTCGAGGTAGGGCTCGATCGGGGTGTTCGGCTTCACCGACAGTCCCGCCTTGGCCCCCGCCGCGCGGATATCGCGCGCCACCGCGACCGGATTGTCGGTGGTCTCGGCGTGGAAGGTGACGTTGTAGGCGCCGGCCTCCGCGTACCCCGGCGCCCACCGCTCCGGATTCTCGATCATGAGGTGGCAGTCCACGGGAATGTCGGTCACCTTCAGAATGCTCTGCACCACCGGCAGACCCAGGGTCAGATTGGGCACGAAGTGGTTGTCCATCACATCGACATGCACCCAGTCCGAGCCTTCGATGGCCTTCAGCTCGGCGGCGAGATTCGCGAAATCGGCGGACAGGATGGAGGGGGCGATCATCGGCGGGGGCCGATGGAAGGAAGTGGAGGAGGTGCACACAGGGCGCAGTCTATCGGCCCGGCCCCGACCGCCCCGGCACGCCCGAACAGGGCATTGCGCTGATTGCCGCGCGACGGAATGGGTAGCCTAGTGCAGGTGATCAATATTTCGGCGGAACAAGGGCTGCGCGCGACCCCGGTCGAGATCGGCGTCGCCGCATCGGTCTCCCAGTTGCCCATCGTGCGCGGACTCGCCGAAACACTGGTGCTGCTCAGTGATTTCACCCTGGATGAGGTCGCCGACATCCGGCTGGCCGTGGACGAGGCGGCCTCCACCCTCATCGCGCTCGCCAAACCCGACTCCACCCTGCGCTGCCGGTTCACCGTCGGCGACACCGATCTGGTGGTGGCGGTCGACGGCGTGGCGGAGAAGCAGGGTATGCCGGACGAGAGCGGCTTCGGCTGGCATGTGCTGCGCACCCTGTCGGATTCGGTGACCGCGACGCAGGGCGAGTTCGATCCGGCGCTCGCCGGATACCCGACCACCGTGGAGTTCCGGCGGGTCCGGGGGAAGGCGTAGTGGTCGGCGAGGACACCGTGTTCGAATCCCAGGAATCTCCGCAACCCGAGCCCACCGAGGAGCGGGTCGGCGACGGCAACGAGAACAGCGACAGCACCGAGAACGAGGAAACCGCCGAGGATCTCGATGCCGGCGAGGCGGAGGAGGTCGCGCGCAGCGTCTCCGGCTACGACGACGTCTCGGCGCTGTTCGAGGCGATGGCGGCGGCACCCGAGAAGTCCACGCGGCGCGCCGACCTGCGGGCCGAACTCATCAACCGCTGCATCCCGCTGGCCGACCACATCGCCCGCAAATTCAGCGGGCGCGGTGAGCCGTTCGACGATCTCACCCAGGTGGCGCGGGTCGGCCTGGTGCACGCGGTGGACCGATTCGACATCACCCGCGGCTCCAACTTCCTGTCCTTCGCGGTGCCGACCATCATGGGCGAGGTGCGTCGCTATTTCCGCGACAACACCTGGGCCATGCGGGTTCCGCGCCGGATCAAGGAAACCCATCTGCGTATCGGCTCCGCCATCGACGCCCTCTCCCAGCAGCTGGGCCGCTCCCCCACGGCCAAGGAGATCGCCGCCGAACTCGGGATCGACGCCGATGAGGTGACCCAGGCCGTGATCGCCGGAAACGCCTACCAGCCCAGCTCCATCGACGCGGTCTCGGTGGGCCGCGACACCGAGGCATCCCTGCTCGACACCCTGGGCGAGGAGGAGTCACAGTTCGACCGGGTCGAGGAGTACGTCGCCATCCGCCCCCTGCTCGCGGGCCTGCCCGAACGCGAACGCCGCATCCTCACCATGCGCTTCTTCGAATCCATGACCCAGACCCAGATCGCGCAGCAGATGGGCATCTCACAGATGCACGTCTCCCGCATCCTCGCCAAAACCCTGGCCCGCCTGCGGGAACAGTCGGCACGGGAGTGACGGTCCGGATCGGCGATCAACCGATGACAGCTCGGCCGTGACGAATCCCGGGCTGATGCTGGCGCATTCGGCGACGCGGGTGCCGTCCGGAGCCCAGATCGCGCTGCCGCCGCAGGCCTCGTAGGCACCGGCCGGGCCGAGGTGATTGGCCAGCACGACATGCAGGCCGTTCCGCTCGGCCAAGGCGGGCAGGATCGCGGCGCGCTCCCGCTCGCCCGGGCCGCGGCCGTACAGGGAGCTGGCGAGCAGAACCTGGCAGCCGTCGGCGGCGGCGCGCTCGGCCAGTTCCGGAATATGCGCGTCATAGCAGATCGCGATGCCGAAAGCGGTACCGCCCAGGCTGAATCGGCCGTCGACGGTGCCCGGGACGAATCCGGCGGCCCGCTCGGTCGCGGTGACATGGCGCTTGTCGTAGCGCGTCACCGTCTCCCCGTCGGGGCCGTAGACGAAGGCGCTGATCGTCACGCCGCGCGGCGCGCGGCCCGGGCAGCCGACGAGCGCCGCCGCCCGCACTGCCCGGCACGCCTCGCGAATCACGGTCAGCCGCTCGTCCTCCGGAGTGAGGGCGAACCGGCCCGGCTCGTCGGTGACGCCCAGTTCGTAACCGGTGAGCGCGAGTTCGGGAAAGACCACCAGCTCCGCACCGGCACCGCCCGCCGCGCGCACGAGTGCCGCCCCGGCCGCCGCGTTCGCGGCGATGTCGAACGGCCGGGAGGTGAACTGCGCTGCGGCGACGATCATTCCGACATGATGGCTCGAGGCGACCGACCCCGCACCGCTGAGCCGGACGGCCCCCGACGATCGACCACACATCCACTCGCCCCGCGACCCGGGACGAACGCACGCATCCACTCGCCGCGCCAGACCCGCGACAAGTGACCGCGCGCCCCTCGCCGGACGTCCCTCAGCACACGACCACGCATCCAGCCGAACGACCCACGTCGAACGACCACGCACCCCTTGCCGAGCGACCCGCCCCAGGTTGCCGGGGGCGAACCGCGCGACCGCTCACGGTTTGCGCAGGGCCGCGAGGAACATGGCGTCGGTGCCGTGGCGGTGCGGCCACAGTTGGGCGCCCGGTCCGTCGCCGGTGTCTGGGACGCCGGGGAGCAGGTCTCGGGTGTCGAGTTGGATCGCGCCGGTGCGGCGGGCGATATCGGCCACCACCGAGACGGTCTCCGGCAGGTGCGGGGAGCAGGTGGAGTAAACGACAACACCGCCCGGACGCAGCAGATCCCATGCGGCGGTGAGCAATTCGCGTTGCAGGGTGACCAGGTCGCGGACATCGGAGGGGCGGCGACGCCAGCGGGCCTCGGGACGTCTGCGCAGCGCGCCCAGGCCGGTGCAGGGGGCGTCCACCAGGATGCGGTCGTAGCCGGGAGTCAGGCCGGTGTCGCGGCCGTCGGCGACATGGACGGTGACCGGCATCGAGCGGGTGGCCTGGCGGACCAGGTCGGCACGGTGCTCGGCCGGTTCCACGGCGTCGACATGGAAGCCGTCGATATCGGCGATGGCGCCGAGCAGGGCGGTCTTGCCACCCGGACCGGCGCACAGGTCGAGCCAGCGGCCGCCGTCGGGACCGTCGAGCGGGGCCCGGGTCAGCGCGAGCGCCACCAGCTGGCTGCCCTCGTCCTGGACGGCCGCCATACCCTCGCGCACCGGTTCCAGCTTGGCCGGATCGCCGCCGTCGAGGTACACCGCGTACGGCGACCAGCGGCCTTCCTCGCCACCGGTCACCAGGGCCAGTTCCTCGGCGCTGATCTCCCCCGGCCGCGCCACCAGGTGGACCGCCGGGCGGGCGTCGTCGGCGGCGAGCACATCGCGCAGCTCCCCGGCCCGCGCGCCGAGCGCATCCGCGAACGCCTGCGCGATCCAGGTGGGATGGGCGTACTCGAAGGCCAGATGTCCCAGCGGATCCGCGGGAGCCAGCCGGTCCACCCACTCCTCCGGCGTCCGCTCGGCCGCCCGCCGCAGCACGGCATTGACGAATCCGGCCTTGCCGCCGCCGAATTCGGATCGCACCAGCGCCACCGAGGTGTCCACCGCCGCATGCGCCCCGATCCGGGTCCGCAACAGCTGATACACCCCCAACCGCAGCACATCCAGCAGCGCCCCGTCGATCTCGGTCACCGGCCGCCCGGCACAGTCCGCGATCACCGCGTCCAGCAGCCCCTGCGACCGGCACGCGCCATAGGTCAATTCGGTGGCCAGCGCCGCGTCCCGCCCGGACAGCTTCCGCTCCCGCAGCAGCCCCGGCAGCACGAGATTCGCGTACGCGTCCCGCTCCCGCACGGCCCGCAGCACATCCCGCGCCACCACCCGCACCGGATCGGCCTGCCCGTACTCACCGCCGCGCCCGGCCTGCCGCGCACCGCGACCACCGTCGCCCCGCGACCGGTCCCGGCCGCCGCCCGAACCGTCTTCGCGCCGACGGGCACCGCCGCCGCGCCCCGCACCGTCACTCCGCCCGCGCCGATCACGCCCGCCACCGGCGCCGGCGGAACCATCGTCCCGCGGATCGCCGCGCCGGACATCGGCGGAACCGTCCCGCGCGGCCGGAGCGCCCGAGCGGCCCTCCCGCTCATCAGCTCGCGAGACACCGGCTCCGGTAGCCGCGCCACGCCGGCGGCCGTTGCGATCATCACGCGATCGGTCACCACGCGGCCGGTCATCCTGCCGCCGACGGCGTGCGTCGTCGGCCGTCCGCTCGAGATCACCCCCGCCGGGCGCGCCCGCGCCTTGACCTCGACCGTGAACTTCACTGCGGGACAGGCTCTTTCGCCGACCTGGCGGGCGATCCTCCGCACCGCGCCGCCCCTCGGCGAAGCCGCTGTCCCGCGGGCCGCCGGTTCCGCCTCGTCGCCCTTGGCGGTCGTCGTGCGGCCGACCTCCGCCGCGACCGTATCCTTCGTTGCGGGACACGGCATTCCGCCGACCCGCGGGCCGGTCTTCCGCGCCGTTCCGATCGCCCGACATGCCACCGTCGCGCGAGCCGCGGGGGTCCGAGTCCCCCGTGTGCCGCCCTCCGGACCGGCGGTCGTCGTCGCGTCCGCGCTCGGGCCGGGTCACTCGACCACCGCGCCCGGTTGCAGGCGGGCGCCGCGGGCCCAGTCGAGGGCGGCCATCATCTTCTTGCCCTGAGGCTGCACCTGGTCGAGGCGGATCGCGGTGGTGGCGGTGCCGATGTAGACACCGGATTTGCGGACCTCGATGGCGCGCTCGGGCAGGGCCTCCTCCACCATGTCGACGGGGCCGAGTTTGAGGCGTTTGCCGTCGACCACGGTCCACGCGCCGGGGGCCGGGGTGACCGCGCGAATGCGGCGGGAGATGGCGAGAGCCGGTTGGTCCCAACGGATGTGCCCGGCCTCGGCTTCCACCTTGGGGGCGTAGGAGATGCCGTCGGTGGATTGCGGGACCGCGTGCACGGTGCCGTCCTCCACGCCGTCGAGGGTGGTTTCGAGCAAGTGCGCACCGCTGTCGGCGAGCCGCTCCAACAGCACGCCCGCGGTATCGGTGACCCGGATCTTCTCGGTCACCATGCCGAAGACGGGGCCGGTGTCCAGGCCCGCCTCGATCTGGAAGGTGGAGGCGCCGGTGATCTCGTCCCCGGCCAGAATGGCCGCCTGCACCGGAGCCGCGCCGCGCCAGGCGGGCAGCAGCGAGAAGTGCAGATTGATCCAGCCGTGGCGCGGAATGTCGAGCACCCGCTGCGGCAGCAGCGCCCCGTAGGCCACCACCGGACAGCAGTCGGGCGCCAATTCCCGCAATCGCTCGATGAATTCGGGTTCGGACGGCTTGCGCGGCGTGAGCACCGGAATGCCGTGCTCGTCGGCCAGCCGCCCGATGGGTGAGCGGGTGACCTTGCGCCCGCGCCCGGCAACGGCGTCGGGGCGGGTCACCACCGCGACCACCTCGTGACGCGACGATGCGATGAGCCGCCGCAGTGACGGCACCGCCGGTTCCGGCGTTCCCGCGAAGACCACGCGCATCAGCGACCCCGTCCCGACGCGTCGGCGCGCTTGCGGCCACCGATCTCGGCGGCGGGCACCACCGTGATGCCCGCTGTGAACCAGGAGGATTCGCGGATGGTCCGCATCGCCTCCTTGCGCGGGGCGGGTTCCAGGCGTTGCAGGAACAGCACGCCGTCCAGATGGTCGGTCTCGTGCTGGACGCAGCGGGCCAGCAGACCCTCGGCCCGGAATTCCACCGGCGCGCCGGTCATGTCGGCCCCGCGGGCGCGCACCGCCATCGCCCGGGTGACGTCCTCGCGCACCCCCGGAATGGACAGGCAGCCCTCCGGCCCGGTCTGGGTCTCGTCGCCGTCGACCTCGAACTCCGGATTGATCAGATGCCCGCGGGCGTCCCCGGTGTCGTAGACGAAGACGCGCAGCCCGACCCCGATCTGCGGGGCCGCCATGCCGACACCGCCACTTTCGTACATGGTGTCGGTGAGGTCGGTGACCAGCTGGCGCACCTGCTGGTCGAACGTCTCCACCTCCGCCGCGCGAGCGCGCAGAATCGGATCGCCGAACAGGCGGACGGGCTGGATGGTCACGGGCGGCTCCCGGTAGCGAATGAATACGGTCGTCTCATTTTACGGATACCGGGAGCCAGCCTGATCAGGAATGCGCCGCCAGGACTACTTCGGCGATTCCGGTGCCCATGGCGACCGGTTCGCAGACCGGTGTCCGCGCGGTGGCCGGATCGAGCGCGTTCAACAGCAGCCGATGCACGTACGGCTCGTACACCGTGTGGAAATGGCCGGTCAGATTGTCCGCGCAGAGGTCCTGGACGACCAGGTTCGTCGCTCCCGGACCGCGCAGCGCGATGTTCTCGAAGGGCTGGATCATCTCATCCACCCGGCTGCCGATGGTGGTGTAACGCACACCGGGCACGGTGTCCCCGCCCGCGTTGAGCGCCACGATGAACTCCGACCCGGCGGCCTGCTGCACGGCGGCCTTGGAGCTGGCCAGTTCGAAGACCGGGAACAGCACCGGCATGTACTTCGCCACCGGCACGATGCCGTACATGACACCGCCGTAGCTGGGTGAGGCCAGGCCGATCCAGTGCCCGACCTTCGGCGCTCCCCCGAGCTGATTGACCCAGTAGCGGGTCACGTTGGCGCCCTGGGAGAATCCCACCAGATCCACCTGTTGCGCACCGGTCGCGGCCAGCACCCGGTCGACGAAGACGCCGATCTGCGCGGAGCTCACCCAGATGTCCTCGGTGCCGTAGGTCTCCGCGTCGGGCGCGCCGCCGTAGTTCAGCGCGAACACGCAGTAGCCCGCCGCGGCCAGCAGCGGCGCGATGGCCGCCCAGTCGGAGTACGCCGACGAGTCGGTGCCGTGCGCGAGGATCACCGGGCGTGGGTGCGCGGCGCCGGGTTCACAGTCGAAATCGTTGGCGCCCTGCGGCGCGGCGTTCGGATGGTCCTTCAGATAGCGGGCCGCGCCGAGATGGTCGGTCTGCGGCGGTCCCGCCTGGACGGGGACCACGATGCCGTCCCCCACCGGTTGTGCGGTGGCGGTCGCCGCGCCGATCGGCGTCATGCCCGCGGCGACCGCCCACATCATTACCCCCGCCGCGGCGATCCAGCGCCAGCGGCTCCTCTTTTGTCCCATGTCCCAATGCAACACGGGGCCCATGTGTGCCATGCCATGATTTTCCCCGGCGGACGGCCGAAATGCGCATCGGGCAAGGGCGTTTCGCTGCCATTACTTTTCGGGTGTGTCGTCCTCGGCGAGGATGCGGTAGAGGGATTTGCGCGCCTCGGTGAGCACCTCGGCCGCCGTGGCTGCCTGCGCCGGGGTGCCGACGGCGGCCACCTGGGCGACCGCGCCCATGAGCTGGCCGACCAGCCCGCGCAGATCCAGGGTCTGATCGCCGACGCCGTCCTTGACCTCCTGCCAGGGGTCGCCGAGGTCGGAGCGGTGCTCCGCCACGTAGGCGGTACCGGCTTCGGTCAGTTTGGCGGTCTTGCGACCCGACACCTTCTCGATGATCACCAGACCCTCGTCCTCGAGCTGCGCGAGCGCGGGGTAGATGGATCCGGGGCTGGGCCGCCAGACGTCCTCGCTGCGTTCGCGAATCTGCTGGATCAGCTCGTAGCCGTGCATGGGCCGCTCCTGCAGCAGCAGGAGGATGGCCGCGCGCACATCACCGCGCCGACCGCGGCCACCGCGGCCGCGACCGCGACCGAAGTGCGGACCGGGCCCGAAACCGGGGCCGAAACCACCCGGGCCGAAGCCGGGACCGAAGTCGCCGAAGCCGCGGCCGTGACCGTGGCGGTGCGGACCGCCGGGGCCACCGTGCGGACCGCGCCCCATCCGGGGATGGTCGGGACCGCGCTGCTGGTCGCGTCGCATGCGACGCCAGGGCCCGCGGGCCCCGTGTGTGTTGTCCATGTGTTCCATGGCGCTGCCTCCTTCAAGGCTTGTCGTTACTCTTTCCGATATCGACGATATATCGGCAATCTATCCACGGCAAGAGTGAAAGACGACACAAACCGCCCGGTCGCGACCTAGTGCGCGAGGGAGTCGATCCACGCCGCCAGGCGACGCCCCTCGGTCACCATGAGCTCGGGATCACGAAACGTGTTGGTGAGCAACGAGATTCCCTGATAGGCGGCCAGCAGTGCCACGGCCAGTTCGCGCGCCTCGGCGCGCCCCATGGTGGCGAACTGCGTTTCGGCCCAGTCGATGAGCAGTCCCATGACGGCGGCCAGCTCGCGGTCGAGGCCGTCGGCGCGCTTGTCGAGTTCGGTGGCGAGCGTGCCGGTCGGGCAGCCGTACCGGGCGGCGGCATCGCGCTGTTCGACCCAGCCGTGCACCAGGGCTTTCAACCGCTCGGCCGGGGTGTCGAGGGCGTTCAGGTCGGCGATCAGGGCGTCGAGCACGCGCGCGTGCGAGCCGATCGCCGCCTGCACGAGTTGATCCTTGGTCTTGAAGTAGTAGTAGACATTGCCCACGGGAACGTCGGCCGCCTGCGCGATATGGGCGATGGTCGTCTTCTCCACGCCCTGCCGATAGAACACGTCGGCGGCGGCCGCGGCCAACCGCTCGCGTTTACCCTGCGCCATCCGCCGCCTCCCGACTGAGTTAGTCATGCAACTAACTATAGACACGACCGCCCCTCACCGGCTACGGTTCGTTCTTAGTCAGTCAACTTACTTAGGAGTTTCGATGATCGTGGTGACCGGTGCGACCGGAAATGTCGGACGCCCACTGGTCCGCATGCTCGCGGCGGCGGGAGCGGAGGTGACGGCGGTGTCCCGCACGGCGGCCGGGGAGCTGCCCGCGGGTGTGCGCCACGTGGCCGCGGACCTCACCGATACCGACAGCCTGGCCCCCGCCTTCGCGGGCGCCGACGCGCTCTACCTGCTCTTCGCACCGGGCTCGTTCCACGCGGATGTGCGGGGTCTGCTCGCGGCCGCCGCCGCGGCGGGCGTGCGGCGCGTGGTGCTCCAGTCCTCGCAAGGGGTGGCCACCCGGCCGGAGTCCCCCTCGCACGGACAGCTGGGCAAGGCGATCGAGGACGCGGTGCGGGCCTCGGGGCTGTCCTGGACCATCCTGCGTCCCGGCGGGTTCCAGTCCAACGCCCTGGCCTGGGCCGCGCGGGTGCGGGCCGAACGCGAGGTCAGCGCACCGTTCGGCGAGGTGGCCATCCCGTTCGTCGATCCGGAGGACATCGCCGCGGTCGCGGCGGCCGCCCTGCGCGAGGACGGGCACGACGGGCAGATCTACGTGCTCACCGGCCCGGTCGCGGAGTCACCGCGCGAACGGGTCCGAGCCTTGAGCGAGGCACTCGGGGAGCCGGTGCGCTTCCTGGACCAGTCCCCCGCGCAGGCGCGGACCGAGTTGCTCGCGATCATGCCGCCGGATGTGGCCGATACGACCCTCGCCATCCTGGGTGCGCCCACCGACGCGGAACAGCGCATCAGCCCCGATATCGAACGCGTGCTCGGGCGTGCGCCCCGGCGGTTCGCCGCCTGGGCTCAGCGCACGGTCGCGGCCTTCCGCTGAACGTCCGCGATGGCCGCGCGCAGCGCGTCGAGGAATTCCGCTGTGCCCGAAGTTGACTTGGCGTTGCTCGAAACCGATCTCACGGTGCCGGATGCCGGTTCCGCGGTGCCCGACGACGGCGTCTTCTCTGTGCCCAACGCCAACTCCACTGCGCCCGAGTGCGGTTCCGCTGCGCTCGAGGCCGACTCCGCGGCGCTCGAGGCCGCGGTGCCCGGAGGCGCCTGCGCTGTACCGGAAGCCAGCTCCGTCGTGCCCACAGTCGATTCCCGCCGGAGCACGGCCACCGTGGGCCGTACGGCCTCCTCGTGATCGATGCGCAGGGCCGTCACCGCCGCCGGGAGGGCGGTGACGGCCAGGCCGGGAACGACCGTGACACCGAGCCCGGCGGCGACCAGGCCCAGCTTGGCCGACCAGTCCTTGACCACGTACCGGTGCGCGGGCGCGGTCCCCTCCAGCCACGCGCCCAGCAGCGGAGTTCCGGGTTCGAGGCTGCCCACGATCCACCGCTCGTCGCGCAGCATCGCGGCCGATACCGTGGTGCGCCCCGCGAGCCGGTGCGCCGTGGGAACGGCGACGAACAGCGGGTCGTCCAGCAGCGGCACCATCCGCAGCTCCGCGGGAACGGTGGCCGGTGCGGCGACGACCGCCACATCCGTACGACGGCGCGCGACGGAGTTGAGCAGCGCGGGACTGGTCCCCTCGCGCGGCACCAGGGTGATGTGCGGATGCCGCCGGGCGAATTCGGCCATGGCCCGCGGCACCACCGCGGCCATGGCGCTGGCGAAGCCGCCGACGCGCAGCCGACCGCGCGGCCGGGCCTCGAGTTCGAGCAGTTCCTGCCGGGCGGTGTCCAGATCGCCGAGCACGATCTCGGCATGCCGGGCGACGAGGCGGCCCGCCTCGGTGGGACGCACCCCGCGCGCCCGCCGCTCGAACAGCGCCTGCCCCGCCGCGCGCTCCATCAGCTGGATCTGGCGCGACACCGCGGACTGGGTGTAGCCCAGGCGATCCGCCGCGGCCGAGAACGAACCGCCGCGCGCCACCTCCCGCAGCACGCGCAGACCGACGACGGTGAACTCACCCATGCGGAAAGGTGATACCAGATATGCGAAAGCCCCGCTGGTCGCATGGCCGGGTCCGACCTAGCGTGGCCGGTATGACAGCGCAGCAGCAGACCAACCGCGAACTCGTGCAACGCGTCTTCGCACGCATGGCGGCGGGCGACACCCGGGCGTTGACCGAGGCCATGGCCGAGGACGTCGCCTGGACCTTCCCGGGCGGCTGGTCGTGGTCGGGTACCTGGTCACCGAAGACCGTGGTGCTGCGAGAGCTGTTGCGGCCGTTGCTGGCTCAGTTCACCGACTATCGGATGACGGCCGATCTCGTACTCGCCGACGGCGATCGCGTGGTGGTGCAGGCGCGCGGGCACGGCACCACCGTGCGCGGCGACGCCTACGAGCAGACGTACTGCCTCATCCTGCGCCTGTCCGACGGGCTGATCACCGAGATCGTGGAGCACTGCGACACCGCGCTGGTGGAGCGGACCCTGGTGCGGCCCTGAGCCCGCTCACTCCTTGCGGACCGCGTACTCCTGCCCACCCGGCTTCCACACCACGATCTCCAGCTGTCCGTCGATCAGTTCGACCGCGGACGCGCCGGTGATCTCGGCTCCGAAGAACGGATCGAACTTCTCGCCGCGCAGATCCATACCGCTGTCCTGGAACAGGTGCTCGGCGAAGCGTGCGTGCAGGGCCTCGTCCCGGATGTTCTCCACCGTCCCCCAGAGCTTCGCGTCCCCGTCGCCGACCATGGTGTCGACCGTGGCGGTGTGCAGGCTGAAGCGCGGATCGCGTTGCAGGTCACGGAATTTGGTGGTGTTCGGCATGCCGATCAACCAGAGCCGGTCCTCGAAGAACAGTGGTTCCATCGGACTGATGCGGGGGAAGCCGTCCGAACGCAGGGTCGCGAGCATGCAGAGATTGCCGGTCGCGGAGTGACGCCGCCGGAAGATGGTCGCAATGCGGGGCGCGGCGGCGGCGAATTCGGTCCAGGGTGTCATGGATCAACCGTAAATCCGCAGCTACGGCCCACGCTTGACCGTTCTTGCCCGATGCGCGGGCGGCACGCTCGAGCGATGCTCAGCCGATGTCGACGGGGTCGATCTGCACACGCAGCGGTCCGTCCGAGCGGTGGCTGCTGCGCACCGCCTGGGCGGCGAGCAGCGCCCGCGACAGCGCCGCGCCCTGCGACCGGTCGACCCGCAGGATCATCCGCTCCACCTCGGCGGGAGTGTCCCCGCTGAACGGTTTGCGGGCACCGAAGGGCAGCGGCACCGGCCCCAGCACCTCCACCTCGGCGGGCAGCCGCGCATCGCCCAGCAGTTCGGCGATGGTGTCGGTGGTGCCGTCGACGGCGACGAAGCGCACCGCGGGCGGGAACCGCACCTCGGTGCGCCCGGAGAGCTCGACCTGCGCGTGCCCCACCGGGTCCCAGCGCACCAGCGCCTGCACGGTGGGAATGGACGGTTCGGCCATGACCAGCACCTGACCGTCCGGCCGCACCAGTGCGGCGGCGGACATCCAGCGGCGCAACGCGTCCTCGGCGGCCCGCAGATCCGCGCGGCCCAGCAGCGCCCAGCCGTCGAGCAGCAGCGCCACCCCGTAGCCGCCGGGCACGGTCGGCTCGGCCCCGATGGTCGAGACCACCACCTGCGGCCCCTCCGGCACGGTGGTCAGCACCGATGTCCCGCCCGATCCCCGGATCGACACGCCGGGAAAGGCACGGCCCAGTTCCTCGGCGGTGCGCATCGCCCCGATCACCACCGCGCGCAGTGCCCGGGAACCGCAGGAGCCGCACCGGAACGCCGCCTCGGTGATACCGCACCATCGGCAGCTCGGACTGTGCGCGGTCTCACCGGAGGCGGTGCGCACCGCCGCGACACCGAGTTCCCGCGAACCGGTGCGCGGTCCGCGACCACCGGATGCGCTGTCGGGCAGGGCGAGTGGGCCGTTGCAGTGCCGACAGCGCGCGGGCGTTCGGCATTTCGCACAGGCCAGCGCCGGAATGTAGCCCCGGCGCGGCACCTGGACCAGTACCGGATCGCCCGCGGCCAGCGCGCGCCGGGCGGCGGCGAAGGCGGTCGCGGGAATACGGACGGCGCGGGCGATGGGATCGCGTTCCATGGCCGCGTCGGTGTCGCCGGGCGCGCTGATGCGCGGCATGGCCTGGCGCACCGTCGACCGCTCCGCCAGCAGGTCGTGCGCCCACCCGGATTCGACCACGGCCTGGATCTCGGCGGTGCGGGCGAAGCCACCGGCCAGGAAGGCCGCGCCGGTCTCGTGCGCACGCAGCATGGCCACCTCGCGGGCATGTGGATACGGCGCGCGCGGTTCGGCGTAGGTGTCGTCGCCGTCGTCCCAGATGGCGATGAGCCCCAGCTCCCGGGCCGGGGCGAAAACGGTGCTGCGGGTGCCGACCACCACCCGCGCGCTGCCGCGCAGCGCGCCCAGCCAGCGCCGGTAGCGGGCGGTGGGGCCGAGACCGGCGGCCAGCCCGACCGCGGCATCGCCGACCAGCGCGGTGCATGCGGTGAGCACCCGGTCGAGATCGCGCTGGTCGGGGACGAGCAGGACGGCGCTGCGGCCCCCGGCCACCACCACGGCGGCGAGTTCGGCCAGCCGACGCGCCCAGTCCTCCCCCGGCAGCGCCTGCCAGGCGGCGCGCGGACCGCGCCCCGCACGCAGGGCGGCGAGGAAGCTGCCGGCGTGCGCGTAGCGCTCCCACTCCGGGAACGAATCCGGAATCTCCGGCAGCTCAACGGGTTTGGGTTCCTCGGCCTCCGTGCGCGCGTGCCGCGGCGGAATGGCCAGCCGCAGCACGTCGGCGCGGGTGCCCGCGTAGCGCGCGGCCACGGCCTCGACCAGGCGCAGGATCTCGGGTGTCAGCACCCGCTCCCCCGACACCACCCGGTCCAGGGTGACGATCTTGCCGGTGTGCTCACTGCGTGCCAGCCGTTCCAGCACGAACCCGTCGATCAGGCGGCCGGAGAAGCGCACCCGCACGCGCACGCCGGGCTGGGCGAGCGCATCCATCTCGGGCGGGACCCGGTAGTCGAAGTCCCGGTCGAGATGCACCGGTTCCAGCAGTGGAAGCACCCGCGCGATGGGGTGCTCCACCGAACCGGCGACGGCGGGAGCGGAGCCCTGCGAGGTGCGCGTCGCGTCCTCCGGGCCCGGCGCTCCCGCCGTCGCGTCGGTGTCGGCCAATTACAGTCCGGCGGCCGCGCGCAGTTTCTCCGCGCGATCGGTGCGCTCCCACGGCAGATCGACATCGGTACGGCCGAAGTGGCCGTAGGCGGCGGTCGGCGCGTAGATCGGGCGCAGCAGGTCCAGATCGCGGATGATCGCGCCGGGACGCAGGTCGAAGACCTCGGCGATGGCGGCGGAGATCTTGGCGGGGTCGATCTGCTCGGTGCCGAAGGTCTCCACGAACAGGCCCACCGGGGCGGCCTTGCCGATGGCGTAGGCGACCTGCACCTCGACGCGCTCGGACAGGCCGGCCGCGACGACGTTCTTGGCGACCCAGCGCATGGCGTAGGCGGCGGAGCGGTCGACCTTCGACGGGTCCTTGCCGGAGAAGGCGCCGCCGCCGTGGCGGGCCATACCGCCGTAGGTGTCGACGATGATCTTGCGACCGGTCAGGCCCGCGTCGCCCATGGGGCCGCCGAGGACGAACTTTCCGGTCGGGTTGACCAGCAGTCGCACGTCGGAGGTATCGAGGGGGTTCGGCAGTTCCAGGTCGCCCAGCACCGCGTCCACGACCTTCTCACGGATATCGGGAGCGAGCAGGTTGTCGAGGTCGATATCGGCGGCGTGCTGGGTGGAGATGACCACGGTGTCCAGCCGGACCGGGGTGTCGCCGTCGTACTCGATGGTGACCTGGGTCTTGCCGTCGGGACGCAGGTACGGCAGCACGCCGGACTTGCGCACCTCGGTGAGACGCCGGGACAGCTTGTGCGCCAAGGAGATCGGCAGCGGCATCAGCTCCGGGGTCTCCCGGGTGGCGTAGCCGAACATCAGGCCCTGGTCGCCCGCGCCCTGACGCGCGATGGCGTCGTCCTCGCCGCCGACGCGGGCCTCGTGCGAGGTGTCCACGCCCTGGGCGATATCCGGCGACTGCGCGCCGATGGCGACGTTCACGCCGCAGGACGCGCCGTCGAATCCCTTTGCCGAGGAGTCGTATCCGATCTCCAGGACCTTCTCGCGGACGATGGTCGGGATGTCGGCGTAGGCCGAGGTGGTGACCTCACCGGCCACGTGCACCTGACCGGTGGTCACCATGGTCTCCACCGCGACCCGGCTGCGCGGATCGGCCGCGAGCAACGCGTCGAGGATGGAATCGCTGATGGCGTCACAGATCTTGTCCGGATGACCCTCGGTCACGGACTCACTGGTGAATAGGCGGCTGCCAGACGTGCGCACAGTTCTTCCCTCTCCCTCAACGGGTTTCTCGTTCGGCTTGCGACAGTAGCGGGCTCCCCCGCCTGCACAACCCTGTGTCTGTAGGTTATTCCAAAGCTGCGGGCGCGTGGGCCACGACCGGGTGGCCGGGATGCCGCGCCCAGGTGACGAAACAATACCGACCCAGACAGTTTGCCGCCCGATTGGTACGTTGCGTCGGCGTGGCGATCGCGATCAGCGCAGCAGCGGGCCGAGCGCGTCCAACACGCGGCTGGCGAGCAGCGCCTTGGACCCGTGATCCAAAGCGATCTCGGTACCGTCGGCACCGAGCAGCCAGCCGTCGTTGTGGTCCACCTCGAACGCCTTGCCCTCGCCGACGGCGTTCACCACCAGCAGGTCGCAGCCCTTGCGGGCCAGTTTGGCGCGGGCATGGGTGAGCACATCGCCGTGCTCGTCCCCGGTCTCGGCGGCGAAACCGACGATCGCGGTACCCGGCAGCTGCCCGTCCCGACGGGCTTGCACCAGCCCCGCCAGGATATCGGGAGTCTTGGCGAGTTCGATCGAATTCGGTTCTCCCGCACCCTTTTTGATTTTCGCCGCGGCCACGTTCACCGGCCGGAAGTCGGCCACCGCGGCCGCCATGATCACCGCGTCCGCGCCGAGGGCGTGCTTGTCGACCGCGGTCTTCAGCTGTTCGGCGGTGGTGATGTCGACGACCTCGACCGCGGCCGGAGCCGCCATGCCGATGGTGTTACCCGCGATGAGCGTCACCTGCGCCCCGCGCTGCGCGGCCACCCGGGCCAGCGCGTAGCCCTGTTTGCCGGAGCTGCGGTTGCCCAGGAAGCGCACCGGATCCAGGGGTTCCCGGGTGCCACCGGCGGTCACCACGATCCGGCGGCCCTCGAGATCACGCGGAATCGCGTCGGCGCGCTCCCGCAGCAGCGAGGCGAGCGCGAAGATCTCCTCGGGTTCGGGCAGGCGGCCCGCACCCGTGTCGGCGCCGGTGAGGCGGCCGTGCGCGGGTTCCATCACGATGGCCCCGTGGCGGCGCAGCGTGGCGACGTTCTCCTGGGTGGCCGGATGCTCCCACATCTCGGTGTGCATGGCCG
This sequence comes from Nocardia sp. CC213A, assembly GCF_030766805.1. NCBI lineage: Bacteria > Bacillati > Actinomycetota > Actinomycetes > Mycobacteriales > Nocardiaceae > Nocardia > Nocardia sp. CC213A. Next base: position 706,748 of record NZ_JASFXA010000001.1, read on the forward strand.
GGGCGAACAGCACGGGACATCGGGCGGTCAGCAGCGTGGCGGTGAGCAGGTCGTCGGCGCGCCCCTGCGCGGCCCGCGCCATGAGGTCGGCGGTGGCGGGCGCGATGACGACGAGGTCGGCCTCCTGGCCGAGCCGTACGTGCGGCACCTCGGGCACATCGGCGAACACACCGGTGTTGACCGGATTGCCGGACAGCGCCTCGAAGGTGGCCTTGCCGACGAACTCGAGCGCCGACCGCGTGGGAATGACGCGAACCTCGTGGCCGGTCTCGGTGAACCGGCGCACGAGGGCGCAACTCTTGTAGGCGGCGATGCCGCCGCCGACGCCGACGACGATCCGGGTCACCGCGCGCCCCGGACGGTTGGCACGCTCGCGGGCGTGATGGGAGTGGTCACCGTGTGCCTCCAGCGCCGTCGTTGGTTGTCACGCCGGGCGTTCCGCATGCTCGGCGTGTATCCGAATGGCTCGGCCTACTCGCCTTCGGAGTGCTCGAGCAGATCGGCGTGGATCTCACGCATGGCCACCGAGAGCGGCTTCTCCTGCAGACCCGGCTCGACCAGCGGGCCGACGTACTCGAGAATGCCGTCGCCGAGCTGGTTGTAGTAGTCGTTGATCTGCCGCGCCCGCTTGGCCGCGTAGATGACCAGCGCGTACTTGGACGAGGTGCGCTCCAGCAGCTCGTCGATCGGCGGGTTGGTCAGGCCGACCGGAGTGTCGTAGGCGGGGGCGGCCTTCATGTCCGTACTCACTGGGGAGGCTCCTGCGGGGTTGATGGTCAACGGGGTGGGCGTCCGGCCCGGTCGGCCGCGAGGTCCGCGGGCGGACTTCAGGGGGCCGACGAGCCGTGCTTCGAGGCAGACCTCGAATTTGTGCTAACGAACAACGATACCAACCGCTCACAGGCGGCGGTCACCTCGTCGTTCACTATGACGATGTCGAACTCGTCACAGGCCGCCAATTCGGTTTTCGCGGTCTGCAGGCGCCGCTCGATCACCTCGGGCGATTCGGTACCCCGGGAGGTGAGCCGGGATACCAGCTCGTCCCAGCTGGGCGGTGCCAGGAAGACCAGCAGGGCCTCCGGCATCGCCCGGCGGACCGAGCGCGCCCCTTCGAGATCGACTTCGAGCAGTACCGAGCGACCGGCCGCCAGGGCCTCCCGCACCGGCGCGGCCGGGGTGCCCGACCGCTGCAACCCGCCGTGGATATCGGCCCATTCCAGGAGTTCGTCCGCCGCGATCATGGCGTCGAACTGTTCCCTGGTGACGAAGCGATAGTCACGACCGTCGACCTCACCGGGCCGGGGAGCCCGGGTGGTGGCCGACACACTGAACACCAGTTCCGGCAACCGTTCGCGCACACAGCGCACGACGGTTGACTTTCCTACGGCCGAGGGGCCGACCAGGACTACCAGCCGACCCTTCCGAGTGTGTTCGACCACCCTCGGATTATTCGGCGCTGAAGTCGAACCGGGCCAGCAGCGCCTTGCGCTGCCGGTCGCCCAGACCACGCAGGCGGCGGGTCGGAGCGATCTCCAGTTCGCTCATGATCTCAGCAGCCTTGACCTTGCCCACCTTCGGCAGGGCTTCCAGCAGAGCCGAAACCTTCATCTTGCCGAGCACTTCGTCCTTCTCGGCGTCCTGAAGGACCGTCTTCAGGTCGGTGCCGCCACGCTTCAAGCGCTCCTTGAGCTCCGCCCGAGCGCGGCGAGCGGCAGCCGCCTTCTCCAAAGCAGCGGCGCGCTGCTCGTCAGTCAGCTGGGGAAGGGCCACGGTTCCTCCGTCTCATCGTTCATTGCATCTACTCCCGCCGGGGAGAACCCCGGCGGTCTCAGCGACCGTACCCACGTCGCCTGGCGATTGCGAACCCGCCCCCCAGGTCAGCGCGTGATTCCGGGCACGGCCGCGCCGAGCGGGCATCCGCGAGGGGTGACTCCGCCCGGCTGCGACGATACTAACCACAGAATCGCGAACCCCGTTGCAGCCAGGGCGTTTTCACGCTTTCACCAGGTGAGCCGGGGACAGACCCTACCGCCGGGTCACCTCGTAACCGAGCTGTGATCACGCGACCTGGAATTTTCTCGGATTTCTCGGCGTGTCGCGCAAAAACCGCACCGCGTGTCGCGCATCACACGCTACCACCGCGAGGCGTCCGCCGCCCGGTCCCGAGTCCGCTCGAACCCCGCTGAACACGGCCTGAAAGGGCCGCAGAGGGGCGAAAACACATCGGTGTAGTTCTCGGGTGCGACACGGGCGCGACCGTGCGCCAGAACGGCACTGAGGGCCACCTGGCCGGCTCCGTTTCGCTCACAGCGAAACCGGACATATCGGACCGATCTCGGCTGGTCACACACGTGCGCGCCACCGATCGGACGCGCGATACAGCGGTCAGCTGCTCTCGCGCCCCGATCGGACGCGCGGCGACAGCGGTCAGCTGCTCTGCACGGCGATCCGGAGGCCGAGCGCCACCATGAGCGTGCCCATGGCCGCATCGATGGCCCGCCGCACCCGCTGGCGGGTGAAGACGTGACGCAACGCGCCGATGGCCACGGCCAGGGTCACGAACCAGGTCAGGTTCACGACCGTGCAGACCAGGGCCAGCTCGAGGGTGCTCAGCGCCGACGGATCGGCGGGCAGGAACTGCGGCACCAGGGCGATGAAGAACACCGCGGCCTTGGGGTTGAGCAGATTGTTCAGCAGACCCTGCCGGAAGGCCATGCGCAGGCCGTGCCGCCGCGGTCCCGCCTCGGCGTCGAGTTCGTAGTCCCCGCGCCGCGCCGCCAGCAGGGCGCGCACCCCGAGGTAGGCGAGGTAGGCCGCGCCGACCAGCTTCACCGCGGTGTAGGCCACGGCCGAGGCGGCCAGCAGTCCGGCGATGCCGACGGCCGTGATCAGCGACCACGCGAAGACGCCCGCGGCGATACCCGCCGCGCTGGCGATTCCGGCGCGGCGACCCGAGACGGCGCTGTTGCGCACGACGATGACGAAATCGGGGCCGGGTGTCATGGATCCGAGCAGAATCACTCCGGCGAGTGCGAGAACCTGTGCCGTCGACATCACCGGCTCAGCGTACGCGGCGGGCGCGGTGTCGAACAGCGGTGTCGAACAGCACAGGTTCACCCGGTCGAATCAGTCTCGCAGGAACTCGAATTCGTCGGTGAGCCGATGCACGCGCACCTGCAGCGCGCCCACCGACGGACCGGCCTTCAGCACCTCACGCGAGACGTTCGGCACCACCGCACCGAGATCGCTGTCGCGCACCAGTTTCCGGATGGAGTCCGCTCCCCCGCCCTGCGCGCCCACACCCGGCATGAGAATCGGGCCGTTGAGCGCGCTCAGGTCGGGTGCCTCGGTGAGGGTCGCGCCGACCACCACACCCACGGAACCGAACTCGGCCCCGGCATTGTGGGCGGCGGCGTCGTCGACCATGCGCTGGGCGATGCTGCGGCCGTCCGGGCCGGTGATGCGTTGCAGCTCGGCCGCTTCCGGATTGGAGGTCGCCGCCAGCACGAACACACCCCGGTCGTTGGCGCGCGCCAACTCCAGTGCCGGTGCGAGCGAACCGAATCCGAGATACGGCGAGACGGTCACCGCGTCACTGCCGAGCGGACCGTCGCCCAGCCAGGCGTGGGCGTAGGCGTCCATGGTGGAACCGATATCGCCGCGCTTGGCGTCGGCGAGCACCAGCGTGCCCGCCTCCCGCAGCTCGCCGATGGCCTCCTCCAGCACCATGATGCCGCCGGAGCCGTACGCCTCGAAGAAGGCCACCTGGGGTTTGACCAGGGCGACGCGACCGGCGAAGGCTTCCACGCAGGCGTCGGTGAACGCCTTGAGCCCGGTCACGTCCTCACTCAGCCCCCAGGCCCGCAGCAGCGGTGGATGCGGGTCGATGCCCACGCACAGCGGACCGTGCGCACGCATCGCCTCCCGCAACCGCACCCCGAATGTGGTCATCGGGTCAGCCCCGCAGGGTGGTGTGGAGTTCCTGCAGGGACCGCACGCCGATACCGCCGTTGATGGTGGCCTCGATGCCCTGCACCGCGGCCGCCGCACCCTGCACCGTGGTGATGCACGGGATGTTCGCGCCCACCGCGGCGGTGCGGATCTCGTAGCCGTCCACGCGCGGACCGTTGTTGCCGTACGGGGTGTTGAAGACGATGTCGACGTCCCCGTCCTTGATCATGTCCACGATGCTGGGCGCGAGCGTCGCGTCCGCGCTGCCCGAACGCCCCTGAACGGGCTCCGGGTCCGAGTGCTTGCGCACCCGCTCGCACGGAATGCCGTTGCGGCGCAGCATCTCCGCGGTGCCGTCGGTGGCCAGGATGCGGAATCCCAAGTCGTGCAGGCGCTTCACCGGGAACACCATGGCCCGCTTGTCGCGGTTGGCGATGGAGACGAACGCGGTTCCCTCGGTCGGCAGCGAACCGTAGGCCGCCGCCTGCGATTTGGCGAAGGCGGTGCCGAAATCGGCGTCGATGCCCATCACCTCACCGGTGGACTTCATCTCCGGCGAGAGCAGCGAGTCGATACCGCTGCCGTCCGGGCGGCGGAAGCGGTGGAACGGCAGCACCGCCTCCTTGACCGCCACCGGGGCGTCGAAGGGCGCGTGCCCGCCGTCGCCCTCGGGCGGCAGGATGCCCTCCTTGCGCAGGTCGGCGATGCTGGCCCCGAGCGCGATCCGCGCCGCGGCCTTGGCCAGCGACACCGCAGTGGCCTTGGATACGAACGGCACGGTGCGGCTGGCGCGCGGATTGGCCTCGAGCACGTAGAGCACATCGTCCTTGAGCGCGTACTGCACGTTCAGCAGCCCCTTGACGCCGATACCCTTGGCCAGCGCGGCGGTGGAGCGGCGCACGGCCTCGATATCGCTGCGCCCCAGGGTGATCGGCGGCAGGGCGCACGCGGAGTCGCCGGAGTGGATACCGGCCTCCTCGATGTGCTCCATGACGCCGCCCAGGTACACCTCGTCGCCGTCGCACAGGGCGTCGACGTCGATCTCGATGGCGTCCTCCAGGAACCGGTCGATGAGCACCGGGCGATCCGGGCTGATATCGGTGGCGCGGGAGATGTAGCCCTCGAGCGTCTGCTCGTCGTAGACGATCTCCATACCGCGACCGCCCAGCACGTAGGACGGCCGCACCAGCACCGGGTAGCCGATCTCGGCGGCGATCTTCTTGGCCTGCTCGAAGGTGGTGGCGGTGCCGTACTTCGGGGCCGGGAGCCCGGCCGCGACCAGCACGTCACCGAATTCGGCGCGGTCCTCGGCCAGGTCGATGGCGGCGGCGGAGGTGCCGACCACCGGCACCCCGGCGTCGGTCAGCCGCTGCGCCAGGCCCAGCGGAGTCTGGCCGCCCAGCTGGCAGATGACGCCCGCGACCGTGCCCGACTCGGTTTCCGCGTGGTACACCTCGAGCACGTCCTCGAAGGTGAGCGGCTCGAAGTACAGCCGGTCGGCGGTGTCGTAGTCGGTGGACACGGTCTCCGGGTTGCAGTTGACCATGACGGTCTCGAACCCGGCCTCCGACAGCGTCTGCGCGGCATGCACGCAGCTGTAGTCGAATTCGATGCCCTGGCCGATGCGGTTGGGACCCGAACCCAGGATGATCACCTTGTCGCGTTCGCGCTGCGGCGCGACCTCCGACTCGGCGGCCGGATCGAGTTCGTAGGCCGAGTAGTGGTACGGCGTCCTGGCCTCGAACTCCGCCGCGCAGGTGTCGACGGTTTTGAACACCGGGCGGATGCCGAGCCGGTGCCGCAGCTCGCGCACCCCGTTCTCACCGGCGAGTTCCGGTCGCAGCGAAGCGATCTGGCGATCGGACAGACCGTAGTGCTTGGCGCGGCGCAGCAGCGGCTCGTCCAGCACGGGCGCGTCGATGATCTCCCGGCGCAGCTCCACCAGACCGGCGACCTCGGCCACGAACCACGGGTCGACACCCGAGGCGGCCGCCACGTCCTCGACGCTCGCGCCCAACCGCAGCGCCCGCTCCACCTGGTAGATGCGGCCCTCGGTGGGCACCTTCAGATCGTCGAGAACCGCCTGCACATCGGTCCACTCGCCGTCCGGCTGGGTCCAGAAGCCGGTGGCCTTGGTCTCCAGCGAACGCAGCACCTTGCCCAGCGCCTCGGAGAAGTTGCGGCCCAGCGACATCGCCTCGCCGACCGACTTCATGGTGGTGGTCAGCGTGGGGTCGGCGCCGGGGAACTTCTCGAAGGCGAAGCGCGGAGCCTTGACGACCACGTAGTCGAGCGTGGGCTCGAAGCAGGCCGGGGTCTCCTTGGTGATGTCGTTGACGATCTCGTCGAGGGTGTAGCCGATGGCCAGCTTGGCGGCGATCTTGGCGATGGGGAAACCCGTTGCCTTGGAAGCCAGTGCGGACGAGCGCGACACGCGTGGGTTCATCTCGATGACGATCAGGCGGCCGTCGACCGGGTTCACCGCGAACTGGATATTGCAGCCGCCGGTGTCCACGCCGACCTCGCGCAGGATGGCGATGCCGAGATCGCGCATCTTCTGGTATTCGCGGTCGGTCAGGGTCATGGCCGGGGCGACGGTCATCGAGTCACCGGTGTGCACGCCCATCGGATCCACGTTCTCGATGGAGCAGACGATGACGACATTGTCCTTGCCGTCGCGCATGAGCTCGAGCTCGAATTCCTTCCAGCCCAGGATGGATTCCTCGATGAGCACGTTCGCGGTCGGCGAGGCGGCCAGGCCGCCACCGGCGATGCGGTCGAGATCCTCATCGTTGTAGGCCATGCCCGAACCCAGCCCGCCCATGGTGAACGACGGCCGCACCACCACCGGGAAACCCAGTTCCGCAACGGTGTCGCGCACCTCGTCCATGGTGTAGCAGACCTTGGAGCGAGCCGACTCGCCGCCCACCTTGGCGACGATGTCCTTGAACTTCTGCCGGTCCTCACCGCGCTGGATGGCGTCGAAGTCCGCGCCGATGAGCTCGACGTTGTACTTCTCCAGCACGCCGTTCTCGTGCAGGGCGACCGCGGTGTTCAGCGCGGTCTGACCGCCCAGCGTCGCCAGGATCGCGTCGGGGCGTTCCTTGGCGATGACCTTCTCGACGAACTCCGGGGTGATCGGCTCCACGTAGGTGGAGTCGGCGAACTCCGGATCGGTCATGATGGTCGCCGGGTTGGAGTTCACCAGCGACACCCGCAGCCCCTCGGACCGCAGCACCCGGCACGCCTGGGTGCCGGAGTAGTCGAACTCGCAAGCCTGGCCGATGACGATCGGGCCCGAGCCGATCACCAGGATGTGGTTGAGATCGGTGCGGCGAGGCATCAGGCTCCTTCCATCAGCGTTGCGAAGCGGTCGAACAGGTAGGCGGCGTCATGGGGTCCGGCGGCCGCTTCCGGGTGGTACTGGACGGAGAACGCCTTGCCGTCCACGAGGCGCAGACCCTCGACGGTGCCGTCGTTGGCGCACACGTGGTCGATCTCGGCCTTGCCGAACGGGGTGTCGAAGACCTCGCCGCGCTCACCCTCCAGGGCGAAGCCGTGGTTCTGCGCGGTGATCGAGATCCGGCCCGAGTGGTGTTCGACGACCGGGATATTGATGCCGCGGTGGCCGAACTTCATCTTGTAGGTCGTGCGGCCCAGCGCCCGGCCCAGGATCTGGTTGCCGAAGCAGATGCCGAACAGCGGCAGGCCCTCGCCCAGCACCCCCTGGGTGAGCGCGACGGCGTCGTCCTGGGTGGCCGGATCGCCCGGACCGTTGGACAGGAACACCCCGTTCGGGTTCAGCTCCTTGATCTGGTCCAGGGTGACCTTCGACGGCACCACGTGCACCCGCATCCCGCGCTGGGCGAACATGCGCGGCGTGTTGGACTTGATGCCCAGATCCACCGCCACCACCGTGAAGCGGTGCTCGCCGACCGGCTCGATGGTGTACATCTCGTCGGTGGACACCTCGCCCGCCAGGTCCGCGCCCAGCATGGACGGCTGGCCGGTGACGCGATCCACCAGCTCCTCGTAATCGGCGAGGGAGTCGCCGGAGAAGATGCCCGCCTTCATGGAGCCGCGGGTGCGCAGGTGGCGCACCAGGGCGCGGGTGTCGATCCCCGCGATGCCGACGATGTTCTGGTTCTCCAGCTCGTCGGCCAGGGTGCGGTTGGCGCGCCAGTTGGAGGCGCGGCGCGCGGGGTCACGCACCGCGTAGCCCGCCACCCAGATCTTCGCGGACTCGTCGTCCTCGTCGTTCCAGCCGGTATTGCCGATCTGGGGCGCGGTGGCCACCACGATCTGGCGGTCGTAGCTGGGGTCGGTGAGCGTCTCCTGGTACCCCGTCATGGCGGTGCAGAACACCGCCTCACCCAACGTTTGTCCCACGGCACCGAAGGTCGAGCCCCGGAAAACCCGGCCGTCCTCCAGCACCATTACGGCAGTGTCTGCCCCGAACCCAACCCTTACGCCGCTCATGCCGTGTCCTTTCCGGCCTGCACGGGGGACCTCCGTGGTTACGCAGGCTGCCGCCTCCGGTCCCTGACCGTTCATGCCGTGTCTCCGTTCATCGCACCCGCCGTCGTCCACGCCGGGTACACCGTCTTGTCGTCACCCCGGAATCCGGTATCCACCTCGGTTCCGGTCGGCAGCGTCCAGCGAATGACCAGCACACCATCTTCGGTCATCACCTTGCCCGCATGGCCCCGTTCGGCGCGCACCGCGGTGATGGACTCCGCCGGAATCCAGATCGGCGCGTTGCCGTCGCGCTCCAGCAGGATGCCGCGCTCGAAGCGGGTCATCTCCGCGGTGGCGCGGAAACCCAGATCACCCACCGTGATCCGCTGAATCCAGCTGGGGGCCAGGGTGCTGCCCAGGTACAGGCCCGTGGTCGGCTCCAGCAGTTGCGCGCCGCAATCGGCGGGCACCGTCGGGAGGTCGCCGATCGCACCGGCCTGGCGTCGGGCCCGGCCCGTCCACGCCCGGTACATCAGCCACAGGCCGAGCAGGAACACCGCCAGGCATCCGACCACCCACAGCGTTCGCTCCATCACGGTCCTCCTCGGTTCCCCGCCCGCCGGGCTCCCCCGGCGATCCGTGCCGCATCGCGCGCGGTATTGCGGCCGCGCAGGAAGGTGGCGGTCACCGACCCGGGCAGCGTCATCGCCTCGAACGGCGTGTTGTCGGAGATGCTGGCGAGATCCTTCGCCCGCACCGTCCACGACGTCTCCGGATCGACCAGCACCAGATTGGCCGGTTCACCCACCTCGATCGGCCGACCCTGATCCGCCAGGCCCGCGATGCGGGCCGGGTTCTCGCTCATCACCGCGGCCACGCCGCGCCAGTCCAGCAGACCGGTGCGCACCATGGTCGCCACGATGATGGACAGTGCCGTCTCCAGGCCGAGCATGCCGGGGCGGGCGGCCGCGAACTCGCAGCACTTGTCCTGTTCGGCGTGCGGGGCGTGATCGGTGGCGACACAGTCGATGACGCCGTCGGCCAGTGCCCGGCGCAGCGCCTCCACATCGGAGACCTCGCGCAGCGGCGGGTTCACCCGGTTCACCGCGTCGTAGGTCTCCAGCCGCGAGTCGTCCAGCAGCAGGTGGTGCGGGGTGACCTCGGCGGTGATCGAGATCCCCTGCGCCTTGGCCCATTTCAGCAGTTCCACGGTTCCGGCGGTGGAGGCGTGGCAGATGTGCACGCGCGCACCGGCATCGCGAGCCAGCAGCGCGTCGCGGGCCACGATGGACTCCTCGGCGGCGCGCGGCCAGCCGGCCAGACCCAGCCGGGCCGCGTTCGGGCCCTCGTGCGCCACCGCGCCCTCGGTGAGCCGCGGCTCCTCCGCGTGCTGGGCAATGAGTACGCCCATGGAGTTCGCGTACTCCAGGGCGCGGCGCATGATCAGCGGGTCGTACACGCAGTGGCCGTCGTCGGAGAACATGCGCACCTTGGCCTCGCCGGCGGCCATGGTGCCCATCTCGGCGAGCTGCTCACCCTTCAGGCCGACCGTGACCGCACCCACCGGATGCACGTCCACCAGGCCGACCTCCTGACCGCGCCGCCACACGTGGTCGGTGATGACCTGGGTGTCGGCCACCGGGCTGGTGTTCGCCATGGCGAACACCGCGGTGTAGCCGCCCAGTGCCGCGGCGGCGGAACCGGTTTCGATGGTCTCGGTGTCCTCGCGGCCCGGCTCGCGCAGATGCGTGTGCAGGTCCACGAAGCCGGGCAGCAGGTACTGCCCGGTGCCGTCGACGATCTCGGCGTCGGTGATCCCCAGATCGGTGCCGATCTGCCGGATCTCACCGTCGGCGAGCAACACGTCCACCGGTTCGCCCTCGCCGTACAGCCGCACGCTCTTGATCAGCACGTTGCCGCCGTTCATGCCACCACCTCGTCCGTTCCGACCAGCAGGCGGAACAGCACCGCCATCCGCATATGCACTCCGTTGTTGACCTGTTGCAGCACAGCGGCTTTCGGGGAATCTGCGACCGACGCGGCGATCTCCATGCCGCGCAGCATCGGCCCGGGGTGCAGCACCACCGCGTGCTCGTCGAGCATGTCCAGCCGCCGCTGGTTGAGCCCGTAGTTGATCGAGTATTCGCGGGCCGACGGGAAGAAGCCGCCGTTCATCCGCTCGGCCTGCACCCGCAGCATCATGACCGCGTCCGCGCCCGGCAGTTCGGCGTCGAGCGAGTGCGAGATCCGCACCGGCCACGCCTCCACGCCCACCGGCAGCAGGGTGCGCGGCGCGACCAGCACCACCTCCGCGCCGAGCGTATCGAGCAGGAAGGCGTTCGAGCGCGCCACCCGGCTGTGCAGGATGTCGCCCACGATGACGACCCGCTTGCCCGCCAGGTCACCGAGCCGCTGCCGCAGTGTCAGCGCATCGAGCAGGGCCTGGGTGGGGTGCTCGTGCATGCCGTCACCGGCATTGATGATCGCCGGGCCGGGACCGCTGTAACCGCTCGCGGCGTCCTGCATCTCGGTGAACCAGCGGGCGATCTGATGCGCCGCGCCCGAGGCCGGATGCCGGACGATGAGCGCGTCCGCGCCCGCCGCGTGCAGGGTCAGCGCGGTATCGCGCAGCGACTCACCCTTGGAGACCGAGGAACTCGACGCGCTCACATTGATCACGTCGGCGCTCATCCACTTGCCCGCCACCTCGAAGGAGACGCGGGTGCGGGTGGAGTTCTCGAAGAACACCGTCATGACCGTGCGACCGCGCAGCGTGGGCAGCTTCTTGACCTCGCGGCCCAGCAGCGCCTGCTCGAACCGCTCGGCCTCGTCCAGCAAACCGGTGGCGGTCGCGCGGTCCAGGTCGGTGACCGACAGCAGATGCCTCACTTGTCACCCTCCTGGGCCAGGTACACACCGTCGCGGCCGTCGTGTTCGCGCAGCAGCACCGAGATGTCCTCGGTGCGCGCGGTGGGCACGTTCTTGCCGACGTAGTCGGCGCGAATGGGCAGTTCCCGATGGCCGCGATCGATGAGCACCGCGAGCTGCACGGCCCGCGGACGGCCCAGGTCGCGCAGCCCGTCCAGGGCCGAGCGCACGGTCCGGCCCGAGAACAACACATCGTCGACCAGCACGACCAGCGCGTCCTCGATACCACCCTCGGGCACCGAGGTGCGTTCCAGCGGACGGTGCGGGCGACTGCGCAGATCGTCGCGGTAGAGGGTGATGTCGAGCGAGCCGAGCGCGGGGCGCACCCCGGCGAACTCCTCGATCTTGAGTGCCAGTCGATTGGCGAGAGTCGTTCCGCGCGTGGGAATTCCGATCAACACGACGCGCGCGGCGGCGGGGTCGGCGGAATCGAGCGCGGTCTTCTCGATGATCTGATGCGCCATGCGCGCGATGGTGCGGCCGACATCCGAATCCGACAGCAGTTCACGCCCGGTCTGAATCCGCTCGGGATCGTGCCGCTGGGAATGCTCGGCAGCGCTCGACTTGGCGGCCCGGTCTTCGGGCACGGCCATGCCGACCTCCTTCCCCGCCTCACTGGACGGTCCGTTAAAGGATGTCTTTCGGGGCAAGAGCCTAACAGCGCCGCGCGCCGCCGAATCCGCCGCACCCCCTCGGCAACCCTGTGGCAGCCGGTGCGGCAATACGGCGACGACCAGCGGGGATCACAGAAGCGCCGGTCCGGACAGCAGGTGCCCGGTTACGGGCCGGTTGGCGACTGTGGCCAGGTTCACGTGCCGGTGCGGCACGAATGGTGCGACATACATATCTTGATGCGCATATTTCAATTCCAATATGCGCATCAAGTCCACCCCGCCAGAACTCCGACTCGGATACGGGTTCGCGGCGGCGGCATCGGACTATGATCAGACCGTTTGGTCTTTGCAGAGGTCCGCCGTCATCACCGGATGCTGGAAGGAATCTCAAATGAGCGAACCCGTGGCTTGGATCTTGGGTCTTGCCCTCATCATCGCCGGACCGCTGATCGGTATCGCACTGCGCCGCGTCGTCGATCGCATCGCCGCCAAGACCCTCGTCGCCTCCACCGCACCGGACAGCCAGACCGCACGCCGACTCGTGCTCGGGCTGGGACACGATCTGGCGGTGCCGGTGTGTGCGCTGGTGGCCCTCGCACTCGCACTCGACCTGCCGGGCATCCCCTTCCCGACCGAGATCATCCACCGGGTCCTCAAGGGCGCCCTGGTGGTCGCGGTCACCTTCGCGATCGCGCGGCTGGCCGCCGACGTCGTCACCTCCGTGATCCGCCGCATCAGCGGTATCGCCGGATCGGTGAGCCTGTTCGCCACCATCACGCGCGTCATGATCTATGTCGTCGGCGCACTGATCACCCTGGACAGCGTGGGCATCCGCGTGACACCGCTGCTGGGAGCGCTCGGCGTCGGCGCGTTGGCCATCGCCCTCGCCCTCGAGGGCACGCTCGCCAATCTGTTCGCCGGGGTGCACATACTCGCCTCGCGCACGGTCCAGCCGGGCGACTTCGTCCGACTCGACACCGGCGAGGTCGGCTGGATCACCGATGTCAACTGGCGCACCACCAGCATTCGCGAGATTCCGGGCAATGTCGTCATCGTGCCGAACCGCAAGTTCGCCGACGCCATCCTCACCAACTTCAACCATCCCGCCCAGGACATGTCGATCACCGTCGAGGTCAGCACCAGTTATGACAGCGACCTGGACCAGGTGGAGCGGGTAACCCTGGAGGTGGCGCGGAAGGTGATGTGCGAACTCGACGTGGGCGTGCCCGATGCCGAACCGCGGGTGCGATTCCACACCTTCGGCGATTCGGGGATCGGCTTCCGGGCGGTGCTGCGCACCCGGCAGTACGAGGATCAATACCTGCTCGTCAGTGAGTTCATCAAAGCGCTGCATCGACGCTTCCGGATGGAAGGCATCGTCATCCCCTACCCCATTCGCGTACTCCACACCGCCCCGATCACCGAGCCGCGCACGGTACCGCTCGTCGATCCGGCACCACTCGAGACCGCTCTTCGTACACCGTAAACCCCGGTGTGCGATGCTCGTGGGGTGAGCAACGAAGCTGACCACACCGAACCGACCCGCATGACCTTCCGCGGCTACGGCGGCATCGATATCGCCGGTGACAGCTGGGGCCCGGCCGACGCGCCCCTCGTCGTCTTCCTGCACGGCGGCGGCCAGACGCGGCATTCCTGGAAGGACTCCGGACTCGCGCTGGCCAAGGCCGGACTGCACGCGGTACTGCTCGACGCCCGCGGGCACGGCGACAGCGACTGGGCGGCCGACGGCGACTATCGACGCGACGCCATGGTCGGCGACCTGATGGCGGTGCTGGCGCAACTCGACAAGCCCGCGTTCGTGGTGGGCGCGAGCATGGGCGGGCTCACCGGCCTGCTCGCCACCGCGCACCCGGAACGGGAGCGCATCACCGGCCTGGTGCTCGTCGACGTGGTGCCGCGCCCCGAACGCGCGGGCGTGGAGCGCGTACTCGATTTCCTGGGCGGTCACCGCGAGGGTTTCGCGACCCTGGAGGAGGCCGCCGACGCGGTGGCCGAGTATCTCCCCCATCGCCGCCGACCGCGCAATCCCGAAGGGCTGCTGCGCAATCTGCGCCAGCGCGCGGACGGGCGCTGGTACTGGCACTGGGATCCGGCCATGATGTCCCGCCGCGGTGCGGGTGAGGACATCGAATTGCACAGCGAGATACTGGAATCCGCCGCCCGCGACCTGACGATCCCGGTGCTGCTGGTGCGCGGCGCGCTCTCCGACGTGGTGAGCGAGGAGGGGGTGGCCGCCTTCCGCGCATTGGTCCCGCACGCCGACTACACCGAGATCGGCACCGCCGCCCACACCGCGGCCTCCGACGCCAACGACGAATTCACCGACGCGGTAGTCGATTTCGTCCGCGCACACGTCGACGTCGACTGAGTCGCGAGCCCAGCGCATCGGCATCTCACGATTCGCCCGACACGGAACTCGTGACTGGGATAGCATTCTGGTCACGAGTTCGACCGATGCCCGGAGGTGATCGTGGCCCGAACGCAGCGAGTGGATCTCCACGAGCGTGCCGACGCGATTCTGGACGCCGCCACCGAACTGATGCTGACGACCGCTGCGCGTGACCTCCGCATCGAGGAGGTCGCGAGGCGGGCCGGAGTCGGCAAGGGGACGGTCTACCTGCATTGGGCCAGCCGCGAGGAGTTGATGCTCGCCGTCGGCGCCCGCGAAGCGGTCGCCATGCTCGCCACCGTCATCGCCGCGATGCGCGCGGATCCGATCGAGGTGGCCCTGCATCGCTATCTGCGTCGCCACTTTCTCGAGGCCATGCGGCGACCCATCCTGCACAGCCTGTTCGTCACCGACCACACCCGGCTCGGCGCACTCGCCGACCATCCGGCCCGCACCGGGCTGGCGGCGGCCAAACTCCGTGCCGCACACGACCATCTGGCCGTACTGCGTGAGCATCGGCTGCTGCGCCCCGGCCTGCATCCGGTCGACGTCGACTTCAGCGCGCAAGCCATCGCCTACGGATTCTTCGCCGCCACCCCACTGCTGTCCGGCGACACGCGCTTCACCCTCGACCATCGGGCGGATCAGCTCGCCGACGTCATCCGCCGATCCTTCGAACCGGCCCACCGGCCCGCCCCCGAACGCTACGCCGCCGCCGCACCGCGGGTCGTCGACGCCTTCGAACGCCTTCGGAACGAGTTCCGCCGCATCGCCTACGGCGCCGCCGCCGACTGAATCACCTGCCCGAGAGAGAGTTCCGCCCCATGCTCACCAGTGAGATCACCGGACTGCACCACGTCGGCCTCGTCGTGCACGATCTGAGCGACGCGATCGACACGTTCCGCCGCTTCGGCTTCCGGATCGCCGCACCGACCTATCCGGCATTGCCGCCGACCCCCGGCGCGGTGCCGGAGCCCGTCGGAGCGGGCAATACCCATGCCGACTTCGCCCGCGGCTTCCTCGAATTGCTCGCGGTCACGATCGCGGACGGGGCTCGCATTCCCGCCGACGCCACACTCGTACCCTTGCACATCCCGGCGGAGCGGCTGGACGCGACCAGAGCGGCGATCCGGCATACCGTCGCGGGCCTCACCGAACGGCTGGAGCGTTTCGAGGGAGCCCACATTCTGATCTTCGCCACCGCCGACGCCGAGCAGACCGCCGCCAGGATCGCGGCCGAAGGGGTGGCACACGGAGGTGTCGTCGTGGCGCAGCGGCCGATCACCACCGCCGAGGGCACCAGCCCCCAGCCGATCTCCTACCTCGAAATCCACGACCCCGCGACGAAGGCGGCCATCCTGCCCGAGGGCCGGGTAGGCGTCGCCGAGGACGTCCCGGCCACCGTCCTCGACGCCCAGACCGGGCTCGACCATCCCAATGGCGCGGTCGGCCTCGTCGAATGCGTCCTCTGCGTCGACGACGAAGAGCTCGACGCCACCGCCGCACGTTACGAACGCTATCTCGGTATCGCCGCGCACCACGAAAGCTCCTCCTACGGTTTCTCGCTCGGCACGCATCGACTCACCCTCACCACACCGCGCGCGGTCGCGGCGCGACTGCCGGGTGAACGGCCGAGGACCCCGGCGCTGTCCGCCTACACCATCGAGGTGACCGACCTCGCCGCCGCGGAACGGCTGCTGCGCGACCGGGACGTCCCGCTGCGCACCGCCGCCACCGGTGAGCTCTTCATCCCGGCCGCGGCCGCGTGCGGTGCGGCCGTGCTGATCCGCGCAGCCACCGCGACCGCCTGATCGACCGCGGCCGCGCGCAAGGGTCCGAGGTCTCCACATCGATGACCCACGCCGCTGTGGCGGCGACTTTCCGTGGCACACACTGGAACACGGCAATGGCGGTGCGAGGTCGTCGCGCACCGCGAACGGGTTCCAGTGGAATCGAGTGGAATCAATGCATCCTTCCGTGCAGGCGCGGCTCTCCGTCGGGCGGACGGTCCGGGCCATGGCCCGCTGTCTGATCCGGACTCTCGAACTGCTGGCACGCCGACGCATCCACCTTCCGGTGGTCAATCGCGGGGCGCGCATCGACTTCGCGGACGGGACCACGGCGCGCGTCTTCCGGGAGACGGTGATCGACCGCGCCGCCGCGCGGAATCCAGGTGTGCTGGCCGTCGAGTTCCAGCTGCGCGCGGTGCACGGTGCGGGCCATGCGCTGTTCCGCCGGGAGAGCCTGCTCAACACCCTGCTCTTCGCCGGATTCCCGGGGCTGATCACGAAGCTGTGGCTCGCGCACGACCAGCGGGGGCGGTATCGCGGACTGTACGAGTGGGACGATCCGGCGGCGGCCGAATCGTACGCCCGCACGCTGTGGGGTGTTCTCGCGCTCGTCTGCGTGCCGGGTTCGATCGCCTACCGGGTACTCCCCGGCCTGCGGCGCGCCGACCTGCTGGAACCTGCGGACTCGTGCGGGGCGGGCGACACCATCGAGGACGACCGCTGGTGGCTGCCGGTGCGGTCGAGCCGGCCGATCGTCGCCACGGCACCCGTCGGCATCGCGTCCTGACACGCCCGACGCACCCGCTTGAACATACGTTCGATCGAACGTAGATTCGATGACATGTCCACTCCATTGCAGGGCTCGCTGCTCGACGGCTTCGACGGCGAGCCGGCCCTGGGCTCGCTGTCCGGCCTGCGGCGCACCGTGCTGACCGAGGGGGCCTGGGTCGATGTGCTGCCCGGCTGGCTCACCGGTGCGGACGCGCTGTTCGAGCGGCTGGCCGCCGAGGTGCCGTGGCGCGCGGACCGGCGACCCATGTACGAGCGCGTGGTGGACGTGCCCCGGCTGCAATGCTTCTACGCGGAAGGCCGCGCCCTACCGGATCCGATACTGAACCGGGCCCGGGACGCCTTGACCGCGCACTACCGTCGGGAGCTCGGGGAGCCGTTCCGCACCGCGGGCCTGTGCTACTACCGGCACGGCAACGACAGCGTCGCCTGGCACGGCGACACCATCGGCCGCGGGGCCGCCCACAACACCATGGTCGCCATCGTGTCGGTCGGCGCGGCACGCCCCCTGCTGCTGCGCCCGCGCGGCGGTGGCGCGAGCCTGCGCTATTCGCTCGGGCACGGCGATCTGATCGTCATGGGCGGCTCCTGCCAGCGCACCTGGGAGCATGCCGTGCCGAAGACCCGCCGCCCGGTCGGCCCCCGCATCAGCATCCAGTTCCGTCCGCGCGGGGTGCGCTGAGCAGGCAATCTTGCGTTGGAGCGCACTCCAGCTCCTAGGTTCGTCGCATGAACAGCATCCCATCCACCCTTGCCGCCGCCGATCGCTTCGAGCGAGGTGCGGCGGTGCTGCGCGCCGTCTCCGGCACCGAGCATCCGGAGGCCCTCGACAGCCTCGCCGATATCGCACCCGACCTGGCCCGCCTCACCGTCGAGTTCGCCTACGGCGATATCAACGCCCGTCCCGGTCCGACGCTGCCGCAACGGCAGCTGGCGACCGTGGCGGCGCTGGCCGCGCTCGGAAACGCGATGCCGCAGTTGCGATTCCACATCGACGGCGCGCTGAACGTGGGATGCGCGCCCGGCGAGATCGTCGAGGTGCTCATCCACGTCTCGCTGTACGCGGGATTCCCGGCGACGCTCAACGCGCTCACGGTGGCGCGGGAAGCATTCCAGGCCCGGCCCGATCTCGGCTTCACGCCGACGACCGTGCCCGCCGCCGCCGATCGCTTCGACCGCGGGCGCACCACCCTGTCCGCCGTAGACGGTCATGCCGGCGAACAGGTCATCGCGGCACTGGCCGATATCGCACCGGACCTGGGTCGCTACATCATCGAATTCGGCTTCGGCGACATCTACTCCCGCCCCGGGCTGGATCTGCGGTCACGCGAACTGGCCACGGTGGCGATGTGCACCGCGCTGGGAACCGCCGCACCGCAGCTGAAGGTGCATCTGCACGGGCTGCTCAATGTCGGCGGCACCCGCGCCGAGGCCGTCGAAGTGATCATGCAGATGGCGGTGTACGCCGGATTCCCCGCGGCACTGAACGGAATCACCGCCGCGCGTGCGGTGTTCGCCGAACGCGATGAGAGGGGCGGGGCCGGGCGGGAATGAGCCGCCGCCGGGCAGGGTTCCACCCCGGCGTAACCGCTGGGGTATCCGGCCTATCTGCGCCAGCAGGCCGAATTGAGTTTGCGCCGTTTGGGACTCGACCGTATCGATCTGCTCCAGCTGCACCGCATCGACCCGAACGTCCCGCTCGCCGAGCAGATCGGCGCGCTGAAGCAACTGGTCGACGAGGGCAAAGTACGCCATATCGGTCTGTCGGAGGCGAGTGTGGCGCAGCTGCGGGAGGCGGCAACCATCACCCCGATCGCGAGTGTGCAGAATCTGTACAACCTCGGCGACCGGCACCATGAGGATGTGGTGGATTACACTGCCGCACCGGGGATCGCGTTCATTCCGTTCTTCCCGGTGGCCATGGGCGCGCATGCCGCACCGGATGGCCCGGTGGCGGCCGTGGCCGCGGCGGTCGGGGCGACTCCGGCGCAGACGGCGCTGGCCTGGCTGCTGCGCCGCTCCCCCACCGTCCTGCCGATTCCGGGCACCACCTCACTGGCGCATCTCGAGGAGAACTTCGCGGCGGCGCGGGTGACGCTCAACGACGAGCAGTTCGAGCGGCTCTCGGCGGTCGCGCCGCCCGTGGCCGCGGCGTAATCCGCTGGGCAAAGCGGACTTTCAGGGCCGTCTCGCGAATTCCGGGGCGTGTTCGGGTAATACACCCCGGCCCACCAGAAACGGCGGGATACTGCGGACGATCGGAATGCGGCGGAAGACGCGCAGGGCCAGCGGCGGTCGTTCGGCATTCGACAGGTTCACCCGGCCGCGTACCGCCGGTCCGATGACGTTGGCGTGGGCGAAGCGCTGCATGGCCTGGGTGACCGCGGTCGGCAGGATGCGTCTGCGCTGCACCCGGCGCAGGTCCGCGGTCGTCACGCCGCCCGCGCGCAATGACGGCGCGAGGATGCGCGCCGCCGCCACGGCATCCTGGACGGCGAGGTTGATCCCGACACCGCCGACCGGGGACATGGCGTGCGCGGCGTCGCCGATGCAGAGCAGGCCGTCGGTGTACCACCGGTCCAGGCGGTCGAGCTGCACGTCGAGCAGTTTCACCTCGTCCCAGCCGGTGAGGGCGTCACGGCGGTCGGCCAGCCAGGGCACCACCTCGACCATGCTGTCCATGATCTCGCCGACCGGTCCCGCGCGCAGGGCCGCATCGGCGCCCTTGCCGATCAATGTCGCCGCCTGCCAATAGTCGCCGCGATCGAGCAGGACGGCCACCCGGTCGGCGGCGAGCACCGGGACCGCACCCGCCGGATCGGTGTCGTTGCGCGGCAACCGGAACCACCACACATCGAACGGTGTGGCCCAGCGCCGTGACCCGAGACCGACGGCACGCCGCAGCGTCGAGTCACGGCCGTCGCAGGCGACCGTGAGATCGGCCCGAATCTCGCCTTCCGCACCGTCTTTCGTGCGGTAGCGAACACCCGCCACCCGGCCGTCCGCCCGCAGCAGATCCGTGGCCTCGGTGTTCATCCGCAGCCGGAAGGTGGGTTCGGCATCCCCGGCGCGTGCCAGCAGATCCAGCAGATCCCACTGCGGAACCATGGCGATGTACGTGTATCGCCCCGGAATGCGGTCGAACGTGGCGACGGTCCGCATCGTGCCGCCGATCGGCAGCTGCACCGAACGCAGCCGCCGCTGCGGCAGTTTCGCGAATTCGTCCATGAGCCCGAGTTCGTCGAGAAGTTCCAGGGTGGTGGGATGTACGGTGTCGCCGCGGAAGTCGCGCAGGAAGTCACCGTGCTTCTCCAGTACCGTGACCTCGACGCCGCCGCGAGCCAGCAACAGCCCCAACACCATTCCCGCCGGACCACCTCCGGCGACGAGACAGGTCGTGCGTTCCATCGCCGCACCTCCCGAGTCGGAATCGCACCGTCTCCGCCGATGGTAGTGGTGCTAGCGGTCGGCCGAGTCCCGGTAGAGCAGGAAGAAGTACGGCTGTTCCAGTCCGCGCATATCCATGACGCCGAGCAGCGTGCGGTCGTCGACGCGCCGGAAGATATCGATGATCGGCAGGTGATCGTAGATCATGGCGGCGCTGGACCTGCCACGGAATTCCAGGTCACGCAGTCGAGCGCGCGGCGTGCCGGCGCGCAGCAGCGGACGCAGCACACCGAGCGACCGGCGCACCGGCCGCAGCGTCGCGGCGGGCACCTTGCCCGCCAGAAACAGCGGGACCCGCCGCGGATCCACCGGGAACAACTGCCCGTCAGGGGTGCTGAACACCAGCGGCTGCACCGCGTCCGCGCTGTCGAAGCGCTTGCCGTACCAGCCGGATTCGACCAGGACGCCCCGCCACGGATGCCCGGTATCCAGCTCATCCCCGCGCCACAGCCCGTCGGTGATCTCCTCCACCCGCACGGTGGGCAAGGTGTCGAACAGTTGCCACGCCTGCTCCGGCGTACACCCGCCCCGCAGTTCCCGCAGCCGCTCCGCTCCGTCGATACCCAATCGCCCCGTCACCATCAGCCTCCACACCGAATGAATGAAAGAAATCGCCTCACAATATCTCGTTGTGATCATCGCCTCGGCGGGCGGGATTGACCTCGAGTGCGGTTGAGGACGTTGACTCGAGCCATGAGCGACACAACGAGTCAGGCGGCACCGGCCATAGCCGACACCAGCGTGGATCACACGGCGGATCGCGCGGCCATCACCGCGATCATCAAGCGGGTCGAGACCGCGTACAACACCAATGACGCCGAGTTGATGGTGGCCGATCTCGCACAGAATGCCGTGGTGGGCAATGCTGTCGGCATCCTGCAACACGGGCGGGACGCGGTACTGGAGGCGAGCCGGGCCGGACTGGCCGGATTCCTGCGGGACCAGTACGTGCGCTACGACGTGCTCGATATCGCCTTCCCCCGCCCGGATGTCGCGATCGCGCACAAGGGGGCGCGCGCGACGGATGCCTCCGGGACGCTGATCGATGCCGATCACGCCATGGTCGCCGTGTATGTGCTGGTCAAGGAGAGCGGCCGCTGGTGGACGGTGGTTCGGCAGAACACCCTGGTCCCCCGGGCCGAGTAGTTCGGCTCCGGTGAGCCCCCGGCCGGTCCTCGTACACCCCCGGCCGGGGGCTTAATTTTGTTGATCCGACAAAAACAGGGCGCAACCTCTGGTGCGCACCGTTTTAGTCATCTAGTCTAAAACATGTGCCTCACTCGAAAGGACAGTGATCACCATGGGTTACGGCCACTGGGACGACAGCGCGTACGCCGCCGCCCGTATCTTCCGCGCCGCGCGCGGACTCGACGATTTCGGCTACACCGCCGCCATGCGCGCCCAACCCTGGGACCGGTGGACCGCGCATCCGGATCTGGACCCCTTCGGCGTCACGGTGCGGGAGTCACGCGCGGTCACTGCCCATCGCGGTGCTGTTCGATGTCACCGGATCGATGCGGGTGGTGCCGCGCATCATGCAGGAGAAGCTCGGCAGGTTGCACGGCCTGTTGCGGCGCAAGGGGTACGCGGAGGATCCGCAGATCCTGTTCGGTGCCATCGGCGACGCCGATTGCGATCGGGTGCCGCTACAGGTCGGGCAGTTCGAATCCGACAATCGGATGGACGAGCAGTTGCGCCTCATCCTGCTGGAGGGCGGCGGTGGCGGGCAGAAGTCCGAAAGCTATGAATTGGCCGCGTATTTCATGGCCAAGCACACCGCGACCGACGCGTGGGACAAGCGCGGCGAGCAGGGGTATCTCTTCATCGTCGGCGACGAGCTGAACAAGCCCCGGCTGGCGGCCCGCCATATTCGCGGTGTCATCGGTGACGCCGTGCGCCAGGACATCTCGGTGCGATCGGTCTATCGGGAGCTGGCCGAGCGCTGGCACGTGCACTACATCCTGCCGAATCAGTCCAGCTACTACCGTGATCCGCAGATCGCCGAGCATTGGCGGGACCTGCTGGGCGAACGGTTCCTGCGCCTCGACGATCCGGCGGCCGTGTGCGAACTCATCGCCCTCACCATCGGCATCGGCGAGGACCGCGTGGATCTGGACGCGGGTCTGGCGGATCTGCGCGATATCGGCTCCGATACCGAGGCCGCCGCCGTCCACGCGGCGCTCGCGCCGACGGCCACCCTCCCGCGCGGCCGCGGCGCCGGGACCTCATCGAGCGACGAAACGTTCGGAAGCTGAAGGGAGACAGCGGTGTTCGGCGACAAGCACCTCATCGTGGTCGATCTCGGCTTCGGCGATGCCGGGAAGGGCGCCACCGTGGACTGGCTGTGCGCACCCGAGACGGGCTTGGACGTGGCGGCCGTGGTGCGTTTCAACGGTGGCGCGCAGGCCGCGCACACCGTGGTCGCGGGCGGACGGCGGCACACCTTCCGGCAGTTCGGGTCCGGGACCTTCTCCGGCGTCCCGACCCTGCTGTCGCGGCACATGCTGGTGGAGCCGATCGCCCTCGCCACCGAGGCCCGCGCACTCGCGGCACTCGGCGTCGCCGACCCGCTGTCGCTGCTGTCGGTGGACGGGCGGGCACTGCTGACCACGCCCGTACACGGGGCCGCCAACCGCTGCCGGGAGAATGCGAGGGGTGCCTCCCGGCACGGTTCCTGCGGTATCGGCATCGGGGAGACGGCACATTACGCGCTCACCCACGACGCGCCGCGTGTGGTCGACTGCCTGCGCCCGGATGTGCTGCGCCGCAAGCTCATCGCACTGGAGGAGCACTACCGGCCGCTGCTCGCGGGTGGGACGCACCACCACGAACCGGTGGACGCGCTGATGGAGGTCTACACCGAATTCGCCCGCACTGTCGCCATCGTGCCGGGTGATCGGCTCGCCGGATTCGCGGCCGCGGGCCGTCTGGTCTTCGAGGGCGCGCAGGGTGTGCTGCTCGACGAATGGCGCGGCCTGCACCCGTACACCACCTGGTCGACCGTGGAGCCGCGGAATGCCCACGCCATGCTCGCCCGGCTCGGCACGCCCGGCTATGTACTCGGCGTGACCCGCGCCTATCAGACGCGCCACGGCGCGGGACCGTTCCCCACCGAGGATCCGGTGCTGACATTTCCCGAACCGCACAACGGATTCGGGCGATATCAGGGCGCGTTCCGGCGCGGGCACCTCGATCCGATCCTGCTGCGCTATGCCGTGGACGCCTGCGGCGGGATCGACGGGCTCGCCGTGAACCATCTCGACGCCGTGGGCGATATTCGCACGGCCACTGGCTATCTCACCGTCGACGGCGTCGTCGACCGCATCGAGTGCGGCCCCTGGCGGGATCTCGGCTATCAGCGGCGGCTCACCGACACGCTCACCGCCGCCGTGCCGGTGCTGGCGGAGCCGCCCGGCTCGATCCCCGACTACCTCGAGCATCGACTCGGCGTACCCGTGGTGCTCGCCGCCGACGGGCCCGACCGCACCGCCCGTAGGATCCACACGCGAACTGCGGCATGATGGATCGCCGTGGAGCAGCAATCGGCCGTATCACTCGACGTCGTCGCGCTGCGCTACGGGCGTGACGACAGCACCGTCACGCTCGGCATCGCGGCCCGGCAATGGGATCCGTTCGCCGGCGCGCTCGCCCTGCCCGGGGTGCTGCTGCATCGCGGTGAACGGCTGGCCACCGCCGCCCGCCGGGCCGTCCACACCAAACTCGGTATCCCCGAGGACGCCATCGCCGCGGTCGGCCAACTCGTCACCTTCGACGAACCCAACCGCGACCCGCGCGGACCAACCCTGTCCATCGCCATGTGGGCGGTGGTCGCCGACCGGGGCGACCCGGATACCGAATGGGTGCCGTTCGACCGGGTACCGCCGCTGGCCTTCGACCACAACGGCATCGTCGACACCGCCCGCACCCTCCTCGCCGCCATGCTCTGGAAAGACCTCGTCTTCACCAGGGCACTGGTGGGCGAGGAATTCCCGGCCACCCGCGCCGTCGAACTCACCACCGCCCTCGACGGCACCCGCCCGGACCCCGGCAACCTGAACCGCACCCTGGCGGCACTACCCGGCCTGAACCGCACCGGGGAACGGGTGCGGGTCAAGACGACCGGCCGCCCGGCAGCCGTCTGGGCCTTCGACCGATCCGCCTGAGTCGGGACACCCGCACCGCGACCGCGCGACTACGGCTGCCGCGGCATCGATGCGACCAAGCCGCGGATGGCAGCGCGCAGGCGATCGGTCGCGCCGCCCCGCGCCATGGCGCGGCCACCTCACTGCCCACCGCGCTGAAGGCCAGGCGCGAACGGTAGCCAGCGCACACCGCATCCGTGCCACGCCGACGCTCGCCTACCCCGGCCATGCCTGCAGCAGCCATTCCGGGCGGGGTGGTGGGTTCTTCACAGCCGACAGTCTGCGGAGGATGTCTTCGAGCGGCAGATAGAGATCGGCGGCCAGCTCCCCCATGACACGTAACATGGTGCCGCTGTCCAGGTCGTGTGCGATGAGGATCTCGTCCAGCACCATAGCGCTGTAGACCTGCCTGCGGGTCAGCACGATCTCCGGCAGCCAGCTGATCAACCATCGCTCGCCGTCGATTCCCCGGGTGATGCAGGCGGCGAACGCGTCGGTATTGCGACTGGTGATTCTGAGCGGGGAGGCTTCGAGTACCGCAAGGTAGGACACGGCAGGTCCCCGGTGCCTCTCGATCCACGCATGGGTGTCGTCGGTGTGGGTCGGTCCACAGGCGGCGCACGGCTCGGGGCATGCGCCCTCCGCCCGCACCGGCGGCGCGGTTCGGCTGGCACGCATGGCCAGCGAGTGCTTCAGCTTCGCCAAACCCGCGTCGATGTCGTACCGGTAGTCGCTGATTCGTTCGGAGAGAAAACTGTCAAGATCCTGGAATGCCTGCTGGATGGTCTGCATGGTCACCGGCATCCGGTCGGGAGCAGCGAGCGTGGGGTCAGGAGCGCTCATGCCTGCAACTCACCTCCGTGTGGACTGGGAAACGCTATGTCCGGGAAGCCGATCCGACGAGAACCCCGGCTCAGCATCTTCTCGATCTTCTTGCGAGCTCTGCTCTTGTGGGAACGGACGGTGACCAGCTCGATGCCGAAGATCTCCGCGACCTCCGCATCGAGAAGCCCCAGCGACCAGATCATCAACGCGATCTGATACTCGGTTTCGCTCAGATTCATCATGAGGACCTGCAACAGATCCTCCAGCTCGCGGTCACGCAGAATGCGATCGAGGGGATCGTCGTTGTCGAGCGAGCTCCGGAACAGCGAGTCGCCGTCGACGCACTCACCCACCGGTATCACGCGATCCGCGCGGCGGTGCATATCGACCACCCGGCGAGTGGCGATCGTATAGATCAACCGTCGGGCTCCGTCTTCGTCCGCTCGCGCGAAATCTCGGTCGAACTGGTCCCATACGGCGCCGAAGACCTGCTGCACGATATCGCCGGCGCGGTCGGAATCCCCCCGGAGTGCCTTGTACGCGTAGTGATAAACCATGGGGCTGAACGTCTTGAACAGATTGTCGAACGCCACGCTCGATCCGCTGAAATCATTCTCCGGCCATCCGACGTCGGTCATTCGGCAACCATCTCCTCCAGGCCGACCAGAGCGCGGTGCAGGTAGATCGGTCGCGGACCCACCTCCACGACGAGAGCGGATAATCCTCCCCCTGGACACGTGCGGGCGGAGACCACCCGGCTCCCCCGGGGCGCGCATCGCAAGATAGTACGAATCACGCAGTGGCGCTGCCATTCTCGGGCGCAGACAAGCAATTGGTACCCGATCGCCATACCAGCCAGTCCAATCGTGGGCCATATCGCGACCTGCTGGACGAGCACCGGCCAGCCGGATGAGATTGTCATGCCGATTATTCGCCAAAGGGGTGCTCGAAATTGAGGAGTACCGGCGCGCCGCATATGACACGCCGCGCAAGTCCGAGAGCGATGAATTCAGCCAAGCGGTCGCTTTCGTCGCAAACGCGCTTTTCTGTACCCGATTTCGAAACGGGTAACCCGTCGATGCCCTGCCCGGGGCGGTGCGGCGCTCCGAACGAGCGACCTCAGCCCGTGATCTCCCACTCGTAGACGGTCAGTTCCGAGGACCCGGTGGTGTGGATGGGATCGGTGTGGACGAGTTCGCGTGCGGCGTCCAGGTTTTCGGCGGTGATCACGTAGGCGCCGCCGGAGCCGTCGGTGAACGCGCCGGTCTCCACAAGCTGCCCGCGCGAACGAACCGCATCGAGCCAGGCTCGATGCGGTTCGACGACGGACCGGTCGAAGCGCGGGGTGCGCATGGCCAGTACGAGATATTTGCGCACTTACGCCTCGTCGGACGGGTCGGCGGGGGCGCTGGCGCGGGTGGCCGCGGCGGCGGCGCGCACCTGCGGCGCCACCTCCACCACGCGGCCGAGCACGCCGTTGATGAAGGACGGGGAGTCGTCGGTGGACAGCTCCTTGGCCAGTTCCACCGCCTCGTCCACCGCCACCACCGGCGGAACGTCGTTGGCGTGGAACAGCTCCCACACCGCCACCCGCAGAATGGCGCGGTCCACGGCGGGCAGCCGCGACAGCGTCCAATCCTGCAGGTAGGACTCGATGGTGGCGTCCACCCGGTCCAGATCGTCGGCCACGCCTTCGACCAGGACCCGGGTGTAGGGGTTCACGGGCGCGACCGCGTCATCGCGCAGGGCCAGCGCCACCCGCTCGGCGGTGAGCTCCGCCGGGTCGATGTCGCGCGCCTCGGCCTCGAACAGCAGGTCCACCGCGCGGCGGCGCGCCTTGTGCCGCGCACCCAGCTTCTTGTAGTTCGACTTCTTGTCCACGGGCTGATCGGCCACGGTCACCATTATCCGCGCGTCAGGAGTTGACGCGGCTGATGTAGCTGCCGTCGCGGGTGTCGACCTTCAGCTTGTCGCCGACATTGATGAACAGCGGAACCTGCACCTCGGCCCCGGTCTCGATGGTGGCGGGCTTGGTGCCCGCGCTGGAGCGGTCGCCCTGCAGGCCCGGCTCGGTGTGGGTGACCTCGACCTCGATGGAGACGGGGAGCTCGATGAACAGCGCCTCACCCTCGTACATGGCGATCTGCACGCCCATGTTCTCCAGCAGGAAGCCGCCCGCCTTGCCGACGATGTTCTCGCCCAGGTGGATCTGGTCGAAGGTCTCGCCGTCCATGAAGATGTAGTCCGAGCCGTCGTGGTAGAGGTAGGTCATATCGCGACGGTCGACGGTCGCGGTCTCGACCTTCACACCGGCGTTGAAGGTCTTGTCGACAACCTTGCCGGAGACGACGTTCTTCAGCTTGGTGCGCACGAAGGCGGGACCCTTACCCGGCTTGACGTGCTGGAATTCGACGATCTGCTGGAGCTGATTGTCGATCTTCAGCACGAGGCCGTTCTTGAAGTCGCTGGTGTCCGCCACTGTCTTCGGATCTCCTCATAGTCGGGCAACCGCGTCAGTCGACGACGGTCAGGTCCTTGCTGGTGTGGGTGAGCAGTTCGGGGCCCCCCTTGCGAACCACGAGCGTATCCTCGATCCGGACGCCGCCGCGGCCGGGGAAATACACACCTGGCTCGACGGTCACCGCCACGCCATCCAGCAGTGTACCTGTGCCCGTTTTGGCGATTCCGGGTGCTTCGTGGATCCGCAGGCCGACGCCGTGTCCGAGGCCGTGCACGAACAGCTCGCCGTAGCCCGCGGCCTCGATGACCGCGCGGGACGCGGCATCCACCGCTTTCGTCGCCACTCCCGGCGCCAGCGCCTCGCGGCCCGCCCGCTGCGAGCGCAGCACCAGGTCGTAGATCTCGCGCTGCCAGTCCGAGGCGTGGCCGAGGACGAAGGTGCGGGTCATATCGGAGTGGTAGCCGCCCACCACGGCCCCGAAGTCGATCTTCACGAAGTCGCCGGTGGCCAGTTCCGCCCCGGTCGGGCGGTGATGCGGGACGGCCGAATTCACGCCGGTGGCCACGATGGTCTCGAAGGCCACGGCCTCCGCGCCGTGTTCGAACATGAGCCATTCCAGTTCGCGGGCCACCTGGCGTTCGGTGCGACCGGGACGCAGGCCGCCGCGTTCCAGCAGGGCGGCCAGCGCGGTGTCGGCGGCGGTGCAGGCGGCCGCGAGCTGGTGCACCTCGAAGGCGTCCTTGACCATCCGCAGCTGTTCGACCAGGCCCGAGACCGGAACCAGATCCAGGCCGGTGGCCTGGGCCAGGAAGGCGCGATGCTGCTCGACGGTGACGACATGGCTCTCGAAGCCGACTCGGCCGGTCTGCCACTCCCCCGCGATCTCGACCACGCGGCGCGCGCTGGCCCGGTTGATCTCCGCCCGCAGGTCCGGCGACTGCTCGGCCACCTGGGTGCGGTAGCGGCCGTCGGTGCAGATGACGGTCCGGTCCTCGGTGGTGTCCCAGGCATACACCAGCAGCGCGGCATTGGAGCCGGTGAATCCGGTCAGGTAGCGGATATTGATCAGGTCGGTCACCAGGAGCGCGTCGACCCGGTTCTCCACCAGCAGGTCCCGCAGCGCGGCCCGCCGCAGTGCGTAGTTGGGGCGCGGGCCGGGATCGTGATCAGCCATGCGTCCAAGCTACAGCCGACACGCCGCGACACCGACCCGCAACGCGGGGAACCGCCCGGTCACGACGAGGGTCGCCGACGGGAACAGACGTTGTCCACATCCGAGGTAGTTGTCCACAATTCGCGTTCGGGGCGCCCGCGTGGGAGTGCGGCGCGGCAGTCTCGTAGACATGGACCCGATCCCGCTGCTCGGACTTCTCACCTGGTGTGCGGCACTCGGCGCCGCGGATCTACGCCGCCGGCGGCTGCCGAACCTGCTGACGCTGCCGGGCGCCGCGGTGGTGCTCGGATACGCCTGGCTCGACGGCCGGTGGGCGGTCGCGCTGGTCGGCGCGCTGCTGCTGGCGGTCCCCTACCTATTGATTCATCTGACGATGCCGTCCGCACTCGGTGCCGGGGATGTGAAACTCGCCCTCGGATTGGGCGGCGCCTGCGCGCTCGCGGGCGCGCAGGCGTGGGTGTGGGCGGCCATCACAGCACCGCTGCTCACCGCCCTCGCGGGCGCGGGCACCCTGCTGGCTGCCCGGGCACGCCCCGGCGGCCGGTGCCCACTCGCGGGTGCAGCGGCGTGGGCGACGGCCGATCCCGTGGCGCATCCGAGCCGCACGGGCGGGCCTCCGGCCGGCGGTCCGCGCCGGGCAGCACCCGGGGACAGCCTCATCGGCTCGCGTGCGGAGCTAGCGGAGCGCGGCCTTCCGCGGCCGATGTCGCCCGTCGTCGCCGTGCCGCCCGCAACCCTCGCGCACGGTGCCGCCATGTGCGCGGCGAGTGTGGCGGCGATCATGCTGACACGCTGACGTCGCCGTATGCCGGACCGCGTGTCGGTGCGACGGTATTCCCATGGAAAGATGGTGCCCGTGTTGCGCTGGATAACTGCCGGAGAATCCCATGGCCCTGCTCTCGTCACGATCCTCGAGGGGATGGTGGCCGGTGTCGAGGTGACCTCCGCCGATGTGGCCGCGCAGCTGGCCCGACGCCGCCTCGGCTACGGCCGCGGCGCGCGCATGAAGTTCGAGGCCGATGTGGTCACGATGGTCGGCGGGGTGCGCCACGGCAAGACCATGGGCGGCCCGGTCGCCATCGAGGTGGCCAACTCCGAGTGGCCCAAGTGGACCCAGGTCATGTCCGCCGACCCGGTGGACGAGGCCGAACTGGCCGAGCTGGCGCGCAATGCCCCGCTCACCCGGCCGCGGCCCGGGCACGCCGACTACTCGGGCATGCTCAAGTACGGCTTCGACGACGCTCGCAATGTGCTCGAGCGCGCCAGCGCCCGCGAGACCGCCGCCCGCGTCGCCGCGGGCACCGTGGCCAAGAACTTCCTGCGCCAGGCCCTCGGGGTCGAGGTGATCTCGCATGTGGTGTCCATCGGCACCGCGGCCAACACCACCGGCGTGGTGCCCTCCGCCGCCGATCTCGACGCCATCGACGCCAGCCCGGTGCGCGCGTTCGACGCCGACGCCGAGGCCGCCATGATCGCCGAGATCGAGGCCGCCAAGAAGGACGGCGACACCCTCGGCGGTGTGGTGGAGGTCGTGATCGAGGGCCTGCCCATCGGTCTGGGATCGTTCATCAGCGGCCAGGACCGTCTCGACGCGCGACTCGCGGCCGCCCTGATGGGGATTCAGGCCATCAAGGGTGTCGAGGTGGGTGACGGTTTCGAGACCGCGCGCCGCCGCGGCAGCCAGGCGCACGACGAGATGCAGCCCGGCCCCGACGGCGTGCTGCGCTCGACCAACCGCGCGGGCGGACTCGAGGGCGGGATGACCAATGGCGAGGCGCTGCGGGTGCGGGCGGCCATGAAGCCCATCTCCACGGTGCCGCGGGCGCTGTCCACCGTCGACATGTCCACCGGCGGCGAGGCCGTGGCCATTCACCAGCGCTCCGATGTGTGCGCCGTGCCCGCCGCGGGTGTGGTGGCCGAGGCCATGGTCGCCCTGGTGGTCGCGCAGGCCGCGCTGGAGAAGTTCGGTGGCGACTCGCTGGCCGAGACCGTCGACAACCTGAACAGCTACCTGAAGCGCATCAACGCCCGGCCGCACATTCCGGGCAATACACCGCGGTGACCGATGCGACCGATCCGTCGGAGGCCGCCGCCGCGGCCCCGGCGGAGACGGAACCGACGACCGGCAACGCGGCGCCCGCGCTCTCGGTGGTGCTGGTGGGTCCACCCGGTGCGGGCAAATCGACCATCGGCCGCAAGCTGGCCCGCGAACTCGGGCTGGAACTCTACGACACCGACGCCGGCATCGAAGAGCGCACCGGACGCACCATCCCGGAGATCTTCGCCGCCGACGGTGAACCCGAGTTCCGCCGGATCGAGGAAGAGGTGGTCCGCGAGGCCGTCCTCGCCGGGCACGGTGTCATCTCCCTCGGCGGCGGGTCGGTGCTGTCCGCCGCTACCCGCGCGGTGCTGCGCGGCCGCACCGTCATCTACCTGGAAATCAGTGTGGGCGAAGGACTCCGGCGCACCGGTGCCAGCACCAACCGCCCCCTGCTCACCGGCGACGATCCGGCCAGGAAGTACCGCGAGCTGATGAAGATCCGCCGCCCGCTCTACCGCGAGGTGGCGACCATCCGCGTCCGCACCGACGGCCGCAGCCCCGGCCGCGTGGTCCGCATGATCCTGGCCAAACTCGGCATCGAACCCACCGAGAAGCCGGACCCCACCGAACCCACCGGCCCCACCCCCACCCCGAGCGGCCGCTCCCGCGCCCGCCGCCGACGCCGCCGCGGACGGGGCCGAAGCGAAGCACAGACCCCCGCCCCGGCCACCGAAGCCGCCTCGGCCCACATCACCGCGGATCCAGTCACCGCGGACCCGGGCAGTTCCGACCCAGCCACCTCGGGTGCGACCCACGCCACGCCTGCCCGCACAGACTCAGCCACCGCTGCTTCACCCGGCACGACTCCACCTGCCGCCGTAACGGATTCGGGTTCCTCCCCCGGGACCGCCCAGCACCGCGACCAACCGTCCGACCAGAGCACCGGCGCCGCCGCGCCGAAGCGCAAACGCCGCAACCGCCGCTCGCGCCGCCGCCGCACCCCCGAGGTGACCCCGGGAACCGGTGCCGCGACCACCAGCGAAGCGCCGACCGCAACCACGCCCACCTCCACAACCGGCACACCCGCTTCCTCGACCAACGCGCCCACTGTGGGCACGAGCAACACAGTGAACCAACCGGGCGACAGCACCGCGATGTCGTCGCGCCGCACCGGTCACCGCCGTCGATCGCGCCGGGCGACCCGCCCCACCGGCCCGGCCGCCACCACACCCGCCGAGAACCTCGCGGCGAAGACCGGAATATCCACCCCCACAACCACACCCGATCCAGCCCCGGGCGCCGAGGCCGCACATTCGACGCACCATCCCGCCACAGCGCAGGCACAGCCGACATCGCCGAAGCCACGGAACGCACAGCTGGAGAAGACCGATCCCAGCGATATCGAGTCCAGGGCCGATCGCCCGTTCGACAGATCGCGGGCACCGGCCGGGACAGCGGACGCCTCCGGTCGGGCAACCACCACGCCCGGCGGCGATGAACCCGCCCACGGCGGTGCACATCACCCTGGCGGCACGACGGGTCCCACGCAATCCGATCACGCCTCCGACAGCCCGAACGCACCCGCCCGCACAGCCGACCGTTCCACTGCAGACACGCCCGGTCGGGCCACGGTGAATGCGCCTGGTGGTGACCAGGATTCGACCCACAGTCGCCACCGACTCCGCAGCCCCGGGGGATCCTCCGGGACCGACTCCGTCGGCGGCGATCCCATCACTGCGCACGAGGGCTCGACGCCCGGTCCCGCTGTGGCGGAAACGCGTATCCGGCTACGGTCGGACAGTGCGGGCGGCGGACCGAGTTCTGGGCACACCGCGGCTGTCGGCGCGGAGGACGACGGCAGCGGCGGCACGCGCGGCGCAAACACCCCGGGCGACACGGGAACTCCAGGCGTCACCGCCGACGCCGGCGCGGTCGAATCCACTTCCCCGGGGCGGTCTCGGCGGGCGCGGGCGCGCAGGGCGCGGGCGCGGCGGGCCCGGGAGGCTCGGGGCGAGCAACGGGAAACGGGTGAGAGCCCAGCACAATTCGCACGAGAAGAATCGGAGCACTGATGAGCGAGCCGACCCGTATCGACGTCCGCACGGCCGACCCGTATCCGGTGATCATCGGGCGGGGGCTGCTGGGGGATCTGGTCGAGCAGGTGACCGGGAAGTCCGGGGTGCGGACGGTGGCCATCTTCTATCAGCCGCCGCTGGCCGAGACCGCCGAGGTGGTGCGACAGGCCCTCGCCGACAAGGGGATCGACGCGCACCGGGTGGAGATTCCGGATGCGGAGGCCGGTAAGGATCTGGCGGTGGCCGGATTCTGCTGGGAGGTGCTGGGCCGAATCGGCCTGACCCGCAAGGATGTCGTGATCAGCCTGGGCGGCGGCGCGGCCACCGATCTGGCCGGCTTCGTGGCGGCCACCTGGATGCGCGGCGTGAGCATCGTCCACGTGCCGACCACGCTGCTGGCCATGGTGGACGCGGCGGTCGGCGGCAAGACCGGCATCAATACCGAGGCGGGCAAGAATCTGGTCGGCTCCTTCCACGAGCCGTCCGCCGTCATGGTCGATCTGGCCACGCTGGAAACCGTGCCGCGCAATGAGATCGTCGCGGGCATGGCCGAGATCATCAAGGCCGGATTCATCGCCGATCCGGTCATTCTCGAGCTGGTGGAGCGTGATCCGCAGGCCGCGCTGGACCCGACCGGCGAGGTGCTGCCCGAACTGATCCGGCGCGCCATCCAGGTCAAGGCCGATGTGGTGGCCGCCGACCTGAAGGAATCCGACCTGCGCGAGATCCTCAACTACGGACATACGCTGGGCCACGCCATCGAACGCCGGGAGCGCTACCGGTGGCGGCACGGTGCGGCCGTCTCGGTCGGTCTGGTCTTCGCCGCCGAACTGGGCCGCCTGGCGGGCCGGCTCGACGACGCCACCGCCGACCGCCACGCGGCCATCCTGTCCAGCATCGGCCTGCCGATCAGCTACGACGCCGACGCGCTGCCCGAACTGCTGAAGTCCATGCAGACCGATAAGAAGACGCGCTCCGGCGTCATCCGCTTCGTGGTCCTGGACGGCCTCGCCAAGCCGGGCCGCCTGGAGGGTCCGGACCCCTCGCTCATGGCCGCCGCCTACTCCGCGGTCGCCCGCAACGAGAATTCGGGCGGCAGCGCGATTCTGCTCTGAGAGGGATGGGTTCCGCGGCCGGTTCCACGCCGCGGAACCCACCGGCAGCGGCACCGCCCGCCGGAAACGAATCGGCCGCCCGCACGCGAGTGTGGGGCGGCCGACGGGTGTTCCGCCACTCAGGCGTTGGCGGAGTCCTTGGTCAGCGCGACGGTGTCGGCATCGGAACCGGCGTCTACATCGGCACCGGTGTCGGCGACGGAACCGCCGGCGTTCTCCTTGCGCCGCACCAGGTAGCGGCCGAGCGCCACGCCGAGCACACCGGGGATGAAGATCAGCAGGACGATGAACGACGCCCCGAAGGTGAGCTCGAACAGCAGGCCCTGATCGCCGAGGTCGAATTCGGGCAGGAAGTCGAGCAGCCAGGCGACCGCCCCGCCGCCGATGCCGCCCGCCAGGCCCGCCTTCAGCCAGCGCATGGTGAGGTCGTCGCCGGTCCCGGAGGTGGCGTCGGCGCGGCCGTCGAGGTAGCCCCAGGCGATGACGGCGGCGATGAGGACGAGTAGCCCCAGCGGGCGCATCCAGGAGCCGTTGGTCGGCCAGTACACCATGGCGAAGCCGAGCACGGTACGCAGCACCACGGTCAGCGCTCCGAGACCCACGGCGCGCAACACCCACGCATTCATGTCGATCACCCTAGCCTGTCCGGCCCCGACACTGAACTGGAACCCGTTGCAGAATCTCGCTCATTCGCGCAGCGCCGCGGCCGTGACGGTGCCGCTCACGATTCCAGTACGGCCGCCATGGCCGCGCGCGGAGCCGGCTTCCCGGTGAACTGCTCCACCTGACCGTATGCCTGGTTCAGCAGCATCTGCAGCCCGCTCACCACGGTGTGGCCGGCGCGCGCCACGGCGGCGGCGAGCGGCGTCGGCCACGGATCGTAGATGGCGTCGAGCACCACCGGCGCCTGCGCGACGGCATCCGCCACGGTCGCCGCCGCGGCCGCGGGCACCGTGCTGACCACGGCGTCGACATCGGAGCACACGAATCCCAGTGCCTCCGCATCGAAGCCGATGACCTCGGCCGACATGCCGAGCCGCGCCGCCAGATCCAGGGTATCGGCCGCCCGCCCCCGGTCCCGGGCCACAATGGTGACGGTGTGCGCGCCCAGATCGGCCAGCGCCAGCAGGGCGGGTCGCGCGGTACCGCCCGCGCCGAGCACCACCGCCCGCGCCACCTCCACGACGCCGCCGCCCGCGAGCGCGCCGCGCACGCCGTCCACATCGGTGCAGTCCGCGCGCCACCCGGTGTCGGTGCGCACCAGGGTGTTGGCGGAGCCGACGAGTTCGGCCCGATCGGTGCGCTCGGTGGCGTAGTCGAGGGCCGCGACCTTGCCGGGCATGGTCACCGACAGGCCCACCCATTCGGGTCCGAGTCCGTCGACGAAGCCGGGCAGCTGTTCCGCGGTGCATTCGACGCGGTCGTAGGTCCAGTCCAGGCCGAGTGCGCGGTAGGCTGCCAGGTGCAGCTGCGGCGAACGCGAATGCGATATCGGGCTGCCCAGTACGGCCGCCCGGCGAACCTCACCGTCCACTGTCGAGAATTCCACTTTCTTGGGCCTTGGTGATATTGCGCAGGTGCTCACCGTAGCTTTCGGTGAACAGGGTGGTCCCCTGCTTGTCGATGGTCACGAAGTACAGCCACGGCCCCGGTTCGGGATTCTCCATGGCGCGCAAGGCATCCAGCGACGGCGCGGAGATCGGTGTGGCGGGCAGGCCGGACATGGCGTAGGTGTTCCACGGTGTCTCGCGGGCCCGGTCGGCGTCGGTGGTGGCCACCTCGGTCTTGTCCAGGGTGTAGTTGACCGTGGAGTCGAATTGCAGCGGCTGCCCGACCTCCAGGCGGTTCACGATGACCCGCGCCACCTTCGACATATCGTTCGGCAGGGCTTCCCGCTCCACCAGCGAGGCGGCGACCAGGGTTTCGTAGGGGGTGAGGCCGTTGGCGCCGCCGGATTGCAGCAGGCCGGTCTCCTCGTACCGCGCGGCGCTCTCCGACACCAGCTGTTTCAGGATCTGCTCGGGGGTGCCGCTGGGATCGAAGTCCAGGGTGCCCGCGGCGATCAGTCCCTCCAGCTGGCGGCTGCGGTCGGGTACGGTGCGCACCCGTTCCAGTGCCCACTCCGGCACTCCGAGCGCGACCGGATCGCTCGCGCCGGCCGCCTCCAACTGCTCATAGCTGACGCATTTGCCGGATACGCAGCTGGCGTCGGCGATCTTGCGGTAGATGCCGTCCTTGCGCGCGCCGGTGTGCACATCAGTGGAGTCGTGCAGCTGCCGCCCCTCGGACAGCACCACATTCCCGACCCGCGACGAGTTGCCGACCAGGGCCGCCACGGCGTCGGCGGCCGGGCTGTGCGTCGGGATGGCGTAGTAGCCGGGTTGCAGGGAGTTCATGCCGTCGTTCTTGACCGCGGCCTCGTAGAAGGCGGCCGTGCTGGCGACGACACCCTTGTCGTACATGGTTTCGGCGATCTCGCTGGCGGTTTCGCCCGGCTGCACGCGCACCACCGCGACCGGACCGGCCGGACCGGCGAAATCCTCCGGCGGGGTGTACCGGTTCATCACCTTCAGCAGCGCGAATCCGGCGGCGCCGGCGAACAGTACGGCGAAGACGAAGGTGAAGATCCAGATATTGCGCCGCCGCCGTTTGCGCTCGGCCGCCTTGCGCGAGGCCACCCGCGAGGAGCGGCGGCCGCGCTGCGTGCCCGAGCGGGAGCCGGAGCGGCCACCCGCGGCACCGGCGCGCCGTCCGGAAGTCCCTGTCTCCGAGCCGGTTTCGGCGCGCCGGGAGCGGTCTCCGGCGCGGCGCATGGTGTTTCGCCGCGGCGGCTCGTCCGCATCCGTGTAGCGCGGGATGACGGTGGTGTCGTCCTCGTAGTCGTCGGCCACCTCGTCCCAGTCGAGATCGTCGCGGCGGTATCGACGCTCGGCGTCCTGCCGGTAGCGTTCCTCGGCTCGAGTCCAGCGGTCCGTCATGCATCATCCCCGCGGTCGACCGACTTCACAAGCGCACTCCGTTCGTCCAACCAGCCTTGCAGGATCGATACGGCGGCCGCCTGATCGATGACCCGCCGCTGCCCGCGCGCGCGAACTCCACTGTCCCGCAAGGCGCGTGCAGCAGACACCGTAGTCAAACGTTCGTCGGAAAGCCGCACCGGGACGGGAGCTACCAGTCTCCGCAAACGCTCAGCGAATACGGTGGCGAGCTTGGCCGACGATCCGTTCTCTCCGCGCAGCGTGCGTGGCAGACCGACGATCACCTCGACGGCCTCGTACTCCCGCACAATATCCGCAATGCGGGTGAGTTCGGGGGCAATCGCACCCTTGGGTATCTGTTTCGCCCGCTGCACGGTCTCCACGGGCGTGGCGAGGATGCCGTCGGGATCCGAGGCCGCGACGCCGATGCGCACGGTGCCGACATCGATGCCGATCCGCCGCCCTCGGCCCGGATCCCGGGCGAGGTCGGGACGTGACGGCGCTGTCGCCGACGCCGATCCGGATGTCGATCCGGACGCCGGTTCACGATGCGGCACGCCCGGTGCGTCCCGGCCCGGATCCGCGCCTGGTACGACCCCCGGCGCAGCCGCGCCCGGTACGGGTCGGGCGTCACCGTGGACGCCCGACCGTGGTGAATCGGATTCGGCCATCAGCCCGCGAGCTCGGCCACCCGTGCCCGCACCGCGGCCAGCCCGGCCGCGATTCCCGACGGGTCCGAGCCCGCGCCCTGCGCCATCTCCGGCTTGCCGCCGCCGCGGCCCGCGATGGA